>DVID01000001.1 GCA_018711625.1 Candidatus Limicola stercorigallinarum | reverse complement strand
GCCAGCTGAGCTCGCGGTTTTGCGTGTACGAGTAATCGTGACGATCGGCCGGGGCGATCTCGGTCACCCCCGCTTTATCTTTCTTTTTGTTTTTCGCTTTTTTGTCAGCGCTCTTGGTCATGATGCTCCTGCTTTCACGTCTTGCTGGCGCATGCTCGCGTGTCTATCCACAACTATCCGTAAGTATAGTTCACACCATTTATAGGGGTTGTATCGCGCCGAAATACCCGCGGCAGAAAAGCTTGATGAAGCCTTTACGTTTGCGAAAAAGTTGTTCCAGCGCTGCCTCTGGTACGCGCATGGCGGGTAGACGGTTGAGATAGGCCCGTGAACGGTTGGTACGCGGCGAAGTTGCAGACAGTTTTGAATAATCTGTCAAATAATCTGAATGCTTATCGAAGAGAATAGCCGCCGCCATAACTCACGCAAAGTTTCATATCGTCCGTAAAAATATTCAAATTAATAGCTACTTTATTCGCAAATATCATGCCATCATTTATGTCAATTCGTATGTTTCCGCACGTAAAAATGCTTTATCAAATAGGAGTACACCATGGCAATTGTTTCGAGATATACCGTTCCCCCGCGCTTTTATACCGTTGGCGGATGACGGTGACGCAAGGGGCAAAAATGGATATATCTATGGATGTCGGTACACAACGTCCACACGGAGGACGTGAAACCATGGGCCGCTTGCGGCCCCGTAAGAAAGGTAGGAGGACGATGACCAAGGGCTTGCATGTAACAAGCGAGATCGGAACCCTCAAAAAGGTGTGCTTGCACAGGCCGGGCGATGAGTTGCTCAACCTTCCGCCCGATGAGCTCGAGCGCCTCTTGTTTGATGACGTTCCGTTCCTCGAGGTTGCTCAGCAGGAGCATGACACCTTTGCGCAGATCCTGCGTGACCAGGGTGTCGAGGTGCTTTACCTTGAGCAGCTTGTGGCCGAGGCGTTCGACGCCGTGCCCGAGGCGCGCGCCGAGTTCCTCGACCAGTGGCTCGCTGAGGCTGGCATGAAGGGCCGCATCGCCCCTGCCGCCGTCCGTGAGCTTCTTGAGGCCATTCCGGACAACCTTGAGTTTGTGAAGAAGACCATGGCCGGCATCACCAAGGCCGAGGTTGAGCTTCCGCTCACCAGCTCGGTGACGCTCGACTCCCTCGTGAACACCGAGAGCGAGTCCGACCTGCTCGTTGACCCCATGCCCAACCTGTACTTCACGCGCGACCCGTTCGCCGTGGTTGGCAATGGCGTCAACCTCAACCGTATGTACTCGGTCACCCGTAACCGCGAGACCATCTACGGCAAGTACATCTTTAAGTATCATCCTGATTACAAGGACACCTCGCTGTACTTCCGCCGCGATTCCTCCTTCCACACCGAGGGCGGCGACGTGCTCAACATCAACGAGCACACTATCGCTGTGGGCATCTCTCAGCGTACCCAGGCTGCCGCTATCGACGTCATGGCCCAGAACATGTTCTGGAACTCCGACTCGAAGATCGACACCATCCTGGCGTTCGACATCCCGGTCTCCCGTGCCTTCATGCACCTGGATACGGTCTTCACCCAGATCGACCGTGACAAGTTCACCATTCATCCCGCCATCATGGGCACGCTGCACGTGTACAAGCTCACTCCGGGCACCAACCCCGGCGAGGTGGACATTGTCGAGATCAGCGACACCCTCGAGCACATCCTTGCGAAGGCGCTGGGCATCGATGCGGTGAAGCTCATCCCCTGCGGTGGTGGCGATCCTATCGCGGCTGCGCGTGAGCAGTGGAACGACGGCTCCAACACCCTCGCCGTCGCCCCGGGCAAGATCTGCGTCTATCAGCGCAACACGGTCACCAACGACGTGCTCTACAAGGAGGGCATGGAGTTGCTCGTGGTGCCTTCGGCAGAGCTGTCCCGTGGTCGTGGCGGCCCGCGCTGCATGAGCATGCCGTTCTGGCGCGAGGATGTTGTCTGGTAACATCACATTTTTTGAGACGGCGCCTCCGGGGCGGGGCGCCGGTCTCGTTCGTATCGGGATGCACGTGCATCCACAACGCCCCGATAGCACGGATGTATTTATATAGAAAGGAACCACGATGGGTGTTAACCTCTCCGGCCGTAGCTTCCTGAGGCTCCTCGACTTCACCACGGAAGAGATCGAGTACATGCTCAAGCTCTCCAAGAACTTCAAGGACCTCAAGCGCACGGGCACCCCGCATCGTTACCTTGAGGGCAAGAACATCGTTCTGCTCTTCCAGAAGACCTCCACGCGCACCCGCTGCGCTTTTGAGGTGGGCGCAATGGATCTGGGCATGGGTGTAACCTACCTCGATCCGGGCAGCTCGCAGATGGGCAAGAAGGAGTCCATCGAGGACACCGCCCGCGTGCTTGGCCGCATGTATGACGGCATCGAGTTCCGTGGTTTTGCCCAGGAGGACGTTGAGGAGCTGGCCGCTAAGTCTGGCGTGCCGGTGTGGAACGGCCTTACCGACCTCTGGCATCCCACCCAGATGCTCGCCGACATCCTGACCGTCCAGGAGAACTTCAACTACGACATCAAGGGCAAGACCCTGGTGTTCATGGGCGACGCTAAGAACAACGTCGCGCGCTCCCTCATGGTTGTGTGCGCCAAGCTCGGTATGAACTTTGTTGCCTGCGGCCCCGAGGAGTGCATGCCCGCCTCCGACGTCATCGAGGCCTGCACCCCCATCGCCGAGGCTAACGGCTGCACCATCACCCTCACCACCGATCCCAAGGCTGCCTGCACCGGCGCCCACGTGATCTACACCGACGTGTGGGTGTCCATGGGCGAGCCCGACGAGGTCTGGACCGAGCGCATCAACCAGCTCGAGCCCTATCGCGTTACCCAGGAGCTCATGAACCTCGCCGATCCTTCGGCTATCTTCCTGCACTGCCTGCCCAGCTTCCACGACACCAACACCACCATTGGCGCCGACATCGCCAAGAAGTTTGGTGTCACCGAGATGGAGGTCACCGACGAGGTCTTCGAGGGCCCGCAGTCCAAGGTCTTTGATGAGGCTGAGAACCGCATGCACACCATCAAGGCCGTCATGTACGCAACGCTCAAGTAACCCATTGGTTGTCACGGGCCGTCGGCGCAACCGACGGCCCGCTTAATGCACCCCCTGTCTTGAGAGCACGGCACGGCGGGGCAGGGAAGTGCAGAGCTCTCCAACAAGAAAGGAGGATGAGAACATGGCTGCTGCTGAGAAGAAAAAGCGCGGGATGCTATCTTCTTTCACCATTCTTCTTATCCTGCTTGGCATCGTTGCCATCATCACCGCAATCGTCGCCGGGTTTGCGCCTGACGTCACGGCCGCAACGTTCAGCGACTTCTTTACCGCTCCGGTGAAGGGCTTCGCCGACGCCTTGCCTGTTTGTCTCTTCGTTATGATCCTCGGTGGTTTCCTGGGGATGATGACCGAGACGGGCGCCCTCGACAACGGCATTGCCGTGCTTGTTCAGAAACTCAAGGGCAAAGAGATCTGGATCATTCCGGTTCTCATGCTCATCTTCTCGCTGGGTGGCACCACCTATGGCATGTGCGAGGAGACCGTACCGTTTTACGCGCTGCTTACCGCGACCATGATGGCTGCGGGCTTTGACCCCCTCGTGGGTGCCGCCACCGTCCTTTTGGGCGCTGGCTGCGGCTGCCTGGGCTCCACGGTCAACCCGTTTGCCGTTGGCGCTGCAGTTGATGCGCTGCGCGGTGTGGGCATCGAGGCTGACCAGACCATCATCATCGGCCTGGGTGCGGTGCTCTGGCTCGCGACCACGGTCATCTCCATCATCTTCGTGATGAACTATGCCAAGAAGGTCAAGGCCGACAAGGGTTCGACGTTCCTTTCCCAGCAGGAGCTCAAGAACGCCGAGGAGGCTCACGGCGCAGCTGCTGCCGAGGCCGCCAAGGAAGTCAAGCTCACCGGTCGCCAGAAGGGCTGCCTCATTGTCTTCGCCTTCACCTTTGTTGTCATGATTCTGGGCTTCATCCCCATTGCCGACCTCAATGCCGATGTTGCCAACTTCTTCGACGCGGGTGCTTCCTACGAAACGGTTGAGACCCCCGTCACCACCGACGACCTTGTAGCCGCCTATGACGATGCCAACGGCTCGACCACCGTGGTCGAGGGCTCCGTTGAGGGTGTCGCAACCTCCGAGGTTCAGACCTCGCAGGGCTGGTCTGCCTTCGTAACGGGTCTCCCCATTGGTCAGTGGTACTTCGATGAGGCTTCCACGTGGTTCTTCGTCATGGCCATTGTCATCGGTATCGTGGGTGGCCTCTCTGAGAAGCAGATTGTGAACACCTTCATCACCGGTGCTGCCGACATGATGAGCGTCGTTCTCATCATCGCCCTCTCGCGTGGCATCTCGGTGCTCATGGCGTCCACGGGCCTCGACGTATTCGTGCTCAATGCCGCCGCCGACGCGCTTGCTGGTGTCTCGGGCATCCTCTTTGCGCCGCTTGCTTGGCTCATCTACTTCGGCCTCTCCTTCCTCATCCCCTCGACCTCCGGCATGGCTACGGTTTCCATTCCCATCATGGGTCCGCTCGCCTCTGCCCTCGGCTTCTCGCCCGAGGTCATGGTCATGATCTTCTCGAGCGCCATTGGCGTGGTGAACCTCTTCACGCCCACCTCGGGAGCCATCATGGGTGGCCTTGCGCTGGCGCGTATTGAGTGGACCACCTGGCTCAAGTTCGCCTTGAAGCTCGTGGTGGTGCTCTCGGTGGTGTCTATCATCATCTGCACCGCGGCGCTCATGCTGATCTAGCCGCACGCGGGGTCTGTCCCCACACCCGTTATCGTCTAGCCGGGTGCGCACTAAACGTTCGTACCTGGTGAGACCCTACCTTTCGCCCCCTCCCGTTCCGTGCGCGGGAGGGGGTCGTGATGTTTTGAGGCCTTGCACAAACGTGCGGCGGCATGCTCGGCTATACTTGACGGGTTATTGAGGACGCGCGACCGAGTGCTACCTGAGAGGAGCTTTACCCCATGCGTAAGGGATTCGACAACGATACGTACATCGAGCTGCAAGCTGAGCGCATCAAGGAACGTATTGCGCAGTTTGGTGGCAAGTTGTACCTGGAGTTTGGCGGAAAGCTCTTTGACGACTACCATGCGAGCCGCGTGCTCCCCGGCTTTGCTCCCGATAGCAAGTTCCGCATGCTCAAGAGCCTCGCGGCGGACGTCGAGGTGATCATCGCCATCAACGCCAACGACATCGAGAAGAACAAGGCCCGCGGCGATTTGGGCATCACCTACGACGAGGACGTGCTCCGCCTTGCGGATATCTACCGCACAAACGGCATTGCCGTGGCGGCTGTGGTGATCACCCAGTATGCGGGCCAGCCTGCGGCCGATGTGTTCCGCCGCCGTCTGGCAGATTTGGGCATTGTGTGCAAGCTGCACTATCCCATCGAGGGCTATCCGCACGATATCGACCTCATCGTCTCGGAGGACGGCTACGGCAAGAACGAGTATGTGGAGACCTCGCGCCCGCTTGTGGTGGTGACGGCACCCGGCCCTGGTTCGGGCAAGCTCGCTACCTGCCTCTCGCAGCTCTACCACGAGCATCGCCGCGGCGTGGCCGCCGGCTACGCCAAGTTCGAGACCTTCCCGGTGTGGAACCTGCCGCTCAAGCACCCGGTGAACATCGCCTACGAGGCGGCGACGGTCGACCTGGACGATTCCAATATCATTGACCCCTTCCACTTGGAGGCCTACGACAAGACCACGGTGAACTACAACCGCGACGTTGAGGCGTTCCCCGTGGTGCGCGCACTCATGGAGAAGATCTCTGGCGAGAGCCCCTACCAAAGCCCTACGGATATGGGCGTGAACATGGTGGGCTTTGCCATCACCGATGACGAGGCGTGCCGTGAGGCCGCCCTCATGGAGATTGTGCGCCGCTATTTCACGGCGGCCGTGAACGTGAAGCGCACCGGCATGGGGCAGGATCACGTAGACAAGCTCAAGATGATCATGAAGAAGGCCGGCGTCACCAAGGACTTCTCACCGGCGCGTTCGGCGGCGCTCCTCAAGGAGGAGACCACAGGGGCGCCCGTGGGTGCCATGGTGCTGCCCGACGGCACGGTGGTCACCGGTAAGACCTCGACGCGCCTGGGTGCTGCGAGCTCGCTCATCATGAACGCGCTCAAGACGGTCACCGGGGTGGACCTGGAGCTTGAGGTTATCAGCAACGAGGCCATCGAGCCCATCAGCCGCCTTAAGACCTCGCAGCTGGGAAGCCGCAACCCGCGCCTGCATCCGGACGAGACGCTCATTGCGCTCTCCATCACCTCGGCTACAAGCGAGGTGGCGGCGCGCGTGCTCGCGGGCCTGCCCAAGCTGCGCGGCTGCGACGCGTTCTTCTCGGTGATCATCTCGGCCACGGACGAGGCGCTCCTGAAGAAACTCGGCATCAACGTGTGCTGCGAGCCCAAGTTTGAGCGCAGCAGCTACTACCACAAGTAGCGCGGCGACAGGCTGGCAGGGAAGCGCCGGGGCAGACGGACGCCTCGGCACGCGAGAGCCAACGACAACGTGACGGGTAGGGGAGCGTCCGGTCTTCGGGGCGTGCCCCTACCCGTTTTGCTGCGGGGTGGGCGATCGCTGCGGGCGCCTGCCCCGCAGCGAGCCCTATGCCGTAAGCGCTGCCAGAGGCACTACGTAGATGTCGTCCTCCACGCGCCGTGCGTAGTGGGACACCCCTGTGACGACTGCCATGAACTCGGGCGGACGGATTCGGGCGGAGGGGTTGGAGCAGACGCGCTCCCGCAGGCGCCGGAGGCTCGCCACGCCCTGCTCCGTGCGCGCCTCGCTAACCTTGAACTCGAAGGCGGCCCACCGTCCGTCGGATAGCTCGACCACAGCGTCGGCCTCAAGGCCTGAGTCGTCGCGATAGTAACGCACCGGCACGTCTGCTGCGCTGTCGAGTGCGTCGGCATAGACCATCAGGTCACGCATACACATGGCCTCGAACACCATCCCAAACGTCTGCCAGTCGTCGAGCAGGGCCGAAGGCGACATTCCCAGCGCGGCCACGGCAAGGGATGGATCGGCCAGGTAGCGCTTAGGTTTGGTGCGCACGCGACCGGCCGCTCGCGCCGGAGGCTGCCAGCCGGGCACCTCCTCGAGCAGGTACATGCTCTTGAGTAGCGCAAGGTAGGATACGAGCGTGTTCTCAGAGACCATGCCCGCTGCCGAGGCGTCGCTCATGTCCGCAATGAGGGTCTTGTAGGTGGCAGACTGACCGAGGTTGCGAGCAAGCGAAAAGAGCAGGCGTTCCGCTACGTCTCCGCGCTTGCCCTGCTTGGGGATGCTCTCACGGCGCAGCAGCCGCAGGTATTCTCGAGCGATGAGTTGGGCGTCCTCGGCGGAAAGGTCGACGGCTTCCGGCCAGCCCCCTCGACAGGCGAGGTCAACGAGTTTCGTCGCGCTTGTCTCAACTTGGGAAGGTGCGAACTCGCCGCGGAAGAGCCCAGAGAGGGATACGGCACGCGTGGAATCTCTCGATTCAGAGAGGGTCATCGGACGCATCCTCACCTGGCCGATCCTGCCCGCGCCGCTGTGGCTGGGCTGCTCGTCCGGACTTTTCGCATCCCTTGGGAGAGGGGTCGAAGAGCCCGTGAGTATCCATGCGCCTCTGAGGCCACGCACGCGATCGGCCTCGTGCCGTACAACATCCCATATTGCCGGCACGCGTTGCCACTCGTCGATGACGTGTGGTCGCTCGCCAATAAGCATCGCCGAGGGGTCATCCCGTGCAAGGGCAAGCGAGGTATCCACGTAGCTTACGCTTTGGGCGTGCTCAAGCGCAGTCCATGTTTTGCCGCACCACTTGGTCCCTGCGATTTCGACGGCGCCGAACACGCGAAGGAACCGCTCGACTTTTGCGTCCACTATGCGAGGGATGTAGCCCTCGGGCCTGATGTCCTTCGTTGACGTCATGATACCCCTCTATCACTGGTCTTCCTGTGGCAAGGGTTCTGTCCCTCTGGGGATTTCCCCAAATACTTATTGATGATTTTACGACAAAAGCATTGAGGATTTTCCGCCACTTTCATTGTGGATTTCTCAATCGGAGGCTTGACGCCATGATAATTGGTCTACACCCCTCGAAGCCTGCTGCCACAGGTGAGTTGCGGCTCCTATATGTCATCCAAACGCCGATTTTCGGCTGTGATTGACATATAGGAGCCGCAACTATGCAAAGGGGGCCGCAATTCCAGGAAGAGGGCGGCTTCAAGGCAGACGAGAAGTCGGCGGCGAGCCTGGCCATCAGGCCGTCGCCGCCTCTATCAGGTCGTGACCGTTCGCAAATCGTCCGCTCTGGCCGGACGCAAGAAAGGCGTCCCCCTCAGCGATTGCGGCGAGGCTCTCCTCGTTGGGCTCCTCCGGGGCGAACGTGAGCGGGATGCGCCGAGTGTTGACCATCTGCTTGTAGAACGCGCGGGTCACGGACGAGAGGTCGAGCCCGTAGTAATCTGCGACCTCCGCGCCGCCTGCCGCCGTCCAGCGCAAAAAACTTCCCAAAATCCCTGTCCAAGTCTTCGCACGAGCGAAGGAATGCCCCGGTGCGGCTCTGGTAAGCTATCGATGTATGTGAATGGGGGTGCCACATGGAGTTCATCTCTGCCGCGGAGGCGGCGCGCCGCTGGCACGTGACGCCGCGCGCCGTGCAGCTCATGTGCGCTCATGGTCGCGTCCCGGGAGCCGAGCGCGTGGGCCGCGTCTGGCGCGTGCCGGAGGGCGCCGTCAAGCCCGCCGACCTGCGGCGCTCCCGCAACGAGGCGGCCCCCGGGGACGAGAGGCCCCCGGTCCCCCGGCGCCGGCAGGGGTCGTGCGACACCCTCATGCCCCTCATGAACGCGCCCTTTGCCCCCGGCCATGCCCGCGAGTACGCGGAGTCGCTCCCCGAGGGCCCGCGCCGCGACGTGGCGCTGGCCGAGCTCGCCTACTTCACCGGCGACGCCGCGCGGGCGGCCGCCCTCGCGCGTCCGCTCCTTGCGAGCGAGGACGCAGGAGCGCGCCTCTCGGCCTGCCTCATCTGCGCGTACGCGAGCCTCGCCCTCGACCGCATCAACGACGCCCGCTCCGCCCTCGCGCGCGCCCGCGCCGGCATCGAGAAGCCCATCGGGGGGGGTCCTCCCCTGAGGCGGCCGCCGCGGCGTCGTTCGTGGCGCGCACGGCGAGCGTGCTTCTGCACATCCCCGAGCCCGAGGGCCTGCCGCCCGCGGGCGAGGCGCTGCCCCTCCTGCCGCCGGGCCTGAGGCTCTTCGCCTGCTACGTGCAGGCGCACCGCCTCTATCTGGAGGGCGAGCACCAGACGAGCCTGGGCCTGGTGCTGGGCGCCTTCGCCATGCAGGAGGACTCCTATCCCATCCCCGCCATCTACCTGCACCTCGTCGCCGTCATGGACCTCATGGCGCGGCGCCGCGCGGACGAGGCGCGCGAGCACCTGCTGGCGGCCTGGGACCTCGCCCGCCCCGACGGCCTGATCGAGCCGCTGGCCGAGCACCACGGCCTCCTCGGCGGCATGCTCGAGGCGGCGATCAAGCCCGCCTGGCCCGACGACTTCCGCCGCATCATCGACATCACCTACCGCTTCTCCGCCGGATGGCGCCGCGTTCACAACCCCGCCACCGGCGACGACGTGGCCGACAACCTCACCACCACCGAGTTCGCGACCTGCATGCTCGCGGCGCGCGGGTGGAGCAACGCCGAGATCGCGGCGCACATGGGCATCTCGGTCAACCGCGTGAAGGAGTGCATCTCCAAGTCCCTGAAGAAGCTCGGCGTGAGCAGCCGCAAGGAGCTCGGCCGCTTTCTGCTCTCGTAGGGCGCGACCCTCCCCAAACCCACCGTCTCGCCGGGTAGAGGCCCTCCTCAGCTCCTAAACAACAATGGGGAGGTCAAGCTGCGTTTCGCGCCCGCATTGCGGCGCAGGCGGAAGGGACGGTGTCGTATGGCGAGAAGAACGTGGTGGAAGGTCGGCGCGCTTCTGGCGACGATGATGATGTTCCTGACGATGCTCCCCGCCACGGCGCTGGCGGCTGCGCCGGATTACCAGGTGATTTATGTCGGCGGTGTAAAAATCTCTTCTACCGGCTACTGGACAACGGACAGTGATGGAAATGTCACCGCATACACAAGCGGAGACACACCGACGGACAACTATATCCATTATGACGTAGCGAATAATACCCTGACCTTGCACAACGCCACGATTAAAGAGGAAGTACCCTTAAATACCAGCACTTATGTCGCTGGCGCTGCCATTGGCGTGCACAATCAGAACGGCGCTGCGGAGTTGACCATCACATTGGAGGGCACCAATACAATCGCAGAGGTCGGCAAGGGGATCTATGTGTTGGCCAGTTCTACTGGCGAAGCCACCCTGACCATCACAAGCGAAAGCGGCGGCAGTCTGGATGCCAGCGGCTCTAGTAATCCAGGAATCTGGGTTCAGAGCAACAACGGCGATGCCGCTTTGTTTATCCAGAACGCCAAGGTTGAAGCAACGGGGACCAGTTATGGTGTCAATGTGCAATCCAGCAATAGTTCGACCGCCGCTCTGACTGTGGATGGCGGCAGCCTGACTGCCAGCGGGTCTCCAGGGATTCTATATGATTCTAGCGGCAGTGGTACCGTTCCTAATACTACGACCTTAACCATCAGCAACAGTGCCATCGTGGACGCAAGAGGGGGTGGGATCGGTGCCGGATTGCTACAAGATCTCAAGAAAGTTTCCCCTGCTGATGACAGTGTTGGTATCGTCTTTGATAACGGCACCGGCACCGTGTACGGCGATGCGACCTTGCAGGAGAATTTGACCATCGGCGAGGACGAGAGCCTGACGCCGGGCGATGGAGCAAGTCTGGACGCCAATGGCCACAAGGTAATCGTGGATGGCGGCACGCTGGGCGAGAGCCTTGCGGAAAGTTTGGGCGACAGCGTGATTTACAAAGTCACCAAAGTTGAGCTGAACAAGACCAGCTTGACCCTTGATGTGGGCGACGAAGAAACCCTTATCTCCACTATAACGCCGGACAACGCCACCGAAAAATCCGTGACCTGGGAAAGCAGCGCCCCCGGTGTCGCCACGGTAGACACAAGCGGCAAAGTGATCGCCGTGAGCGCGGGCACAGCTACCATCACCGTCACCGTTGCGGACGGCAGCGAAGAAAAAGCCGTCTGCACCGTCACCGTGACTGCTGCGACGGTTTCTGTCACCGGAGTGACCCTCAGCCAGACTCAGGCGCACCTGTACTACAACGGTACCCCCAACACCCTCGCCCTCACGGCTACGGTGGCTCCCGCCAACGCCACCAACAAGAACGTGACGTGGACGAGCGATAACTCGTCCGTTGCCACGGTGGACAGCAGCGGCAACGTGACCGCCGTGTCGCCCGGCACTGCCACTATTGTCGTCACCACTGCGGATGGTGGCATGACGGCAACCTGTCTGGTGACCGTCACGGGTGTCTATATTCCGCCGCGCCCGACCGGGCCCGACTGGGGCGACGTGGCGGACGACATCGTGGGCGCCGAGCCCGGGTCCACGGTCACGGTGGACATGGACGGCAAGACCGTGCTGCCCGGCGAGGTGCTGGACGAGCTCGCCGGCCGCGACGTGACGCTCGCGCTCGACATGGGCGGCGGCGTCTCCTGGGAGATCTACGGCGGGGACGTGCCCGAGGGCGCGGGGCACGGCGACACCGACCTGGGCGCCTCGCTCGGCGGCGACGCCATCCCCGCGGACGTGGTGAACCTCGTCACCGGCGAGTCCGGCTCCGTGCAGGTGTCGCTCGGGCACGACGGCCCCTTCGGCTTCGAGCTCACGCTCGTGGCGCCGCTAGGAAAGGACGCCGCGGGGCTCGTCGCCAACCTCTACCGCTACGACGAGGAGGCCGGGTCGCTGGGGTACGAGGCGTCCGCGCGGGTCGACGGCGGGGGCGCGGCGCGCCTGCCGATCGACCACGCCTCGGAGTGGCTCGTGGCGCTCGACTCCCGCAGCCACGCCCTGCCCTTCCCGGACGCCATCGAGGGCGAGTGGTACTCCGAGGCCGTGCGGTGGGCGTGGCTCTCGGGCCTCATGGCGGGCTACGGGGACGGCTCCGGCGCGTTCGGCACGGAGGGCGCCCTCTCCCGCGCCCAGCTCGCCACGGTGCTCTGGCGCCAGGCGGGCGAGCCCGAGGCCGAGGGCGGCCCCAGCTTCGCCGACTGCGACCCGGGGGCCTTCTACGCCGAGGCCGTGGCGTGGGCGGCCGAGCAGGGGATCGTCGAGGGCTACGGCGACGGCGCCAACTTCGGCCCCGAGGACCCCGTGACCCGCGAGCAGCTCGCCACCATCCTCTGGCGCGCCGCCGGCGAGCCCGGGGGCTCGGGCGACCTCTCCGGGTACCCCGACGGGGACGACGCCTCCTCCTACGCCGTGCCCGCCCTCGAGTGGGCCGTGGGAGAGGGCGTCCTCTCCGGCCTCGGCGGCGGCACCCTCGCCCCGGGCGGCGTGCTCTCCCGCGCCCAGCTCGCCACCGTGCTCATGCGCATGGCGTGACCCCCGCGCGGGGCCCCGCGTGATGGCACCGGTGATTATTTCGCCTCCCTTGGCCGATGCGTCTCGGCCAAGGGAGGCGTTTCTTTGCGTGCCCACGCAGCTATCGGCGCCCGGTGAGAAGCAATTGCGGGCGCCAAACGTCAACTATGATGTTGCTCGCCTCCTCAAGCACGCGATACACATTCATGAAGATCGCGTCCACCAACGCTTCTTCTTAGAAGGAGGAAGGTCTTTCCACCGACTCCTCTGTCATCTCGAAGGCGTCATCCTCCGGTAGGTGTCAGCGAAAAGCCGCTTGATTTCTTTTAGCGACAGCTCGTCATTGGGCCTAGCGCTATCATGTCACAGGCGTGATTGGGCGATGCCGGCGGCACGCTGTTCGTATGTTGGCAAATGTGCATCTCGTGTAGAATCAGGGGATGCCAACGCTCCGTGGCGCGTTACCCGAGGCCCTGGCCGATGTGCGGGCGGTAACGGGCGCCTCGACTCCTCGTTGCTGCTCTGCAGCTACCACCTAGGCGGGTTCTATGGTTCCTGATATTAACAACGACGGCCACGTGGGCCCCATCGAGGGGCAGGTTGCCGTTGAAGCCATGCGACGTAGTCGCGGCGGAGGCGGCGGCACGAGTGACGATTCGGGCGGCTGCAGTTGCGGATGTGCGCTCATGTGCCTTGCTGTGGCGGTGTTTTTGATCGGGATGCTGCTCGTTTGGGGATCATGACGCTACTTGAGGGCTCGTTGTGCACGCCGTCTTGTCCGCAGATTCAGCTGCGGTATGGCTCACTTCGCTCTTTGGTATGCCAAAAGCCCGTTTTCTCTCCAAACGGACCGCTGTTTTTGACAAAGTCCACACCAACGCGGCGAGTTCGGCATACCAACAAGACCGAGAGGCCGTAGAGGTAAGGCTGGCGCGAATCTCGGCAATAGCAAACGTGGCGCAGATGTAACGCACGCGTTGGCGCCCCAAATGTTGCAAGAAAAAGAAAGGGCTCACGCCGCCCGTCCGCCGCACCTTCAAGTGCTACGATAAAGACCCGTAAGGACGGCAGGTTCCAAGCGGGAAAGCGTAGGTACAAGCGAATGACCAAGCACATTTTCGTCACTGGCGGCGTCGTATCGTCTCTCGGCAAAGGCATCACGGCCGCGTCACTCGGGCGATTGCTCAAAAGCCGCGGGTACAAGGTGACCATGCAGAAGGCCGACCCCTATCTCAACGTGGATCCGGGCACCATGAGCCCCTTCCAGCACGGCGAGGTCTTCGTCACCGAGGATGGCTATGAGTCCGATCTTGACCTGGGCCATTACGAGCGCTTCATCGATGAAAACCTCACCCGCGACTCCAACTTCACCACGGGCGCCATCTACCAGTCGCTCATCAAGCGCGAGCGCCGCGGCGACTTTTTGGGCGGCACCGTGCAGGTGATTCCGCACGTCACCAATGCCATCAAAGATAAGTTCCGCCGCGTGGAGGAGCAGACCGGCTCCGACGTGGTCATCACCGAGCTGGGCGGCACCATCGGCGACATCGAGAGCCAACCCTTCGTGGAGGCTATCCGCCAGTACAAGAAGGACGCCGGCCCCGAGAACGTGTGCTACATCCACGTGTCGCTCGTGCCCTACATCTCCGCCGCGCACGAGGTCAAAACCAAGCCCACGCAGCACAGCGTGAAAGAGCTGCGCAGCTTTGGCATCCAGCCCGACATCATCGTGCTCCGCAGCGACCACGAGATTGATGACGCCATCCGTGCGAAGATCGCCAGCTTCTGCGACGTGGACGTGGATTGCGTGTTCACCAACGAGGACTGCGCGAGCATCTACGACGTGCCGCGCATGCTTGCCGAGCAAGACTTCGACCTGCGCGTTTGCGAGCGCCTGGGGCTCGACCCGCGCGAGCGCCACATGGACGACTGGTTCACCTTCTTGGACAAGCAGAACCACGCCAACCATCACACCGACAAGATCAAGATTGCCGTGGTAGGCAAGTATACGCAGCTGCCGGATGCGTACCTTTCGGTTATCGAGGCCCTGCGTCACGCAGGCATCTTCTTCGACCGTCATGTGGATGTGCGCCTGGTGGATGGCGAGGCGCTCACCTGGGAAGATGCCGAGCGCGTGCTGGGCGGGGTCTCGGGCATTGTGGTGCCGGGCGGCTTTGGCGTGCGTGGCTTGGAAGGCAAGATCGCCGCGGCCCGCTATGCGCGCGAGAACAAGATTCCCTACCTGGGACTTTGCCTGGGTATGCAGGTGGCCGTGTGCGAGTTTGCCCGCCACGTTGCCGGCCTCGCCGACGCCAACTCCACGGAGTTTGAGCCGGCTTGCGCGCATCCCGTGATCGACCTCATGAGCTCGCAGGAAGACGTTACCGAGAAGGGCGGCACCATGCGTTTGGGCGCCTACCCGGCGCGTCTTGTTCCGGGGACGCTCGTGCGCGAGGCATACGGCGACGAGGAAGTGGTGTACGAGCGCCATCGTCATCGCTATGAGTTCAACAACGCGTTCCGCGATGAGCTTACCCGTGCGGGCCTGGTGATCTCGGGCGTGTCGCCCGACGACCGTCTGGTTGAGATGGTCGAGCTGCCATCCACCGTGCATCCGTGGTATGTGGCTACGCAGGCGCACCCCGAGTTCAAGAGCCGTCCCACCAAGCCCCAGCCGCTCTTCCGCGAGTTTGTGCGTGCGGCGATTGGGCTGCATGAGGGTATCGACCGCCTTGCGGTTACGCCCAAAAACGCCGCCGAAGACTAGGGGAGCGCGTGGCCTCAACGTCTCATCATCAACAACCGGTGTCCCCTCGTGCGGATAAGGCCGCGCGGGGGGATGCCCCTTCTGCGACCCCGCTGGAAATCGACGCTGCGCTCTATCTGGACCACCTGTCCGTGGAGCGCGGGTTTTCCAACAACACTATCGATGGCTACCGGCGCGACCTTGCCACCTATGGTGCGTTCATGGCCGAGCGGGGCAAGGTGCGTGCGGACGATGTGACCCGCGCCGATATCGAGGCGTTTGTTGCCGAGCGCCGCACGGGCGGTTATTCGGACGCATCCATTGAGCGAGCACTTTCGGCTGTTAAGGGGTTTCATCGCTTCTTGGTGCGCGAGGGGAGGGCGCAGACGCATCCTGCGGCTTCGGTGCGCCTTCCCAAAAAGGCAGAGCATCTGCCCGATGTGATTTCCATCGACGAGGCGCGCGCCCTGCTTGAGCAGGTATTTCCCGCGACGGCGGCGGGAGCGCGTGACCGTGCGATTCTTGAGATGCTCTATGGTTGCGGCTTGCGCGTAAGCGAGCTCACCGGCCTTGACCTTCATGATTGTTATCTGGCAGACGAGTATGTGCGCGTGGTGGGCAAGGGCTCAAAGGAGCGTGTGGTGCCGCTTGTGGGCTCGGCGCACGACGCGCTGGCTGCCTACCTTGCGGCGCCGCGCGAGGAGCTTGCGAGCCATGCGCGGGGCGGTGCTGGGGCGGCGGTGTTTCTCAACAACCGCGGCGGACGTATTTCCCGCCAATCGGTGCACGCGCTCTGCGAGCGGTACGGCCGCTTTGTGGGAATTGAAGGGCTTCATCCCCATACCCTCCGCCATTCTTTTGCGACCCATATGCTTGCGGGCGGGGCCGATTTGCGCGTGCTGCAAGAGATCTTGGGCCATGCGGACATCTCCACAACGCAGATCTACACGCACCTCGATCGCACGCAGCTGCAAGAGGTGTATCTGGCGGCGCACCCACGCGCTTGAGTATCCGAATGGGTCGAATGGAACACGTCCCCAACTGACCCCGAATGGAATGGGTTGAATGGAACACGTCCCCATCTGACCTGGCGGCGCACCCACGCGCTTGAGTATCCGAATGGGTCGAATGGAACACGTCCCCAACTGACCCACCTGACCCTTCCCACTGGTTCCCACCGCGCTGACCTGCAGGTTCTTTATTTCGTCACAACTGCGGCAGCGCCTCTCAAAATCGGTTCAAGTTCAACTTGAAGGTGACCAAATCCCGCCTCATTTCGACAGGTGGTGGCGTTTTTGCGCCGCGAACACCATATCTTGTGGCAGCCCTTCAGCTGCCCCGTGGAAGTTGCTTCAACGTTTGGGGGAAGGTGTGGCCCGTTGGGGGAGAAAGTGGGAAAAAGTGTTGCGATTGGGGGAGCGCGACCATAGAATGAAAAGCGTCGACAGCGGGGTGGCTCCCGTACGTTCCCTGAGAGAAGCCTAAGGGGGTGCAGCGGTGTATTTGACCGGTTCTTATGATCGAAATCTCGATGCCAAGGGCCGTCTCTCCTTGCCGCCTGCCTTCCGTAAGCAGCTCGACGATCAAGTACGTGTGCTCCCTGCTCCTGAAAAGGAAGTCGACGCCCTGTACGTGTTCACCGAGGACACGTTCAAGGCTTGGCTTGCGTCGGTGTTTGAGGCCAAGGGTGGGTACGACCCCACCAACCCTCAGCATCGCATGGTCAAAGAGGCGCTGAACGGTGCGGCAACCACACTTGAAATAGACTCCGCCGCCCGCATCAGCCTCCCTGAGGCCGATCGCGCGAAGGCGCATCTCGACCGCGAGGTTCGTATCGTTGGCAACGACGATCACCTTGAGGTTTGGGATCGTGCGACGCACGAGGCACGCAAGTCTGCCATGACGGACGTCCTTGCCGACTTCTTTGGCAACTAGTCAAAGCGGCCTGGTAGGGAGATGCGTATGGGAGAGGGAAGTTTGACACCAGAATATCGGCATGAACCCGTCATGCTCCAGGAAGTGCTCGATTCACTCGAGCTTCACGAAGGCGCCGTCGTGTGCGATTGCACGCTTGGCGGAGCTGGACACTCAGCAGCTATGGCGCAGGCCATCGGCAGCACCGGCCTGCTCATTGGTATCGATCAGGATGATATGGCGCTCAACGCCGCGAGCAAGCGGCTCGATCGCGAGGCGCCAGGTACCCCGCACAGGCTTCTGAAGGGCAACTTCGGAGACCTTGATCGGCTGCTCTGCGCGGCCGAGGTGCCCGGTGTCGATGGTTTCCTGTTCGACTTGGGTGTCTCAAGTCCGCAGTTGGATATTCCTGGCAGGGGCTTCTCCTACAACGAAGATGCCCCCCTCGATATGCGGATGGATCCGGGGAACAATCCCTTAAACGCAGCTGAGGTCATCAACACCTACACCGAAGCCGACCTCACCCGGATTCTTCGCGTCTACGGCGAGGAGAAATTCGCGAGCCAGATCGCGCGCGAAATCTGCCGCCGCAGGAGTCAGGAGCCACTGCGCACCACTGGTGAGTTGGTAGACGTCATCAAAGCGGCGATCCCCGCCGCGGCACGGCGTCACGGCCATCATCCGGCGCGCAAGACGTTCCAGGCGATTCGCATCGAGGTCAATCACGAGCTCGATGTGCTTGAGCGGGGACTAGAGGCGGCAGTGCGCTGGCTCAATCCGGGAGGGCGCCTGTGCGTCATCTCGTACCACTCGCTTGAAGATCGCATCGTAAAGCACCGCTTCCAGGAGGACAGCAAGGGATGCACCTGCCCGCCGGATCTTCCGGTGTGCGTGTGCGGTAACGTGCCGATACTCAAGGTCATCACCCGAAAACCGCTTGTTGCGCGCGCCGATGAGGTTGAGCGCAACCCGCGGGCGAGATCAGCCAAGATTCGCGTCGCCGAACGGCTTGAACCATGAAGTGACGTATCGAGGCCTCATCCCGCATAAACGCAGCAGAACCGTAGCAAACATCCGCAGGATGGGGAGGCATGCATATCATGGGTATCCACACCTCAAACGCAGCTATCGCCTATGACATGCATGCCGCATATGCACCGGGATCCCCGGTAGCGGCACCGCGCGCGCCGCAAACCGGGGAACGCCCGCATTTTGATGTCTACACCGGCGCCGGCCGCGAGACCAACCAGATTGTGAGCCCCATGTTCACGCACGTGGTCAAGGTCTTTTGCGTGCTTGTTGCCCTGGTGTTTGCCATCGGTGTCGCGCGTGTAACCATCGCAAGCGCCACCGCGGCTGCCCTGAACGCCTCTGCCACCACCACAGCCTCCCTCGAAAGCGCTCAGGACACGTCGAAGAACCTCGAGGTCATGCGTTCGGTCTATGGTGCCGATACGCGCATTCGCGACCTCGCTACCAGCACGCTCGGCATGGTTGAACCCTCCGAGACGGTCACGCTCGACGTGAGCACGCCGGCATCTGGCGCCGCAAGCACCGATGCGGCTCAGTAATAGGTAGGATGTCCTCATGCCCCATGATGGATATAGAGGGTCCGACCGCCGCGGTAGGGGCGGTACAGGTCGCTCTGGTTCCCAATCAAATGGACGAAACTCGTATCGCGCCCCGCGTGGGCGCGATATGCGCTCAGGAGCATCCTCATATGGCTCCCGTGGCTCGTCGCGCTACGGCGGGTATCGCTCCGATGCGCCTCAAAACGATCTCTTCCATAGCGATATGGAGCACGAGGGTATCTCACGCCGCACGTTTGCCTTAGGCGTGCTGGGCGTTGCCGGCGCCGTGGGCGTTGCGCGTCTCGCGGATTACCAGATTATCAATGCGGGTGAATATCGCCGCCGCGCCGATCAGCGCCGGCTGACCAGCCAGACGCTCTACGCTAAGCGCGGTACTATCTACGACCGCAACGGCAACGTGCTCGCGTCGAGCGTTGAGTGCCAAAACGTATACGTAAATCCACAGCTCGTGACAGAGAAGGACGATGCGGTGGAAGCGCTTGTGCGCCTTTTGGGCGTGGACGAGGAGGAGTGCCGCGAAAAGGTTGAGCGCGACACCTCCTTTGCCTATATCAAACGCCAGGTAGACGAAGAGGTTGCCACCGAGCTGCAGGAGCTTGAGATTGCAGGCATCGGCTTTGAGCCAGCCATCAAGCGCGTGTACCCGTATGGCAACCTGGCCTCTCAGGTGCTTGGTGTGGTGAATATCGACAACGAAGGTCTTTCGGGCCTGGAGAAAGAGTACAACGAGGTGCTTATGGGCGTTAACGGCTCCATTATGCGTGAGCGCGCCCGTGATGGTTCCTATATTGCGGGCGGCGCCTACGAAAAGGTGCCTGCTCAGGATGGCACCGACATTGTGCTCACGCTTGACATCAATATTCAGCGCGTGGCCGAGGAGGCGCTTGCCATCTCGGTTGAACAGACCTCTGCCCATTACGGCTCGGCTCTGGTAACCGATCCCGCTACGGGCGAAATCCTTGCGGCGTGCTCGTGCCCCACCTACAACCAGCTAGATTTGGCCAACACCAATGCGGCTGATATGAATCTGCGTTCGGTGACTGATGCCTACGAGCCTGGTTCCGTATTCAAAACGCTGGTGGCGGGCATGGCTATCGACCTTGGTCTGGTGACCACCGACACTACCTTCCAGGTGCCGGCCCAGGTGCAGGTGGGCGATGACTGGGTGAGTGACGCCGACAAGCGCGATTACGGCATGACGATGGACCTGCGCGAGATTATGCGCCGTTCGTCTAACACCGGCATGGTGCTGGTGGGCGAGAAGATCGGCGCCGATCGTTTTGCGGAATACCTGGATACCTACGGCATCGGGCATAAGTCGGGCATCGACTTCCCGGGTGAATCCACGGGCATTGTGCGAGAGCGCTCAGAGTACGACGGTTCGAGCTTGGGTTCTATGTCCTTTGGCCAAGGTATTGCCGTTGCTCCTATCGAGGTCATGCGCGCGGTGTGTGCCATGGCAAACAAAGGCGTGTGCGAAACGCCGCACTTCTTGAAATCGAGCAAAGGTGTGGAGGCCGATTGGTCGGACGGTGAGGTGCGCGTGATTAGCGAAGACGCCGCTGAGCAGGTGAAGTCTATGATGATTACCGTTGTGGATGAGGGCACGGGTAAGGGTGGCCAGGTTGCGGGTTACGACGTAGCGGGCAAGACCGGTACGGCGGAACGCGCGAGCGAATCGGGCGGCTATCTGGCAAATAACTACATGTCGTCATTCTTGGGCTTTGCTCCAGCGTCGGCGCCCGCGGCTGCGGTCTACATCACCCTCGACGGCACGCCGAGCGGCTCGGACGCGGCGGCGATTCCATTTAGAACCATTATGTCGAGTGCGCTCACCACGCTCGGCATACGGCCTACGCGCTAAACATTCATCTGATGTTCTGAGACACAACGTGTGGTTTGATGTTTACAAGGGCTGAGGGCGAGCATGCGTAGGCTACGATACAATGAACTGCTGCAGTCGAGGTGGTAAGGAGTCCTGCATGATAGAGATTGCAGTGAAATATATTGAACGGGTTACCGGCGCCCAGCCCTATACGGGCAATGCGAACCGCATGTGCCGTGGATGCGTTATCGACTCGCGCCTGGTTGAGGCCGATAACATCTTTGTAGCCTTCTCAGGCGAGCGGGTTGATGGCAACGAGTTTGCCCCGCAGGCCATTGAGGCGGGTGCTGCCGCGGTGATTCTTACCAAGGAGCCCTCGCGCAAGCTTATCCGTCTGGCCGACGACCACGAATGCGCCGTTTTTGTTACCGCAGACGCTGAGCAGTTCTTGCTCGATCTGGCGCAGGGGTATCGCTCGCGTATGCACTGCACGGTGGTGGGCATCACGGGCTCCATTGGCAAAACCACAACCAAAGACATCTTGACCGAGTTGCTCTCGGTGCGCTATCGCGTGCACGCCACGCAGGGCAACTACAACAACCTCATCGGCATGCCGCTCACCATCCTGTCTGCTCCCAAAGACACGCAGGTGCTCGTGCTGGAGATGGGCATGAACTCGTTTGGCGAGATTGAGCGTCTTTCAAAGTGCGCGCAACCCACCTATAGCGTGATCACCAAGATTGGCACCTCGCACATTGGCATGCTCGGCAGCCGTGAAAACATCGCCCGTGCTAAGGCCGAGATTCTGGTGGGTATGCCGCCGTCGGCCGAGAACTTCGAGGGTCGCCATTCGGTGCTTGTGCTGGGCGGCGAGGACGATTACACCCCCTTCATCATTGACACGTTCGCGCGTCCCGCAGGTGTGGACGTGCTTCTTGCGGGCACCTCGGAAGATGACGACGTGTGCGCACGCAATATTGAGGTGGGTGCCGACGGGTGCCCCGAGTTTGACATCACGCTTGAGAACGGCTCGCAGTACCACACGGGCCTTTCCATTCCGGGCGCTCAATCGGTGCAAAATGCCCTGTACGCTGCGGCTATCGCCAGCCGTATGGGCATCGCCCAGTACGAGATTGACCAGGTGTTCCATAAGCTTGCCATCACGGGGCGCCGCCAGGAGCTGCGCCACGCCACTTCGGGCGCCACGGTGATCGACGACTCGTATAACGCAAGCCCCGAGTCGATGGCAGCCGCGCTCGATTTGCTCACACGGCTTGATTGTGCCGGCTCCCGCATTGCCATCCTGGGCGAGATTGGCGAGCTTGGCGACGATGCCGCTCGCCTGCACGCATTGGTGGGTGCCTACGCAGCCGCCAAGAAGCTCGACCTTATGGTGTGCGTAGGCGGAGACGGTGCGGCCGAGATGGCGCGCGCTGCAAAGCTCATGGGCATGCCCGAGCAGAACATCTCGCATATGGCAACCACCGAGCAGGCCCTTGCGCGCTGGGGGAGTGTGCTTGCTCCCACCGACCTGGTGCTCGTGAAGGGCTCGCGCTTTGTGGGGCTCGATCGCTTTGTTGAGGGGGTGTGCGCCGATGTTCGGAAATAGCGCCTATCCCACCTATCAAGCCTTTTTGTCACTCGGCGTGGCAGCGGTGATTGCAGCCATTCTCATGCCGTTCTGGATTCGCTTGCTCAAGGTTGAAGGAATTGGCCAGCAGGTGCGTGCCGATGGCCCTCAGCGCCATTTGGTGAAGCAGGGTACTCCCACCATGGGAGGCGTGGTGATTCTCATCTCGGTCACCATCACCTGCCTGCTTATGGGCAAACTCACTACCGAGATGCTCCTGGTACTGCTTGCAACCCTTGCTACCGGCGTGCTGGGCCTTATCGACGATGCCACATCGGTCACGCATGGCCGCTCGCTTGGTCTCACGCCCCACGCCAAGATGATCGGCCTCACGCTCATCTGCGTCACCTTCTGCCTCTTGGCGGTTAACTGGTGTGGCGTGGTGCCGGTGGTCCTTTTCCCGGGTGGGTTTGCCATTGACCTTGGCGTGCTCTCCACCACGCTCAACCTTGGTGGCGAGACCTTTGTTATCCCGTGGCTCTACGTCATCTTTACGTGGTTGCTCATTGCGGGCATGTCCAACGCGGTCAACCTCACCGATGGTCTTGACGGCCTTGCTGGTGGCACGTCCATGATCGCCATGCTCATCATGGGCGCCATCGCCTTTTTGCATGGCGATGCCAACCTGGTGGTGTTCGCTACGGCTTGTGCAGGCGCTTGCCTGGGCTTTTTGTGGTTCAACTGCTACCCGGCGAGCATTTTTATGGGCGACACCGGCTCGCTTGCCCTGGGCACGGCCTTCGCCTGCCTGGCGATTATGACTAACACCGAGGTGGCCTCACTCATTGTGGGCGGTCTTTTTATCTGCGAGGCGCTCTCCGTCATGATCCAGGTGGTGAGCTTCAAGGCCACCGGCAAGCGCGTCTTTTTGATGGCGCCTATTCATCATCATTTTGAGAAGATGGGCTGGGCCGAGACAAAGGTGGTCATTCGCTTCTGGATCATCGCGGCTGCCTTTGGTGCCCTGGGCCTTGCCTTCTTTTTCCAGCTGGGATAGTGATCTTTCATGTATCTTCCTGAACAGTTTTGTCTGCTTGTGCTGGGCCAGGGTGCTACGGGGCTCGACGTGTGCCGCTGGGCCTGCGCCCATATGCCTGAACGCGTGACCTCCATCACGCTCTATGGTGGTGCCAAGGCCACGCCTTGCGAGGATACGCGTGCTCTTGAGGCGGCGGGTGTTAACGTGGTGCTGGGTACGGAGGAGGTTGAGGGCTCCTTTGATGTATGCGTGGCAAGCCCGGGCATCTCTGAGTTCTCTGCCTTTTTTGCCTCCGCCCGCGAACATAGCACCCAGATTATGGGTGAGCCGGAGTTTGCCTTCCGCCTCTCGCCCGAGCGCTGGATTGGCATCACGGGCACCAACGGCAAAACCACCACGACGGCGCTTACGCATCATCTGCTCTCGGTGGCAGGCATGGGTGCGTATGCCGTGGGGAATATTGGTGACACGGCCATCTCGCGCGTAGACGACCGCACGGATTCCAGCTGGTTTGTAGCCGAGCTTTCGAGCTACCAGCTTGCCACCACCGAGTATCTTCACCCGCATGTGGCGATCCTGCTTAATATCACGCCCGACCATCTGGCATGGCACACCTCGCATGAGCGCTATGCGCTCGCCAAATGCCGCTTGTTCCGTAACCTCGACGCGGGTGACCTTGCCATTGTGGATGTGGATGACGAGGGCGTGCGCGCCGTGCTCGATCATATTGTGGCTCCCGGCCGCCGTGTGCTTGCGCTTTCTGCGGAGGATACGGGTAGCGCCGACGCTGCCTTTATGCGCGAGGGCGCACTCGTGGTGCGTCTGGCGGGCGAGGAGTGCAAGCTTGTGCGTGAGGACGAGATGGCGCTCGCCGGCAAGCACAACATGATGAACGCTCTCGCCGCAGCCTCGGCGGCGCTCTTTGTGGGCGTTCCCGCCTCTGCGGTGCGCCGCGGTCTTAAGGATTTTACGGCGCTTGAGCACCGCATTGAGCCTTGCGGCACGGTGGATGGCGTGCGCTTCTACAACGATTCCAAGGCCACGAATACCGATGCGGTGGAAAAAGCGCTTACCGCCTTTCCTAACGATCGGGTGGTGCTGCTTCTGGGCGGAAGCGACAAGGGTACGCCGCTGGAGGACTTCGCGGCGCGGGTGTGCGCCTCGTCGGTTGAGGCCGTGGTCTGCTTTGGGGCGGCGCGCGAGCGCTTTTTGCAAACCTTTGTTGAGGCGGATGCCATGCACAGCCTGAACATCGCTTCTGCCGAGAACCTGCGCGATGCGCTTAATGTGGCGCGCAACCTGGCCGAGCGTGGTGACGTGGTGCTGCTTTCTCCCGCGTGCGCGAGCTTTGATGAGTTCTCAGGCTTTGAGGAGCGCGGTCGCGTGTTCAAGGCGTACCTCAACGAGCTTCGTTCGGCTAAGGAAGATGAGGCCCGCTAGGCAGGCGTACTACCTTTGAGCGATGGCAGCCAGTTTGTAGAGTAGGCGGTGATCTTTGTGCGTGCATTCGGGCGTACGCGTGACGCAAGCAATACAGAAACAGCCCAGGGGCACTCTTTGAGCCGCAGCTCCCGTCGCTCGGGCGAGCGCACATCTTGGGAAGAGAAACTCATCGCGGGCGTTCCGGCGCGCGTGATGCGCCCGCGCATCGTGTTTTTGGTATGCCTTGCCGCGCTGCTGCTGTTCGGCTTGCTCATGGTGTATTCCGCATCCTCCGTTGAAGCGCTGAAGGAAACCGGTAGCTCGGTCTACTATTTTCAGAAGCAGGCTGCGTTCATCCTTGCAGGCCTTGTGCTCATGGCGATTGTGGCAGCTATGCCCCTTTCGGTTTTGCGCTCAGACATTATATGGGTGGTATGGCTCGTCTTTGTGCTCCTGCTGTTCCTTGTGCTGGTGGCGGGCCGCAGGGTTGGTGGCGCCCGTCGCTGGATCATCATCGCCGGACAGCAATTTCAGCCCTCTGAGTTTGCCAAGTGGGCGGTTGTTGTCACGGCGGCCAAGGTGTTTTTCGAGTACTACGAGGAGCGCTCCATCAATACAGCCCAATTCCTGGGGCTTTTGGGCGGCTGCGTGGTCGTGCCACTGCTTGAAATTATCGCGGAGCCCGATATGGGCACCTGCCTCATCATCGCTGGCACCGTTTTTGCCATGTGCTTCTTTGCGGGCTTTAACCGCAAGTTTTTGCTTATGGTGCTTTTAGTGGGCGGCCTGGTGGCGCTGATTTTCATTTTCTCCTCGCCCTACCGCGTGGAGCGCCTGCTGCTGGGCGACCCCTGGGAAGATCAGTATGGCGACGGGTACCAGGCAACGCTTGCCATTATGGCGTTTGCGTCGGGCGGCCTCTTTGGTCGCGGTATTGGCAACTCCACCATGAAATACCACTATCTGCCCGAGGCGCATAACGACTACATCCTCGCTATCATCGGCGAGGAGGTTGGCTTTGTGGGCACCATCATCTTCTTTGCCGTCTTTGCGCTTATGATCTACGCGGCGTTCAAGATCGCCTGGCAATCGCCCTCCATCCAGGGGCGCCTCATAGCCTCGGGTTCGGCCCTGCTCATTGCCTTCCAGTTCTTGGTGAATATGCTCGGCATTCTGGCCATTACGCCCATGACGGGTAAAACCTTGCCGTTCATCTCCTACGGTGGCTCCTCCATGATCGCTTCGCTTGCGCTTATGGGCCTGATACTCAGGGTGTCGCTCGAGAGCAACCCCACCACCATCTACGACGTGCGGCGCGACGACTTTGCCGTGCTCGACGAAAGCACGGCGGGTGAGGCAACGCCGCGCTCCTCGCGTTCGCGCGGATTTACCGTACTGGACGGCGGGGGAGATACGCGCCCGCCGCGCGGTGGCACGAGCCGCATGGGTCGCGATCGCTTGGGTCGCGACCGCACAAGTGCCGAGACTTCTCGCCGTTCCTCTACTGCCCGCAGTCGCGGCGGTTTTGGAAGCGGTGGCGGATACGGACGCGTCGATATGCACGATGATGCTGCGGACCGCCTCCGTAGCCGCGACACGGTTGTGCGGGCGCGCTACGGATCGAATGGGTCCACCGGGCGCACGCGCGCTCAATCTACACGGGGAAGGGGCCGCTATGACCGCTAAGCTCAACATTGCTATCGCTGCCGGCGGTACGGCAGGGCACGTTAACCCGGCTCTTGCCTTGGCTGAGGAGCTGCGTTCTCGCGGCCATAACGTGCGCTTCTTTGGCGAGACCAACCGCCTGGAGGGACGTTTAGTGCCCCAGGCGGGCTTTGCCTTCCATCCCATCAACGTAACGGGGTTCGATCGTCAGCGTCCCTGGACGCTCATCACGGCTCTGGTGCGCTTGGCGCGTGAGGAGCGCCGGCTGGTGCACGCCTTCCAAAGCGATGCTGCGCTCAAGCCCGATGTGGCCATTGGCTTCGGTGCCTATGTAGAGCTTCCGCTCGTACGTGCTGCGGCAAAGCTTGGCATCCCCTATGTCCTTCACGAGCAAAACTCGGTGCCGGGCCTTGCCAACAAGCAGGCAGCTCGCCATGCAAGCCTCATCGCCATTGCACAGCCGAGCGTAGCCACGGTTTTTGAGCATGAAGGGGCAAAGCCCCAGGCAATCGCCCAGGTGGGCAACCCGGTGCGCCCCTCGGTGCTCGCGGGCGATCGCACTCGTGGCCGTGCGGCACTTGGTGTGCCTGAGGACGCTACCCTCCTTTTGGTGTTTGGCGGCTCGCTGGGAGCCCACCACCTCAACATGCGCATGGCGGCGCTCAAAGACGAGCTTTTGACCATGCCGGGGGTGTACGTGGTGCACGCCACGGGAGCCGAAGACTTTGAGGCAACAAAGGCGGCGCTTGCGCTTACGCCCGAGCAGGAACGCCGCTACCAGGTGCTGAGCTATATCGAAAACATGGGCGATATGCTGGCCGCGGCCGACCTTGTGCTTTCGCGTTCGGGTGCGTCCTCAATTGCCGAGATTGCTGCGCTTGCGGTGCCTGCTGTGCTCGTGCCCTATCCCTTTGCCACGGCCGACCACCAAACCACCAATGCGCGTTTTTTGGTGGACGCCGGGGCGGCGGTGATGTTTGCCGACGCATCCATTGACGATGCGGCGTTTGCCCAGGAACTTACGCGCCTGCTGAGCGATAAAGAGGCGCGCTCTGCCATGCGCCGTGCCGCTCAAGGCCTGGGGCAAGACCAGGCTGCCGTGCGCCTGGCTGATCGTCTTGAGGCGCTTGTGGCACAAGCCTAACGTCGAGGCTCAAACCTGGCCGCTGCAGGGGTGCGCAAGTTGCGGTAAAGTACCTAGGGAGACACTGGTCAAAGCATGCCGCGCCACGCACCCATGAGGCGCGAAAGCCTTGAATCGGTGTCTTCCTACTGAATTTGCAACAGCGCAACGCGAGGGAGAGCATCGGCATGGCAGGCATTTCCAACGCCACCCAGACACATACGTTTCGTCGGGCGCATTTTATCGGCATCGGCGGCGCGGGCATGAGTGGCATCGCTCTGGTGCTTCATGAGCGTGGCTACGTGGTAAGCGGCTCGGATCTTAAGCAGTCGCGCTACATCCGGCAGCTTCTGCGCGCCGGCGTTGATATTCGCGTGGGCCATCGTGCCGAGACCATCGATGAGGTCACGCCCGATGTGGTGGTGGTTTCCACCGCCATCCCCGAGACCAACCCCGAGCTGGTGCGGGCGCGCGAGCTGGGCATCCCCGTGTGGCCGCGCGCGAAAATGCTCGCCGCCCTGGGCCACGGCTATACCACTGTTGCCGTTGCCGGCACCCATGGCAAAACCACCACGTCTTCCATGTGCGCCACCATGCTCGACCGCATGGGCTGCGATCCAAGCTTCCTCATCGGCGGCATTGTGGAGGGCTACGACACCAACGGGCGCAATGGCTCGGGCACCTACTTTGTAGCCGAGGCTGACGAGTCCGATAGCTCCTTCCTCTATCTGGAGCCCCATGTGGCAGTGGTCACCAATATCGAGGCCGACCATCTTGATCACTATGGTTCGCTTGAGGAGATTGAGCGCACCTTCGTTGAGTTCATGAAGCTTGTGGGTGAGGACGGGTACGTGGTGGTGTGCGGCGACAACCCCCGCACGGCCGAGCTTGCGCGTTCGAGCGGGCGTGCCGTGGTGACCTACGGCCTTGATGCCGCTAACGATGTGGTATGCACGCCGCAGGAGGGGAGCCACGCGCTTTCGAGCTCTTGCACGGTGCGTCTTGCTGGGGGCGAGGAGCGCTCCATCACCATCAAGAGCAACCCGGGTATCCATAATCTGCTCAACGCCACCGCCGCGCTTACCGTGGCATCGGTTTTGGGGCTCGATACCCAGGCTGCGGCTGAGGCGCTCTCCACCTTTGATGGCGTGCGCCGTCGCTTCACCCATGTGGGCGATGTGGCCGGTATCACGGTGGTTGATGACTATGGCCATCATCCCACCGAGATCAAGGCCACCCTGGCGGCAGCAAAGACGCTTGGTTTCAACCATGTTGACGTGGTGTTCCAGCCGCATCGCTATTCACGTCTGCAGGCGCTGGCCGACGACTTTGCCGATGCCTTCGCCGAGGCGGATCGTTTGGTGCTCATCGACGTGTTCTCGGCGGGCGAGATGCCCATTCCGGGTGTTACGAGCAAGATGCTTGCCGACAAGGTGCACGCGAAGCACCCCGAGAAGCAGGTGTTCTATGTAGATAATCGCATGGAGCTGCCGCGCGAGCTTGCTGCCTTGGTCGATGCGGGTGACCTCCTCATCACCATGGGCGCGGGCGACGTGACCCAGGTAGGTCCTGAGTTCATCGCGTATCTCTCCGAGAAGGCCGAGTAAACCCCTATGGGACTCTTTAACGCCGTCATGTCCCTTTCGGGCGCAATCGATACCGATGTCTCGGAACATGAGCGCCTTGCACGCCATACCTCGTATCGCATCGGGGGCAAGGCGTCGCTTTTCATCACCTGTCACAGCTACCATGCGCTGCGCCGGGCGATTGAGACGCTCGACCATGAGCAGGTTCCCTGGGTAATCATTGGTCGCGGCTCCAATTTACTCGTGGCCGATGAGGGCTATGAGGGGGCTGTGGTGACGCTGGGGCGCGAGTTTTCGCGTACGGTGGTGGCGGATGACGGCGTGACGGTGACGGCGGGCGCAGGTGTGATTTTTGCCCGCCTGGTGAACGAGATGTACGCCAAAGGCCTTTCGGGTCTGGAGTTTGCCATGGGTATTCCAGGCACAGTGGGCGGTGCCATCTCTATGAACGCAGGCACCCGTACCGAGTGGATCGGGTCGCTTGTGCAGGATGTTGTGACCTACAAGCCGGGCGTGGGTATGCGTCACTATGCGGGGTCTGAGCTTGCGTGGGATTATCGCGCGTGCAGCCTTCCGCGTGACGAGATTGTGCTTGAGGTGACGCTTCGCCTTACGCCGGCCGAAAAGGGCGATATCCGTGCGCGCATGGAAAATTACCTGGCGCGCCGCAGGCATACGCAGCCCATGGGCACCGCCTCGTGCGGATCGGTCTTTAAAAATCCGCCCGAGGGAAGTGTAGGAAAGATGATAGAGGACTGTGGATTGAAGGGTTTTTCCATCGGCGGGGCAGAAGTCTCGCAAGTTCACGGTAACTTTATCATCAACACCGGCACGGCCACCGCCTCGGACGTGGTTGCCGTTATCCGACACGTCTATGGGAAGGTACGGGAAACGTATGGCATCGAACTCCAACCGGAAGTTAAATTCCTCGGGTTCTAATGCCGCGAAGCCCACGTTTCGTCGTGCCACTGCAAGCAAGCGGAGCTCCTCAGCGGCCTCGCGCACGCCGCGGAGCACGGCTGCTGCCAAGGCGTCTAAACCTGCAGCTTCGCGACACACCATAGGCTCCTACACCGCAACGCCAGGCAAAGGGTTTGCCACCAAGCAACGCACTGTGGCGCGTCCTGCCGGCACAAAGCCCGCGCGGCGGGGTACCGCTAAGCCTGTGGCTGCCTCTGCCGCCCAGCGAAGCGTTGCCAATCCGGTTTCTACCTCAACCCCTCGCCGTACGGCGTCCAAGGTTACTGCGCCTTCTGTGGCCTCTGCTCGTACCAAAACGGCTGCTAAGCAGCGCGGCGCTGGTGGGGCGGTTTCGTCTCGTCCTGTAGCAGGCAAGAAGGCTGCACCGGTACCCGCGTCTTCTTCAGGTGCAGTCAGGCGTGTTACGGCAAAGGGCGTATCGAAAAAGCGCCTGAGCCCCCGTATGACGCCCGGTCGTTCGCTCACATCGGTTGCTGGTCCCACGCACCCCGCGGCTCCGCGCAAACCCCACAAGGCGCCGGCGCCCTTGGCGGCACTTGCCGGTGCGGTGTCGAGCATTCACATTCCCGTGCCCAAGATTCCCGCAAAGGTGCTCGCAGCAGCTGTTTCCTGCGTGGTTGTTGTGGGTATTGTGGCTGCCGTGGTAGTGAATTCGGCGCTCTTCACGCCCTCGACCATCATAATCAACGGAAGCGAGCATGTGCCCCAGGCAACGGTGGAACAGCTCATCGACATTCCTGCGGGCACCACCTTGCTCAATGTGAACGAGGACGCCATAGCGGCGTCGCTCACGTCCAACCCCTGGATTGCGGGGGTTACCGTGGAGCGCAGCTTCCCCGACACCCTTATTATCACGCCAAAGGAGCGTGAGGTTGCCGCTATCGCCTACATTGGTGCGAGCGATATTGCCTGGGCAATCGGCTCGGACAACACCTGGATTTCGCCCATGTCGCTTGCGGTGACAGTTGACGCTTCGGGCGCGATTGTCTCGGATGGCGCGTCTGCCACGGGCTCTGCGACCTTGCCAAAGGACCCTGCGGCTACGGACGGCGCAACGGATACCGGAGATACAGATGCGGGTGACGCTGCCTCGGGAGATGCCACGTCGGGCGCCGACGGTTCTGCCGCCGGTGATGGCACGCAAGCGGGAGACGCCAACGCTCAGGCGGACGGCACGGCGGCAACCGGGGGAGACACCACCGAACCTGCAGCCGACGGCACGCAGCAACTGAGCGGTGTGGACGCTGCCTTGGCGCTTGCCCGCCGTGATGGGGCTGTGCTCTTCATCGATGTTGCGGCTGACGTTGATGCTGCCTCGGGGCGCGAGGTCACCTCCGATGTGATTCTTGCTGGCCTTGAGTACGCACGTGGTTTCTCGCCCTCGTTCATCGAGCAGATTAAAGACATCTCCCTCTCGTCGCTTGAGGCCATCTCGGCTAATCTCACCTCAGGCGTAGAGGTGTTGCTTGGCGAGCCGGAGGATATTTCCCTCAAGGAGACGGTCATCACGCGCCTGCTCGGGCAGGAGCAGGGGGTCACCTATATCAACGTGCGCACGCCCGACAACTACACGTTCCGCAGCGCAGAATAGCCCTCGTGTAAACGATTCGGTGAACGGTTGAACCGATTACCTGCGCAAGTGTTAGGTATTTTGCTTTTTGTGGTCTGTGATTTGACCTGTACCTGCATTTTATGCAAAGATAAGGCGGTTTACCTCTATGTTTACTGTAAACTTGAGGGTTAAAGTTTGATATATCCCAACGTACCGTTTATCGGAGGGCCGACATGCACGAGAACGAGATCAACAACTATCTTGCCGTCATTAAAGTGGTCGGCGTCGGCGGTGGCGGTACCAATGCGGTGAACCGCATGATCGAGGAGGGTATCCGCGGCGTTGAGTTTGTTGCCATCAACACCGACGCGCAAGCGCTTGCGATCTCGGATGCCGACATCAAGGTCCATATTGGTACCGATCTTACGCGTGGCCTGGGCGCAGGCGCCAACCCCGAGGTGGGTCGCAAGGCTGCCGACGAGTCGCGCGACGACATTGCCGAGGCGCTCGCGGGTGCCGATATGGTCTTCATCACGGCGGGCGAGGGCGGCGGCACCGGCACGGGCGCTGCTCCCATTGTTGCCGATATCGCCATGAACGACGTGGGCGCGCTCACCGTTGCTGTGGTCACCAAGCCCTTCACCTTCGAGGGACGCAAGCGTCGTCAGGCTGCTGAGGAGGGCATCCGCACCCTTTCCCAGAGTGTTGACACGCTCATCGTCATCCCCAACGACCGCCTGCTCGCAACCGCTGAGAAGAAGACCACCATGCTCGAGGCCTTCTCCAACGCCGACGGCGTGCTTTCGCAGGGTACGCAGGGCATCACCGACCTCATCACCGTTCCGGGCGTCATCAACCTCGACTTTGCCGACGTGAAGACGATCATGAAGCAGGCCGGTACCGCCATGATGGGCATCGGCACCGCTTCGGGCGACAACCGCTCGGTCGACGCTGCCCAGCAGGCCATCTCGAGTCCTCTGCTCGAGAGCTCCATCGATGGTGCCACCCGCGTGCTGCTCTCCATTGCCGGCAGCAAGGACCTGGGCATCCAGGAGATCAACGACGCGGCCGACCTCGTTGCCAACGCTGTCGACCCCGAGGCCAACATTATCTTTGGTACCGTGGTGGACGAGTCGCTGGGCGATCAGGTGCGCATCACCGTCATTGCTACGGGCTTCTCCGATTCCAATGTCAACCGTCAGGATGACCTTTTCGCGGCCAGCTCCTCGAAGTCCTCTGACCGCGACGCCATCGGCTCGCACGCTGCTCCTTCTGCAACGCAGTCGGCCCCGAGCCGCAACATCGGTGGCACTGAGGTTCCCAACTTTGGCAACGACCAGTTTGAGCTTCCGGACTTCCTGAAGCGCGGCTCGTTCTAAGCGTTTCAACAAGTCAGGCAGGCGCCCCCGTCCATTCCGGCGGGGGCGTTTTTCTTACCAGAATGCAGGAGAGGGGAAAGCATGATCGAGGCTACGCGTGCGACACGAGACGGTGTGACGTTGGTTGGCGCAACGGCGCATGGCGTGACGTTTGGCTTTACTGAGCGCACGGGCGGGGTGTCGGCCGCGCCCTATGCTTCGCTCAACCTGGGCTCCCATGTGGGCGATGACCCCGCGGCGGTGGAAGAGAACCGGCGGCGGGTGTTGGCCGCGCTCGATGCGGAGGAGCTCCTTCTGCGCCTTTTGGTGCCCAACCAGGTGCATGGTGACCATGTGGCTTGCGTGCGCTCCCCGGATCCCGAGGCTTTGGATGAGCTGCGCCGTGAGCTCGCTTCGGGCACCGACGCCGTGGTGTGCGTCACTCCCGATGTGCCGGTGATGCTTTGTTTTGCCGACTGCGTGCCAGTGATCCTTGTGTGTCCCGGCGGGTTTGCTGTGGTGCATTCGGGCTGGAAGGGCACGTATGCCCGCATCGCGGCGCGCGCCGCTGAGGTGCTTGCCCGCGAGGCCGGCGTGTCTCCGCACGCGATTGAGGCCTTCATCGGCCCTCACATCCGTGGTGATGAGTATGAGGTTTCCCAAGAGCTCAAAGACCAGTTTGTGGCGGAGTTCCCCGTGCTTGCTGCTCCGAGCGCGGGGCCGCATGATCGCCTTCTCAACCTTGCGTTGGCCATTCGCTCCGCGCTTGAGGAAGCGGGCCTCGCGCCAGAAGCGGTGCACGATCTGGGGCTCTCCACTTTGAGTTCCCCCGAGCGGTTTTTCTCATACCGCGGTGAGGCGGGCCGGTGTGGCCGCCATGGCGCCGTTGCGGTGATGCGCGAAAAGGCGGGCGAGTAGCGGGGTGAGTCGCCGTACATAGGCGCGCTTTATCGTGCCATGTAGGCATCCTTACACGCGCCTTACGCACGGTTGGTACACTGACGCATGTTGCATACATCGGCTTTGATGCCCGGGCATGCGCCCGTGCGCCATCGATTGGAGCGTTCATGCGTAAACTGTATTCTCGCCAGCTTGTTGAGGCGCGTCACGAGATGCTTTCCATCTACGAGTCGCTCGACCTGCTTTTGCACGACGGCGTTCGTGCGTTTGTGGAGGGCGACCGCAGGCTTGCCTCCAAGACCAAGAAGAAGACCCTGCAGATTGACGCGCGCTGCGCCAACCTCGAGGCCGTGTGCTACAACCTCATTGCCACGCAGGCGCCGGTTGCGTCCGATTTCCGCCTGCTTCAGACCATCATCTACACCGATTTCTGCCTGCAGCGCATGTGCGACAAGGTGCGCCGCGTGGCGCGCGCCGCAAAGCTCAAGGCCAAGGGTGATATCGAGCTTCCCTCCGAGCTCGTGGAGCTTGTGAACCAGGAGGCTTCGAGCGTCTATCAGGTTATGGGCACCGTCGCTTCGACGCTTGTGACTAACGACCTGTCGCTGCTGCGCACCCTGAACGACCAGGAGGAGTCTACGCACGGCATCTACGAGGAGTTCTTCCGTGCATTCAACCGCTCCACCGGCGTTGAGCTTACCGATGACAAGGCCTATGACGACTATCGCCGCGTGGTGATGGTGTCGCGCTACCTCGACCGCTGCGCCCAGTACGCCATCGACGCCGCGACGCGCATCATGTTCTTGCTCACCGGCCAGCGTTGGAACACCGTGGACATCGCTGGCTTTGATGCTGACGAGCTCGAAGCGCTCCGTGTGCCGTCGGGCGAGGGCGTTATCTTGAAGCCCGAGGTTGACGCTGCCTTTGTGGCGCGCATTCCGCTGGACGAGGTCACCCCGGCCCTGCGCACCCTCATCGAGAATCCCGTTGACGAGGACGATGAGGATGACGAAGACGAGGATCTGCTCTAAAGCTAGAAACGCGCGCATCGTTTCCCGTAAGAGCTGTGAGGTGAACGCGGTCCCGAAGTTTCGGGGCCGCGTTCGCGCTACCATGGGGCTATGAGGGAAAGGACGGCTCTGATGGACGTCGATGCAGCAAGCTATAGCGAGCATATGAAGCGCCGCTACGATGAGATAGCAGCGCGTGTAGAGCGGGCATGCGAGCGCAGCGGGCGCTCACTATCCGATGTACAGGTGATGGCAGTCTCCAAAACGGTGGGTGTTGATGAGGTGCTCGCCGCCATGCGCGTGGGGTATCGCCTTTTTGGCGAGAACAGGCCTCAGGAACTGGTGCGTAAGCTCGACGGGCTTGCGCAGGTGGAAGACGTTCCCGGCGATGTGCGCTTCGATATGATCGGCAACCTGCAAACCAACAAGATCAATATCGTGCTGGGGCGCGCCACGTGTATCCATTCGGTGAGCTCACTTCACCTTGCCGAGGCAATCTCTTCGCGCGTTGAACGCCGTCTTGAGGCGGGAATGCTCGATGCTCCCCAGCCCGTGCTCTTGGAGGTCAACGTTTCGGGCGAGGAAAGCAAATCGGGCTTTTCGCCCGAGGAGGTGCGCGCCTCTCTTGAAAGCTTGCGGCAACTTCGTGGAATTACCATTACAGGCCTTATGACCATGGCGCCCCGGGGGGATAAGGATCGTGTTCGTGCGACCTTTGTGGGCTTGCGCGAGCTGCGCGACGAGTTGGAGCACGATCAGGGAGACTTGCATCTGCCCGAGCTCTCATGCGGCATGAGTGAGGATTTCGAGATCGCCATCGAAGAGGGTTCCACACTTGTGCGCTTGGGCAGGGTGGTGTTCAACCCGCTCTTTGAGCTAGAATAGCAAAAAGTCGTGCCTAATCTGCACGCATATCCTAACGCGGCACGCAGAGAGGTTGAGAACGTGAGCTTCTTAGACGATATCAAGAGCAGGCTTCCCTTCGGTCAGAACCAGGGTGGGTACAACCAAGACGGCTACGGCCAGGACGACGGCTATGCCGACGACTATTACGACGACGGCTCGTATGCGGACTCCTATCAGGACGGTGGCGCCGCATACGGTGACGACGCATATGGTTCGGGCTATGCTGCGCCCCAGCAGTCTTCCAACGGCATCTTGGGCCAGACGCATCGTGGCGAGGCGGAGTCGGTAGCTGTGTATACGCGTTCCGGCCAGCTTGTGGGCGATGCCGACCGCCATGCCTCGCTCTATAACCCGCCTGCGCGTGAGCAGGAAGGGTATCGTCCGGGTGCGTACGACACGCCTTCGAGCTATGCGGCGTCGGTGCGCTCGCACACCACGGCCGCTGCCACCACCTCTCGTCCTGTCTCCGAGACGGCCGAGCGTGCCAGCTCCATCCTGAACAACACGCCTCAGCTCCCGGCGTTTATGCTGCGTCCTGAGAGCTACGACGACGTGGAGACCGTGGTGCGTCGTGTGCGCACCAAGCAGCCGGTTGCCCTGGTGTTTGTGGGCGTGCGCACAGAAGTTGCCAAGCGCGTGCTCGACTTTAGCTATGGCTTTGCGTGCGGCCTTGGCGCCTCGGTGCGTGAGGTTGGCGACCGCGTGTTTATGGTGTTGCCGGCCGGTTGTGAGGTTAAGCAGTCCGACCTGCAGAAGCTGCGCGAAAGCGGCTTCCTTAAATAACCAGGAGGATTCCGATCATAAACGCCTATTCCGTCGCACAGCTTATCAGCACCCTTGTTAACTTCTACGAGGGGTTGATTTGCGTGTATATCATCATGCGCTGGTTCCCGCTGCGTGAAGGTGGCATCGCCTACGACATCGCAGTGGTGCTCCAGTCTATCTGCGAACCGTTCCTGCAACTGTTCAGGCGCTTTATTCCACCCATGGGAGGCTTGGACTTCTCGCCGGTTATTGCGATTCTTGCGCTGAACCTCGTTGCACGGTTCGTTATTTCGGTAATCGTATAGAATGTGTTGACGTGGGCCGCCAGGGAGATGCGGCTTACGCGTGGTGTAAAGGAGTTTAGACATGGCTATCACCCCCGCCGACATCCAGGCCCAGACCTTCTCCGAGGCTAAGCGCGGCTATGATCCCGCTGAGGTTGATGTGTTCCTCGAGCAGATCTCTGCTGAGGTTGACGCGATGCTTTCCAAGATTGTTGACCTTAAGAACCGTTTGACCTCCACCGAGCAGCAGCTTGCCGATGCCAAGGCTCAGCTCGCGGCCCAGCCCGCTACTCCGGCACCGGTGCAGCAGCCCGGCATCACCGCTTCCGAGCGTCAGATCTCGGCCGCGCTCATTGCTGCGCAGCAGACGGCCGACGCCATCGTGAACGATGCTAACCAGAACGCTGAGCGCATCTGCAACGAGGCCGATGCGAAGGCGCGCGACGTCATCCGTCAGGCCCTGCAGGAGAAGCAGGAGGAGATCAAGGAGATCGATCGCCTCAAGGCTTCCCGCGAGGAGTTCAAGAACGAGTATCTCAAGCTCCTCCAGCACTTCATGGACGATGCTCAGAACTCCTTCCCGCCCGAGCTGCTTAACAGCTCCACGCCGGTTGGTTCTGCTCCCGTCCCTGCTCAGCAGCCTGCTCCCGAGCCGGAGCCCGTTGCGGTTGCCGATCCCTTTGCCCCGATTGACAACTTTGGCATGGACGACCTCGACTAGTTCATCTATATGCTCAAGATGCCGGCCTGCAGCATGCGTTTGCAGCCAGCAGATGCGCGCCCCGAGCACCCGCTCGGGGCGTTTTGCGTATATAGGGGCGCTTGGCGTGCGCACGCGGCCGTGCCATGACTCGCAGCGCTTCTGCCCTCTGCGCTGTCCCCATTCACCGATGCACTAGTTTTCGGTCAAATAATTGGCCTTTATATGACCGAAACGTAGTGCATTGGCGAAGGTTGAAGGTCATGGCGTCAGGTTGTGCGGGGATAATGGTAGGTATTCGCGCCCTATGGGCGAGACAACATATCGGTGAAACATCTTGAGAGAGGTGCTGCTAGAAGGGAGTGCTCGTGGGACGATCTGGTGGCGGTGGCCATAGCGGCGGCTTCGGTGGAGGCGGACGCTTCTCAGGCGGCTTCTCGGGAGGCGGCGGCCACGGCAGGAGCGGTGGTTTTGGCGGGGGCTTCGGCCATGGTGGCGGCTCCCCGTTTCGTCCGCGCCGACCGCTTGGCGGAGGTGGAAGCTTCTGGCCCTTCTTGGTTGGCATGAGCGTGGGGCGGAGCACCGCACGCCGATCTTCGTCAGACCCGGTGCCGCCTGGCGGAAACCCTGGGCCGAACGGGTCGGCCGGGTGTGGGACCAGCGGATGCATGAGCGTTATTGTGGGCGTAGTGCTCTTGATGGTGCTCTTCGCGCTTATTGGCGGCGTGCAATCCTGCAGCGTCTCGTCGTGCTCGGCTACGGCAAGCTTCGACATTCCGGCGTCTACGGTGGAACGCGAGCCGCTTCCTGCGGGCGCGGTGACCGAGACAGGCTGGTATACCGATGCCGACGGTGGCTGGGTGCGCGACGCCAGCGAGCTTGAAGAGGGTCTGAAAGCCTTTTACGAGGCTACAGGTGTGCAGCCCTACGTGTACATTCTCCCCAACGGCAGCGTAACCTCGGTGTCCGAGCTTACGAGCATGTCCGACGAGCTCTATGGTGAGCTTTTCAGCGATGAGGCGCACTTCCTCCTCGTGTTCTGCGATGACGGGTATGGTTCGTTTAACTGCGGATACACCGTGGGCTCACAGGCCAAAACCATCATGGATGAAGAGGCGCTGGGTATTCTTGCAGACTATATCGACCGCTATTACCAGGATCGATCGCTCTCAGAAGAGCAGATATTCTCGCGCGCCTTTGCCGATACGGCCGAACGCATCATGTCCGTTACCACCTCGCCCGTGGTGCCGCTTGCCATATGTGGCGCTGTGGTTGTGGTTGCCGTGGTGGTTGTTGTGGTGGTGCGCCAGCGCGCTGCTGCCCGCAAACGTGAGCAGGAGCACCTGGAGGAGATGCTCAACACGCCGCTCGAAACCTTTGGTGAACGTGAGCTCGACGATCTGGAAGAAAAGTACTCAAAGAAATAGGACCCACCGCGAGTGAGCGGCGGGCATGCAAATGGGGTAGAAGAACCTCAATGTGCCAAGCAGAGCTTGGCAACGGGCTTGAAGGGACAGCCAGACGGGGCATAGCCAGACGCCCGCATGAGCACAGACATGAAGGAGAACACCATGGGAATGCTCGATCGTTTTGCCGACATCGTCAAAGCCAATGTTAACGACCTGCTCGACCGTGCCGAGGATCCGGCAAAGATGGTCGATCAATATCTGCGCGATCTTACGGAGTCTCTTGCTGAGGTAAAGCAGGAAACGGCCGGCGTGATGGCGGAGGAGACGCGCACACAGCGGCTGGTAGACGAGAACAACGCCAACATTGCCAAGTACGACGACCTGGCGCGTCAGGCGCTGAAGGCAGGCAACGAGGACGATGCGCGAACGTTCTTGGCCAAGAAGCAGCAGCTTGTGGCAAAGGGCGAGAGCCTCGCCGAGGCGGCGACCGCGGCGCACGAGAACGCGTCCAAGATGCGTCAGATGCACGACAAGCTTGTGGGCGATATCGAGAGCCTGCGTGGGCGTCGCGAGGCCATCAAGGCCAAGGTTGCGGTTGCAAAGACGCAGGACAAGGTGAACGACCTTTCGTCGGCAGGCGACCGCGCGGCAGGAGCTATGAGCGCCTTTGACCGCATGGAGGCCAAGGCAAACGAGATGCTCGATCGCTCCAACGCTATGAGCGAGTTGAACGCCAGCCCGCAGGACGCGGCGGCAGAGCTTGAGAAGAAGTATGCCGAGGCCGGATCCACCGCGGCGGTGGACGATGAGCTGGCAAAGCTTAAGGCTGAGATGGGCCTGTAGTCGTTCAGGGCCGGGCCCGGGCCAAACCCAAGGCGGGGGCACAGGCCGTACGAAGGGCTCTCAAGAGAGCAGATGCAAAAGCGCGCCATGGGGATACCCTCATGGCGCGCTTTTTGGTCAAACGAGGCGAAGCGAGCCGATAAGCCGGGTTCTGTCAAGGACGGTCATTTATCTCGGCGCATGCCTTACGACATGGCTCCTCGCACGCTACCCGGGCGCAGACCGGGCCGGTCCATCGCGCCCCTATTTGCGCTTGCTCCGGATGGGGTTTACCAAGCCGCCGCGTTGCCGCGACGCTGGTGGTCTCTTACACCACCGTTTCAGCTTTTCCCTTTACGCGGAACCGCGTAGGTGGGAGTCTTCTTTTCTGCGGCACTTTCCGTCGGGTTGCCCCGCCTGGCCGTTAGCCAGCATCCTGCCCTGTGGAGCCCGGACTTTCCTCACGCGTGCCCAAGGGCACGTCGCGCGACCGTCTGGCCCGCTTCGCAAGGCGCCATTGTAGCATGAACGTCGCACTATACGAGGAGGTGGTTGCGCAATTCCTCATCTCGTGCGAATGTATGCACGCGCGGTCGGACCACTTGCTCGTGGTATGGGTGGGAAATTGTCTGCAATCAACTTACAGAATGCTTACAAACGAGATGCACTGTAAGTCATTGGCTAGGAAACCGTAAAGTGTTACCCTATTGAAGCGCAAATGTGCAGGATAGTAGGTCAATTTGCCAGCATCCTGAGCAGAGCGCCCTCAGGCCAGGTAAGGTACCCAGACAGCGGGATGCCTTGTGGCAGGGGAGTGTTCACATCATTCGGGAGAGTGAAACCTTGGACGTTTCGTTAGGGATGTTTGTGCAAGAGGTGGCCTCAAACCCCATTCTTGCCATCACCGTCTTACTCACCCTTGGGGTGATTTTTGTAAACGGTTGGACCGACGCCCCCAATGCAATCGCCACGTGCATTTCAACACGTTGTTTGAAAGTTCGTCCCGCCATCATCATGAGCGCCGTCTTCAATTTCTTGGGCGTGCTCATCATGACCCATCTCAATTCGTCGGTCGCATCGACCATCTCCAATATGGTCGATTTTGGCTCGAATACGCAGATGGCGTTGGTGGCGCTCTGTGCGGCGTTGTTTTCGATCGTGGTGTACAGCGTGGGTGCCTCCATCTTTGGTATTCCCACCAGCGAGAGCCATAGCCTCATTGCCGGCCTTACCGGTGCCGCCATTGCCATTTCGGGCGGCGTTGACGGCGTGAACATGGAAGAGTGGGTCAAGGTTATCTACGGCCTTGTGCTCAGCCTGGTTCTGGGTTTTGCCATTGGCTGGGTTATCTGCAAATTTGTGATTTTCATTTGCCGCGATCTGGATCGTCGCGAGGCCAATCGTTTCTTCAAGTATGCCCAGATTTTTGGCGCTGCCGCCATGAGCTTCATGCATGGTGCGCAGGACGGCCAGAAGTTCATTGGCGTTTTGTTTTTGGGTGTGGCTTTCTGCAATGGCCAGCCCGATGTTTCTGGCGCCGTCATCCCCGTTTGGCTCATGCTGCTCTGCAGTACCGTGATGGGCCTGGGCACGAGCGTGGGCGGCGAGAAGATCATCAAATCCGTGGGTATGGATATGGTGAAGCTTGAGCGCTACCAGGGCTTCTCCGCCGACCTTTCGGGTGCTATCTGCATCCTGCTCTCCACGGTCTTTGGCATTCCGGTATCTACAACGCACACCAAGACGAGCGCGATCATGGGCGTGGGCGCCGTCAAGCGCCTCTCGGACATCAACTTTGGTGTTGTGCGCGATATGCTGCTCACGTGGGTGTTTACGTTCCCGGGCTGCGGCCTTATTAGCTTTGTGATGGCAAAGCTGTTCATGATGTGGTTCTAAGCGGGCGTATAGCCCGAGAGGCGCTCTCAAGGCGTCTCGTTGCACCAAGCTCCAACGAGGGGAAGGCAAAAGCAATGGCACGAAAGAACGATTCGTTCTATTTTGAGGCGTTTTCCACCTGCGCTGAGTATTCGCATCAGGCGGCCCAGCTGCTGTCTCGTGTGACCAAGAATTTTCAGCCGGAGCTCATTGGTGATGCGATTGAAGAGATGCACACCATCGAGCAGGCAGCTGACGAGAAAAAGCATGAGGTGCGCGACGCGCTGATCACCGCCTTTGTGACGCCCATCGAGCGCGAGGACATTGCGCTTTTGAGCCAGCACCTTGACGATGTGACCGACCGCATCGAGGGCGTGCTTCATCGCGTTTATTTCGACAACATTCAAACGATGCGCCCCGATGCCGACGCCATGGTGGATGTCATCGTGCGCGGCTGCGCTGAACTCAAGGCGCTCCTCGATGAGCTCCCGCACTTCAAGCGTTCCAAGACGCTGCATGACCACGTGATCGCCATCAATAGCATAGAGGAGGAGGCCGACCACCTCTATATCAAGGCTATGCGCAACCTGCACACCACCTGCAGCGATCCTCTGGAAGTGTTTGCCTGGCACGAGGTCTACACCTTCTTGGAGTATTGTGCAGACTGCATTGAGAACGTGGCCGATACGGTCGACAGCATTGTCATGAAGAACAACTAGTTCCGCGGCCGCGCGCCCGATGCAGAACACGAGATGCGGGGAAAGGCGTCTATGGAGAGCTACATCACGGTGCGCGCGGGCTTTGAGGCAACCGGGGAGTTTGTTGACCGGAAGAGTCGCTTTATTGCGCAGCTCATTCATGTAGAGACCGAGCAGGAAGCCGCCGAGCATCTGGCGGCTATGCGCGCGCGTCATTTTGATGCGCGCCACAATGTTCCTGCGTGGATTTTGGCTGATGGTCGTGAGCGTGCAAGCGATGATGGCGAGCCGCAGCGCACAAGCGGCATGCCTACGCTTGAGGTGCTGCGCGGAGCTGGTTTGCGTGATGTGTGCTGTGTGACCACGCGCTATTTTGGTGGCACCTTGCTTGGCCCGGGTGGACTTGTGCGGGCCTATACCGCCGCCGCCCAGGCTGCCGTGGAGCATGCGCGCGCCGAGGGCATGCTCGTAGAGATGACATCGGTGGTGCCTGTAGATGTGCAGGTGCCCTACGCAACCTACGAGCAGGTGCGTAAAGCCCTGGAGGATCGGGGAGGCAAGGTTCCCACCTGCGACTTCACCGATAGCGTGATGCTCCATGCAATCTTTAAGGCGGGGGAGGAAGAGCCCTTCTGCGCCTGGTTGCGTGAGTTTATGGCCGGCCGCGAGCAGGTGGTGTGCGGGGAAGCACGCTTCGCCGAGTTTTAACGCGAAGCTTATGCTTGGCTTGTTCGTCACCTCTTTATCAATCGTTGCAACTTGTTCACACACGCGCCTGCCATAAAGGGTGGTGGGCGCGCGGTGTATCATGAGGAACCGATGTGCAAAAAACGGTGCACCCGGCATACGCCGCGGGCATCCAAGATAAGGAGGGCCTCATGACGAACCATATTGGGACCACCTGCGTTCAGGGCGGGTATCATCCGGGAGACGCCGAGCCGCGTCAGATTCCCATTTACCAGTCCACCACGTGGAAGTACGATACGTCCGAGCATATGGGCAAGCTTTTTGACCTTGAGGAATCGGGCTATTTCTACACCCGCCTGCAAAACCCCACCAACGATTACGTTGCGGCAAAGATCTGTGAGCTTGAGGGTGGATCGGCTGCTATGCTCACGAGCTCGGGCCAGGCGGCCAATTTCTTTGCGATCTTCAATATCGCAGGTGCTGGTGACCATGTGGTGGCAAGCTCTGCCATCTACGGCGGCACGTACAATCTGCTTGCGCACACCATGCAGCGTATGGGCCTGGAGTGCACGTTTGTGAGTCCCGATTGCACGCCCGAGGAGCTAGAGGCCGCCTTCCAGCCCAACACCAAGGCTGTTTTTGGCGAGACGATCGCCAACCCCGCGCTTGCCGTTCTGGATATTGAGCGGTTTGCTCAGGCTGCCCACGCCCATGGTGTTCCGCTTATTGTGGACAACACCTTCCCCACGCCGGTGATGTGCCGGCCCATCGAGTGGGGTGCCGACATCGTGACGCATTCCACCACCAAGTACATGGATGGGCACGGCGCAGCGGTGGGTGGAGCCATCGTAGACTCCGGTAACTTTGACTGGATGGCCCATGCCGAGACCTTCCCGGGCCTCACCACGCCCGATGAAAGCTACCACGGCGTGGTCTATGCCGAGAAGTTTGGCCAGGGCGGTGCGTTCATCACCAAGGCAACGGCTCAGCTGATGCGCGACCTTGGATCCATTCAGTCGCCGCAGAACGCCTTCCTGCTCAACATGGGGCTTGAGAGCCTGCATGTGCGCATGCGTCAGCACTGCGCCAACGGTCAGGCCATGGCGGAGTTCTTGGCCAGTCATCCCAAGGTGCGCTTTGTACGCTATCCGGGTCTTCCCGGCGACCCGTATCACGAGCTCGCGCAGAAGTATCTGCCCAACGGCTCCTGTGGCGTGGTGAGCTTTGGCTTTACCGGCGGTCGTCCTGCTGCCGAGGAGTTCATGAAGAACCTCAAGATCGCGCAGATTGCCACCCATGTGGCAGACGCGCGCACCTGCGTGCTGCACCCTGCAAACGCCACGCATCGTCAGATGAACGACGCTGAGCTTGAGGCGGCAGGCGTTGCTCCCGATATGGTGCGCCTGTCCTGCGGCATCGAGGACACCGATGACCTCATTGCCGACGTTGCCCAGGCACTCGACAAGGCGTAAAAGCTGCTCGTGCACCGGCATTCGGCGCTTCCGATGCTCCGAGGGGCGCTAACGGAGCGTTATTAGGGCTATTACCCTGCCGCTCTGAAGAGAAAGAGGATCTGTCTGGACACCAGATGGATCCTCTTTTCTTATAACCGCTGCGTAGACCCTATGTAGATGTTGAGTGGTAAACATAATGCGTATCCTCCGTGCCATACTGTGGGCGGTTAGGGCAACATACGCGTTTGTGAAAGGAGGCCTATGGAAGAATCCATTGAGGAGTCGCGCTTCGAGGACTTTGTGGGGCTCATCACGAAGATCTCGAAAGAGGTCCAGCGCATCAAGACGGTTGAGGCGGCGAAGCTTGGGCTCAAAGGCTCGGACGTAATGTGCTTGTACTATCTGAGCCAGCATGAAGAGGGCCTCACAGGCGCGGAGCTTGCCCGCGAGGTGGACGTCACGCGTGCGGCGATATCGCGCACACTCGCCCGGCTGGAGGACGAGGGCTACGTTGAGGCCTGCGCCGAGGACGACGATGCCACGCGCTACCGTGTTCCCATGCGGCTTACCGCCAAGGGGCAGACCAGTATGGTGCAGGCGAGCGAGGTTATCCGTCGTGTGGTAACCGAAGCTGGCAACGAGCTGGGCGATTCCCAGCGCCGCCAGATGTACCGCTCGCTTTGCCTTATCTACGATCGTTTGTGCACCATATCGCGGTAACGCGCGATAATACATGCTAAGAGCGCGCCGCGGTATGTTGCGGCGGCATCACTATACGAAAGGGGTTCCCATGTCTGTACGCATTATCACCGATTCGGGAAGCGATATCGTCAACCCCCAGAATCATAACCTCACGGTTGTTCCGCTCTCTATTGCATTTGGCACCACCACCTATTCCGACGGCGTAGACCTTACGCACGAGCACTTTTACGAGCTGCTGGTGGAGGGTGACACGCTGCCCACCACCGGTCAGGTAACACCCTTTGCCTTCGGCGAGGCCATCAAGGCGGCCCAGGCGGACGGCAGCGAGGTTGTGGTGATCACGCTTTCGTCCAAGTTGTCGGGCACCTATGAGAGCGCCGTTGCTGCTGCGTCTGAGACTACGGGCGTATACGTGGTGGATAGCAAAAATGTTACGGTGGCCGAGCGCATCCTGGTAGATTACGCGCTTGAACTCGTAGACGAGGGCCGTAGTGCCGCCGAGATTGCGGCGGCGCTTGAAGAGGAGCGTGAGCGCGTGTGCCTCGTGGCGTTGCTGGACACCCTGGAATATCTGCGTCGCGGCGGGCGTATTCCCTCCACGGTAGGTGCTATTGGCGAGCTGCTTTCCATTAAGCCGGTTATCGCCATCGAAGACGGCGAGGTTGCCATCCTGGGCAAGGCGCGTGGATCCAAAAACGGTCGTAACCTGCTGAACCAACAGATTGAGAAGACCGGCGCCATCGACTTCTCCAAGCCGCTCGCGCTGGGCTACACCGGCCTTTCGAGCAAACTGCTTCGTAAGTATCTGGCCGATAACCGCGCTCTGTGGGAGGGTCATATCGCAGAGGATGAGCTTCCCATCCACAGCATTGGTGCCACCATTGGCACGCATGCTGGCCCGGGTGCCATCGCAGTGGCCTATTTCCGCGAGGTGTAGATAGGCGATATATAAGAATCACGGATGCCCTGCGCCGAGCGGGGCATCCGTGGTTTACGGCAAGCTTGCGCAAAAGTGTGCGCTGCGGTTTGGTGTCGTGAACTAGGCCCGGAGCGACAAGACGCTAGGCTGTTTCCTGTGGATTAACGTATCCTTCGAGCTTAGCCGTGCAGTGCGGGCAACGGGTGGCATCATCGGCGATCTCCTGCTTGCAGAAGGGGCAGGTACGGGGCTCAGGCTTTTCTTCCGCCTCCTTGGCAAGGCCGGCCTTTTTGGCAGCAAGCTCCTTGAGCTCAGCCGCGGCGTTCATGGCCTTGATGATGGCAAAGACCGCAAGCGCGGTGATGAGGAAGCTGATGATGTCGCCTATGAAGGCGCTAAAGTTGAGCTCTTGGCCACCAAGCACAAGCGTAAGCCCGCCAACCTCGGGAGTACCGCCGGTGAGAAACGAGATAAGCGGTGTGATGACGTTGTTGACGAGCGAGTTCACCACCGAGGTGAAGGCGCCGCCGATGATAACGCCAACGGCAAGATCGATCACGTTGCCGCGGCTAATGAATGCTACAAACTCTTCTATGACTCTCTTCATGGGTAAATTCCTGTTCTTGGTAGCTTCTTGGTGCCGTTGAAATAACGGATGGTATTCTCGCATATAATGGCGAGGTCATATGGGCACGTCGCAAAAGGGGAGTGCGGCATGAAGCTTCTGGAAGACCGAATTCGGGCAGATGGTGTGGTAAAACCGGGCGATGTGCTTAAGGTTGATGCCTTTTTGAACCATCAATGTGACGTTGAACTCTTTGACAAGATGGGCGAGGAGTGGGCACGCAGGATGGCGGGCACCCCGGTGACCAAGATCCTCACGATCGAGGCATCGGGCATTGGCATCGCGTGCGTTGCGGCGCGTCATTTTGATAACGCTCCGGTGGTGTTTGCAAAGAAGGCGCCTTCGATCAATCTGGACGGCGACCAGCTGGCTACCACCATCTATTCTTTCACGAAGCAGCGCGAATTTCCTGTTATCGTGGGCCGGCGCTTCCTCAACGAAGGCGACCAGGTGTTTATTATCGACGACTTCTTGGCCAACGGCTGCGCGCTCGAAGGCTTGGTGCGACTGTGCGAGATGGCTGGTGCCACGGTAGTGGGCATCGGCATTGCCATCGAAAAGGCGTATCAGGGTGGTGGCGACCGTTTGCGCGAGCGTGGCCTGCGCGTGGAATCGCTTGCGCGCATCGCCTCGATGAACGGGGAGACGGGGGAGCTCATCTTTGCCGAAGACTAATAGCGCTGTGCGCATTGCCCGGCGTGGTTGGAGCGTGGCGGAGCGCCTGTGGTGGCGCGCCGCCACGTTGGTGCGCACCGAGACCGTGCTTGTTATCGCGGCCGTACTTGCGGCGGTTTCGTGCGTGCTTGTGCCACCTGACGCACAGTATGCCGCCTACATCGATCTAGAAACCCTCGGCAAGCTCTTCGCGCTCATGCTGGTGATGGCGGGCTTTCAACGTGTGGGAGCCTTTCGCCGTATCGCGGCGGTGCTTTTGGGGCGTGTGCGCTCACTGAGGGGCATTGCTCTTGTACTTGTAGGGCTCTGCTTTTTCTCGAGCATGTTTATCACCAACGACGTGGCGCTCGTGACCTTTGTGCCGCTTGCGCTGCTGTTGCTGGGCATGGTGCGCGCTGACGATAACGCGTGCCTGGTGGTGACACTTATGACGGTGGCGGCCAACCTGGGCAGTATGGCCATGCCCATGGGTAACCCGCAGAACCTCTATCTGTACTCGGTCTCGGGCATGGATATGGGCTCGTTCATTGCCCTCATGGCTCCCTATACGGTGGTGTCTGCCGTGCTGCTTACGCTCGCCGTTTTTGTGGGTCTTACGCGCGGAGAGCAAGATGTGGCGCCCCAGCTTGATGAGGGCGAGCGCCTGCCAGCGGCGCGCGTGGCTTTGTACACGGCGCTCTTTGCGGTGTGCCTTGCCTGCGTAGCCGGCATCCTTGATGTGCTGGTGGCCGTGGGCATTGTTGCCATCGTGATGCTGGTGGTAGACCGTGGGCTTTTTCGCTCGGTTGACTACGGGCTGCTGCTCACCTTTGTGGCCTTCTACATCTTTGTGGGCAATCTCGAGCGGTTCGCTCCGTTCCACGATGCCTTGGCCACGCTTGTGCAAGGCCGCGAGTTTCTCGTTTCGGTGGTGGCGAGCCAGGTGATCAGCAATGTTCCCGCGGCGCTTTTGCTCTCGGGCTTTACCGGTGCATGGAGTGCGCTCATCGTGGGCACCAACGTAGGTGGCCTGGGCACGCTCATCGCCTCGATGGCAAGCCTTATCTCGTACAAGCAGCTCACGCTGGTGCAGCCGGGTGCCCGCAAGCGCTTCTTGGTTGTGTTTACGCTGGTGAACGTGGCGTTTCTGGCGGTGCTGGCAGCGATGGCCTTCCTGTTGGGCATGCGCTAGCGGCTGGCTATGTGCCGGTGGCGCATGAGAAGGCAACAGCAGCAGGAGCTCTGCCTTATCCGCATACCCTGTTGCAGCGTGGTGCTTAGGACGTTACCTGCGGCGCCGCCGGCCTGAGCACCGTAAGGGCCGCAGGCAGCACCTCCACCGTCATATGCTGGGCGCGCACGCGCTCGCCATCTGCCTGGAGGGGGTAGGTATCCTCCGCAAGGTCGAGGCGAAGGCGCTCCACCTGCAAAAGATGGATGTGGCGCGAGCTCACGTGCTTGCCCGTGCGGGCGCGCAAAAAGAGGGGGAGCGTGATGGCCCGGGGCAGCGGAGCTGTGGCATAGCACACATCAAAGCGCCCGTCGGTAGGGTCGGCATCGGGGCACACCTTAAAGCCTGATCCATAGGTGGGGCCAAGCTGCACCGCCATGAGGTAGGGCTCAAGCGTGCGTGCGGCACATCCATCCCATGAAATGCGCGCGGGGTAGGCGCGGTAGTTGCGGCCAAACACATTAAGGCCGCTTGCCACATAGAGCGCGTCTCCCGTAAGCGGTGTGGTGGTACGGAGCTCTTGGGTATCCAGGGCGATTGCGGCGTCCAGGCCAAACGAGAACGTCTCTACAAAGTATTCGGTATGCAGCAGGTTTCCCGGGTCACACACATCCACAACCGGATGGTCGAACACCTGGATACGCCCCACATCCATGCGCGTGGGTTCCCATCGCAACAGGTGGGCAAAGTCATCACGGATGGTGCGATCGATGCCCAGCGTGCGTGCGTAGTCGTTGCCTGAGCCCACGGGGATGAGCCCCAGCGCTGGTCGCGTTGCGGCGTCGTGCGCCATAAGGCCGTTTGCCACCTCGTGAATCACGCCGTCTCCGCCAAGTGCCAGCACCGCTGCATATCCATGAGCGCGGCGAGCGAGCTCTTCGGCATGGTGTGGACGCTCGGTATATACCAGCTCATACGAAGATGCGCTGTGGTGATAGAGCCCCAAGAATCGCTTGAGACGCTCGGCCACCTCACCCGCCTTGCCCGAGTGTGCCAGCGGGTTTGCAATGATGAGGGTCTTGCCGCTTGGCGCGTTGGCTTGGCGCATCGTGGCCGTCATGAGGCCTCCGTCTCGTTGCGATGGCGCTCAATTGCTTCATCCACCGTAAGGTTCTCGTCGGCGTCGAGCGAGCGGCGCTTGGGCATAATGATGCGCTGCGCGGGATACACGCCGCGATGCCCCGCTACGAGGTAGCTCACAAACGAGACAATAACAAAGTAGGCTACCGCATTGCCGCCAAAGAGATCGATACCCAGCATGATGGTGGTGATGGGCACGTTGAGGGCTGCGCCAAAAACACCCAGCAGGCCAAGTGCCGCCATGAAGCTGGGCTCCGTTGAAAGGACGGTACCCAGCCAGCCTCCCAGCGAAGCGCCAATACCAAAGAGCGGCGTCACCTCGCCTCCCTGGAAGCCTGCTCCCAGGGTAAGCGCCGTCATGAGGAGTTTCATGAAGGGGTCGATGAGCGAAGTGGACCCCTCAAGGCCCGAGGTTACAAGCCAGGTGGAAAGTCCCGCGTAGGAATAGGCATTGAGGACAACGTACGCGCCCAACACCAGAAGCGATCCCAAAAGCGCTGCCGTGAGGTAGTTGGTGATGCGCGAGGCCCAAAACCGCTTGACGGTGCGGATGGCAAAGGAAAAGAGGCGGGCCATAAGGCCAAAGATCACCGCAGCGCCTACAACCATAAGAACCGTTGCGGGCTCAAGGGCGGGCACCTCGGCGATAGCGTAGGCAGCATGTGTGGTGCCCAGCGCGCGCGACACCATATCGCCCACAAAGGACGCCACCAAGCAGTAGATACCGGCGTTGTAGTGGAGCTTGCCCACAAAGCACATCTCCATGCCAAAGAAGGTGCCTGCAAGCGGCGTGCCAAATACGGCGCCAAAGGCGGCGGAGATGCCTGAGAGCATAAGATCTTGGTGGTCGCGCCCGGTGAGGTGCAGCAGGCGCGATACGGTGCTGGCGATGGTGCCGCCAATCTGCACCGCGGTGCCTTCGCGGCCGGCAGAACCGCCCACCAGATGCGTGGCAACAGAACACACGAAGGTGAAGGGTGCCATGCGCAGAGGTACAGTTGCGTTGGCAAGGGTGGAGTCGATCACCAGATTGTTGCCGCGCGCCGCACCTTTGCCGTACGTGCGATAGAGCCAAGCGGTTGCCACGCCCACCACAGGCAGGCCAAGAAATATGATGCGGTTCGCATCGCGGAAGGCGCCCACCGCATCAAGACTTGCCAAAAAGGCCCAGGCAGCCACGCCCATAGCGGCTGCCACCACCACAACAAGGACGAGCAGGCGTAGGCTTTCACGCAGGTTGCGCAGGTCGCGGCGGGTGTCTGAGGCAACAATATGTTCGCCACGTACAAGTTGTTTGCGCGCGGCCGAGGCAACGGAAGAGGGCAGGGGTGGCACAGGAAAACTCCTATGGGAATAGAGGGATCGATACAAGCTTGGCCAAGCCACCATGAGGGCGCCGTTGGCCTTAGTTTGGCGTTGATTATACGCCCACCTTGGAGTTCGCCGATGCGTTCTACCGTGCTTGACGGGTGTTGTTCGTGCTCTTTATTATGCTCAACAGAGAAGAAAGGGGCAGCCATGGGAGAAAAGATGATTTTGGTGGAAGAAGCGCAGGCTATCATGCTTGCTCATGCACGGCGCACCGAGGCCGTGACCGTTCCGGTGTGGCAGGCTGCCGGCCGCGTGCTTGCCGGCGACGTAACCACCGATATCGACCTTTCGCCCTTTGCCAATAGCGCCATGGACGGATATGCCGTGCGTGCAGAAGACCTTGCTTCTGCATGTGCGGACACCCCTGTTGAGCTTGAGGTAGTGGGGCACGAAGCGGCTGGCCATGTGTTTGCGGGCGCGGTTGAGCCGGGCACCGCCGTGCGCATCATGACGGGGGCGCCGGTGCCGCCCGGGGCGGATGCCGTGGTGAAGTACGAGGTGGTTGCGGTTTGCGAAGGCGACGGCAACGAGGGCTCGCGGGTTGCCTTCACTGCGCCGGCCTCTGTAGGCGAGAACATTCGCGAGGCGGGCCTTGAAGCACACCGAGGCGAGGCGGTGCTCCATGCGGGTGAGGTGTGCACCGCCGCCGGCTGCGGGCTTGCTGCTTCGGCTGGGCACGAGACGCTTTCCGTGTACCGTGCGCCGCGTGTGGGCATTATCTCGCTCGGCACGGAGCTGGTGGCGCCTGCTGACAAGCCTGATCGCGGGCAGATTCGCGATGCCAATTCGTCGGCCCTGATGGCGCAGGCGCTCGATGCGGGTGCGGAGCCCACCTTCTTTGGCATTGCGCCCGATGACGAGGAAGCTATCGCCACGCTCATGCGTAAGGCCGCTCAAACGTGCGACCTGGTGATTACGAGCGGCGGCGCCTCGGCGGGTGACTACGATTACGTGACGGCGCTCGTGCATCGCGAGGGGCAGGTGCTCTTTGACCGCGTGTCGATGCGTCCGGGCAAGGCCATCACCTTTGGCCTGTTGGGGGAGACACCCTATCTGGGTCTTTCGGGCAATCCCGCTGCTGCCTATGTGGGGTTTGAGATGCTTGCTCGCCCGATGCTCAGGGCCATGCAGGGATACCCCCAGGGCTTGCGGCCGCGTCAGCAGGCGCGGGTCACGCACAAGGTATCCAAGCGCCAAGAGCGGCGGTTCTATGATCGTGCCTCGGTGGCGCGTGACGCTGTGACGGGCGAGCTTACGGTGACCTCTGCCACTTCACAAAACTCCGCGCTTTTGGGCACGCTCCATCATGCTAATTGCCTGCTGACTGTTCCTGATGGCCTGCTGGGCTATGCCGCGGGCGATATGGTTGAGGTTGTGCGCATCGACCTTCCCGAGGGTGCGGTGCTCTAAGGACAGACTGTATGTCAGGGGGGCGTGCGGCTCAGCCGGCGGGGCTTGCATGCTGTCACGGCAGTCTTGCGGGCTGCTCGATACGCGTCTCCTCGCGTGCGACGCGGCTGTTGAGCCTCAACCATGCCTCCCACACGGCGCCCGCGCCATTCACTCACAGAAAGAGATGTGTCATGGATCTTTCGATTGCGATTATCACCTGCTCAGACACGCGCGACCTTGCCTCGGACGAGGCGGGGGCGGCACTTGAGGAGCTCATCCGTGCTGCGGGCTGGGCGGTTGCGAGCCATGTGGTGGTGCGCGACGACGTAAACCAAATCGCAGATGCGATCATTGAGGCGGCGGACTTGCACGGTGCCCATATTGTGATCACCTGTGGTGGTACGGGTTTGTCGCTGCGCGATGTAACCCCCGAAGCAACCCGCATGGCATGCAGTCGCGAGGTGCCGGGCATAGCCGAGGCCATGCGTGCCTACTCCATGACCAAAACGCCGCGTGCCATGCTTTCGCGCGCCGTATGCATGCAGCGCGGTGCCACCCTGGTGATCAATTTTCCCGGTTCCACCAAGGCGGCGCGGGAGTGCTGGGAGGCGGTTGCATCCCAGTTTGAGCATGCGGTGCATATGACCTTTGGCGGGGGCCATTGATTCCCTCCAACGAGAGATCTCTTCTTGCAAACATTATTCTCAAGTAGATATAATCACGTCTGAGAATAATGTTTGTAACCTGGACGTCTCGCCAAGATAGGCATGATTTCCGGCATCGTGCTCCAATGGGGCAAGAAGGGGGAACCGATGAAGAATATGATGTCGCGGCGGGCCTTTGTGGGAGCCTCGGCATTTGCAGCTACTGGCTTGCTTGCTGGGTGCACCACAGCTGAGAAGCCTGCGGGCTCGGCGGGGAGCGCTCCTGCCGCTGCGGAGGACGAGGGCGGAAGCGCGAGCGCCGTTGAGCTGCAGATCTTCGCAGCCAACTCCCTCGAGAAGGCTATGCCCGAGGTGGAGGCGCTCTATACCGAGCGCACCGGTGTTACCTTTGCCGATACCCAGTACAAGGGCTCGGGTGACCTCGTTGAGCAGATGCGCGGCGGTGCACCCGTGGACATCCTCATCACTGCCTCTTCGGGCACCATGGACGATGCGTCGGAGGCGGGCCTTATTGACGATTCCTCGCGTCAAGACATGTTCACGAACGAGCTCGTGATCGTGCGTGGCGAGAACGCTGACGTGACGGTGAATTCCCTTGAAGACATCACCGCAACCGAGGGCGGCATTGCCATTGGCGAGCCCGGTGCTGTCCCGGCTGGCAAGTACGCCAACCAAGCGCTTGCGAGCGTGGGCCTTTACAGCGAGCCTGAGGGCGAGAATGGCACCTACGATGCGTCGATTGCCGACCGTGTGGTAGTTGCCGATAAGGTGGGCACTGCCGCCCAGTATGTGTCCACGGGCGACTGCACGCTGGGTTTTGTGTACACCTCCGATGTGTATCGCTATGAGGGTATTGAGGTTGCCTATACCTGCCCCGATGACTCGCATAAGCCGATTGTGTACCCCGGGGCTGTGGCAACAAGCTCGGAAAATGCCGGCGCTGCGGCGGACTTTTTGGACTTCTGCATGGGTGATGAGGACGCGCTTGCCATCTGGGCCGAGTATGGCTTTGAGCTTGCGTAAGGTTTCATGAGGTGGCGCATCTCGTGCGCAAGCAAGAGATGCCATGGCACAATCGAGTGTATGTACAACACGATGAGACATACCGCGTACGGGCAGAGCGGCCCCAGTATCCCCCTGGGGCCGCTGCCGCTTGTGGAAGCGCGCTTGTGCGCGGCCTTGCTGGTGGCGCTTGCTGCGCTTGTTTTTTGTATGCTTGCGACACCTGCCCATGCTGCTACGGGTGGGTCTGAGCCTATTGAGGGATCTGCCGTAAGCGACGGGGCGGGGTTTGGTATCAATGGATTCACCCGCTACCAGAAGGGTGCCGAGCGTCCTGTGGGCACGCAGGACGTGGGATATCGGTTCCCGATTGCTGAGGGTGCTTCGTTTGCAGTTGTCTGCACGCCCGAAAGCGTGCTGGTATACGTTGAGCCCGAAGCGGCGGAAGCATCTGGGTTTGATGCAGCTGATGCCTCGGATACGGAGGAGCTGCGCTCTCTTATAGAGGGGCTTGATGAGGAGGCTTCGCGCGGCGGCGCACTGCTTGCCGAGGCGGATAAACCCTGGGTGTTTACGAGTGAGGACACCTATCGCGAGGGCGCCTATTGTTATCGGTTTTTCCTTGCCATAGATGGGCGTACGTACTGTGCGGTTGAACCGGCGCAGCTTGCGCCCGGTGAAACTCCTTCGCAGGCCGCTGAGGCGCAGGGGCTCGACTTGGGAGCGGGGGCGCTTTGGTGCGACAGCGGTGCCTTGGTGAGCGCCTCCGAGGTGGCGCTGGTTGATCCGCCCACGATGTTCGAGCAGGTTCAAACCTTTTTGGCAACTGTTGATATGCGGCCCTTCTGGGTGTCGATTAAAACGAGCGCCGTAGCCCTCGTTCTTACCTTTGCGCTTGGGTTGGTCGCCGCATGGCGAACCATGGGAACGTCGAGTCGCCTCAAGGGCCTGCTCGACTCCGTTTTCACCATTCCCATGGTGCTGCCACCCACGGTGTGCGGTTTTCTGTTGCTGCTGCTTTTTGGTCGGGCAACGCCGGTGGGCAGGTGGTTTATTGACCACGGCATTGCCCTCGTGTTCACCTGGCCCGCTGCTGTTATCAGCGCCGTGGTGGTGAGTTTTCCGCTCATGTACCGCACGGCGCTTGGTGCCTTTGAGTCGCTCGATCCTCAGATGCTCGACGCCGCGCGCACGCTGGGCTGGTCGGAGCGACGCATCTTCACCCGTCTTATGATGCCCATTGCCTGGCCTTCTATTGCTGCCGGCACCGTGCTTGCCTTCGCCCGCGCCATGGGCGAGTTTGGCTGCACGCTCTTTTTTGCTGGCAATTACGCAGGCATCACGCAAACCATCCCCATCGCCATCTATTTTGAATGGATGAGCGGCAACACCGATGTCGCCCTTTTCTGGGTGTCTGTGGTCATCCTATTCAGTTTCTGCGTAATCTTGCTCATCAATCTCTACACGGCGCGCTCGCAGCGTTATCGCGCGCGGGGTGGTATGCCGCGCCGGGGCCTTATGGGCAAGCATGGGGCTGCTGCGACAGATGTGCAGGGAGACATGCTGGAAGATTCGGGCGGCGATGCTCTGCGCATCGATCGCGATGCGCTGCGCGAGCTTATGGGTACCTCATCAGATGCGGTAGCACGTGCGGCTGGTAGCGGGGCGCAAGACGGCGCGCACGCAGGAGCTAGCGAAGATGCTTCTACCGATGCACCAGCTCAGCGCCCAAGCCATCGAAACGGAGGCGCTTGATGTCGCTTTCGCTTGCTATCACCAAAGCCTATCCGGGCTTTACCCTTGATATTGCGCTTGAGGCCGGGGAGGAGCGCGTGGCGCTGCTCGGGGCCTCAGGTTGCGGCAAAAGTTGCACGCTGCGCTGCATTGCCGGCGTTGAGACGCCCGACAAGGGGCGCATCGTGGTGAACGGCATCACCTTCTTCGATTCTGAGGCGGGTATCAACCTCTCGCCACAAGAGCGCAAATGTGCCCTGCTCTTCCAAAACTACCAGCTCTTTCCCAACCTTACTGTGGGTGAGAACGTGTGCGCCGGTATGGATGGGCGTCTATCGGCAGAAGCGCGCCTCGACCTTGCCCTCCGGTACCTGGCGATATTTGGTATGGCTGCCTTTGCGGATCGCTTTCCTGCCCAGCTTTCGGGCGGACAGCAACAGCGAGTGGCGCTTGCTCGCATGATTGCGGCGCATCCAGGCATTTACATGTTTGACGAACCGTTCTCGGCGCTCGACTCATATCTCAAAAGCTCGCTTGAGCAAAACCTGCTCGACATCTTTGATGCGGTGGATGCCACGGTGCTCTACGTGAGCCATGACATCGATGAAGCCTGCCGCCTGTGCGATCGCATCTGTGTGATGCACAACGGGCACGTGGAAGAAGTGGGGACGCCGCGCGAGCTTATGAGGAACCCGCATACGTTGGCGGCGCTGCGGCTCACGGGCTGCAAGAACACCTCGGTTGCCCGCAAGGTTGCCGAGACGGTGGTTGAAGCGCTCGATTGGGGTATGACCTTTGACGTGGGGCGTCCGGTGCCCGATGACGTGGCGTATCTGGGGGTCCGTGCGTCGTATTTCCATCGTGACAATCGGGGTGCCCCTGGGCGCAACACCTACGATCTTCACGTGGCGCGTGTGAGCGATGCGCGTTTTGAGCGCTTGGTGCTGCTTGATCCCCCGCGGGCAGACGCGCCGAGCCGTTTGCAGTGGAAGATTAACCTGGTGGGGGCGGATAGCGCGGAGCTTCCCCAGGCGGGTGACGTGCTGCGCATGCATTTTGATGCGAGTCGCATCCATTTGGTGAGCCGTTAGGGGCAGACTTTCGCGCAGGCAGGTCGAAGGCCGGAAGACGCTCTGCTGCGCCGCGCCGCGCCCCCCGCCGCGCCGTGCATATATGTTGCGAGCTTCGGCGTGCGCGAGTTGGTTGCATAGTAGTATGGAGCTGAACGGCTGTGGCCGCGCGGCGCACGTAGTGGCGCGGGCAAGCAGCATGCGTATGCAACGCGAGGGGAGTCTTTGGTGATTGAGCTCAATGCATTCGGGGAAACCTGTCCCAAGCCGGTGATTCGCGCTATGAAGGCTCTGGCAGATCCAGTGGCTGAGGGCACAGTGCGCGTGTTGGTTGATAACCAGGTGGCCGTTGAGAATCTTAAACGCCTTGGTTTGAGCAAACAGGCTGCAATTACGGTAGAGGAAGTGTCTGGTGGCTGGGCGGTTACCCTCTCGGGCGTGTCCGCTCAGGATGCTGCCGACCAGAAAGCGGCCTTGGATGCTCCCGAAGCTGTCGCCGAAACGCCGCAGGACACCGAAGCGTTCCTGGGTGTTGCTGCGGACGGTGACGCCAAGGTAGACTCCACCACAACCGTGCTCATAGGAAGCAACGTGCTTGGCCGGGGCAACGATGAGCTGGGCGGCGTGCTCATGCGGGGTGTTATCTATGCGCTAGCGGAGGGCGCCGAGGTGCCCCGGCGCTTGATTTGCTATAACTCCGGCGCCTATCTCACGAGTGAGGGAGCTCCCACGCTGGACGATATTCGTGCGCTCGAACGCCGCGGCACTGAGGTGCTTACCTGTGGCACCTGCCTTGATTACCTGGGTATACGTGACAAACTTGCGGTGGGCGGTGTCACCAACCTCTATGCGATTGCTCAAGCGCTCATGGGCCCGGGGAGGGCGGTCACGCTGTGATATATCTCAACTGCGCGGCAACCTCAGCGCAGAAGCCCCCGTGCGTGCGGGAAGCTGTGCTGCAGGCGCTTGAAAGCCCGGGCAGCTCATCACGCGGGGCTAGCGAACAAGACTTAAACGCGGCACGCACGGTTTTCGATGCCCGGCTTGCCGTAGCTGATTGTTTGGGCGCAACCCATCCTGAACGCGTGGTTTTTTGTGCAAATGCCACGCAGGCGCTCAATACGGCGCTCTTTGGTTTGCTTGCGCCCGGCGACCATGCGATCGCAACGGATTACGAGCACAATTCGGTGCTGCGCCCGCTCAACGCGCTCGCGGCTCAGGGTGTAATGACCTCATACATTCCGGTAGACCGATTGGGGCGCTTGGAACTCGAGCGCCTTGAGAGTCTATTCCAGCCTCATACGCGCCTTGTGGTGATAAGTCATGCATCAAACCTCACGGGTGTGGTGTTGCCGGTGCGTGAGGTTGCTCAGGCGGCGCATGAGCATGGGGCGTTTGTGGTACTTGATGCGGCGCAGACCGCGGGCGTGCTTCCGCTGAATATGGTAGAGCTGGGGGTTGATGTGCTCTGCTTCACCGGTCACAAGGCACTGATGGGGCCGCAGGGCACAGGCGGTCTGATTGTGGCGCCTGAGGTTTCGCTGTGTCCTTTGCTGTATGGCGGAACGGGCGTGCAGAGCGCGCTGCCAAGCCAGCCCGATACGTACCCCGAGCACCTAGAGGCGGGTACGCTCAACACGCCGGGTATTGCTGGTTTGGGAGCTGCTGCGCGCTGGCTTGCCACGACGGGCGTAGAGGAGGTTGCTCGTCATGAGCGGGCGCTGAGGAGCCGCTTTGTCGCGGGTGTTTCGGCTTGTGCAGGCGTTACGATCTATGGCGAGGTGCCCAGATGCGAGCATGTGGCAACGGTTGCTCTTAACATAGGCGGCAGGGATTCTGCGCAGGTGGCAGATGAGCTTGCCCAGCGGTTTGGCATCGCGGTGCGCGCGGGCTTGCATTGCGCGCCGCGGGCACACGCAGCGCTGGGAACCACCGGTCAGGGGGCGGTACGGTTTTCGTTTGGCTGGTTCACCACTGAGGCCGAGGTGGATTGTGCCGTGGATGCCGTGTGCACCCTGGCACATGAGGCGGGCGCGTGAGGCAAAGGCGTCAGGCGTATTGTCCATATTGAGGGGAGGCGCGGGGCATGGCTGAGCGATATGCAGTCGCCACGTTTGCGAGCACGTTTGACGCGCTTGAGGCGGAGCGCTGCTGTCGGGAGGCGGGGGTGCCGGGGCGCATCATTCCGCTTCCTACGCACCTATCTGCCGAATGTGGGCTGGCGTGGCGCATGCCAGCCGAGTCTTCGGCACGCGCTTTGTTCGAGCATGCCTGCGCAGGCCGTGTACGCGTTGCCGCCTGGTTTGAGCTCGCATGAGATAAGGGTGCCATGATACAAAAGTGCCCGGCATGTTTGTCACATTTGTGCCGGGGCGCGGACGGAGAGTAACGGGCGAAGGGAGAGCGTCATGGAGCAGAATGTTAAGCTAACCAAGCTTGCCAGCTGTGCAGGTTGTGGGGCCAAAGTGGGCGCTGGCATGCTGGCTCAGCTCTTTGACGGGTTTGCTGCGCCGCGCGACCCTAATCTCCTTGTGGGGTTTGACCATGCCGATGATGCGGCGGTCTATAAGCTTGCCGACGAGCTTGCCATCGTGCAGACGGTGGACTTCTTCCCGCCTATGGTGGACGATCCCTATGTGTTTGGCCAGGTGGCGGCGGCCAACGCGCTTTCCGATCTGTATGCCATGGGTGCGCGACCCATAACGGCGCTCAACGTGATGGCTGTGCCTGAAGATATGCCGGCGGAAACGGTGCGGGCGATGCTCCGCGGTGGCTTGGACAAAGTGACAGAGGCAGGAGCTTCGCTTGCGGGCGGCCATTCTATCTACGACGCCGAACCTAAGTATGGTATGGCGGTGACAGGCGTCATCAATCCTGAGCGTATACTCACCAACGATGGCGCTATGGCGGGGGATGTGCTTATCTACACCAAACCATTGGGGCTGGGCATTGCGTCTACGGCTCTGCAGGGTGGCATCGCCGCGCCAGAGCTTGAGCGTGCGGCCGTGCAGGCGCTTTGCACGCTCAACCGTGGCGCTGCCGAGGTTATGGCAAATCATCATGTTCACGCCTGTACCGACATTACCGGCTTTGGCGTGCTGGGCCACGTGCTCGAGATGGTTGAAGGGGCCGGTCTTGCTGCCCAGATTTGGCCCGAGGCGTTTGAGCTGCTTCCTGACGTGCTCGACCTTGCTTCGCTGGGAATTTTGCCTTCGGCGGTGTACCGCAATCGGCAGTATGCTGCGCCGCACGTTGCACCGGGCGATACAGCGCTTGCGCTCCAAGACGTGCTCTTTGACCCGCAGACCTCGGGCGGTCTTATGATGGCGGTTGATGAGGATGATGCAAAGGCGCTGCTGGCAAACCTGATTGTAGCAGGCGTTCCTGCGCGTGCGGTGGGTCGCATGCTGCCGCAGGCGGCGCGCGAACAGGAGCATTGGATCTTTCTTGCCGAGCGCCCGCGGGATTTGTAGCGGGCCTGAGCCCACTGGGAGAACGGCTGCAGGGACGCTGTTACGCCTGTGCGTCGTCGCTCCCTCTCCTTGCAAATCGGCGTGTGCCTTCCTACGATTGTCCATACACTACGCGTGAGGTGGCTGCTGACTCGGTTCGCAGCCACTAACCTTTCTCTACCAGGTGAGGAGCTTCTTATGACTAAGACCGTTATTTCGACTACTCACGCCCCGGCAGCTGTTGGCCCGTATTCTGCCGGTATCGATTGCGGTGAGACCGTCTACCTTTCAGGCCAACTGGGGCTCGATCCTGCAACGGGCGAGCTCGCCGAGGATGTGGAGGCGCAGGCGCGCCAGGCGCTTGCCAACGTGGGCGCGCTGCTCGAGGCCGCTGGACTCACCTATGCAAACGTGGTCAAGACCACCGTCCTTTTGGCGGATATCAACGACTTTGCCGCGGTGAACGCCGTGTATGCCGAGGTCTTCCCCGAGCCCTTCCCGGCGCGCAGTTGCTTTGCTGCCGCTGCGCTCCCCAAGGGCGGCTTGGTGGAGATTGAAGCTATCGCTCAGCGCTAACCTCAGCTCCTGGCTGCTTGTCGCCGCTTAGTAGTTGAGCTCCGGAAATACTTGCCCTGCTAAGCACGTATCTCTCTTACAATTGAACGATCACGTTGCGGCCGCTTGGTTCTCGGCGTTACCGAGCGCAAGCGGCCGCATCTGTTCATGGTCCCGGTAAGCATACGGTGCCGGGAACTACAAGAGGGGAGATCGTATGGCAAATCAATCGGTAACAACAGAGCGGGGCGAGCTGTTCAAGCTTGACGGTAAGCCAACATTTGGAGAGGCGTTCCCGCAGGCCATGCAGCATGTGCTGGCCATGCTGGTGGGCAATATCACGCCCCCCATGCTTATTGCGGGCACCTGTGCCCTTTCCTCCGCCGACCAAACCATGCTTATGCAGTCGGCCATGATCATTGGCGGCCTGACCACGCTGGTGCAGCTTTTCCCCATCGTGGGTTTTGGTATGGGGCTTCCGAGCGTTATGGGTGTCGCTTTTGCGTATATGCCCATCCTGACCACCATCGGTATGCAGTATGGCATTTCGGCCATCTTTGGATCGCAGCTTGTTGCCGCGTTCGTGTCCATTTTCATCGGTATGTTTATCGGACGCATTCGTCGGTTCTTCCCGCCTATTGTGTGCGGAACCGTCGTGTTGGCAATTGGCCTTTCGCTCTATAGCACGGCCATCAATTACTTTGGTGGTGGCTCTGCTGCGCAGGCTGCCGGTACGTTTGGCTCGGCGCAGTTCTGGATTCTCGCGCTTGTGACGCTGGCGGTAACGCTCGCGTGCAGCCTGTTTGGCAAGGGCTATATCAAGGTTTCGGGCATGCTGATCGGCATTGCCGTAGGGTATGCGATTGCGCTTGTCATGGGCGGCATCGTCGACTTCTCGCCGGTGGCCGAGGCGGCGCTTGTGTCTGCGCCCATTCCGCTGCACTTTGGGCTTGAGTTCCATCCCGATGCCATCGTGATGATGATCCTTATGTACATCGTTCAGGCTGTTCAGACCATTGGCGACGTGTCCTCCACCACCATGGGTGGCTTTGACCGCGATGCCACCGATAAAGAGCTGGGCGGCGCCATCAAGGGCCAGGGCATCTGCGGCATGATCGGTGCCCTCATCGGCGGCCTTCCCACCGACCCCTTCAGCCAGAACGTGGGCCTCATCTGCACCACTAAGGTGGTTGCAAAGCCGGTGTTTGCCATCGTGGGTGCCATCATGCTTATTGCGGGTTTCTGCCCCAAGCTCATGTCGCTTATGGCCACCATTCCGCAGCCGGTGCTGGGTGGCGCCACCATCACGGTGTTCGCGGCCATCACGCTTTCGGGCATTCAGCTCATTAGCGAGCAGCCTCTGAATTACCGCAACCGCATGATTGTGGGCGTTTCGCTGGCGCTTGGTGTAGGTATTGCTGGTGCGCCGACCATCCTGCAGTTCATGCCCGATCTTGCGCAGAACATCTTTGGTAGTTCGCTCGTGGTGGCGTTCATCGTGTGCTTCCTGCTGAACCTTATTGTTCCTGAGGACAATTCCGAGGAGTAGGGCAACGGCAACCTGCCGTGGCGGCTCAGGTCACTCGCGGTGATGTAATCCGTTCTTCTAGCAAGCGTCGCCCATGTGGCGGCGCTTGTTGCGTTATCGGCCTATTGCCCTTGCACCGTCCTTGTCAGCACGTCATGCGTAATACAAATGTGACTTTGGCATACGCGTACCTTCTGGGTAGTATGGTGCTGACAGATGACCCCTATGCAAGTCGGGAGATCGCTATGGCACAAGCAAAGCGCAGCGCGGGGCACAAGCAACGCGAACACGCCGCAGATACGCCTAAGGAGACGAAGAGCAGCACGAACGCCGGTCTGCAAAAGGCGGGGAAGCCTTCTCCCGCGAAGCGCGTGCTTTCGTTCGTGGGGGCGGTGTTCCTTGCAGCATGTGCTGCCTACACGGCGCTTACGATGGTAATCATGGGCAACGGTATTGCTATCGGCATCGTAGGAACCATCGTTTTTGCAGCAGTGGCGGTGCGTCTGGCTCGTATTGGCCTTGGTGAGGACATGGGAACCTTGCGACGGAGGCAGTAATAATCTGGAGGCGCCTGGCGCGCTTCTTGCCTGGTACCGTTTACATCGAATAGTGCTTGCACCAAACGCGCGCGGCGCGAATCTTTGAGGTTCGCGCCGCGCTGTGTTCTGTGAGCTATGGAATGCTGTGGGCTACTCGCCTCGCGCCCTACTGCAGCTCGAGGTATTCTTCGCCCGCTCCGCAAACAGGGCACCGCGGTGTTACTCCGGGGGCAACGCTAAAGACTGCGCCGCACATGAGGCATTTGTAGGTGCGCATCTCGGAGGCATCGTTTGCCGGGTGGGTGTCTTCTGCGGCCGTGGCTGCTGTGGGCTCCGTCGTTTCGGCAGCTTCCGTGGCACCTCCATTTTCGTTTTCTGGGATGAGCTCAAATAGGCGCTTCGCCGCCTCAGTGGGAAATCCATCTTCTTGGGGTGCTGCGAGCATGGCACGAAGCAGGTCATGTGCGTTTTTGCTCTGCGGCAGCATATAGCCGCTTTCGCGCATGAGGTCTTCGTGCACCAGGCGAATCGCACGTGCCAGTGCAGCTGTCAGGCGACCCAAGCCTTCGTTCTCTGCTGTTTCGGCGAGATGCCTTGCTACCGCTTCAGCTTCTGCCTTTCGCTCAGCCAGGGCAAAGCTCGCATCTATAACCGATGCCGCCTTTGGTTGCTGTGGCGGGTAAGCGAGGGGCACCATCGAGATGGCCTTACTGGGGCAGGCATCGGCGCAGGCGCCGCAACCAAGGCATTTATCGGGGTCGATGATGCTGTTTTCGGTGTCCGAGGCTCCCGTGGGGCATACGTAAAGGCAAAGGCAGTCTTTAGTGCAGAGGCGCAGGTTGCGCACGGCCAGGCGCGTGGGCGTGGAATCCAGATTGGTCATCATGCGGCCCTCCCGGTTACCTCGTCAAACTTCCAGTCGGGTACCTTGCACACGGGGCAGAGCGCCGGTGGCTTTTCGCCCACAAAGGTGAATCCGCAAACCGAGCAGACCCAGATGCGCGTGTTCTTGAGCATTGCCTCGCCCTCGCGTTCGTATCGCTGGGCAAGTGAGAGCAGGGCGCGCGTTACCTTTTCGCCCCAGGTGCAGATGCGCAAGGTTCCGCGATCGCGTACATTCTCGGCGGTGGAGCGGAGCGCCGGGTAGTTTTCTGCGAGGTCACGATTGAGCAGCTCGGCGAGATTTGCGAGCGTGGGCTCCGCTACCGTGGCAACTTGTGCGGAATAGTACTCCGCGAGCTGCGTAAAGAGCTCCTGCTCCTCGGGGTGGTATTGCTTTTCGCATCCGCGTGCGAGGTTGGAGCAGATGGCGGCAAGCACGCCGGGGGAGAGCTCGGTAAGATCATGATTATCAAGCGGCGTGGCGTTGGTTGCCTCAGAAGCTGTTGCTTCTGAGGAGGGCTTCATGTTCGCTATCACAGTGTGATGCTGAGGGGCAGGCTCGCTCGGCGTTTCGGGCTCAAAGGCGCTCTTGGCCGCGCCGCAGAGAGGGCACGTCCAGCTTTCAGGGAGGTCGGCAAAGGGCGTTCCCTCAACCTCCTCGTCGTACACGTACCCACAGATGCTGCAAACGTATTTCATGCAGACTCCCTTCTTTCAGGGTGCGCGACGCCGGATGCGCACGGCATCCTGTTTGTTTGATTACACCGGGCGCGCGTAACGTGCGTCAAGGAATAATCCACCAGCGGCTAACCGCAATGCCTGGACGAGGACGGAGTGGATAGGAACGGCGAGCGATGAGGGAGTTTGGGCAGTGTATGCATCGCGAGCACGGCAGCATTCTGCGCAGATGTTCTTTGGGCCGGTTGAATCGGCGCCACTTGTTGCTTAGGGAAATGCCAATTATCTGGTGCCCCGGCGCGTGCCCTCCGCCGACGACATTCCTGATGCGCCTCCGCGCCGGTTCGCCGGATGGCAGCTCGTAATTTTCCGAGAGTGTGGTCAAAAAGGTCGCCGAGTGTGTACTTTCGCGCGCCCGCTGGGTTCTTCGCTGCGCTGGCGGGCGCGCCCGGGGGCGCCGGGAAGCCATCCCGGACCAATTTCAAGCGTGCTCACGCTCCATTTGGGGTTCCGGAGCGCCGTCTGAGTACACACTCGGCGACCTTTTTGACCATCGGCGTGAGAAATTGCGGCTACTGGCCCGCCCGCCGTCGCGGCGCGCTCTGGGGGCGGCCGCTTGTAAGGAGTGTTAGCGGCTTCTGCTTGCTGAGCGGGATGCAACCGCCGATTGTGTCCTGCGCGATCGGGGTATGCTTTCCATATCCCCTCACGATTGCCACCGCATGGCGCGAGCTCAGGAGGTTGCGATGATGGCTCAGGGCAAGCACTTCGCACATCCGCAGACGCGGAGCCGTATCTCAAAGCCGTTGCTCTTTGGAGCGTATAGCGTGGTGTGGATAGTAGCGGTCGCGGCGTTTTGGCTGGGCGGCCGCGCAGATGCCATGGGGTACTCGATTATCGCGCTGTACATTGTGTTGCCGCTCGCTGCCGTTGTCGCTACGTTTCTGATGGGGAAGACGGAGGGGTTTTCGCTTGCGTCGGGACTCTTATTCATTTTCGTGGGTGTCATGTATATGCTCGCGCCGTACCTGACCTTCTCGCTCGCCAATATGATTGCGTTTGAGCACGTGAATATGCCGGATCTGACCGGTTTGGTGTTCGGCGCGGCCTGCGGGGCCATTGGGCTTGTGTTGGGCGTCATCGCGCGTGCGGTTTCAGCCAAATTATCGCGCGGATCGCTATAACTTGGGGTGGGTGCGCAAAAGGTTCAGGTTTCCTTTCCTTGGGGCTCGCTCGTTTACGCATCACTGCTGATAGTAAAAGCGCGGGGACCATAGCTGTTGTCCCCGCGCTTCGCCTGTCGTGCTAGCTACGAGATTGTCATTCCCTCAGGCTCACAATTGGTAAGCAGGGCGCGCGCCCGTGCTTGCCCTTCAATCGCTTCTTGCAGACGCTTCTGATAGTACGTCATACCGTTTTCAGTGATATCAATCCTGAGGCCAATCTCAGCTTGCTGGTACAAGTTCAGGGCTTGGAGCGGGTCAAACTCAATGCCCGCCTCTGTCGCTTGCGTGTCAATAAGAAGCCGGGCAAGGCGAATGGCGGGCTGCGCGCGTTCCGTAATGCTGTGAGCAAGCTCAAAACTGCGATCCCATAGTGCCTTTGCCTTGGGAAGGTCGGGCTCGCCAGAGATGCCGCGGCTGTACATGTCGCCAAGCTTGTATGTTGCTTCCGATGAGGAGCCCAGCGCTGCCGCAAACGCATAGTAGTGGAACGCCTTCTCAAGGTCGCGCTCGCCGGTGCGACCGTACTCATAGATGTAGCCCAGGTTGATGATGGATTGCTGGCAGCCGCGGTCAGCTGCCATCTCATAGAGTTCAGCTGCTTTGGCGTAATCTTGTTCAACAAGTTCGCCCCGGTAATAGAGGGCGCCCAGATCGTTCATGCACGAGCTGTTGCCTGAACTGATTCCCAGCTTGTAGCCCAGGAACACGACCTCGACAATGCGGTCATCGCTGGACGCGAGCTTGATGATGAGTGGCCAGTCCATGGCGACCTGACGAGCAAAAGCCTCCCCATCACCGGAAAGGGCGGCCTCGGCGAGCTCGCGTATGAGAGCCTCTGCACCATGGGTTCCATCAACGTCCAGCGGAAATAGGTTTGAGGCCTCGTCATCGCTCGTGTCTTCCAAGTCTGCAAGCGCAACGATGCGTTCGAGGTCGTCCTGCGTGACGGTGTATGCCAACGTGTCCATAGCGTTCCTTCCGCCGAGATGATGGTTGTCCTTATTCTAGGTGGTCGTGCGGACATGGGGTGGGGCGAGACGGATTGCGGAGCGGCAGAGCATGTGGCGCAGAAGAGTCAATTATCGAAGCCGCAAGGCCCAGGCGGATATGCGGGAGGCCGTGGCGGTCACGGGGAACATCGACTGTCTGCTCGGCCACACGGACGAGCGGAACAAGGCCCAGGAGCGATAGCACCGGGGCCGCAGACAACAAGGACTTCTGGACAAAGTGCCCAGAAGTCCGGCGGGTTTGGGGAGCTCCCCAACAAGCATTTTTGCGGGGCCCCCGGCCAAGCAAAAATAGAAGGTGTGGGCACACCAGCCCTGCTTGCCGTTTCGTGCAGCCCCCGAAAATAGCGTGAAAACCGCAGCGTGCGCATTTACGGGATTTTGCTTTGACCGCTTGAAAAATAGCGGATTTTGTGGTAGCGTAATTGTGTATATTTATGCAGAAAGAGGTCTTGACAATGGAAGCAAAGGCGGGAAAATGACTAAGCAAGCAAGCATAGTGCAATTCTGCCCTTTTTTCCTATCAAGAGAAGAACTGCATTTTTTTTTCAAGGCGTATTCCACCCGTTTTTGTACGGGTGGAATACGCCTTTTTGCGTTGTCCTGCGAGCGGCGAAAAAATTTTTTCACGCTTGATTTACTGCCCGGTCAATCAAGCAAACAGGAGGTGATCCGCGTTGAATGAAAGAGGGATTCCAGAGCGGCGCATCGCATTTCTGGAAACCTGCTTTGATGTTTTCTGCGAAAACGGGCTTGAAAACACCAGCCTGAAAATGCTGGCGGATGCCTGCGGGGTGACAAACGGGAACCTGCTTTATTACTTCGGCAGCAAGGACGGTATCATCATCGAGGCCACCGCCCATTGTATGGCAAAGGTGGAGGACGACTTTATGGCGAGAGCGCCGAAAGATTTTGCGGACATCGAGCGCTTTCTGCGGGAGATGCCCCATCTTACCGCAAAGCTCCATGGGTCGAAGTACCGCTTTATGTATCAGGTGTACGCCAGCCCCAAATACCGGGAACACGGCAAGGAGTTCTTCCGGGGAGTCAATGTGCGGTATCTCCGATATGCCCAGCTGCTCTCCGGCAAGCTGGGGCTGCCGGTGGAGCTGATCCAGGGTATGACCTATCTGTTTGTCCGGGCCTGCGTCCACTTTGCGCTCTTTGAAGACGAGGATTATTTGGAACTGGAGCTCAATGCCATACGCGTATCGCTGCGGGCGATCGCCGCCGGAATCGGGCATGAAAGGGAGGAAACAAGATGAAAAAACGATTTGTTGCCGCACTGCTCTGCCTGTGCCTGCTGGTGGGGCTGGTGCTGGGCTCCGGCGCCACGGCTTTTGCCGCAAGCACCACCGACTATGCCATCGGCGATACCGTCGAGTTTGGCGGCTATTCCTGGTACATTATCGGCACCGAAACCAAGGGCGTCACCGCTCCGGAGGGCTGCTACACCCTTTTGATTGCAAGCACCACCTTCGGCTCCACCACGTTCCGGGAAGGGGCTGACGGAACAGATGAGTCGCATAACTACTATAAGGACAGCGACCTGCAAAAAATAATGGAGGAGATCGCCGCTGACTTTTCCTTTGTCGAAAGACGAAACATCGTTCCCCGGGACCTGACGGCGACAGACGATGAAATCGCAGGCCCGGATGTAAACGATCAGTATGTGTGGGCGCTTTCGCAAACGGAGGCAAAATTTGCCTATGGTAACACACCTTATCCTGATACCTATAGATACTGGACCCGAACAGGTGAATATAACGATGATCTGAATTCTGGCCCTTTTGATACTTATGAAAAATACTGCGTTTGGGAGGAGATAACTGATTCTGGCATTTTTGCGTTTACATCCGAACTGTGCCTCCCCACAGAAACCAGATATGTTTTCCCCGCTCTGTATGTGCGGGCGTCCGCCTTGCCGGCGCCGCCGGCCACCGGTAATTATGTGCTGGGGCAGGACGCCATCTCCAGCGCCGCCGTGGGCGGGCGCCTGGTAGCCAACAGCGGCTCGGACGTGGGACTTACCATCAGCCAGAATCAGACAGCGGATGTCAGAGTATACCAGTCCGAAGCAAACCAGAGCGGCTCGTCCCTTTCCTTCTGCCTTGACCATCAATCCACGACCACCGGGGAAAACCAGGTTCTGGCCTGCGTCCTCACCGATGGGAGCGGCACGGTGAAATATTACGGCATGCTGGCCGACTGCTCCGTTTCTGATTCCGGGGCAATATGGGTTTCCGTTCCGATGTTATGGGTGGCGGATGGAACATACACCCTCTCCATCTTCTCCCACAACATACAAACCAATGAGATCAGCCAGCCGTCCCCCACCATGACGGTAACGGTCGACGGCGGCGTAGGTACGGTCAGC
>DVID01000010.1 GCA_018711625.1 Candidatus Limicola stercorigallinarum | reverse complement strand
GCTGCGCCCTCAGCCTACGCGTCGATGCGCACAGGTTCCTTGGTGTAGCGGTTGAGCACCTCGGCGCCGGTGTCGCCCACGAGCACCAGGTCTTCGATGCGCACGCCCGTCCGGCCCGGAAGGTAGATACCCGGCTCGATGGAAAACGTCATGCCCGGCTCCACCACCGCCGTGTTCGCGAGCGAAACATCACCAGGCTCGTGATCCTCAAGCCCAATGGAGTGACCCAGGCGGTGCGTGAAATACGGGCCATAGCCTGCGTCCTCGATGATGGTGCGCGCACAGCGATCGATGTCGCAGAAACGCACGCCCGGCGCCACCATGCGCTCGGCGGCCTCGTTTGCACGACGCACCACGTCGTAGATGCGCTTTGTTTCCTCGTCCACATCGCCCCAGAAGAAGGTGCGGGTCATATCGGAGCAATAGCCGCGATACCTGCCGCCGATGTCAAAGAGCACAACCTCGCCCGGTTTGAGCACCGTACCATCCGGCTCGTGATGCGGATTTGCCGCATTGGCGCCAAAGCTCACAATCGGCGTGAACGAAAAGCCCTCACAACCTTGCGCGCGATACAGGTTAAGCAGCTGATCGGCTATCTCAACCTCGGTTACGCCCTCGTGCACCAGCGCGGGGAGCTGTTCCATCACGGCATCGTTGAGCGCGCTCGACGTGCGCATGAGCTCGCGCTCTTGAGCATCCTTGTGAGCGCGGGCGCGAGCCACAGCAGGGCTGCCCAAGAAAAACCGCGAGGCAACCGCTCGCTCCTCAAGCGGGATAAGAAAACCGCTGCGCATGGCAGCATCCACGCCCAAGGGCAACGTGGGGTCAAGGTAGGTGCTCAAAACCTCCGTGACGTCATCGGTATCGGAATAGATTGCCACCTGGGCGTTCTCGTAATCATCGATGGGATAGAGCGCGTTCATCACAATCACGGGCTCTGCCCCACGCCGCAGCACCACGCCCGAGAAGCGCTCGTACATCTCGGCGTAATAGCCCGTGAGGTACTGGATGGAGCGCGGATCGCACACCAAAAGCTGTGCATGCGGCTGAAGCTCATCAACATAGGCAAGAACGCGATCGATGCGCCCCTCGTTCACCGTTTGCATAGGTTCCTCCTATCGCTGCCCGCGAAAGTACGCGGTGACCTCGCCAGCAAGGGTGATGGTTCCCGCGGCAACAAAAGCATGGCCACATCCCTGCAGATGCTCCACCGCATCAGCAACCGTTGGATACACCCCCACCAGATCATCGGCGGGCCTCCCCGCATGGTCAAGCTCTGTGCGTACGAGCTCTGCAAGCTCCTCATGGGGCACCGCGCGATCGGACGCCGTCTGGGTAACGACCACACGCGGGAACGCCGGCAACAGGTGCTCAACAATGCCCGAAACATCCTTGTCTTTAAGCGCCGCCACGAGCAGCACGGGCCGCTCATCCACCTGGGGTGCGATCTCATCGAGCGAGGACACAAAGGTCGCGCACGACTGCGGATTGTGACAAGCATCCACCAAAACCAGGGGATAGGTGCTCAACACATCAAAACGGCCCGGTGTGGGACAGTTGAGGAGCGAGGCCTCTAGCGCATCCTGCGCAAGCTCGCGAGCGCAATACGCTTCGGCAAGCATGATGGCGCACGCGGCATTTTGCGCCTGATATGCCGGCTTACGGAGCGAGACGGTATAGGTGGTGCGCGGTGTGGTTACCTGCAGCGTCGTGGCGTCGCCTATATGCTCCGGCGCGTGGATAAGCGTGTGCTCAGCGACAAGGGGCGCGATGTTACACGCCTGGCATTGCCCCATCATCACAGGCTCAACCTCGGGGTCGTGCACGCCCTCGCCCAGCACCACGATGCGGCCTGGCTTGATGACAGCAGCCTTTTCCTGCGCAATCTCGCCGAGCGTATTGCCCAGAATATGCATGTGGTCAAGACCGATGCCGGTGATGGCCACCGCAACAGGATCGGTTGCGCTCGTAGCATCCCAGCGGCCACCCATGCCCACCTCAAGCACGGCCACATCAACAGGGCGCTCGGCAAAGATCACCAGCGCGGCCACGGTGAGCAGGTCGAACGGCGTGATGGTGTAGGTCTGAAGTCCAGCTGCACGCCTGTGCGCATTCACACGCCGCCCCGCTTCAACGGCAACAGAAACGCCATGAGCAAAGGTGGCATCATCCACCACGGTACCGTTGATCTCCATGCGCTCGGGATAACGCACCAGTTGTGGCGAGGTGTAGAGTGCGGTATTCAAGCCCTCGCCACGCAAGATGGCAGCGGCGAAGCGCGCCGTTGATGTTTTGCCGTTGGTGCCGGCAATCTGGATGCAGTCAACATACCGGTCCGGGCGGCCCGCCTCATCAAGCATGTCGATAACCGTCTCAAGCAGCGGGCCCGCATCACCCGTGAGCGTGCCAGTATCAGCCGCAAGCGAAACCGCCTCGGCAAAACTCAGCTCCTCCGCCGCGAAGGGCGGCGTATAGGACTTCTCCGACGAAGGCACATGCTGCATGGAGTTCGTCATGAACTACCCATCCTTTCGAGCCGGCGCGTAGGCGCGCAGCGTCGTGGTTTCGGTGACAACATAGGAAACAGGCTGGTCGTGCGCCTCAACAAGGCCACAGGTTTCAAGACACCCGGCCAGAAAGATAGCGCGACAAAGCCCGATGGCAACATCCGGAAATTGTGCCAGAAATGCATCGTAAAAGCCGCCGCCATAGCCCAGGCGAAACCCCGCACGGTCAAAGGTGAGCCCCGGCACAAGGGCTGCTGTGCGACGTGCGCCGGGCACATCGAACGCAGCGGACGCATCGAGCTCGTTGGACGCGCCGGGCACCGCTGGCAACGAAACCAATGGCGCGGACACGCGGGGCTCCAAAAGACCGTGATGCGTCGGCACAAGTTCCTCAAGCGCATGCAACTCGTGCCAGGCAAGGTTATGCGCATCCGTCACGCGCGGCACCGCCACCGGCACCCCTGCCTTACAAAGCTCCGATACGATCTGGCGCGTATCAACCTCGCTAGCTACCGAGATGTAGGTATACACGCACGACGCATTGAGCTCATCAAGCAGCGTAAGCACCCGGTGCGCAATCGCCCTGTCGTACGAGGAAGCATGCTGAGCGTCCATACCATCACGCAGAGCACGCAAACGCTCCCGAGCAGTGCGTTTAGCTCCAGCCTGCGCAAGCACAGCCTCTATATCAAACGCCGGGAGCGCTTCTGTTCCTCCGGCATCGATCCCACAAGCGTCCATTACTTTTTGCCGTAGGCCAGCCAATAGACAACCGACACCAGCACAGCGCCACCTACTATGTTGCCCGCGGTAGAACAAAGAAGGTTGCTTGCCACACCGGCGAACGTAATGCCGTCGGCAATCGATGCTACAGGGCCACCCTGCACAAGCAGACCGTAAGCAAAGAAAAACATGTTGGCCACGCAGTGCTCAAACCCGCATGCGCAAAAAGCCGTAACAGGTAGCACGGCGCAGGTGAGCTTCTCCACCACGTTTCGCGCTGCAAAGCCCATCCACACAGCCAGGCATACCACCACATTGCAGAGGATACCCCGGGCAAACGCCACGCCCGGCGTCAAGACCGCCTTAGAAGTGGCGACGGCGAGCGCCGCCGCACCTACGCCACCCGAGCCCTGCGCAGCGAAATCCGCTGCGGTGAGAAGCCCGGCAATAGCAAGCGACCCCACCAGGTTCCCCGCATACACGAGCACCCAGATGCGCAACACCTGAAGCCAGCTGTATTTGTGCGAAAGCGCACCGCACACCATCAGGTTGTCGCCGGTAAAGAGCTCGGCGCCAGCCACAAACACCAAAAAGAGGCCGAGGCAAAACACCAAGCCGCCCAGCACCTGGGAAACGGCAAACGAAAGCGAGGCGTCCGCCTTAACCACCAACATGAAGGTTGCGCCCAAAGCGATAAAGGCACCAGCACATATACCCAGCAAGAACGCCTTGGGCGAAGAAAGCGCCACCTTCTTCGCGCCTGCCTCCTCTGCCGCGGCCTCAAGAGCTTCAGCCGTAAGCATCGCCGCGGCCGACTCGTTTGCACGAAACGCCATGGATCCCCCTATCCGTTCAGCCCCAGCAAACGCAGAGCCTCTTCACGCGTTTTGATATCTGCCCTAAACGTGCCGCGTACCGCCGAGGTCACCGTAAGGGCGCCGGCGCTTTTGATGCCGCGCATGGTCATGCAGGTATGCTCGGCCTCAAGCACCACCAGCACGCCAAAGGGCTCAAGCTCGTCCATCATGGCGTCAGCAATCTGGGCGGTCAGGCGTTCTTGTAGCTGCAACCGGTGCGCAAACCCCGAGACGCAGCGTGCGATCTTGGAGAGCCCGGTGATGCGGCCATCGCGCGGGATGTAGGCCACGTGCGCTTTGCCTGTGAAGGGCAGAATGTGATGCTCGCACATGGAAGAGAAGGGGATATCGCGCACAATCACCATCTCCTCGTTGCCGCTCTCGTGGAACTGCTTACGCAGATGATGAGCGGGGTCATCCTCGTACCCCGCAAAGAGCTCCTCGGCTGCACGGGCAACACGATCAGGCGTCTCCAGAAGCCCGGGGCGGTCGGGATCTTCGCCCACCGCATAGAGAAACTCGCGAATAGCCGCCTCGGCACGCGCCTTATCGACCGCCATGGGCACACTCCTCCCCTGCCGCGGCCTCCGCCGCGTTCACAACATGTTTGCAGAGCACCGCCGTCGTAACGGCACCCAGGCCACCGGGAACCGGCGTCACAGCTCGCACGATGGGCTCCACCTCATCAAAGCGGCAATCGCCCACCAAGCGGCCCTCCCGGGCATCCCAGTTTACGCCCGCATCAATCACCACCTGGCCGGGACGCACCGCGTCCGCACCAATAAGCCCCGGACACCCCGCAGCCACCACCAGCACGTCTGCCTGCGAGCACACGTGCGCAAGGTCGCGCGTTTTTGTGTGGCACATGGTCACCGTGGCATCTTTTGCCTGAAGCATCATCGAGACCGGCCTGCCCACCACAAGCGAGCGTCCCACTACAACTACGTTGGCGCCTGAAAGCGGAACATCCGCGTGGTCAAGCATCTCGATGATAGCCTGGGCCGTACAAGGCGGATACCCCACCGGCTGACGGGCAAACACGCCAAAGAGCGACTGCGGCGTAAGGCAATCGACATCCTTCGCCGGTTCGAGAGCCGCGCAGGCACGCGCCTCATCAAGTGTTGCCAGCAGCGGGCGAAAGAGCAAGATGCCGTGAACGCTCGCATCGGCATTTGCCTGAGCGATTACCGCATGTAGGTCCGCATCGGTGCACGACGCATCGAGCGCCTGGACGGTAACCGCCACACCCACCTTAGCGGCGCGCGAGCATATGGAACGCTCATAGGAGATGTCGTCCTCGCGCTCGCCCACGCGAACGATGGTAAGGCCAGGTGTGACACCATGGGCAGCAAGGCGCTCAACACGCGCCTGCAGATCTTCGGTAATGGCAGCAACAACGGGGGCGCCCCGCAAGAGCTCAGCCATACTACACCACCTCTCGGACGCGCAGCGCTACCCGCGTCGCCAACGCGCGGGTACGCGGAAGCCACGTATCAAGCAGGGCATCGGCCTCGGACTCAATCGTATGCGCAAGCGCGCGGTCGTGGAGCGACGTAGTGTTTACAAACACGTTGATACTCGCCGCCTCCAAGGCTGCCGAGCACAGCAAGGCTCCGCAGGCAACATCAGAAAGCAGCAGATGGCTCCCCGCTTCCTCCATCTCTTCGAGCAGCTTAAGCGCACGACCACATTGCCGCATCATCTCCAGCGGAGCCTGGCAGGCGTTACGGGTAGCCTCCTCCACGCGCTCGGCGCGCGCAGGATCGTCCTTGGGTATACGCCATGACTGCGATACGCGCTCAAAGGCACGAGCATCCTCGTCAACAAGGGCCACCAAGTGCTTCTGCACGTCCTCTGCCTCGGCAAGCATGCGCTTAAGCTCGTCTTCAACATGGGCATAGGCAGGCTTTCCCACGGTGAAGTTACCCGCCATGGAACAAAGCGCCACGCCGAGCGCGCCGGTAAGGGCGGCCGCTCCGCCACCACCCGGTACAGCCCGCTTTGCCGCCAGGGCAGAGCAGAACTCATCGAGGCGAAGCCCCGTCAACGATTCTGTCATACGATTTCGTCCTTTACTTGGCACGTCTCGTGCGCACAAAACCCCGACGAGCCCCCTGCGACATAACCGCAGAAGAGCTCATCGGGGTTGGAACAAACGGATGCTAGAAGAGGCCTACGATGGTGCCATCTTCCAGCACGTCGATCTTCTCGGCAGCAGGCACCTTGGGCAGGCCCGGCATGGTCATGATGTCGCCCGTAAGCGCCACCACAAAACCAGCGCCGGCCGACACCTTGAGGTTGCGCACCGTGATGCGGAAACCCTCGGGAGCGCCCAGCACATGCTGGTCGTCGGTGAAGGAATACTGCGTCTTAGCGATGCATACGGGCAGGTTGCCAAAGCCCGTTGCCTTGAGCTGAGCGAGCTGCTTCTTGGCTGCCGGCGTGTAATCCACACCGTCGGCGTGGTAGATCTTGGTGGCAACGGCCTCAAGCGCATCCTCGACCGAGGAACCCGTCTCATACGAGAAGTGGAAGGTGTGCGGCTCCTCGCACAGGCGCATGACCTCGCGCGCCAGGTTCTCGCCACCGGCACCGCCCTTGGCCCACACCTCAGAGAGGGCGACGTTCACACCCAGCTCGTGGCACTTCTCCTCCACCAGCTTGAGCTCGGCCTCGGTGTCTGTGGGGAAGGCGTTGATGGCCACCACGCAGGGCAGGCCGTACACGTCGCGGATGTTCGAGACGTGACGCAGCAGGTTGGGCAGGCCCGCCTCAAGCGCTTCGAGGTTCTCGGTGGTGAGCTCCGCCTTAGGCACGCCGCCGTTGTACTTGAGGGCACGCACGGTAGCAACCACCACGACGGCATCGGGGTCAAGGTTGGCCATGCGGCACTTGATGTCGAGGAATTTCTCGGCACCCAGGTCGGCACCAAAGCCGGCCTCGGTCACCACGTACTCGCCCAGCTTGAGCGCCGTCTCGGTAGCCTGCACCGAGTTGCAGCCGTGGGCGATATTAGCGAAGGGGCCGCCGTGCACAAAAGCGGGCGTGTGCTCGAGCGTCTGCACCAGGTTGGGCTTGATGGCATCTTTGAGGAGCGCCGCCATGGCACCCTCGGCCTTGAGGTCAGACGCGGTAACGGGCTCGCCGCTGTAGGTGTATGCCACCACCATGCGGCCCAGGCGCGCCTTGAGGTCCATGAGGTCCTTCGCCAAGCAGAACGCCGCCATAACCTCGGACGCGACCGTGATATCAAAGCCATCCTCGCGCGGCACGCCCTGCATCTTGCCGCCCAAGCCATCCACAATGTGGCGGAGCTGACGATCGTTCATATCGACCGCACGCTTCCAGGTGATGGACTTAGGATCGATGCCAAGGGCATTGCCCTGCTGAATGTGGTTGTCAAGCATGGCCGCAAGGAGGTTGTTGGCCGCGCCGATAGCATGGAAGTCGCCCGTGAAGTGCAGATTGATATCCTCCATGGGAACCACCTGAGCGTAACCGCCGCCGGCAGCACCGCCCTTGATGCCAAAGACAGGGCCGAGTGAGGGCTCACGGAGCGCCAACACGGCCTTCTTGCCCAAACGCGAGAGCGCGTCGGCAAGACCCACCGATGTGGTGGTTTTGCCTTCGCCGGCGGGCGTGGGGTTGATGGCGGTCACGAGCACGAGTTTGGCCTTGCGAGGCGCATCGGCAAGCGCGTGGATGTCGACCTTTGCCTTGTAGCGGCCATAGTATTCAAGCTGATCCTCGGTGAGGCCAACCTGCTCTGCCACCCGCAAGATGGGCCACATCTCCGCCTCTTGTGCGATCTCGATATCGGACTTGTATTCCGCCATGCGCAACTCCCCTCTCGTCGTGGCGCCCGAAGGCACCCAATTGCACCGCAGGCTTTTAGGATAGCCCATCGGGCGAACGTGCAAGCGTGCCATCGGGTAAACGGAGGGCGCGGCTACGCAATCGACATTGAGCGGGTAGCGCGGCGCTGCAAGGGCATGGCCTCAAGACGACCCGCCGAGATGATGTCTCAGGGAATCTGCCCTGCTTATAAGACAATGCCGAACGCGCCTATGGCGCTACACGCGCTGGAGCACCACGTTGAGCGCTGTGTTGCTTGCGTGTGCACGGCCCGATTCCATAAGGGCAACGACCTCGGGCGTAAGCGGCCAGTAACGCTTGCCATACGGCGCATGGCCTTCAAGCCACACCGCCTCACTCGCGGCAGCATTACTCACACGCTCGAGCACCTCGGGCAGATGCGCCGCATAGGCATCCATCCATGCGGCGAGCACACACCACTCGTGGTCGTTTGCCTGCGCAAACGCCTCGTCAAAGGGAAGGTCAAGCAGCGAGCCCGGCTCATAGGTAGCGTCGCGACGGGTGAGGTCATCGTCCAAGAGGGCCACGATGTGCTCCTCGATGGTGGCAAGCTCTTGTGTCGTGGTAGCAAGCGCCTCCTCCACCGCGCTCTCCACCTCGAACCGACGCGCGGTAACCGTTTCTTCCAGGCGCGTTATCTCACGCGCACGCAAGTCCATCCGGGCCTGGACATCGGCCATACGCCGGTCGAGCGCCTCCTGCTCTTCGCGCTGGCGCCGGCGACCCACCAGAGCAAACATGATGCGAGCCTTGAGGCGTGCAAAAAAGCCTGCCGGCACCGGGGGTTGAGCCGTAACTTCTGCACGGCGGGCGGCAAGGTCATCGCGCACGCGTTCGTCTTCTTCGTTCGCCACGAGGTACGAGGCAATGGATGCCCGCGCCGTGCTATACGCTTCATCGGCATCAATCTGCTGCGCCGCGCTGAGCGCAAGGCCAGCAAGCGTTGCGTGTGCCGCATCGCGCGCCGCCATGGCATGGCGGAGCTCCCCCATCACCGACCACACCGGATCATCGAGCCACCAGCCCCACAATGTATCGCGGGGCGCATCAGTGCTGGGGTGTGAGGTGGACTGTACGCGCGCCAGCGCATCATGGAGCGCATGCTCATCATAGGCGGCAGAGGCAGGCTGTTCCAACATGGGGCGCGCGCGATCAGCAGGCGTTAACGCAGCCACATCAAGCGGAGGACGGGTGCGAAGCAACGCCGCAGCCTGCTCATCGGCCACGTATGCCTCCCAATGCTTGTGAAACTCGCGCATTGCTCCCAGGTCTGCCATGGTAACCCCCATCGCTTGCGGCGTCGATGCTGTCGCTATGGTGTTCTGCCGCCCTTCCATACTACCGCGACCCCGACGATCCTGGGCGGTATGCGCAAGGTTTACAGAGCGCTGATGAGAACAGATAATCACCGGCACAAGGAACGTGGCATGCGAATATCGTCAAACGAAAAACGTCGATGCACTACGTTTCGGTCAGAAAACAGCCCTTTCTTGGCCGAAACGTAGTGCATCGACGATATCTCGACATGATGCGAGCAGCCGCGGGCGCTGCGTAAAGGTGACAACGCCCGCGGCCTGACAAATCTCAGTTGGCGAGCTTACGCAAAGTCGGCAAGCTGCGCCTCAAGTGCGGCAATCTCAGCTTCAAGCTCAGCCGCACGCTCACGCTTCTTCGCGACCACGTCAGGCGCCGCTTTCGCGATAAAGCCCTCATTGGCGAGCGTCTTCTGAGCGCTTGCGAGCTCCTTTTGGCTCTTGGCGATGGTCTTCTCAATGCGAGCACGCTCGGCAGCGAAATCGACCAGATCGCCCACCACCACGTACGCATCAAAATCGGGACCAGCAAGCGCGATGGCCTCAGCGGGCTTCACAAAGCTGTCCTCGCCCCACACCGAAAGCTCGCGGAGGTTGGCATTTGCGCAGATAAAGGTGCCCATACCCTCGATTGCCTCAGCAACCTCGGGACTGTGTGCGCAAATCACGCACGGCAGGGCTTCCTTGGGGCTCAGGCGATACCGGGCGCGCGTGGAGCGCACGTCGGTCACCACGGCACGCGTGAGCTCGAAGGCGCGCTCGGCCGGCTCGTTGATCCAGCGCTCGTACGCCTCGGGCTCGGGCCAGGCGGCCACCATGAGGGCCTCGGCGCGGGCGCCATCCTCGTCCAGGCAGCTTGCAGGCATGGTGTCCCAAATGGCCTCGGTCACAAACGGCATGAGCGGATGCATCAGGCGCAGGCTCGTATCCAGCACAAAGATGAGGTTGCGCTGCGCCTGCAGGCGAGCACCCTCGTCCTTGAGGCGGGCCTTCGTAACCTCAACGTACCAGTCGCAGACCTCGTTCCAGAAGAACGCCTGCACCGTACGGGCCACCTCGCCAAAGGTGTAGTTCTCAATGCCAGCCGTCACATCACGCACCATCTTGGCCAAACGGCTGAAGATCCAGGCGTCGGCCGCCGTCTCGGCAACCGGCTCACCCGGCGTGTAGCCCTCCATATTCATGAGGAGGAAGCGGCTCGCATTCCAAATCTTGGTGATGAAGGCCTTGGCCTGCTCGGTGCGGGCGGAGCCTACAAACTGCTTGTTCTTGTCAAAGTCCGCGTCGAAGCGCACATCCTGGTTGGCCGTGAAGAGCGAAAGCAGGTTGAAGCGCATGGCATCGGCGCCATACATGCTCATGAGGTCCATGGGGTTCACGCCGTTGCCCTTGCTCTTGGACATGCGGCTGCCGTCCTTCGCGAGCACGGTGGGGTAAATCACCACGTCATGGAACGGCTCCTCGTGGAGGAAATACTCAGAGCTCATAATCATGCGGGCAACCCAAAGAGCAATGATGTCGCGCGCGGTCACGAGCGCCGTGGTGGGATGATGACCCGCCAAGCGCTCGGGGTGCTGCGGCCAGCCCTGCGTGGCGAAGGTCCACAGCTGGCTCGAGAACCACGTGTCGAGCACATTCTCATCCTGATGCACGTGGTGGCCACCGCACTTGGGGCATACGTCGGTGTCCTCCATGAGGGCGTCTTCCCAGCCGCAATCCTCGCAGTAGAAGACCGGGATGCGGTGACCCCACCAGAGCTGGCGGGAAATGCACCAGTCCTTGAGGTTCTCCATCCAGGTGAGGTAGGACTGCTTCCAGCGCTCGGCGTTGAAGCGCACACGGCCAGAAGTCACAGCCTCGATGGCAGGGCCCTTGAGCTTGTCCACGGCAACGAACCACTGCTCCGAGAGCCACGGCTCCAGCGTGGTGTCGCAGCGGTAGCAATGCATAACGGAGTGCTCGTGGTCTTCCACGTGGTCGAGCAGGCCGTGCTCCTCAAACCACGCGAGCACCTTCTCGCGGCACTCCTCGCGCGTGATACCGCTGAACTCGCCGTAGCCATCAACCACGACGGCATGCTCGTCGAAAATGTTGATCTGCGGCAGGTTGTGCGCCTGGCCCATGGCGTAATCGTTGGGGTCGTGGGCCGGCGTAACCTTCACAAAGCCCGAGCCAAAGCCTGCGTCCACGTGCCAGTCCTCAAAGATGGGGATCTCGCGGTCCACGATGGGGAGCTTCACCGTCTTGCCCACAAAGGCCGCCTTTTCGGGGTCCTTGGGGCTCACGGCCACACCCGTGTCGCCGAGCATGGTTTCGGGACGCGTGGTGGCAACCACAATGTATTCCTGGCCGTTCACCGGCTCGGTGAGCGGATAGCGCAGATGCCACAGGTGGCCCGCCTCATCCTGGTACTCCGCCTCGTCGTCCGAGATGGCCGTGGTGCAAGAGGGGCACCAGTTGACGATGCGCTTACCACGGTAGATAAGGCCGTCGTGGTACCAATCGCAGAAGACGCGGCGCACTGCCTCGGCGTAGTCGGCATCCATGGTGAAGCGCTCGTTCTCAAAGTCAACTGAACAACCCATGCGTTTGATCTGCTCTTTGATGGTGCCGCCGTACTCGTGCGTCCAGTCCCAGCAGGCATCCAAGAAAGCCTCGCGGCCCATCTCAAGGCGGTTCTTGCCCTCTTCTTTGAGCTTCTTATCAACCTTGGTCTGCGTGGCGATGCCAGCGTGATCGGTGCCCAAGATCCACTGCGTGGAGCGGCCGCGCATGCGTGCCTCACGCACGATGGCATCCTGAATGGAATCGTCGAGCGCATGGCCCATGTGAAGCACGCCGGTTACGTTCGGCGGCGGAATAACAACGGTGCAATCGCCCGCGCCCGGACGGCGCTCGGGGCTACGCTGGTAATATCCGCCGGCAAGCCACTTCTCGAGGATTTTGGGCTCGTTCTCGGCGGGATCATAGGTTTTGGGCATCTCTTCCATGAAGGGTCCTTCCCCGCATCGCTATATACGAGCTAGAAGGATAGCACAGTAGCTGGAAGGTCTGTTGAGGCTCTAGGCGATGAAACAGAGCTTCTACGCGAGGGCGCACGGCTGGAATGGTGATGGCGGATATCGCCTGAAACGTCAACACGCAACGGGCCCGTCTCACCCCTTAAAGGCGAAACGGGCCCGTTCCATCTCTTTGGTTTTGAGCGCGCGAGGCACTGCGCAGCCGGCGCTATGCCGCTAGCACGCGCCGCGGCTCCTCCTCGCCGCGCACCGAGGCGGCGGTCACCACAACCTTGGCAACGCCCTCCTCGCTCGGCAGATCGAACATGGTCTTCTGTAGCAGCTGCTCACAGATAGCACGCAGGCCGCGCGCACCCGTTTTGCGCTCGAGCGCCATATGGGCAATCGCGTGCAGCGCCTCGGGCTCAAACTCCAGGTCGCAGTGCTCCAGCTGGAACATGCGGCGGTACTGCTTCACGATGGCGTTCTTAGGCTCCGTGAGAATGGAGACCAAGTCGTCCTCGGAAAGCGCGCAGGTCTGGGTGATCACCGGGGTGCGGCCCACAAATTCGGGAATCATGCCAAAGGCATTGAGGTCTTGCGGGAGCACCTGGCGAAGCAGATCGTTCTCGTCGGTGGAGGTGGGGCCGGCAATCTCGGAGTTGAAGCCGACACCCTTGTTGCCCACGCGGTCGGCGATGATCTTGTCGAGACCCACGAAGGCACCACCGCAAATGAAGAGGATGTTCGTGGTATCGATCTGCAAAAGCTCCTGCTGGGGGTGCTTGCGTCCACCTGTGGGCGGCACGCTCGCCACCGTACCCTCCAGGATCTTGAGCAGCGCCTGCTGCACGCCCTCGCCCGAAACGTCGCGCGTAATGGAGAGATTCTCGGCCTTGCGTGCCACCTTATCGATCTCGTCGATGTAGATGATGCCCACCTGCGCGCGCTCAATGTCGCCATCAGCAGCGTTGATGAGCTTGAGCAGGATGTTCTCAACATCCTCACCAACGTAGCCCGCCTCGGTGAGAGCCGTGGCATCGGCGATGGCGAAGGGCACCTCCAGGATGCGAGCAAGCGTCTGCGCGAGCAGCGTTTTGCCCGTGCCCGTGGGGCCCAGCAGCAAGATGTTCGACTTCGCAAGCTCCACGTCGTCCAAGCTATCCGCACCCGCGGCATGCTTGCCAATGGGCTCACGACCGGCGGACCCGTCGGACTCGTCACGCGCACCCTCGGCCGCCCCGCCCTCAAGAACACGGCGGTAATGGTTGTACACGGCAACGGACATGGCGCGCTTAGCGTCCTCCTGACCCATCACGTACTGCGAAAGCTCGTCGTAGATCTCGTGCGGGGTGGGAACGCGGTCGATAACCTGCTTGTGCGACGTCTCCGGCTCCTCAGCAGCTTCGCCGGCAGGTGCCTGGATACCAAAGGCGTCCATCATGTCGGAGAAGTCATCGTGGGAGGTCATGAAGTCGTTTGCCAGCGCCTCTTCCAAAATCTCAACGCAGGCGGCAACACATTCGTCGCAAATGAAGATGTCTGTAGGGCCTTTTACCAGTTTGCGCACCTGATCTTGGCCCTTGCCGCAAAACGAGCAGCGAATGGGGCCCACAGGATACTGGTCGCCTCGAGAATCGTTTGGCATTATTCAGCACCCTTCGCTGCGTCGTTGCGCGTACCAATGATGCGGTCGACGATGCCGTAGGCAAGCGCATCCTTGGCACGCATGTAGTGGTCGCGCTCGGTATCGCGCTCAACGCGCTTAACCGGCTGACCCGTGGCATCGGAGAGAATCTGGTTAAGGTTGCGACGCGTCTCTTTAATCTCTTGCGCCGCAATCTCAATCTCAGTCTGCTGACCCTGGGCACCGCCGCTCGGCTGGTGGATCATGACCATCGAGTTGGGCAGGCAGAAGCGCTTGCCGTGAGCGCCGTTGGCCAGAAGCACCGCCGCCATAGAGGCGGCCATGCCCACGCAGATGGTGGAGACATCGGGCTTGATGAAGTTCATGGTGTCAAGAATCGCCAGACCCGAGTACACCTCCCCGCCGGGCGAGTTGATGTAGAGCGAGATGTCCTTCTCGGCATCCTGGCTCTCAAGGTGCAGCAGCTGCGCAATTACGAGGTTAGCCGTGACAGAGTTGATCTCTTCGCCCAGAAACACAATGCGGTCGTTGAGCAGGCGCGAATAGATGTCGTAGCTGCGCTCACCGCGCGGAGTTTGCTCGATAACATACGGCACAAGGGCCGACGTGACCTGTTGAATCATATGGTCTCCCATCGGTTGAACCCATCAGGCACATAACGTGCAGATGCGGCACCCGGCTCGCAAGCGACCCGGCCACCGCATCCTTTACCGGAAATCCGGCACCAATCATACCCGCATAAGCGGGTTGTCAAACAAGCCTACTCGGCGTCCGCGTTGTCGGCCTGGGCGGTCTGATCCACCTCGGTGACCTTGGCGGTCTCAACCAGCCAGTCGCACGCCTTGGAGCGGCGGATGGAGTCGCGAACAGCGGGGATGCGGCCCTCGGCAACAAACTGAGCCTTGGAAGCCTCGGGGTCCTCCACACCAGCGCGGACAAACTCGTTGTCGATGTCCTCGTCGGTGACCTCAATCTTGAGCTCGCGAGCAAGCGCGTCGAGCGCAAGGGACTCACGGGCTACGTCGTCGGCCTGATGATGCAGGTCGGCGATGAAGTCCTGCGAGGAAATGCGGTTGGCCTGAAGCCAGGTGTCGAGCGACATGCCACGGGCGGACAGGCTCTGCAGGAAGTTCTGGCCCAGCTCGGAGAAGACGGACTGCTCGTAGTCCTTGTCGACCTCTTCGAGGTCAAGGCGCTCAGCGAGCTTCGCCACAGCGCGGTTCTCCTTGAGGCCGGGGAGCTGCGCCTCCTTGTCCTGAGCAATCTCGGACTTAACAGCCTCGCGCATAGCGGCAACATCGTCAAAGCCAAAGGCGCTCTTCGCAAACTCGTCCGTGAGCTCGGGCATCTTGCGGGCACGGATGCTCTTGACGGTGACCTCGACGGCAGCCTCCTCGGCGCCCTCGGTCTCGGGCGTCCAAGAGATCTCCTTGGTCTCCTCGAGCTTCATGCCCAGGATGCCCTCGTCAACAGCGGAGGGCAGGTTGCCGGAGCCAGCGATGACCATGCGGGAATCGCCAGCAAGGGCCTCAGCGTTCTTGACGTTCTTGATCTCGGTCGTGACAAAGTCGTCCTTCTCCACGCCGCGATCCTCAACGTCCTCGAAGGAGGCATGATAGCTGAGAAGCATCTCAACCTGCGCGTCGATCTCGGACTCGGTGACCTCCGCGGGGGGCATCTCAATCTCAACCGGCTCGTAGGAGGAGAGCTCGACCTTCTGACGGAGCTTGAACGTCACCGTGTAGGTGTAGTCCTCGTGATCCTTGCAGATGTCGATGTCCTTGTACTCGCCATCGGTAACCGGCACGATGTCGAGCTCGTCGAGCACCTTGGGCTCGTTGGAGCCGATGATAGCGTTGGTGGCCTGGGCAAGCGTGGCCTCGGCACCCAGCGCGCTGTCAATCACGGGACGAGGAGCCTTGCCCGAGCGGAAACCCGGGAAGCGGTAGCGCTTAGCAGCCTCGCGATAAGCCTTCTTGATCTCGGCGTCGACGTCGGCGGCGGGAATGGTGACCGTCGCGGTAAGCTTGCCGTCTTGCACCTCAGACTGAGTGATGTTCAACGTTCCTCCTCTTACAAGCCCAGCTGGTCTCAGGTGCTGGGCACACCTCATGACATATAAGTCCGGCGCTGGGCTGCATGCCCAGGCGCAGGTGGCGCGCTCAGACGGGGTCTGGTGCGGGCGAAAGGACTCGAACCTTCACGGGAATCCCACTGGAACCTAAATCCAGCGCGTCTACCAATTCCGCCACGCCCGCATTGCGCACAGACTTTGCATGATAGCAGAAAGCACCAGCTTGCGTGCGCGCCGCCGTGTGTTCGTCCGAAGCTCACGCTTCGCGCACATGGAACACATGAAGCGCGGTGCGCGGGCCGCAGAGCCGGGCTATTGGCCGAAGGGCGCGAGACACGTGGCCTCGCGCCCTTTCTTCGCTTGTGGCGCTCCCCCTGGTACTCCCCTATTCGCCAAACAGCGCCTTCTCGGGCGTGATGGGCAGGGTGCGCACCTGATGCCCCGTCGCGTGTGCCACAGCGCTTGCAATCGCGGGCGCCGGTGTGTTGATAACAATCTCGCCAATGGACTTGGCCCCATAGGGCCCCGTGGGCTCGTAGCTGGGCACAAAGTCAACGCGGATGGGCGGGATATCCATGCGTGTGGGCAGCTTGTAGGTCATGAACGAATCCGTGCGCATGCGACCGTGCACACTGTACTGCACGTCTTCGGTGAGCGCCATGCCAATACCCTGGGCAATGCCGCCTTCCACCTGCACACGGGCGAGGTTCGCATTGGCAACGGTGCCGCAGTCCACCACGGCAACGTAGTCCACCACGTCGATCTTGCCCGTGAGCTTATCTACATCCACCTCGGCGATACCCGCCATGAAGGGCGGAGGGCTCGTGGGCGAGCTTGCGGCACCGTGTGCGGTGAGGCAGTCGCCGTTGCCGCCTGCCGCGAGCTCGTTTGCAAGCTCGGTGAGGGAAAGCGTAGCCACAGGCTCCACCGCAGGCGCCTGTGTTGCCACCCGGTAGCTCCGCGCCAAGGCGTCCACATCGTCGTAGATGCCCGAGAACTCGGCGGTGCCCGCGTTGGCCGCTGATGCTTGCGCGAGCACACCCGGCTCGTACGCCAGCAGGCGCTCGCCGTCAAAGAGCACGTCCTCCGCCGCGACCCCCATGTGTTCGGCGGCTCGCGCTCGCAGCTCAGCAATGAGATTCTCGGCCGCCTTCACCACCGCCATGCCGGTAAGGTAGGTGGTGGCACTCGCATATGAGCCGGTATCGAACGGCGAGACGTCGGTGTCCACGCCGTGGACCACAATGCGGCGCGTGGGACAGCCAAGCGCCTCGGCAGCGAATTGCGCCAGGATGGTATCGCACCCCGTGCCCATATCGGTCGCACCGATGGAAAGCGTGTAGAAGCCCGTCTCCTCAAGGCGAAGATCAACCGAAGCGATGTCGATCCCCGCGATGGCCGAGCCCTGCATGGCAAGCGCCACGCCCAAGGCGCGCACATGGCTTCCCATGTCGCGCACCATGCCCTTCTCGCGCCAGCCAATCATGTCCATGGCGCGCGTGAGGCACGCCTCCAAGCTGCACGAATAGAGCGTGTTGTCATCGTATTGCGGCAGGCGTTCACCCTCGCGCACGATGTTTTTGAGCCTGAGCTCGCAGGGATCCATCCCCAGCGTGTCGGCCAGCTCGTTCACCGCCGACTCCACCGCAAACAGGCCCTGCGTGGCACCATAGCCGCGGAAGGCGCCCGCCGGCATGGTGTTGGTGTACACCACGTCGAAGGCAAAGCGACTGGCGCGCATGTGGTTGTAGAGAGGCAAGGTCTTATGGCCGGAGAGGCCCACCGTGGTGGGGCCGTGCTCGCCGTACGCACCCTGGTTGGAAAGGGTGTACAGGTCGATGGCGAGAATCTGCCCGTCACGTGTGGCGCCGATCTTCACCTGCATCTGCATCTCATGACGCGAGTTGCTTGCCGAGCAGGTCTCTTGGCGCGTGTACAAGATTTTGCTCGGGCGGCCCGTCATGGCGGTTACGAAGGCACAGAAAATCTCGACGCAGCCGCTCTGCTTGGCGCCGAAGCCACCGCCGATGCGCGGCTTTATCACGCGCACCTGCGACTGCGGAATATCGAGCGCGCCCGCCACCATGCGGCGCACATGGAAGGGCACCTGCGTAGACGACGTGACGGTGATGCGACCATAAGCGTCTTGCTCGGCAAAGGCCTGGAAGGTCTCCATCATGGCCTGTGCGTTGGCGAGCGTGTGATACGTACGCTCGAGCACCACGTCGGAGGCGGCAAACGCCTCGTCCAGGTCGCCATGTTCACTCAAACCAGAAGAGACGATGTTGCGCATGCGATCGTTGTTGATCCAGGCGCCGTTAACGTGGTAGTTGTCTTCGGGATGGATGACCGTGGGATTGTCGATGGCCTGCGTAAAGTCGAGAACGGCATCGAGGAGTTCGTACTCAACCTTGATGAGGCGAAGCGCCTTGGTGGCCGCTTCCTCGGTCTCGGCGGCCACAATGGCCACTTCGTCGCCCACGTAGCGCACAACCTGGTCCAGGATAAGACGGTCGTAGGGGCTCGCCTCGGGATAGCTCTGACCAGCCAGGGTGAAACGGCGCTGCGGAACATCGCGATAGGTGTAGACGGCCACCACGCCGGGCACGCGCTCGGCGCGCGAAGTGTCGATCGAGGTGATGCGCGCGTGGGCATGCGGGCTATGGAGAATCTTCACCGTGAGGGCATTTGCCGGAGCGATATCTGCCGTGAAGAGCGGCTTGCCCTGCAGGAGGGCGGCGGCGTCTTTTTTAACCTCGGCGGCGCCCAGGTGCGTGAGATGCGCACGCTCCTCGGCGCGCGTGACGATCATGCTCATGCTCGCTCCTCCCCTGCTGTGGCGGTGGCTGGTGCGGGCGATACGTCCTGGTCCGTGCCCGCCGCCGGTGCGAAACGCTCGGCAACATAACGCCTCAGTGCACGGCGTTGCCCCTCGTACCCGGTGCAGCGGCACAGATTGCCCGCCAGGTAGGCGTTGAGCTCGTCATCCGTGGGCGCCGTAGGCTCCACGCCCTGCCCAGCCGCGCGCTCGCGAATCTCGCGCTCCATGGCAAGCACGTTCATGATGAGGCCGGGCGAGCAGAAACCGCACTGCTCGGCCCCCTCCTCGGCCAAGCAACGAGCAAAGGCGGCCGATTCTTCCCGTAAGCCCTCGAGCGTCGTCACTTCGCGACCGTTCACGCGCGCCATAGGGATCGCGCACGAAAGCACCGCGCTACCGTCAAGCCACACGGTGCAGAGTCCGCAGTTGGTGGTTTCGCAGGCGCACTTGACCGACGCACACCCGCGCTCGCGCACAAAGGTGTAGAGCGTGGTATCGGGAGCAACGCGTGCAGTTACGTTTTTGCCATTAAGGGTAAGTGCCACCTCGATGAGATTCTGGCTCATGCGCGCACCTCCTTTGCCTCGATCGTCGCCTCAAGCGTTGCGATCAGGGCATCTGCCTCAGCCTCGGTGTAGCCCGCAGCATCCGCTATGGCGCGGGCCGCCAGCACGCCAGCAAGGTGACGGCGATACCGCTCGCTCCCCCACAGGTTCGAGCTGTATGTGAGGGCGCGCACGTCCTCGACGATACTTGCCAGCTCCGCAGAATCAGGACGCTCGGAGAGGGAATGCGCGGCTACCACCAAACGTGCCTTCGCCGGACGCGCCCCCACCGCAAGATGCCAGGCGCCGCCCCAGCGAGCGGCGCACACGTTAATCGTGGGAAAGTCGGTCGCGGCCTTGCGCAGGCACTGATAGGAGGCTCGGTAGGCATGCTTGCGCACGATAACGTGTGTGAGGATGTCCCGTTCGTAGGGCATATTCATAAAGGCTGCGAGCGGCACCCGCCCCGCCTCGGCAAGCTCCACCTCGGTGTCGAGCGCTAGCAGGGCGCAAAGAACGTCGGAGAAGCCAAAGCGACCAAACACGCTTCCGCCAACCGTAGCTAGACGACGAAACTGCACGCCCACAATGTCTTGAACCGCGGCGTTGAGAACACCGCCCGTTGCCTCGTTGAACGCATCGGCGCGCTCAAGGTCGCGCAGCGTAACGTAGGCGCCGATGCGAAACGCACCGTCGGTTTCCTCGATGGTGTTGAGCCCGCAATCAGACAGGTCGATCACGCAGGGCACGGTGCGCTTGGAAAGGCGCATCCACATGCCGCCCCCCAAAACGCGACTTCCCCGCTTGCTATGCAGCAGCTGCAGCGCCTCATCCACCGTTGCAGGGCGCTCATACCGCGCGAATGCGAGCATGCTCCCCGTCCTCTCTCTTCGCGCTTTTGTAGTTTGATGCCAGTGTATCGAAGAAGCACGCTCGCTGAAGGTGCCGAACAGCCTGACTAGCCCCGCAAACAAAACGACCATGAAACCTCTCGCTCCTCTGCCCCGTGGCGATACGCGCGAGTCTGCTCTATAGCTTTGCCGCAACCTTCCCTAATTCTTACCAATTTGTCGCATCCGTCTTACAGAAATGTACGTCGAATCTTTCTGTTTCAGCAGGTAGATACCGTTTACCGAAAGCTATGAACACATGCTTCCCAGCCGGGCGGCGCCCGTAGTTTGATGGTGTTCACACAAAGGAGAACACCCATGGAATATGTCCCCAGCCAAACAATCGTCATCTCTCATATGGCCGCCTTACGCGCCATACGCGTTGCTCGTCGTCGGTACGCGTATCTGCCTTGGCGACCGTTGGACACCATGGAACAGCAATGGGCGCTCAGCTCATGCGTAATCGGCAGGCAGCTGGCCGACCTGGACACGTTGTGCCGGCTCGGGCTTTGGAATCACGAAGATTCTAGCTACCGCATTGATGTACTCAGCTCGAGCAAAGCACTCAAACGCACAAGGCCGGAGTTCCGGTGCCACATTGTTAGTACGCCGCTTCCTGCGGGCAGCATCCTTGAAATGAGTCCAGGGATCTATGTCGTAGCGCCGGCCGTTGTGGTTGCCCAATATGCTCAAACACACTGCTTTCCTGAGGTGCTGGCACTTATTCAAGAGCTCTGTGGAGCATTTTCGCTTCCAGAAGATCACCGCGCGGGTGTAGTGTGGCGCGCATCACCAGAGAACGAATCGCAGAACTACGCAAAAGCCGAATCTGCCTTGCACGCAAAAGAACTTCAGCGAAAGCTCAAGAAGCTCTCGGCCCTACGCGGTTGCTCGCGGGCTATCCCTGCTGCTCGTTGTGCGCTCGACGACGCGCGCTCCCCCGGTGAGGCCATTATGGCATCGCTTTACCATGCGCCATTTGCGCGGGGTGGGTTCGCAATCAAAGAGATGATCCTCAACCATCAAGTCGACTTCTCTGATGACGCACAGAAAGCCGCTGGTATGCCCTACGCTATTTGCGACGCCTACGTGACCGCGGCGCGTGCCACGTTGGAATACAACGGCTCGTATCACGAGCAGCCAGGAGCACGCCTCCATGACGACAAACGCGCAGCGGGGCTTGAGGCTATGGGCATCACCACTATCGTTATCAACCGCGAGCAATTGAGGCGCATCGAAGCGCTCGAATCGATTGCGCGCCTGTTGTACCAGCGCGCAGGTATGCGCTATCGCAACAGAACGAGCGGTTATGGTGTCAAGCAGATCGAACTCCTCAATGGTTTACGCACAGCATTTGGCTGGCCCGCCTGCTAGCGCGCAGCGGCCAGCGCATGAGTGAAATCACCGCCAACACGCAGCCCCAGTTTGCCCATCTACAATCTTCGGCTGGTAGCGTACCGCTGCCAGCCGAAAAGCAAACATACCTAGCGACGGTGACACACCTGAGGCCGCAGCCCGGCCTCACACGGTCAGTCAAATCAGAATCCAGTGACCCAGATGGACAAAAATCAGAGAAGTCGGCGATTTTGGGCCGTCAGGGGTGTCCATGCATAAATCTATCCAGGGATTTTGTTGCATGGATCGCCCCGGTGGAGGATTCGCACCGCCAAAACCCGGGATGTATCGCCGACTTCTCGGATTTTTGTCCACCTAGACAGGGTGCTTCTGAGAAACTGTCGATTTCCCTTCTCTTTGACGCAAAACGTATGCACCTTACTGCCTGTTTTATGCATTTTAAAACCAGCTTGCTCGACCACCAGCAAGGCGGGCCTATTGAGCTCGCCTCACTTCCGCACCCCACCCGCATCCTGCAGCATGCGCATGCGGGCGGAGAATCACAAATCGGTGCAACACGCGATAGAGCACGCTGCATGCAGTCCGAACCGATGACATAACTAACGCACTTACGACGCGTGCTACAAGACACCACAGTGAACGACTGTTGAGAACAGCAGAGGAGCATGGCGGGCATCCCGCCATGCTCCTCTTGCCTATCCAGTGAGCGCATTTGTTGCAGCTCAATTTGCAAGTATCTTCGGCGCTCTTACGGAGCACCGAAACTTTACGACATGTGCCGCTAGCACACACCCTGGGCCATCATGGCATCGGCAACCTTCAGGAAGCCGGCAATGTTGGCGCCCATCACGAAGTTGCCCTCGTGGCCGTAGGCGCGAGCGGTGTCGTCCACGTTGTGGAACATGCCACGCATAAGGCCCTCAAGCTTGCCATCAACCTCTTCGAAGGTCCAGGAGAGGTGCTCGGCGTTCTGGCTCATCTCAAGGCCAGACACGAGCACGCCACCGGCGTTGGCCGCCTTACCAGGCATGAAGGCAACACCGTTCTCCATGAGGTAGGTGGTTGCGTCGGGCGTGGTGGGCATATTGGCGCCCTCGCCCACCACCTTGCAGCCGTTGGCCACAAGCGCCTGGGCGTCCTCAAGCAGAAGCGTGTTCTCGCGAGCGCACGGCAGCGCAACATCGCAGGCAAGTTGCCACACGCCGCGGCCGTCGCCCTCGTGCCACACCGCGCCTGGGCGCTCGTCAACATACATGGCGAGGCTTACACCCTTGTCGTGACCAGAGCGCTTCTTGTTGTAGATGTGCTCGAGCACCTGGTAATCAATACCCTCAGGATCTTCGACCCAGCCCTTGGTGTCGGAGCAGGCGATAACGGTGCCGCCCAGCTGAGCAACCTTCTGGATGGCGTAGATGGCCACGTTACCAGAACCGTGAACAACGACCTTCTTGCCCTCGAAGGACTCACCCTTGCTCTTGAGGTACTCGTCAACGAAGTACACAAGGCCGTAACCAGTGGCCTCGGTACGGGCAAGCGAGCCACCAAACGTGAGGCCCTTGCCGGTAAGCACGCCCGACCACTCGTTGCGCAGGCGCTTATACTGGCCAAACATATAGCCAATCTCACGGCCGCCCACGCCCAGGTCGCCAGCAGGAACATCGGTGTTGGGACCAATGTGGCGCGAGAGCTCGGTCATGAAGCTCTGGCAAAACGCCATAACCTCACGGTTGGACTTGCCCTTGGGATCAAAGTCCGAGCCGCCCTTGCCGCCACCCATGGGCAGCGTAGTCAACGCGTTCTTAAAAATCTGCTCGAAACCGAGGAACTTGAGCATACCTAGCGTAACGGTGGGGTTAAAGCGCAGACCGCCCTTATAGGGGCCAATTGCGCTGTTAAACTCAACGCGGTAACCACGGTTGACCTGAACCTTGCCCTCGTCGTCCACCCACGGAACGCGGAACATAATGACGCGCTCGGGCTCAACAAGACGCTCAAGCAGTGCGGCCTCCTCAAACTCAGGATGGGCCTCGCACGCAGGCTCAATGGTCTCGAGCACCTCGGTGGCAGCCTGGAGGAACTCAGGCTGGTCGGCGTAACGCTCGTTCAGTTCGGCAATTACCTTTTCGGTATAGCTCATATTCCTCTCCTTATTCGATATGGCACCTTACGGCGCACAAACAAACGGCCAGAAATGTGCTGCGCGGGCGTAATACCCAAACAGCGCATTTTGCCTCACATAGAATACGACGCGATTGTTGCGCACGGAGGAACAACCTGTGCGGAAACGTCACCGCAACAACATCGAAACAGAACGGCCAGCATGAACCCATAACGAGAAAAGGCCAGGGTACCGTGCCCTGGCCTATCTGTTACTTGGAGCGGGCGACGGGAATCGAACCCGCGTCATCAGCTTGGAAGGCTGAGGTTCTACCATTGAACTACGCCCGCAATATGGTCGGGACGACAGGATTTGAACCTGCGACATCCTGCTCCCAAAGCAGGCGCGCTACCAAGCTGCGCCACGTCCCGACGTCCAGAGCAAGTATTATAGGGCAAATCGACCCAAGAGCAACCACCACATCACAAGTCCACGGGTAGTTTGGGAGCCGTGGCCTGGAAGCGGGACGCAAGGGCACCCTTCAACTAGCGTGCATCCCCTGCCGCCGCAAAGATGACAAGCAAAGTCGCCTCTTACGCCTTATCTGCGGGAAACACCACACCCGCCTGCCGGCGTGCCTCGGTAAGCACGCGCGCAACTGCAAGGCTGTGCTCCAGCTTTTCCGCGCAACCCGCGCGATCACCGGCTTCAATGCCCGCCGCAAACGCACGGAACTCAGACTCCCACTGCAGCTCGGGGCTCTCGTCAAAGACCTCCTCGGTGCCATCGTTAAGATGCAGCGTCACCGCCCCACAGCGGTTGGCCGGCGTGGTCTGCATGATGTAACCGTTCGTTCCTTGGATGACGTTTGTTGTGGGCGCCCCGCAATCTTTGGCGCAAATGCTCACCGCCTTGAATGCGCCGTAATCGAGTATGGCAACGCCGGACGTGTCGATACCGCGATCCACATTGGCAGCGTATGCCACGTGCTGCGGCGCGCCAAAGAGGCCCATAATGTAGTTGAGGTTGTACACGCCAAGGTCCATGAGCGCTCCGCCCGACATGGCCGGGTTGAACGCAGGCAGCACCGTTCCCGCGCAAAACGCATCGTAGCGACTGCTGTACTGGCTGTAGTTGCAGGTGACGATCTTCACGGTACCAATGCGCGGCAGCCATTCCTTGATACGCAGATAGTTGGGCAAATACAGCGTTGACACCGCCTCATACACCAGAAGGTCACGCGTCCGGGCCTCCTCGATAACCTGCGCAACCTCGGCGTCGGTGCTCGCAAACGGCTTCTCCACAATCACGTGCTTGCCCGCCGCGAGCGCCTGCAACGTGAACGAGGCGTGCAGATGATTGGGAACGGCGATATAAACTGTATCGACGTCTGCCTGCTCAAGCATAGCAGCGTAGTCGCTGAACACCTCGGCAACGCCCCACACCTGCGCGAGCTCGCGAGCGCGGTCGAGACTCCGCGGCGTTGAGCAAAGCGCCGTGAGCGGACACCCCCATGCGCCGAGGTGTGGACCCATCGTCTGGGCAATCATGCCCGTGCCAACCATTCCGAGTTTCATGCGTAGCTCCTTATTAACGTGCTTCGTTGCTGCTTAACCAAGGCGGACGGGTGCGGACCGAACATCGCGTTATCCGGCACCCATCCCGTTATGCCGTCTCGTTCTCTGAATCGCGCGCCGCAGCGCTGGCCTGAGGGACAAAACTATGACGATGCATGATGAGCTGGGCTGCAATGGAGATAGCGATCTCTGCCGGGGTCTCGTCACCAAGCGGAATCCCCACCGGAATGTGCAACTGAGCCATGTCGTCTGCGCTCAAACCATCTTCGGCAAGTTTGCCTCGGATAAACGCTGCCTTCTGTTTGCTTCCAAGGCAGCCCACAAATGAGGGGTGCGCTGCGAGCGCCTGGCGCACCACGGCCAGATCGGTCGCGTGCGAAGACGTGCACACAATCACGTAGTCACGCAAGGTAAGGCTCACAGCTTGTGAGAACTCAGCATATGGAATACAGAGGGTATTCACCCCCGCAGGGATAGAGGCAGCCTCAAGAAGAGCGGGACGGTCGTCCACCACGGTAACGCTCAGGCCCAGGCCCGCGAGCACCGGAACCAGCGCCTGCCCCACATGGCCACAGCCCACAATGTAGACACTGCCCTCTGCAGCAAGCGGAAGCACAAAATGCTCGCCCATCTCGCCAATGGAAGCGGGCTCTGCGCAGGCGAGCGCTTGCAGGAGAACATCAGGGGCGAGCGGGGCGGGCGTTCCAGAAAGCGGATAGGCTGTGGGCGACCCGTTGACATCTACCGCACACGTTGCAGCAAGCGTTGCGTGCGCGGCATCAACAACCAAGCAGCAAGCGGCGCCGCGCGCGCGAGCTGCTCGCACCGCCTCGATAGCCGGAAGCGCTGCGGGCTCGAGCAAAAGATGGCACACGGCCGCCCCACCGCCGCAAATCATGCCCGTAGTGCTCTGCGCCCCATCCATGGTATAGACGCGCTGCTCAGACCGACCAGCCGCCAGATTTGACACCGCGCACTTGAGCACCAGGCGCTCAAGTGCACCGCCACCCACCGTGCCCACAAACGTACCGTCAGCGAAAGCAGCAAGGCAGGCGCCAGGCTTGCGCGGGGACGAGCCCTCAACCGCTGTGAGCAGGCACAACTCAGCTGCTCTGCCTGCTGCAAGCTCATCCGCTATCCTCTGCAGCACCATTGCCTCCATAAACGCACCTTCCTCAAACAGACCTATCCCCTACAGCGTAGATCGTGTAGCGGACGCCAAGATGGCCTCAAGTACGCCGCCGCCGATGGAGCGCGCTTTGTCCGAAACGGTCCAGCAGTGGTCGCGCACATCGCGCGGATCGATATCGCCCGCCTTCATGCCGGACGTCACCTCAACACCGGGAGCCAGAAGCCCACGCAAGACGCCATCGATGGTGCACCTCATGGGCACGCCGTCAACCATGGCGGCAACATCGCCAGCATGCACCTCGTCGCCAATTGAGAGTACGGGCTCAAACACCCCGGCTGCCGGCGCACGAAGCACACGGTCGGCGCTATGCCCTGCGATCACACCGGGAACACCCGTGTTGGGGGCCGCAGAACCTTCCCAGAACACGCGCCCCAGATGGTGCCCCCGCTTTGTTTCCACGACCGCGTGGCAATCCACGCCCGCTGTGAATCCCGGCCCCACACCTATCACGAGTGGGGCATCGGTGATGCGTGTTCCCAGGTTGCGCTTGGCGATAATGGCATCCACAAGCACGTGAGGCTGCAGCTGGGAAACGCACGCCGCAATAGGGTCTACCAACACTGCGATAGAGCCCTGCTCCACGCATGCCCGCGCCTCGGCGGGTGTTCCTACCAGCCGCGCACAGACATCCTCCACCGTCATGCTCTCCAGCCGGATGGCCTCCGAAAATGCCACGGTACGACGCACCGTAGTGGGATGCGCGATATCAAGCATCACGATGCAGAAACCCGCATGGTGCAGGCGCACGGCAATACCGCTCGCAAGGTCGCCGGCACCCCTGATCACCACAAGCATCTTGTCTCCCATTCGTACACGCAGCCACAACCGTATGGTTTCCTTCATTATCTGGGAGGAGCGACAACGATGCCAGTGCCATTACCCTTTAGGCAAAGGAGAGGACGGCTGAGGCGTCCGTAAGAGGCGTCCGTAAGAGGCGACCAAGGAGACGCGGGGCGGTTGAAGAGCAGCATGAGCACAAAATTGGTACGCCTCCAGACTGCTAGCACCCCAACCCATGCCTTACCTCAGCTGTGCTCCCGCGTGGCACAATAGGACAAGCCCCATGAGGGTTAGCCCAAACCTCCTCGAAAGGACACCCGTGATCGAACCGCTTTCCTATAGCCAGCTCCCGCAAGCGCTTGCGCTCCGCCCAAGCGTGACCGCCGTCATAGGCAGCGGCGGCAAAACCACGACGCTCGCCGCGCTCGCCCATCTCATCGCCGCCGGCAAGCTCGCAAGCCCTGCCGGTAAGCGCCCGCGCATTATCCTTAGCACAACCACGCATATTCGCCCGTTTCCTCACACGCCGCTTTTCACGCGCGACAACCCGGTCGAGCTTGGGCAGGCACTTGCCGAGCATGGCACCGTCTGCTGCGGCACACCTGTTGAGGATGGGAAACTCGCCGCATCGCCCATCGCGGCGGCAGAACTTGCCCGCCTCGCAGACTACGCACTCCTTGAGGCGGACGGATCGCGAGGGCTTCCCCTCAAGGCACATGCCGAACACGAGCCGGTGATTCCTCTGGAAGCGTCCACGCTGGTTGTTGTGGTGGGAGCACATGGCTTCGACCAACCGATTGAAGCCGTGGTGCACAGACCCGCCCTTGCGTGCGAACAGCTCAACGCCAGCCCGAGCGACCTTGCCACGGCTGAATTTGCCGCACGCCTTCTTCTGGCAGAACTCCCCCGCCTTACGCAGGACCGGCCGCAGCTCAAAACAATCTCGGTGCTCATCACCCACGTTGATAGCGAAGCGCGACGCGAACAAGCCGAGCAATTTCAACGTGCATGGCACGCGCCCGTGCTTGCCGTTGACCACGTGCGCGAGCAACTGATGCGTCTGCGCTAACTGCGGAGATGCGCTGCCGGGGCCAAACCGCAGAACGGGCCGAACTTACCCCTGCGCCACCCACGCACCAGCCGCACAAAGCGTACTACCGGGCGGTAGTACAACCCAACCGCTCCGCATAGCACGCCGCCACGTGGCGCAGATCATCCGTAGTATCAACATCCCAAAGCTCATCAGGGCTTTGAGCCTCAACGAACCCCTGCGGCACCAAGCCCGAACGCAGCACATGCGACCCGCCCTCTGCACCCTGAAGATCCACGAGCGCGCCAAAGCATAACCGAGGAAAGAGCACAGGGCTGGCCGGCGCGCCCTGCCAGGCCAGGCGCCACGCTTGACGAGGGAAACGCTCAAACGCTCTGGCAAGCGCTTCAAAACTCGCCTGGCTTACCAGGGGCTGATCGCCCGGAAGAAAAAGGCACCCGTCCCACTCATCGGACCCCAGCATAAGGCCCACCTTGATCGAAGCGCTACGCTCTTCAGCATCATGCAAAACCACGCGCAGATCAGGCACCGCTTGCTCAGCCGCCGAAGCCACAGCCTGCGAGCGTGTGGAGAGCACCAGCTCAAAGCGGTCACGTGGAACGGAGGCAACGGTGCGCGCGATAAGCGGCGCGCCGCACACGTTTGCCATGAGCTTCTCGCCCACACCGCCAGCCGCGGTGAAGCGCGCGCCCGCTCCCGACGCCATGACCACACAGCCTATGCGCATCTCGCACCTCCTCGTGCCATCCTCACACAGCCTCGCCTCCGCAGGACACCTTCACCGCAGAACCGGCGTGAGCCGCCCTGCTTCCACGAGCAGCCAGCCCGTGACCCAAGGTCCATCCAAACAAGAAGCTGCCCGCCCACATGTGGCGAACGGACAGCTCCGGTTAATCTGCTAGATGCCCTTGCCGGCACAGGCGAGGCACGACGTGTCGGAAAGCGTTTCGGAAAGCGAAAGCATGCCAACAGTGGAACGATCCTTGGGAACAGCGGGACCATTGGGAACCGTGGGGCACTCGAAGCGCCCGTTGAGCAGCTGGTTTGCCCGGGACACCAGGTAAGTCACATCGAGCGTGGCCGGGCACGATGTCGCCGTGTACCACTTGTGAATGCCCACATTCTGGCCCAGGATCAGCTGCGTCCAACCCTTTTGCTTGGCAAGCGCACACATAAGCTGCGCGCTCGTGTCGAGCGTGGCGAGCGAGGGCGGATTGCGCGTAGTGCCCACATGCTCAATGGAAACCGACCTCGTGTTCCACGGCCAGTTGCCTACCGCCCAAGCGGTGTCGGCCAAGCTCACATACTGGTGAATCTCGCCCGCGCCCACGCCAAAGTGGGCAGAGGCCCGGCGCGTCCCGTGGAAGGTGTTGTCTATGGCAGAAAGCGTGGGGCACTCCGAGATGTGAATCACAATGTAATCCCAGGTATTGCCCTCGCGGCCACGCGAGAAATAACGCGCACCAACCCAGGTGGGAGCACCGCCGGGCAGGTAGTTGGCATAGTAGCGCAGGGGATTGGATGAGTCGTAATAGGCGCCACTTGCAGAACCCGGCGCGGCAGAGCCCTTGGGCAGCACCTTGACCTGCATGCCCTTAGCGGCAAAGCCTCCTGTTGTAGCGCCAGCAGGCTCACCATTAGATGCCCAGCCTAGCCAGCCTATATCTGTGAGGTAAACGCGGTACCACACGTCAAATTGCTCGGCCGCCTCTCCGGTAAGCGCAATACGCACCGCCTCGATGGCGCGCGCCTTGCCCACCGTTCCGGTGATGGCGCCGTTAGCGACATCGCTTGTCCAGCCGCTGCCGTGCACATACGCCGCAGACGTAAACCCGCCCGAAACGCTTGCCGTGAAGGTGGCGCGGAAGGCCTCGAGATTATTGACGATGTCTGGGTCGCCCACTGTAGCACCCGAGCCCACAGCAGCAAGCCAGCCCTTGTTTGAGACGTGCGCTTCGATCGAGACCGTAGGCTTTTCGATAGACGCAGGCCCGTCTGAGACGGGAGGGGTTGCACCCTCGGGGAGCAGCTTGAACTCTATAGCCTCAACGGAGCGCCCATAGCCGGTAGTTCCTGCCGCCTCTCCATCGTGTGCCCAGCCCATCCAGCCTATGTCGGAAACGTGGACGCGATAGTAGAGGTGGTAGTGCGCTGCCTCCGCCCCCGTCAGCTCAAACTGAACCGCCTGGAGCGCAAGGGCACGTCCCGTGGTTCCAACAATCGTGCTGGACGTGCAGGTTTGCCACGCCTGCCAGCCGATATTGGCCACGTGAGCGCGGGCACGAACCGTCAGCCCAAGACCGGGGATACCAATACGCAGTGCCTCCATCGCCTTGGCCTTGCCGGTGGTGCCTACGGTGCCTTCGGCAACCGGCTCCATCCAACCAATGTCAGACACATGGGCCTGGGCAATGAGGTTTGGCGTAGAAGATGAGCGGTATGCGCCATCGGTAGCACCCGGAGCGGCGGAACCCCGCTTAAGCAGGCGCACCTCCACGGCGGTAATGGGAGCGGCAAGACCCTCGGTTCCGGCATCGGCTCCGTTGGACGCCCAGCCGAGCCATCCTATACCAGCACTGTAAACGCGGTACCACACATCGGTGGTCTCAGCCAGAGCTCCCGTTAGTCGCAGGCGCAAACCCTCTACCGGAAGGCCTTCTGCCACAGCGGAAGTGGCACCATCAGTCCACTTTTGGGGCCATGTGGAGAGTGCCGTGTGTGTTTGATACGAAATACCGCCCGGAACATCGGCGATATGCTTAAGCGCAAACGTCAAGCCGTCAATGGAGTTTCCTCCTGCGGTTCCTGCTGGAGCATTCTCACCAGAAGGTGAAGTCCAACCGGCAGAAGTGTGTGCCGTAACGGACACATAGGTGTTAGGCGCTTCAAACGCTGGACCATCCTGCGCAGGCCCAGACGTGCCTACGGGAACGAGCATGATTTGAATCGCCTCAAGCGGAAGGGCATATCCCTGAGTGCCCGCACTTTCACCATCTTTGGCCCATCCGAGCCAGCCCTTGCCTTGGACGCAGGCACGGTAGTACACAGAGTAGCGAGACGCCGCCGCGCCCGTAAGACGAATCTGAACCGCCTGCAGCGACAGCGCCCTGCCCGTGGTGCCTGCGCCGCCCTGTTGCCAATCTTGCCAGCCAATGTCAGCCACGTGGCCGCGAAGCTCAACCGCACCGGCAACGTCCAAGCCAGCGAGCTCCACCTCAAGCGCTTCCATAGCAGCAGCGCTTCCGGCGGTACCCGCATCGGCGCCGTTTTCCACCTGGTTCAACCAGCCGATGTTTGCCACATGGGCGCGATAGCGGATAGTGGGCACGGATGCGGCCTCAACGGGGGCAGAAGCATCGGCGTTCTGTGCGACCGCGTCCTCGCGCGCGACAGAGTTGGCACCGTTTACCGCAGACGTGGCGCCCTCCGCAGCAGAATCCGCCGCATCCGACGAAAGCTCATCATTCCCGGCAAGCCCCGTTTCGCCCGTACCGACGGTGGCATCATCAGAAACAAGTCCCGCTTCGTTTGCGGAATCTGCCACCTCGGACCCAGTGGACTCTCCGAAGTTCGTACCACCCTCTGCACTCTCAGCAGCAGCAACGGCAGGCTTCGACTCCGCATGAACAGCAACAGGCAGCGCCAAACAACCAGCCAGCGCAAGCATCAAGGCAGCGCTCGTTGTCCGAACAGCAGCACGCATAGGCATCCCCCTCACCCACGGGAACTCATGCCTATATTCTAGACTGACGTACCATGATTCGATTGAGCTTTTCACCGGCAACAACCATGACCACCAGGAGCACGCCCAGATAAAGCGGGTACAACTCGACGCTGACGTTTTGGGCAATCACGCCGAAGAGCGGTGACATGGCGAGCGATCCAATGTTTGCAAACGCCATCTGCATGCCCGTAAGCTCAAGCGCCACCTCGTCGCCAAAGCGGGCCGGCGTGGCATGAATGACAGAGGGGTAAATGGGGGCACACCCTGCGCCGAGGAGCACCAGACCCGGAGCGAGCATGGTGGAGCTCCATGGGCTCACCACCAGAAGAAGCCCCACCAGGATGATACCCTGGCCAAGGCGGATCATATTGTGATCGCGCATCTTCATGGACACAAAGCCGCTCACCGCGCGCCCAAAGGTGATACCCAGATAGAACAGGGACGCCCATCCAGCCGCCGTGGCAGCATCGATGCCGCGGCCAAGATTGCAATAGGTGGCGGCCCAGGTACCGCAGGTGCCCTCGAGCGCGCAATAGCAGAAAAAGCAGATGAGCACCGCCGGAACACCGGGGATGCGCAGGAGCTCGGCACGCGTTTTGTGGTGCGGAGCGTTCTCCCCCGCCGACACGTCATCCGAGACGTGAGGAAGCTGTTTATCACGCCACAAAGGCAGCGACAGCGTAATCACAACCGCGATGAGCACCTGAATGCCACCAAGCACCAGAAAACCAAGCGACCACGTGGTGCCGTTTAGGCACTGTGCCATGATGATGGGACCAGCGCTGGCACCTACACCCCACATGCAGTGCAGCCAGCTCATGTGCTGAGACTCATAATGTATGGCGACGTAAGCATTGAGCGCCGCATCGACCGCGCCCGCACCGAACCCGTAAGGAACGGCAAGAATCACAAGCTGCCAAAATGCTTGCGCTTGCGAGAACCCCACAAGCGCCGCCGCGGTAAGCGCCACGCTCGCAACCGTAACCTTACCCGTACCAAACCGCTCGACCACGCGCACCGACATAAGGCTTGAGAAGATGGTGCCGCATGAGATGATCATGGTGATGGCGCCCACCCACGAAATACCGGCTCCCAGCTGGGGCACCATGGTGGGCCACGCGGATCCGATAGCAGAATCGGGCAAGCCGAGGCTAATGAACGCAAGATAAATGATGGGCAGCAGTCCCGCTGGCGTGGTTAACCCCCCCCTCATGCACAAACCGCATTATTGTACGGTAGCGCCGAAGGGGCACAGCATCAGTTTGGCCATCTTGAACAGTTGTAGGCCAAACGGAATACCGACAATCGTGATGCAGTAAAGAGCGCCTTCCAAGAAGTAAATCAGCGCTGCCCACCAGCCAAACAAGAGCACCCAAAACACATTTGCCACAAAAGAGGGGGCGCCGCCGCCAAATGAAACGGTTCGACCAAACGGAGCAAGCGTGAGTGAGGCCATTTTGAAGGCTTGGCGGCCCAGGGGAATGCCGACAATGGTGATGCAGCAGACAACGCCCACCAGGAGAAACCCAAGGGCGGTCATAAGACCACCCGTGATAATCCAGATGATATTAAAGAGCACGCCAAAGCAGCCCATGCGACCGTTCCTTCCTTGCCCGATGAGTCCAAAACTCCGGTGCGGAATACCAAGGGTTCTACAACGGATGCGAATCGCACCGCGACGAACAACTCAAAGAGCATCATGCCCCATAGCGCCAGCGTTTAGCCACGCGAGACGACCGTGCGGGCCGATTGCACCCGAAGCACGCAGGTACTGCCGCTCCAAAACGTCCGCACGGCGTTCCCGTCCATCGCGCAGATGACGGCGGAACCATCCTAGGCATGGCTATAATGAACCCATTGCCAAACGGCGCCAAGCGCCAAGGGAGGACATCATGAAACGACCGGCGTTTCTTGCAAACTTTATCATTTGGACGCTCATCGCCCTGGGTACCACGGGTTATTTGGCCTGGTACAATCTCGGTGGCCAAGCAGATGCCGCGTCATCTGAGTTTGTGTATGGCCCTGCCGAGATTCTTCGCATCATCGCTGCCCCGCTTTTGCTCTTCGCACTCGGGGCGGTCATTGGGTTTTTGCTCATCGCGTTCAAGAACATCATGATGGGCCGTATGGCGCGCTCCATCTGCCGCTTTGCCGGCATCGCATGCCTGGCGCTCTTTGTAGCCGCCATCATTCCCTGCTTCTTCCCCGGCACCGCAAGCCAGCTCGCACTACCCACCGTCGTGGTGGTGTACGTTGCCATGGCGGCGCCCATCATGATTATGATGTTTGGCTTCTTGTATGCCTTGGGCCTCGCACCCCTCGACCCCAACAAGCCCGGCCCGTTCGACAAATACCTGCCAGACGACCATTTTGAGTAGGGTCGCTTAAGCAAGGCCACGCCCGGAAGAATGGTTCAACGCCCGAAAACCATCGGTTTGCGCAGGCGCAACAGCCACGTGCCGAACGTAGCGATGCGCAAGAACGTGCGCCCACTCGCCATGGACGAGATGGGCGCATTTGGATTTACCAATCTAGTGTGGAAACCCGCCGTTATCCACAGCAATCCGCAAACGTCTCCCACCTGACCATCTGTTCCAGAGGAATTGACTCCTCGTGCAAATGAGCCGGGGCGCTCTCCTCGCTGGGATAGCCAAGCGGCATGACCGAGATGATGCGCAGGTTGCGGGGAATCTGGAACTGCCGGCGCAGCTCGGGCGGGTCGATAAGCCCCACCCAGCAGCTATGAATGCCTAGCTCCTGGGCCTGAAGCATCATGTGCGTGGCAGCAATGGAGGTGTCGAGGATGCCAAACTCAACGACGTCGGGGTTGTACGAGGCAACCTCCAGATCGTAGGCGAGCACCAGCACAACGGGCGCGCCAAAGCGGCAGCGCGTGCAGAGGTCCATCTTCTCAAGGCCCTCTTTGCTTTGAACCACCAGGATGCGCTGCGGCTGAAGGTTACGCGCCGTAGGGGCAACACGGCCCGCCTCCAAGATTTGCTGCAGCTTCTCGGGTTCAATAGGGGTTGAAGCGAAATGACGCTCCGAATACCTGCTTTGGATGAGTTCGCTGAATGACATGGTTGGCTCCTTATGCTCAAAGAAACAACGGCTGGAATCCCAGCCCGGCGGACGACTTAGCGTGCGTTATACGAGCAATCCGCATCAAGCGCAGCAATAAGTGAGGTATACATCTCGTCAAGCTTTTCTGGAATACAAGGGTACAGAAGGGCATACACATGCTGCTTGTACTTCACGTCTGCATACACATCAGGATTGCCGCGGCCAGTAAAGTCATCGTGGAGAGCCTCCCCCATGCTCTCGGACTTGCCTACATAGACCTCACGGAAGCGGCTGAAATCATCCTTCTTCACGGCAGAGTCACAGGTAACCACCACATAGCAGCCAGGAAACGCAAAGAGCTCCAAGCTCAGGGCAGCCTGCTCGATCGCCTGCTGCGCCAAGTCATGCTGGTCGTTCCATGTTTTTAGAAATGTCTGAGCCTCAATATTTTTGCTGGCGCCAGCCAGCAACGTTTTGCGAGCGAGCTTACGCGCCTTCTCTTGAGCCCGCACCTCCGCAGCATCATGCACAGCGGTACCCGCCTTGTTTGCAACGCCGGCGATCTTGCCAGCCGCACTTTTTGCGGCATCGGCGACTTTACCCGCCTGGGCATTCACTGCAGCAGGAGCCTTATCGGCCACTGCCTGGGCCGCCTTTTTCACACGCGGCGCAACAATAGGTGTCAACTTCTTCAGCACTGGAGCCGCCATCTGAACTGCGGCAAACACAGCCGCTCCCTTTTCGTTCTTTGGAACGAATTTCATGTTGCCTATAAGGTCAATGACAGCATTCACGGCATCAATGTAGCTGTTGGCGGTACGGTCATCACGATAGGTGTCAGTGCTAATGGGCATAACTGAGCTCCTATGAACAAGCATGTTTACCATTGCGTTAGTATTATAGAAAAATGCGAGGAATCGGTCTCAAATACTCACGAGAGGAAGATTGATGCAGCGCGACTTAAATGCAATGGCTAATCTCGTTCGAACGTTTTGTGAAGACCGTGATTGGACTCAATTCCACACCCCCAAAGAAATTTGACCTCTGGACACTTTGTCCAGAGGTCAATATGCGGCTATGGCCAGTCTTACTTTCCAATCAGCATTTTACGCTTTGTTAGCAGGAAAGCCAGCAGACCAAGCAACCCGGCCAGAGAAACACCAGCGGTTCCCATCGAAACATACACAAGGGTTTTCAGGTTGGAATCCCCGGCTGCGGCGGTAGGAACAGCACCGGCGTTCAGTTCTGTGCCATCGGTGAGGGTAACGATCAGTTCGCCGTTTTCGTTGATGGAAACGCCGGAGATACCAACGCCGTCCTCGCCCTTTACCTTGCCGAGATTTTTCACGGTGCTATCGGTGAGTGTGACGATCAGCTCACCATTTTCGTTGAGCTTGATGTCGGCAATTCCAACGCCATCGGCACCGTCTTTACCGTTTGTGCCATTCTTGCCGTTGGCTCCGTCTTTGCCGTCCGCGCCATTGGTGCCTGCGGCCTTAATGCCGGTGTCCGTAGTGCCGATCCACCAGTTTCCGTTGCTGCCGATATAGGGGGTCAGGCCATCTTTGCCATCCTCGCCGTCCTTGCCGTCCTTGCCGTCCTTGCCGTCCTGACCGTCTTTCCCGTCGGAGCCGTCAGCGCCGTCCGAGCCGCTGCTGCCGGTGGCTGGAATACCAGTGTCAACGCCGCCGATCCACCAGTTCCCGTTGCTGCCTATGGTGGGGGTATCGCCGGGATCGCCTTTGTCGCCCTTATCGCCTTTGATGCCTTGCAGGGCAGACAGGGCAATCAGGTTTTGCCAATCGCCGTCGGCGTCATATTTCCATTGGATGTAGCCGCCCTCAACGCGAAGCTCCACCTGTTTGCCGTCTGCACCATCCGAACCAGTAATATCGGAGAGGGCAACCAGGTCTTTCCATTCTGTTTCGCCCTTGTACCGCCACTGGATGCTGGTACCGTTATTATGTAGTTCCACCTCGCGGCCATCTTCACCGGAATCGCCCTTTAGATCGGAGAGGGACATCAGGTTTTTCCATGCGGTATCTGCGCCGGTGGTGTATCTCCACTGGATGTAACCACTGGCTACTTGCAGTTCCACTTCTCTGCCGTCTGCACCGTCTGCACCATCGCCGCCGGTGATAGCGTCCAACGCCACCAGATCACGCCATGCGGCGTCCGGCTCGTCCTCGTATTTCCATTGGATTAGCGTGCCGTTATTCCGCAGCTCCACCTCCCGGCCATCTTCGCCGCCGGTGCCTTCAATCACCCACAGCTCGGCGGCGTTGCTGGTAGCACTTCCGGAATAAATACCGGTTACAACACAGCGGAAACGGGCGTCCTTTGGCTGGAAGGTGACATCCGCTCCGGCGCCGGAAAGCGTCTTGTTATTATCGTTCCATGTTCCCGACACATTGGAAATAATGAGTTCTTTACTCATGATTGGAAGAGCAACGGTTCCGGGTAATCCCCCCCAAATTCGATACCAGGGACCATCGGGGTCGCTTTTATCCTGTGCATACCAAGCATAATTAGAGGATTTTTCGATAGAAGTGCCGTTTTGCGTTGCTTCAACGGAGAAAGTGACACTGCTATCCGGCGTGACATACTGGCTCTGCGGTTGCTTGGTGAACACCGGGTCGGGAAATGTAATGACATAATTTTTATATTGTCCCTTGTAATTGCTGACCGTACCTACGCCGCCGTCGACCGTTACCGTCATG
>DVID01000009.1 GCA_018711625.1 Candidatus Limicola stercorigallinarum | reverse complement strand
ATGCGCTGCTTCTGGCCACCCGAGAGGCGCCCGCCGCGCTCGCCCACCACGGTGTCGTAACCCTGCTCAAGCGAGGCGATGAACTCGTGGATGTTCGCACGACGCGCAGCCTCCTCAATCTCTTCGTCGGTGGCGCCGGGGCGTCCGTAGGCAATGTTCTCGCGGATGGTGCCGTCAAAGAGATACACATCTTGCTGCACCAAGCCAATGGCACGGCGCAGGCTCTCCTGCGTCACGTCGCGCACATCCTGGCCGTCGATGGTGATAGAGCCCGCCTGCACGTCGTAGAAGCGCGGCAGCAGAGAGCAGGTGGTGGACTTGCCGCCACCCGAGGGACCTACCAGGGCGATGGTTTCGCCCGGGCGGATAGAAAGGTTCATGTGGTCGATCACGGGGCGCGGCGCACCATGGCCCGCATGCGCGCCCAGTTCCGCATCCTCGTAGGCGAAGCACACGTCGCGGTACTCAATAGCGCCCTGCGACACGGCAAGTTCGGCGGCATCCGGCTTGTCCTCAATGTCGGGCACGCTCATGAGCACCTCGTCCATGCGGCGGAAGCCAGCAATGGCCTTCTGGAACGTCTCGGTGGAGTTCACGAGCGTCTCGATAGGCGTGGTGAAAAGGCTGATGTAGAGGGCGAAGGTTGCCATGTCGACCGCGCTCATCTGGCCTTGAGCCACGAGCCAGCCGCCCAGCACCACGATGATGGTGAAGAGCGCGCCCGTCATGAGGGCACTCGTGGCCTGATAGGAACCCATCACGCGGTACATGGCCTCTTTGGAGGCCAGATAGCGGTCGTTGGACGCGCGGAATTTGGTGCGCTCGGTCTCCTCGTTGGCGAACGACTTCACCACGCGCATGCCGGCGAGCGAATCTTGAAGCTGCGAGTTCACGCCCGAGATTTTGACGCGGTTGTCGGCATATACCGCGCGCATGCGCAGGTTTTGGCGCACCATGATGGCCACGAAGATAAGCGTCACCACGGCCATGACGCCCGCAAGCACCGGCGAGATGGTGAAGAGGATCACGAAGGCGCCCACGATCTCCACGCCGCAGATGATGATCCACTCCGGCACATGGTGGGCGGCCTCGCAAATGTCGAAGAGGTCGTTCACCACGCGGCTCATCATGTCGCCCGAGTTCACGCGGTCAAAGTACGCGAACGAGAACCGCTCGTACTGGTCGAAGAGGTCTTGGCGCATCCGGGACTCCATGCGCGCGCCCATGATGTGCCCCTGCGCCGAGACAAAGTAGCGGCAGCCGCAGCGCACGAGATACATCGCGATGAGCCCTGCGGCGATCATGCCGAGGGAGGCCAAGATGGCAGCGGGGCCTTTGGTGAACAGGCCGTTGGTGAGGCTGCGCAAGATACTCGGGAACGCGAGGTCGATGGCCGCGATGACAAGAGCGCACACCGTGTCGGCGATGAAGAGGTGCTTCTCCGGGCCGTAGTAGGCCAAGAAGCGGCGGAACATGGTTTTGGGATGATGCGGCGCGGCGGCTGTGGACTGGGAGCGCTGGGTGGTCACGAGCTTGACCTTTCTCGACGGCGCGGGCCGTCGGATCGATACGGCTACAAGGCGAGTCCACAGTATAGCGCGGGGAGCGGGCGGGGGTTGTGGCGAGGACGGGGCTGGCCGCCGGTGACGGGCGACCCCGGCGTGCCGCACTGCCAAAGGCGGGCGGTGTTTCTTTACGCCCCTTGCCCCATCAGCGCATGCGCGGCAAGCACGCCGGCAACCGTTTTGGCATCGGTGAGGTCGCCCGCGAGCACGGCGCGCACCAGCTCATCGAGCGGCACCAGGTCTACGTCGATGAACTCGTCATCATCGCGGTCGGTGCCCACAAACGAAAGCCCGCGGGCCAGATACACGCGCACCACCTCATCGGTGTAGCCTGGGGAGGGTGCCACGGCAGTGAGCGGGCGGAGCTCCTTTGCCACCAGGCCCGCCTCCTCACGGAGCTCGCGGCGGGCGGCCGCCTCGGGGTCGCACTCGCCCGGATCGAGCTTACCGGCGGGAATCTCTACCGTTACCGCGTCAAAAGGCGTCCGATACTGGCGGACGAGCGCCACGCGGCCATCCTCCGTGAGGGCGACTACGCCCACACCGCCCGGATGGCGAGCCACGTCGCGCATCTCGCGGACACCCGCAGGCGTGCGCACCTCCAGGCTTTCCACATCGATGACGCCGCCGCGCCAGATATGCGTGGATCCCACAATGCACTCGTGAAGCGCCGCATCCCGCGGGTCGGCATCGCCGGGAACGAAGCCGCGGCGACGCCAGGGGATTGTGTCATCGTGAAGGACGGGTGCAAAGGACTCAGGTGAGGAGGGCGCGGTCCCATCATTCGGCTGGGCGCCCACGCAGCCGGCAACGTCGGTCATGCTCACTCCTCCACCGCCAAACGGTGCGCCATCACATCACACGCGAGCGCACCCACAACGGTCTTGGCATCTTCAATTTTGCCATCGAGCACGGCGTCTACCAGCTCATTTACCGGCACCAGGTCGACGTTCAAGAACTCGTCCTCGTCGGGCTGCGCACCCTCAAAATCAAGCTGCGTGGCAAGGTAGATATGGATGAGCTCGTCGGAGAAACCGCAGGACGAAGCAATGGTGGTGAGGTAGGCTATGCGCCCGGGCACAAAACCCGTCTCTTCCTTGAGCTCGCGGCGCGCACAGGCGAGCGGATCCTCCCCTGGCTCGAGCTTGCCGGCGGGAATCTCGACCGTCACGCGGCCAAGCGACGCCCGGTACTGGCGCACAAGTGCAATCTTGCCGGTTTCCGTGAGCGCCACAATTGCCACCGCACCGTGATGACGCACGATGTCGCGCACCGATGTGCGGCCGTTGGGCAGGCGCACCTTCATGCGCTCGACGTCGAAAATCTTGCCCTTCCAGGCAATCTCGCTCGAAAGCACCTCTTCGTGAAGGTCGGCGTCATGCTCCGCCTCGTCGCCGAGGACGAGGCTCGGCGCCTCCGGCTCCTCCATGTCGGGCTCGACCTCCTCGGCCGCGGTCTCATCTTCCACCGTGGCGTCATCGAGCATCTCATCGACCTGTTCAAATTCCTCAGCCATAGCGTTCCCTCTCTTGTATGGCGCGTATATCACATCAGGATGCTTGTACCCGCATAGGCGGTGTTTGGCAACCAGCAGGCTTTGGAAGTTGCGTGCGCCCCGTTTGCGTTACGGCCCCTATTGTCCAAACGAGCGCCCAAATTCGCGATGATTTGGACATATCGAGCCGTAACGCGAGAGATACGCTTCCCTCATGGCAGAAGGGCGCGCCGCGTCATCGCTCTGCGCGCCCTTCCCGGATTGTGATGGTGCCCATGATGCGGCATGGACTCCGTTATGCCTGGTCCTTGTTTGACGAGTCGCTGGCCTTTCCGCGTTTACGCGGCGGCTTCTCGGGAGTGAACGTCGCCGCGAGAGCGATGCCCGCCTCGGTGGCACGGTACTCGTTGCCCAGCTGCGCGCCCGTCTCTCCAAATACCGGCGTCGTCACTATGAGACCCTCGCGCCTCAGGCGGATGATCGCGCGGTCGAGCGTACGCGGGAAGCAGCTCAGACGGTGTGCGAGGTCATTCTTGCAAAATGTCACCGATCCGCGAAGCTCGGTCTCGCGCACCACCATCTCGAGCACCCGCTCGTGAATGAACGCATGCCTGCCCGAGATACGCCTGCTCACGCCCTTGAGGGACGACCCTTCTCCTGCTTTGAGCGCCATCGATCATTCACTCCGCTTCTTGAGTACGACAGCCCCTGCGATACACACCGCGCCGAGCGCCGCTACGCCCGCGACCATGGCCGGCATGGCGTCACCCGTGCCAGGAATCTTGTCGATGGGAGTATTGGGGTCGGGCCCGTCTGGCGTGCCCGGCGTGTCGGGATCGGGGGTATCTGGGGTTTCGGGATCCGGAGTGTCGGGATCCGGAGTGTCCGGATCGGGTGTGTCGGGATCGGGCTCGTCGGGGTCCGGCGTGTCCGGGTTGGGGTCATCCGGTATGACGGGGTCACCACCACCCCACTTGGTGTAGGCGTTCTCAAACACAGGCGTGTCGACCGCCTTGCCCGTACCGTCGGCGCCTTCGTTATAGGTCACCACGGCGGTGAGTCCACCCTGCTCGTTGACATTCACGCTCACCGAGACGCGATAGATCGTCTCGTCGTAGGTGAAGCCGTCCTGCTGGATACCCGGTGTGACGTCGTCGTCATCGTCAGGCAGGACCTCGCGCAGGGTGTAGGTATAGATGCCGTCTGCGTCATAGGTGTTGGCGTCGAAGGTCACGTTGCCCGCGGCATCATTCTTGGCGTCGGCAACGAGCTTGCCGTCCTTGTCGCGCAGTTCGAAGGCGAACTGATCGGCGAGGAGCGTTGCAGAGTCGCCCGTCAGACGCTTGACGGCCTTAATCTGTGCCGTCGTCGTAGGAGCGGTGTAGACGTTGGTGAACGCCGCTGCATCACCGACCCGTTTGTCATTTTCTTGGGGGGCATTACTGTTGTTGTAGATGACCTCCGCCGTCAGCTGCGTATCGGTATCGGATTCCCGTTCAACAACCACCGTCACCTTGCGAGTGGATGCGCTGTCATACGTCCAGTTGGGCTTTTTGTCCGTGACCGTCTCCTTGACGTCGAAGATGTAGGTCCTCTCTTCGGTGAAAACAAGCTGCTCAGATGAAGCCCGCTGAGTCTGGTGGCCTTCGGCGAAGTCCGCGGTGACGGTGACCGGGCTGATGGTGACATCATCGGTGCCAATCGACTGCAGCCGCCCATCGCGCATAACGCTCACGCCATCACGGATGCCCTCATCCGTCTCTCTGGACAGTGCAATCGTGAACGTGAAGTTGTCCGTGGTCTCGGTGCCCGTGACGGTCTTCTGAACATCGATAGCCGCCGTGGCACCATCGACCTTGATGTTTTTCACGACTGCCGTGGCTACCGCTCTTTGGTCGCTAAACGCGATGGTGCCGGTCATGTCTTCCGACTTGTCACTCAGCACGTACCCGTCGCACGGTTCCTCGATTACCGTATACGTCGTGCCCACGGGGACGTTCACGAAGCGCGCCGTCTCATTGGCCTTGATGGTCACCTTGACGGAGCCGTCGCTCTCGAGTTTGACCGGTCTTGTCGCCATTGAGCCAGTGGGTGCCGTCTCGAACGCGACTACACCCATGTCTACCGCTTCGGCCTGCTCCTGCGTCAACGGCGTTGCAAGCCCGTCCGCGCCGACAGGATTCGTGAAGCGCACGGTGAAGGTGAACTCGTCGTTGGAGCCGACGGCAGTGGGATCATCGGCGGTCACCTTTTTCGTCACATCGAGACCGCTCACGCGCTGGTTTGCAATCCGCACGACGTTCACGCCGGTGAAGAGCGGCGTGATATCGATCGGGGTTTTATCGTCTTCAACGAGGGGCGTCCAGGCAGCTTCGCTCTCGACCTTATGCTTCGCGCACTGGTTGACCACCAACCCGGGCACGCCCTCGTCGACGGTGTAATACTCCGATGCGCTTTGAAGCTCCTCATCCGATACGCTTGCATCGGTCGTGTAGTCCAAAACGCGATCGCCATCACCGGCATACTGCAGATGGAGTTCACTCTCCGGGTCGGGAGCGCCCCATTCAATCGAAGTGTCACCCGCTTCGTTAGTGACCACCGTGCCCATGCGTGCCTGCGCCACGATGTTGTGCAGCGTGACGTCGATATCGTCCGCAACGGCAAACTGCACCATCGAGCGCATCACACGGCCCACGCCGCGCATGACGGTCACGCCGTCGCCGGCCTTACCGGCGTCAGCAAATACGCCGTCGTCGGTGACGAGCACCTTGGCGAGCGTGTTGTTCTTGAGATAGCCGTTTGGATCAGCGTCAGAAGGTTCCTTGGGCGACACCTGCTCGCCCACCCAGTACACGCCGGGATTGAGATTGGTGAAGATGCAGGCACCCTCAAGGTCAATGGCGGCATTTTCCTTGGTGAGGGTTGCGGTAGTCGCGGTCTGCAACGGCTCCGCGCTCTCATCATTGAGGGTCGCCACACCGTTCTTGTCGACCGTCACCTGGTCGTTTGTGTATAGCGCCATCGTGGCGTCTTCCACCGGGCTGCCCTTCTCATCAAGCTTCTGCACGGCAAAGCGGTTGATGATATTGGACACGCAGACACGCGCCGAGAAATTACGCGTGAATGCCTCGGGATTGGTCACCGTCGCCGTGTTCTCTTTTTCGATGCCGTCGAAGGTCTTCGCCGTTGAATAGAAGTAGGCGCCGCGGTATTCCGCATCCTTCTCGCCCGTGAAGAAGGAGTATTTGAGAATGTCACCGGGCAGGCTGTTGACCTCGGCGCGGAAGCTGCCCGTGGTGTCGAGTGCAAACTGGGCATGTGTGGCCTTAGCGGCTGCGATAACGGTGCTGGCGTCCAGCGTCTCCGCCACCGCCCAGCCGTTCAGCGGGTCGCCGTACACCGGGAGCCACCCATCGCCCACCTTCTTCTCGACAATGGCGAACAGAAGGCCGTCTTGGATATCGCCTTTCTGCAACACGTTCTGAGAGATGGTCGAGTTATCCGAAAGAGGCTCTACCTGGATGCTGGTCTCCTCCGGCGCCGTGAGCATGACCTTGGGCATCGCGTAGGCGCCCGTCGTCCAGGGATCCTTGGAGAGCAGCAGGTAGAAGGGGTCGCCTTCGGTTTTTTCCTTCTTCAGAATCTGCAGCGGAATCTTCTGCGCCACGCGGTGGCCGGCAGGCACATCCGTCTCCACCAGCATGAGGTCGCAGGTTGTCGCACCGCTTCCTTCCTCAACCACATGCTCCCATAGACTCTCGAGCGTGATGGGGCGGTTGGTATTGTCGGGGTCAAGGAGCACCACGCTGCCGTCGCCCTCCGTCACGGCGGACGCGAGCGGGGTCACCCCACTGTTCTGCGCATAGGCGGCGCGGTCGTACAGCTTGAATTCGGCGCCCGCAACGGGATTGCCGTCTTGATCGACCTTCACGATGTCGGTCTCGGGGATGTTGATCAGGTTGTACTTGAGCGCCATGTTGGAGTCGGTGTTGCCGCGCTCGAGATAGAAGAAGTCAAGCGTGTGATAGGTATTGTCGGCGAAGGTGTCGCCACCCTCGTTGAAAAGACCTTTGGGGACATTGCCCACACCGTAAACGTCCTCGAAGATGCTCCTGAGCGTCTCGCCCTGGCCGCCACCGTTGTAGACCTTCTCGCCCTCGTCCCACTCATTGTTGAGAGAGGTGTCTTTGTAGGCGTCGTCGTTCTTTGCGCCGTCATCGTAGACACGCACCATGCCCGTCGAGAAATCGATCTCGATAGACGTGGCGTCGTGAATACCGCCTAGGTCTCCCACAAGCACGCCGTCGATGAAGATCCAGATGTCGTCGTCGCCGGAGAAGTTATAGGTGACGGCCTGATCTTCATCAGGCGTGGTGTGACCGCCGTTCTGCTGCACAAAACGGGTGCGCATCGTCATACCGAAGTAATGTTTGATGACCTCGTTTACCGAGTCGATGTTCTCGCCCGCGACCTGATTATACGTGTTGAAGGGGAAGAACTGGCCGTCCGGTGAAGAGCCATAGGCATTGACGGCTCCGCCATCGTAAAGCGTGAACGCATTGTCTTCGGCATCAAACTCTGCGAAATTCGCCTTGCAGTCGTAATAGAAATAGCCGGTATTGTCGACCTGCAGCAGGTTTCCGACATTGCTGTATGCCTGCTTGCCCTCAAACGATTCAGGATTGAACAGGTACGCGAGAGACTCTTTGTTTCCTACCTCAAGGACGGGATAACCGTCCTCATTCAGCTTATTCGCGACGAGCCCGATGCGCGGCTCGGCAGATTGCGTCCATTCGTTAGCGCCACGCTCGCCACCCTCCATACCCTTGCCAAAATTGAGGGTATGCCCCTTGTTGATGCCTCGATTCGCGTGCTCGTCAACCCAGTTGACATTGTCGGCGGCATCTTGTCCCGTGATCCAGTAGTCGAACAGGTTGATAGTAGTGCCGCCCGGCGTGAAGCCCTGCACGGTACCCGGCTGCGTGTCGGTGTCACCCTCCACGGCAATCGCCGCCACGGGGCACGCCAGCAACACCGCAAGCAACGCCATCGAGAGGGCCCTAATTAAGTTATGAGACGCCCCCCCCCATGCGCATTTTTGGCCGAAAACATCATTGTTCCCCCATTCAACATATGACGCTCCTGCCGCTGTCGCTATCGCGGCAGGTAAATAACAGACATAGAGATGAAAACCATACTACGACCACGCAGGTCAGCGGGGGTATTTGAATATGACACCCCTACGGCACTTTAGTGCGACAAAGCAGTTCTTTTCCCGGTCTTAGCAGGCCGTTGCCGTTCGCCGATTAATTCCGACACCCTTGCCACAAATGGAGCATCGCGCGCCGCGCCATAACAAAGGGGCCGGTCACCCAGCCCCTCATGCACGGTATAGATGGTTCGCGTCCGCCTGCGCTCAGACGGCAAGCCTATGCAGCCCGCTCACCGCGACGCTCGCGCCTACTCCCAGGCAGAACGCCCCTTGAGCGCGCGCAGGCCAATGTCGCGGCGCAGCGTCTTTCCCTCGAACTGAATCTTCTCGCACGCCTCATACGCCCGGTCGCGCGCGGCTTCGAACGTGTCGCCGAGCGCCGTCACGTCGATGACGCGGCCACCTGCCGTCACGAGCTCGCCCGCCTCGTTCACCGCGGTGCCGGCGTGGTACACCGTAACGTCCTCCAGCGCGGCGGCGTCCTCGACACCGGTGATGACCTTGCCTTTCTCATATGAACCCGGATAACCGGCGCTCGTGAGCACCACCGAGACGGCCCATTTGTCGCTCCATGCGAGCTCGACCTCGTCCAGACGCTGCTCCGCGCACGCGAGCATGACCTCCACGAGATCGTTCTCGAGACGCGGGAGGATCACCTGGGTCTCGGGGTCGCCGAAGCGCGCGTTGAACTCGAGCACCTTGGGGCCTTGGGGCGTGAGCATGAAGCCGCCATACAGGCAGCCGCGGTAATCGATGCCCTCGGCGGCGAGCTCCGCCACCGTTGCCGCCATGATGCGCTCCATCTCGGCGTGCTCCTCCGGCGTGACGATGGGCACCGGGCTGTACACGCCCATGCCGCCCGTGTTGGGGCCGAGGTCGCCCTCGAGGGCGCGCTTGTGGTCTTGCGAGGTGGCCATGGGACGCACCGTCTTGCCGTCGGTGAACGCCAGAAGCGAGCACTCCGGGCCGGTGAGCATCTCCTCGATGACCACGGTCGAGCCCGCCTCACCAAAGGCGCCGCCAAAGCACTCGCGCACGGCCTCCTCGGCCTGGGCAAGCTCGGTGGCCACGATAACACCCTTACCAGCAGCAAGGCCGTCCGCCTTCACCACAAGCGGTGCCCCTTGCTCGCGCACGTACGCGAGGGCCGACGCCTCGTCGGTGAACGAGCCATACGCCGCCGTGGGAATACCCGCGCGCTCCATGAGCTGCTTGGAAAAGAGTTTGGAGCCCTCCATCTGCGCACCTTGAGCCCCCGGGCCAAAGCAGGGGATGCCCTCGGCACGCACCGCATCGGCCACGCCGGCCACAAGCGGAGCCTCGGGGCCAATCACCACTAGGCCGATGCCCTCTTCACGCGCGAAAGCCGCCACAGCCTCGGGATCGTCCTCGGCGAGCGCTACGTTCACGCCCACCTCGAGCGTGCCGCCATTGCCCGGCGCAATGTAGAGCGTGCCACAGCGCGACGACTCGGCCAGCTTCATGGCCAGCGCATGCTCGCGCCCGCCGCTGCCCAACAGCAGAATATCGATGGTCTGAGAATCGGTGGTCATAAGGGCTCCCCTTCATATCATGCCCGCCGCATAGGCGGGACACTCTGCGCTCTTACCATCATATGAGATTCGCGAGCTCTTGCGTATGTCACCTTTGGTGACACGGCAATTATGCACGCAGGGGCAACGGCAGGGGTAGTTGTCGCGTCGCCTCAGCCCAGATTTTGCACCAGCTTGTTTTTTCGACGTTGAACGCTCTATTTTCAGCCCCTTCAACGTCAAATAAACAAGCTGGTGCACATCGGCCGGCATGGACGCCGCCAACGCGGCCAGCACATCCCGTGCAGCCCGCGTACACAAGATCCGCGGCCTTTTCTGACACTTTTACCGTAGGCAGATGGATGGACTCCGTTGAGAAGCGCCGCATACATCGCACGCCGTCATCGGGCGCACAATAGCTGAAACGCGCGACGCGGCGAGAGCCTCGCACCAAGAAGAGCTTGCTCCACCCCGTATCGCGCACCCGGGACGGCGTGGACTCCCAGCGCCGCGGTAAGGAGATGCGATGAGGACGCGACGCGATGTGGACCAGCGGCTTAACACTCTGCTTGCAGAGGCGTTTGAGCAGGGCCGCTGCGCCGCGCCCGACCCGCGCGACACCCGAACACTGCGGGGACGCGTTCGGGCGGGCACCGTTGTCGAACCGTATCCTCAGCTCTTTGCAAGTGCCGAGCTGTGGCAGCGCCTCTCCGCACGCGACCGCTCGATGTTTGTCATGCGCACACTCACCGAGCGAAATCCTCACCTAGTGTTTTGCGGACGGAGCGCTGCGCTCGCACACAGCCTCCCCGTGAACGAAGGCCCCCTGTTGCCACTGCATGTCATCACCCCGAGCAAACGTCCTGTCAGAACCACAGCGCACCTGCAGCGACATATGAAGCTGAATCCAGAGCACGCGATACGAGATGGCGTTCGCGTGACCACCCTCACGCAGACGGTGGTCGACTGCGGCCGTACGCTACCCTTCTCCGAGGCGCTCGCGGTTATGGATGCAACGCTTCGCATGCTTGATGTCGAGCGACCCATGCTCGACGGCTTCATTGATGCCCACGCTCCCGGCTACCGCGGCGTGCGGCGCGCGCACAAGATTGCTGCCTGGGCGGACGGACGGGCCGAAAGCGGCGGCGAGTCCATCGCTCGCGCTGTCATGATTGAAGCGGGTATCGCGCCTAGCGACCTCCAGGTGACGTTCGTCGACCCCATGGATCTATGGCGCCGTCCGCGCGTCGACTTCCTCTTCAACCTGCGCGATGGCTCGCGCGTAGTGGGCGAACTCGACGGGATGGAAAAATACGTCGAACCGCGCTATCTCAACGGGAGGAGCACCGTCGATGCACTGGTGCGGGAACGCCAGCGCGAATCACACCTCACGCTGCTGCGCATGCCCATAGTACGATTCACCATGCGCGACGTGTGGACCCCGGGACGTCTGGTCGCGATGCTCGCGCAGGCAGGCGTCACCGCCGAAACACTCACCGGCCACGACTATCGCGCAACCGCCCCACGGCCCGACCTGCCGCATGGCAGCCGGAGCTGGACCACGCCCGCACCTCCCATCGAGCTGTGATGGTTCGCCGCATCCCGTGCGGCAGCACTTCAAAATGCACCAGCTTGTTTTTTCGACGTTGAAGGGGCCGAAAATAGGGCATTCAACGTCGAAAAAACAAGCTGGTGATGTTATGGCGCAACACGACGACCTGTCAAAGGCACTCGGCAGCCTGAGGCATCTCCGCCGCTTAGAACTCCGGCGTGAGGTACGCCGCGATGTCATCGAGCTCGGGGGCGTGCAGAGCCTCGGGGTAGCAGAACACGCCGCAGGCGCCCTCGCCCACGTGCGTTGCGATGACCGGGCCGATCGTGGCCTCGGTGATCACGCGCGCCTTCACACCGGCGCGGGCGAGCGCGTCGGCGATGCTCTGCGCCTTGGCAGCCGCGTTGGTGTGCAGCACGTAGCACACGGCCGGCCCGTGCTCCTCCACAAAGCGGCCCACGGCCTTCACCATATACGAGATGGCACCCTTGATGCCCTTGGCCTTGTGCTCCACATCGATGGAACCGTCCGCAGCGAGCCCCACCACGATCTTGATGTTGAGCAGCGACGTGAGCAGCCCCTGCATCTTGGTGGCGCGGCCGCCCTTCACGAGGTTCTCGAGCGTATCGGGCACAAAATGGATGGCGTGCGCGGAACGGATGGCGAGCACGCGCTCAAGCGCCTCGTCGAGCGTGCCGCCCGCCTGCGCCACCTGAGCCGCCTCGAGCACCATCGCGCCCTGCCCCACCGTGGCCGAGCAGCTGTCCACCACTTCCAGACGGCAGCCCTCGGGAATCTCATGCGCAATGCCGCGCGCGCTCTCGATAGTGGAGGACAGCGCGCGGGAGAGGTGGATGGAGAGCACCTCGCGATACCCTTCGGTGAAAAGCTGCTTGTACACCTCGAGGAAATCTCCCGGTGTGGGCTGGGAGGTGCGCGGCAGGGATTCGGCGTCCTTCATGAGCTTGAGCAACTGCGCGGTGTTAATATCCTCGCCATCGCGGTAGTCGGTGTCGCCCATCACCACGTGGAGCGGCACGATGCGAATGTCGTAACGCTGCGCCAGGTCGCTCGGGATATCGGCTGCGCTATCGGTCACCACAGCAAACTTGTTCATGATGCTCCTTGGCGGAAAACGGGCTATTTGTCAAATACGGGAACGAAACGTTCGGGCAGCTTCACGCCCGACGTAGCGAGAAAAGGGCGGGAACGAACCCCGCCCTTGTCACCAGCGAACTTATTTCCAAGAACGATTGATGGTCTGCTCGCGATCGGGGCCCACGCTCACAAACGAAACGCGCGTGTGCGCCAGCTCCTCGATGCGCGCAACGTAGTCGCGCGCCGCCTGCGGGAGTTCGTCGTAGGTGCGGCAGCCTGAGATATCGCAGCACCAGCCCGGAACGTCCTCGTACACCGGCGTGGCAGCGGCAAAAGCCTGCTCGTGCTCGGGCACCGTGGTGTAGCGCACGCCATTGCACTCATAGGCCACGCAGACCTTGATGGTCTCGAAAGCCGAAAGCACATCGAGCTTGGTGAGCGCGATATCGGTGAGGCCGTTCACGCGGGCGGCATAGTTGGCAATCACGCCGTCAAACCAGCCACAACGGCGGCGACGGCCGGTGGTGACGCCGTACTCATAGCCATTCTCGGTGAGGGTGTGACCTTCCGCGCTCTCGTACGAAAGCTCGGTGGGCATGGGGCCTTCGCCCACGCGCGTGGTGTAGGCCTTCATGATGCCCAGCACGCGGTCGATGTTCTTCATGCCCACGCCCGAGCCCGTCACGGCGCCGCCAGCGGTGCAGTTGGACGAGGTCACATAGGGGTAGGTGCCGTGGTCGATATCGAGCAGCGTAGCCTGGGCACCCTCGAAAAGAATGGACTTGCCCTGCTCCACGAGGTCGTTCAGCAACAGACCCGTCTCGGTGATGTAGGGGCGCAGGCGCTCGGCCATAGGCAGGTAGGTGGCGCAGATTTGGTCGACCGTGTAGGTGGGCAGACCAAAGAGCTTCTCAAGCTGCGGATTCACGCGGTCGAGCGCGCGGGCAAGCTTCTCGCGGAACACGTCCTCGTCGAGCATGTCCTGCATGCGCAGACCAATGCGCGCCATCTTGTCCTGATAGCACGGGCCAATGCCACGCTTGGTGGTGCCGATGCTGTGACTACCCAGCAGCGCCTCATAGGCACCGTCCAGGTCCATGTGGTACGGCATGATGATGTGCGCGTTGCCCGAAACCTTGAGGTTCTTGGTGGTGATGCCGTCGCGCTCAAAGGTATCGATCTCTTCGAGCAGCACCTCAGGGTTCACCACGCAGCCATTGCCAATCACCGAGATGCAATTGGGATACATGATGCCCGAGGGCACCTGATGCAGGCCGTATTTGCGGTCGCCCACCACAATGGTGTGCCCGGCGTTGTTGCCACCCTGATACCTGACGACGCAGTCGTAATCCCCGGCGATGAGGTCGCAAATCTTACCTTTGCCCTCGTCTCCCCATTGGGTTCCGACCAACACTGTCGACGACATGACGTTCTCCTTCTCGAGCGCCACGGCGGATATGCCCCGACGCAGCTCAAACCCCACCCGCTCGCGGCAGATGGGGCCAGTTTGATTCTTACGTTCACATTATATCCGCACGCTGCGCTGAGCAACACCGCAAGGGCGGCAAGCGGGCGAGCTATGGGGGTGGACGCGCATGTAAGAGAAATATGGGCAAGGGAACAAGAACGGGAGCGGAGCGAGTGCCCCACTAGAAACGGGGCGCAGCGCGAGAAATCCACCCGCGCTGCGCCCCGTCTGAGTATCTTTGCCGCTCGCATACACCTACTGCTCGTGCACGCCGTCCAGCTCGTAGAACTTCGTGCTCGCCGGCAGGAACATCAGGTCCACGTCTCCAATGGGGCCCGAACGGTTCTTGGCCACGATAATGCGCGTCACACCCTCGTCGGGGCGGTCGTCGCGCGCCGCCTCATGCTCGTCCGACGAACGGTCCAGGAACATAACGATGTCGGCGTCCTGCTCGATGGAGCCCGATTCACGCAGGTCGGAGAGCTGCGGGCGCTTGCCGGTACGGCTCTCGACCGCACGAGAGAGCTGGCTAAGAGCGATGAGGGGAATCTCCAGATCTTTCGCCATAATCTTGAGCGCACGGCTCATCTCGGACACCTCGACGGCACGGTTCTCGGCACGGCGCCCCGGCGGTGGGCTCACCAGCTGCAGGTAGTCCAGGATGATAACGGCCTTCTCCTTGTTGTGGAGCATGCGGCGCGCCTTCGCGCGGATCTCGGTCACCGTGGTGCCCGGCGTGTCGTCGATGAGGATATCGAGCTTTGAGAGCTCCTGCGTGGCCTCGTTGATGTTGGCCCACTGCTCGGGCGAGATGCGGCCCGTACGGAAATCCGAGATGGAGAGCATAGCATGCGCACAGATGAGGCGCTGCGCGATTTCCTTGCCGCTCATCTCGAGCGAGAAGAAGCCCACCGTGTAGCCAGCTGCCGCCGCATTAAGCGCCAGGTTGAGGGCGAACGACGTCTTACCCACGGCAGGACGCGCACCGATGATGATGAGCTGACCCTCGCGGAAGCCCAACAGAAGGCGATCAAGGCTTGGAAAGCCCGTAGGCACGCCGTGCGCCTGCCCGCCGGCGGCGCAGACCTCGGAAGCCTCGTTGTACGCCTCGATCATGAACTCGGTGAGCGACTTGTAGGCGCTCGACACCTCGCGCTCGGTAACGGAGAGCAGCATGCTTTCGGCGCGCTCCACGACCTCTTTGGTATCGAGCGGCGCGTCGTAGGCCAGCGCGTTAATCTGGTTGGTGGCGCCAATAATCTCGCGGAGCATGGAGTCGCGCCGGACGATACCCGCATGATGCTGCCAGTTCACGAGCGCGATGGTGTTACCCACGAGCTCGAGAATGTATGCCTCGCCACCCACCTGGGCAAGCTTGCCCTCCGAGGTGAGGAAGTCGATGAGCGAGATGGAATCGATGGGGATGGTGCGTTCGTTCATCTCCATCATGGCCATGAAGAGCGTGCGGTTGGAGGGACGATAGAAGTCGTCGGGACGGAGCTCCGCGGTGGCATCGGTGGCCACCTCGGGAGAGAGGATCATGGCCGCAAGAACGTTGGCCTCTGCTTCTGGATTGTTGGGCAAGCCCTGATGGGCAGCGCGGTCGGCGGTTCCCGCTGGCGTCCATCGGTAATCGTCGTAGGTGTCCTGTCCGGGCATCTCCCCTCCTCTTATCTGGTCCATCCCGATGTGAACGGCGGCAGACAGCGTGCGAGCGCAGGCGGCGCGGAGGCGGGCGCGCGGCGCAGGCGCAAGCCCGTGCCTGACCCGAGCCGGCGAAGGCGCCGTACGCTCTGCGCGGCTGGGCTACGCCACCTACTACGCTGGCCAAATGGCCCACGAGGCGTCACACCACCAACGTCCGCTACATCGGGAAGACCAATATATACAAATAGTCAAGTCTGCGCGGCCCCTTGGTGGTGATTTTTCTTTCCACACGCGCCTGTCGAAAACCTTGGCCGCGCGTTCTGCGCAAACGGTACTTCTCAACGTTTTCCACATTTTATAAACCCTGTTAGTGGAGGTTATCCACAGACATCGCGCTGACCTGCGCTTATTCAAGCTTACAAGCGTTTTACCTAGATATAACACAGTAATATTTGCTGATTTAGTGAATGCGCAGGTAGTGATACCAACTCTATTCATTCCGCAGGATAAGGCCATGGCTTTGCCGCTCACCGCTTTACCAAACCCTCTGTGCACAACACGAACACACGGCCTGATTTTTCACAGGCTCCATGCGCGACCTGTTGATTTCTTGCCCACGTAAAAAGTCAAGGGGATTTTTTGCGCGGAAGATCCACCAACGGGGGCGAGGAGATACACAGGCGCATGCAAAGTCGTCAACGAAACGCCGCGCGGCGCCGCTACGGAGCTGAGGTTGGCACCCCAGCCGCACGTTGCAACAACCATTCGCTGTGCTGCAGCCCGACGGGGTGGGACGGCCCCGTCCCCGTCCGCCTTGCAGCCCGACGGGGTGGGACGGCACCGTCCCCGTCCGGCTCGAGAAAAAACTACGTCATTTCAGCACGTACTTCAAAATCTCGCGGGAAGACACGGTCCGCGGAGGGCCGCCAACTGGGGTTTTGTCGGGCGCGGGAGGCGTTGTGCCCGGACGAACGCGGATCAGGTGCTGAAATGACGTACTTTTTTCAGCGGGCGGCCTCCGGTTGCGCTTCACCACGCTACACGCCGCAACGAAGCGTGTTGACGTCACCCAAGAATCCCGGACGCACATCGTAAACAGCCCATTTCGTCTTGCACTTTAGCGTAGTAAAGGGTAAGGTATCATTTGCTTGACCGCTTACTTTAGTTTGCTAAAGTGTTCTCTGGAAGGATATACCCATGTTCGCATCTACCTCCCTCACGCGCCGCTCATTTGCTCGCGGCATGGTTGCCACCTGCGCCCTGGGCGCGACGCTTCTGCTCGCCGGTTGCGGCAACACCACAACCACAGACACCGCTGCAGGCAGCACTGCCGCTACGACCGAGGAAGACACCGGTGCCGCCAGCACGGGCACCCTCGTCGTGGGCTTCGATCAGTCGTATCCGCCCTACGGCTTTGTGGGCGACGACGGTGAGTTCACCGGCTTCGACCTCGACCTTGCCGCAGCGGTGGCCGAGAAGGCAGGCTGGGACGTTGAATATGAGGCCATCGACTGGGATGCCAAGGACACCCTGCTCAACTCGGGTGCCATCAATTGCATCTGGAACGGCTTCACCATGGAAGGCCGCGAGGACGATTACACCTTCTCCGAGCCCTACATGCTGAATGGTCAGGTGATTGTGGTCCGCGCCGACAGTGGCATCACGAGCGTGGACGACCTCGCCGGCAAAGCGGTCATCACCCAGGTTGACTCCGCCGCACTCGATGTTCTTGAAGGTGACCGCGCAGACCTTGCCCAGACGTTCGCGTCGCTTGAGACCATCGGCGACTACAACACCGCATTTATGCAGCTTGAAAGCGGTGCTGTTGACGCCGTAGCCTGCGACCTCTCCATTGCCGAGTATCAGATGTCCGCCAAGCCCGATGCCTATGTGCAGCTTGATGACATGCTCTCTGAAGAGCACTACGCCGTGGGCTTTAAGAAGGGCGACGAGGCCAGCGCCGAGGCAGTGAACGACGCTCTGCGCGAGCTCGTGGAAGACGGCACGGTGCAGGAGCTCTGCGAGAAGTACGCCGAGTACGGCATCTCCTTTGATAACTGGGTCCTTGAGTAACACTCACGCCGCAAGGTAGCCGCGCCACGCCGCCGCAATCTTCGGGTTGCGGCGGCGCTTGCCGGTACAGAGCCTACCCGGCACACGTCCGCAAAGGAGCCCCATGCCCATCGAAACCATGTTCCAAATGCTCCTCGAGGGATTCCTCGTTAGTCTCCAGATCTTTGGCTTTACGCTCGTAGGGGCCGTACCCCTTGGCGTGCTTGTGGCACTTTTGCGCATGAGCCGCCTCGCTCCGGTGCGCCTCATCACGCGCGTCTACATCTCGGTCATGCGCGGCACCCCGCTTATGCTCCAGATGTTTGCCATCTACTTCGCGCCGTACTACGTGTTTGGCATCCAGCTTACGCCGGATTCAAAGTGGTACGCCACCATCGTTGCCTTTATCGTCAATTACGCTGCCTACTTTGCTGAAATCTACCGCTCGGGTATCCAGTCCATTCCGCGCGGCCAGTACGAGGCGGCTGAGGTGCTCGGCTACACCCGCGTGCAGACCTTCTTTGTCATCATCTTGCCGCAAGTGGTCAAGCGCATCCTTCCTGCCATGGGCAACGAGGTCATCACCCTCGTTAAAGACACGTCGCTTGCCTTCTCCATCGGTGTGGCCGAGATGTTCAGCACCGCCAAGGCGCTCGTGGCCTCACAGGTGAGCATGGTGCCCTTTGCCATCGCGGCGGCATTCTACTGGGTCTTTAACTTCTTGGTAGAGATTATTCTGAGCGCGCTCGAAAAGCGCCTTGCCTACTACCACGACTAGCGAGCGGAGGAACCATGACGCAGACGACAAATCCGGTGGTTACGCTCACGGGTGCTTGCAAGGCGTTTGGAAGCCACCAGGTGCTCCTCGACGTTTCCCTTTCGGTTGCGCCCGGCGAGGTGGTGGCCATCATCGGCCCCTCGGGCGGCGGCAAGTCTACCCTGCTACGCTGTCTCACCCTGCTCGAGACGCTTGACGCCGGCACGCTTAGCTACGGCGACCTTGTTGCCGCACAAAGCAACGGTGGGCGCATCGCCTATGCCTCTACACCCACGCTCAAGCAGGTGCGCTCACGCTTTGGGCTGGTCTTTCAGAACTACAACCTGTTCCCGCACCTCACCGTGATGCAGAACATCACCGACGCGCCCGTGCGTGTGCAGCGCCGGCCGCGTGATGAGGTTGAGGCCAAGGCGCGCGATCTCATTGCCGAGATGGGCCTCAAAGGCTGTGAAGATAAGGTGCCCTGCCAGCTCTCGGGCGGGCAGCAGCAGCGTGTAAGCATCGCCCGCGCTCTGGCCATGAACCCCGAGGTGCTCTACTTTGACGAGCCCACGAGCGCGCTTGACCCCGAGCTCACCGCCGAGGTGCTCCGCGTTATCAAAGACCTTGCCGCCCAGAACATGACCATGGTGGTGGTGACGCACGAGATGGGCTTTGCCCGCGAGGTGGCGCAACGTGTAATCTTCTTGGATGGCGGGACGATTGTGGAAGAAGGCCCCGCCACACAGGTGATCGACCATCCGCGCGAGGCGCGTACGCAGGCATTTTTATCGAGGCTGGCGGACTAGGGGCGCGGGTAAGCTGCTGGAATCGATAAGGCCAGAAACATAACGAGCCGGACACGTTGCATAGAACGCGTCCGGCTCTTTTGCATTGAGATGCTAGATGGGGTAACCCCGTTTAGATGGGATGACCCGTCGCCATCCACCAGGTGGATGAAACGACCCCGTCCCCATCCATCGTCCCCATCCATCCACTATGGAAGCTTCACCGTCACCTCGGGCATGAGCTCCTCAGATACCACGGTGAGCATCTTTTCGAGCGCGGCGAGCTCCTCCGCCGAGAAGCGCTCCTTGATGCGCTCAACCACCTCGTGCACGTACGACGAGCTGATGTTGTAGTACTCGAGGTACTTTTCCGTGGGACAGAGATGATATTCGCGCGCGTCGTTCTCCGACTGCACCTTGCGCACATAACCCTTGCGGATGAGACTCGCGATTTTATACGCCGCATTGGAAGACGAGATGCGCATGAACTCGGCAAACTCGTGCACCGTGGGCGAACCGAGGGCATAGATGGTCTCCATGGCGAAGGTCTCCACCGTGGTGAGACTGGCCTCGCGGCTTTGGAACCGTGCGAACGTCTCCTGATAGAAATGCAGCTTGAACTTGCTGTACACCTCTTGAAACCGCTCCTCAAGCATCGCGTCTCCCTTGCTGATCTTGTGATGGCAACGTTCGTTGCCACCCATGTTACGCCGCGCCGTCGGCAGAACCGAGCGCCAAGGTCAAAGTTGCCGTACAGGCCACCTCTCCCTCAACGCGCGCTTCAGCCTCCACAAAGGCAAACGACCCACGCACGCGGGTGATGCGACTCTCAAGCTCAAGCACATCGCCGGGACGCACCTGGCGGCGGAACTTGGCATCCTTGATAGCTGCGAAAAAGCCCAGTTTGCCGCGGTTTGCGGGCAGCGAGAGCATGGCCACAGCAGCCACCTGTGCCAACGCCTCGACAATGAGCACGCCGGGCAGCACGTGGTACTGCGGAAAATGGCCACAGAACACGGGGCTCGTGGCGCTCACGCACAAACGGCCACGTGCCCAACTGCCCTCCTCGCCGTCGGTAATGCGATCAACGAGGGCAAAGGGATAGCGGTGCGGCAGAATCTGAGCGATCTGGTTGGAATCAAGCTGCATGATGCACCCTCCTAGTTCCAGGCCTTGAGCAGCACGCAAGCGTTATGACCGCCAAAGCCGAGCGAGTTGGACAGCGCGTATTCAAAGCTTGCCGCGCGGCCCTCGTTGGGCACGTAATCCAGGTCGCAATCGGGGTCGAACTCAACGTAGCCAATGGTGGGCGGCAAGAACTGATCGCGCAGGGCAAGTGCGGTGAAGATTGCCTCCACGGCACCAGCAGCACCGAGCATATGGCCTGTCATAGACTTGGTGGAGCTCACTGCCATGTGGTAGGCATGCTCGCCAAAGACGGTCTTGATGGCTTCCGTCTCACATTTATCGTTAAGCGGCGTCGAGGTGCCGTGCGCGTTGATGTAACCCACAGCCTCGGGCGCCACATCGCCGGCATCGGCGAGTGCCTGAGCCATGGCGCGTGCACCACCCTCGCCGTGAGGCGCAGGAGCGGTGATGTGGTGGGCGTCGCAGGTAACGCCATAGCCCACGACCTCGGCGATGATGTGGGCACCACGTGCCTGAGCATGCTCAAGCTCCTCGAGCACAAGCATGCCGGCGCCCTCACCCATCACAAAGCCGCTACGGCGCGCGTCGAATGGCACCGAAGCGCAGGTGGGGTCATCGCCTGTATGCAGGGCGCGCATGGTGGTGAAGCCGCCGATGGAAAGTGGGGTGATGGCGGCCTCGGTGCCACCTACCAGCATGACCTCAGCGTAACCGTCGCGGATGTGGCGGAATGCATCGCCCACCGCGTTAGAACCGCCTGCGCAGGCCGTGACCGGGCAGGTGCACATCCCTTTGAAGCCAAACTCGATAGCAACCTCGCCAGCAGCCATGTTGGAAATGCCCATGGGGATATAGAAGGGCGAGCAGCGATCGAAACCGCGCTTGAGGCAGCTCGCCTGCTGCGTCTCGGTCTCGCGCACGCCACCGATGCCGGAGGACACGATCACGCCGGCTCGGGTGAGGTCACAGGCTTCGAGGTCGAGGCCCGACTGCGCAATGGCCTCGCGAGCAGAAACGAGCGCAAGCTGCGTGAAACGCGACTTGTGCTTGGCCTCAGGTGCTGTGAAGTGCTCCTTGGGGTCAAAACCCTTAACCTCGGCTGCAATCTTCACCTTCTGGGCGCTCGCATCAAACTGCGTGATGGGGCAGATGCCGAGCTTGCCCGCACGGGCAGCGTCCCAGCTCTCGGTCGCGGTGTTGCCGATGGGCGTAACCGCACCCACACCGGTGATGACAACCCTGCGTTTGGACATGAGAAACTCCTTTCAAGTGTGGGTCATTTGGGGACGTGTTCGTTTTGACCCATTCAGATCGCCCGTCAGATGGCCGCGCAGCGTCGAGCCATGTAGTTGGAAGGGCAAAACCCTTCCAACTACATGCTCATGCCGCCATCGACGGCAAGAACCTGTCCGGTGATGTAGGCGGCCTCGTCGGACACTAGGAACGCCACGGCATGCGCCACATCCTCAGGCGTGCCCGGGCGACCAGCGGGGATGGTGCCGCACATGGCGTCACGCGCGGTCTCGGGCATGGCGGCCGTCATGTCGGTGGCGATGAAACCAGGAGCCACGGCGTTCACACGGATGCCAATAGCAGCCACCTCGCGCGCCACAGACTTCGTCATGCCGATGAGGCCCGCCTTGCTTGCCGCGTAGTTGGCCTGGCCAGCGTTGCCCATAATGCCCACCACACTCGCCATGTTCACGATGGCGCCTGCCTTGGCGCGCATCATGGGGCGCAGCACGGCCTTTGTCATGAGGAACGCGCCCTTGAGGTTGGTTGCGATAACCGCATCAAACTCTTCCTCGCTCATACGGGCGCAAAGCTTGTCACGCGTGATACCGGCGTTGTTGACAAGAATATCCACGCCACCGAGCTCCTTGGCCACGCTCACGAGTTCGGCTGCGGCCTCGGCGCTCGCAGCATCACCCTGCACGGCACGCACCTGGGTGCCCGCGGCCTCGGCCAGGCGCACCGTCTCCTCGGCGGCAGCGGTGTTGCCCGCATACGAGAACACCACGTTTGCACCGTGGCGCGCAAGCTCAAGCACCACAGCGCGACCAATGCCGCGGCTGCCACCGGTGACGATGGCGGTCTTTCCGGTAAGATCCATGGGTTATCCCTCCTGGGTATCGGTCAGCGCCTGAATGTCCTGTACGGTCTCCACAGGCGTGCAGGCAATCTGCTTCGCGGTCTTGCGCACCAAGCCCGAAAGCACCTTGCCCGGGCCAATCTCAATCACGCGATCTACGCCCAGCTCGGCCAGGCGGCAGATGGTGTCTTCCATGCGCACGGACGACTGCACCTGGCGCTCAAGCAAGTCCACAATGGAATCGCCTTCCGCCTTCTCGCAGCCGAGCGTGTTGAAGAGCACGGGAACGCGCATAGCGCCAAGTTCAAGCACCGAGAGGCGCTCGCGCAGCGCGTCGCCCGCGGGCTTTAAGAGCGAGGTGTGGAAAGGACCGCTCACCTTAAGCGGAATGCAGCGGCGCGCACCGGCCTCCTTGGCGACGGCGGCAGCGGCCTCCACCGGCGCACGGTCACCCGCGATCACAATCTGACCAGGGCAGTTGTAGTTCGAAACCTCAACCGTGGTACCCGCCTCGGCCTCGGCGGCAGCGCTCGCCACGACCGCCTCCACCGTCTCGCGGTCAAGACCCAGAATAGAGATCATCGCCGTATCGCGGCCGGCAGCAGCACTTGCCATGGCGGCACCGCGGAAGGCGGCGAGCTTCACGGCCTCAACCGGATCAAACACACCGGCGCACGCCAGGGCAGAATACTCGCCCAGCGAAAGGCCAGCCACGTAATCGGGCGTCACGCCCTGCTCGGCGAGCACCGCGGTCACACCGCAGGCAAAGGCCACCATAGCCGGCTGGGTGTACTCAGTAAGATTCAGCTTGTCCTCGGGGCCTTCAAACATAAGTGCCTTGAGGTCAAAATCAAGCTCAGCGTCGGCAGCATCAATCACCTGGGCAAACGCAGGATAGGCCTCGTAGAGGTCACGCCCCATGCCCACATGCTGCGAGCCCTGGCCCGCAAAGAGAAACGCAGTTGTCATCGCTTACGCCTCCAGACCCTCAATCACCGTCTTGCAACCGGCCATCATGTCCTCAAAGATGGCGCGGAGCGGACGAACCTCGTGCACCATGCCTGCCACCTGGCCGCACATGAAGCTGCCGGTGTCCACATCGCCGTCAAACACGGCGCGGCGCAGGCTGCCGAGCGTCAGCGCCTCAAGCTCGTCGCGCTTGGTGTCCGTGCGCTCAAGCTCCAGGTAGCGCTTGGTCATCTTGTTCTTGAGGCAGCGAACCGGGGCGCCCGCCGGGCGACCCGTCACCACGGTGTCGTTCACGCCCGCGGCAACCACCTTGTCCTTGTAGTTCTGGTGGATGGGGCACTCCTCGCTCGCAAGCAGGCAAGTGCCCACCTGCACGCCGCAAGCGCCGAGCGCGAACGCCGCCGCCATGCCACGGCCGTCGGCAATGCCACCCGCCGCGATCACCGGCAAATCCACCGTGTCAACCACAGCGGGAACGAGCGCCATCGTGGTGGCCTCGCCCACGTGCCCGCCCGACTCGGTGCCCTCAGCGATGATGCCATCAATATCCAGGCGCGCAAGGCGCTTGGCCAGAATCGGCGCTGCCACCACAGGGAAGATGCGAATGCCGGCCTCTTTCCACATCGGAACGTACTTGCCCGGGTTGCCGGCGCCGGTGGTCACCACCGAGACACCCTCCTCCACAACCACGCGCGCGCAGTCGTCGATGTGCGGGTTCATGAGCATAAGGTTGACACCAAAGGGTTTATCGGTGAGCTCGCGGGCCTGGCGGATCTGCTCACGCAGGCTCTCGCCATCCAAGCCGCCGCCCGCCACCAGGCCGAGCGCGCCGGCGTTGGAGCACGCCGCCGCAAAGGCACCGGTGGCGATATTTGCCATGCCGCCCTGGATGATGGGGAACTCCGTTCCCAAGATCTCGTTAAGCTTCTTCATATCGTTACGCAATCCTTTCGATTCGTTCACGCTTGTGCCTTCCCTAGCCATTGAGGACGGCCAGGAGATACGGCTACGCCAGCTCGGCGAGGCAGCCGGCCCAGGTAAGGCCCGCGCCAAAGCCCGCCAGGAGCACACGGCTCCCCGAGCCCAGCTCGCCTGCCTGCACGAGCTCATCTAGCAGCAACGGCACGCTGCCCGCCGAGGTGTTGCCCGTGTGGTCGATGTTGCCGGCGCACTTCTGCGGATCCAAGCCGAGCTTTTTCACGGCGTAGTCCACAATGCGCTTGTTGGCCTGGTGATACACAAACCGGTCCACGTCCTCAGCCGAGCGGCCTGCACGCGCAAGCACCTCGGTGGTGCAGCGGGGCATAACCTCGGTGGCAAAGCGAAAGACCGCGCGTCCATCCATATGTAAATACGACGGCTCCGCGCTGCCCACACCCGGGGCCACAAGCGAGGTGTCGTCGCCCCGCGAACCCCATACAGCGCTCAGACCTGGGTAGTCCTCCCGCGCCTCAAGCACCACGGCGCCAGCGCCGTCACCAAAAAGTACGCAGGTGGTTCGGTCGGAGAAGTCCATCACGCGCGAAAGCGTGTCGGCACCCACCACGAGGGCGTAGGGTCGCGCGGCGCCGGGCAGCAAGCACTCGGCCACGTGCATCCCATATACAAAGCCGGCGCATGCCGCGTTGAGGTCAAAGCAGAGCGTGTCCTCGGGAAGACCCAGATCGGCCTGAAGCAGGCATGCGGCAGAAGGCGTGCAGGTATCGGCCGTGAAGGTGGCTACCAGACACACGCCCACCTGCTCGGGCGCAATGTTTGCAGCCGCAAGCGCACGCTGGGCTGCATCGCGCACGAGTGTGCGGTGACTCTCGCCTGCCTCAGCATCCACATAGCGACGCGAACGAATACCGGTGCGGGTGGAGATCCACTCGTCGGAGGTGTCCACAATCTGTGCTAGATCGTCGTTGGTCACCACGCGCGACGGCACCGCCGAACCGGTGCCCACAATCTTTACGCCCATCATACGCGCCCCCGCTTCACCGCGTTGGAGCCCATCGCGCGGAACTTGCGATACCGGTCGTTCGCGAGCGCCGTCGGACTCATCTTGTCAAGCGCGGCAAGCTCGCGCGCCAGATAGGTGTCGAGCACCTGGAAGAGTGCCTCGGGGTTTTCGTGCGCGCCACCCGCAGGCTCAGGGATAATGCCGTCGATAACGCCCAGCTCAAGCAGGTCGTCGGCGGTGAGCTTCATAACCTCGCACGCCTCGTCGGAGCGGCTTGCGTCCTTCCAGAGAATCGACGCGAAGCCCTCGGGCGAAAGCACCGAGTACACGGCGTTCTCGAGCATAAGCACGCGATTGCCCACAGCAAGGGCAAGGGCGCCGCCACTGCCGCCCTCGCCGCAGATCACAGCGATCACCGGCACGGTGAGGGAGCTCATGAGCTCGATAGAGCGGGCAATCGCCTCGCCCTGGCCGTGCATCTCGGCCTCCATGCCGGGATAAGCACCAGAGGTATCCACGAAGGTGAGTACCGGACGGCCAAACTTCTCGGCCGCACGCATGATACGCTGCGCCTTGCGGTAGCCCTCGGGCGACGCCATGCCAAAGTTGCAGGCCACGCGCTCCTCGATGTCCGAGCCCTTACGGTTGCCAAGCACCGTCACGGGGCGCCCGTGGAAGAGCGCAATGCCGCCCATGATGCTCGGGTCGTCGGTGCTCGAAAGGTCGCCACACTGCTCAAAGAAGTCGGTGAAGAGCGCGTTCACAATCTCAACCACACCGGGACGCCCGGGGTGGCGCGCGATGGCCACGCGCTGCGCCGCGGTAAGCACATCCACGGTTGCCGGCGGATTATCCAACATGTTCAGCACCTCCCTTTCCATGGAGCGTGAGCAGACGAATCAGCGTTGTGCGCATGCGGGCACGCGAAACCACGGCGTCCACAAACCCGTGCTCGAGCTGAAACTCCGCACTCTGGAAGCCTTCGGGAAGCTTTTCGCCAATGGTCTGCTCAATCACGCGCGGCCCGGCAAAACCCACGAGCGCGCCCGGCTCGGCAAGATGAATGTCGCCCAGGCTCGCAAAGCTTGCCGTCACGCCGCCCGTGGTGGGGTTGGTGAACACCGAGATATAGAGACCGCCATGGTCAGAAAAGCGCTGGATAGCAGCAGAGGTCTTTGCCATCTGCATGAGCGAGATGATGCCCTCCTGCATGCGCGCGCCACCACTTGCCGAGAACACGATGAGCGGCAGATGCTGCTTGGTGGCACGCTCGATGAGGCGCGTGAGCTTCTCGCCCACCACAGCGCCCATGCTCGCCATCAAAAAGCGCGTGTCGAGCGCAGCGATAGCCACGCGCACGCCGCCAATCTTGGCAAGGGCGCACACAATGGCATCGCCCTGGTGCGTTGTGGCGCGTAGACGGGCAAGCTTCTCGGGGTACTCGGGGAAGTCGAGTGGGTCGGTGGAGACGAGCGCGGCATCGAGCTCGCGATATTGTCCGTCGTCTACAAGCATCTTGATGCGCTCGCGTGCGGCGATGGCAAAGTGGTGACCGCAGTAGGGGCATACAAACTGGTTGAGCGCCAGGTCGTCCTCGTTGAGAACGCGCCCGCAGCTGGGGCAAGTTTGCTCCTCAACGCCTACGGCCGCACCCTGTTGGCGCATCTTTTTGAGAGCGAGCAGCCTGCGCCGGCGCTCGGCTAAGATTCCCGCCATGAGCCTTTACGCCTCCTTCATTTCGGTCGCAGCCGCATCGTCTGCCGCATCCACCCACGCCAGCATCGTGTCGAGGTTCTCGTCAATGAACGACGTGTTGTATGCCGCACGGATAAACCCGGGGTGATACATGATCTGATGGAGCACCTCGATGTTGGTCTTGGGACCGTCGATCACAAACTCTTCGAGGCAGCGACGCATACGGCGGAGCGCCTCAAGACGCGTGGGCGCCCACACAATGAGCTTCGCCGCAAGCGAATCGTAGTAGGGCGGCAGCTCGCAGCCGGCGTAGAGGCCGGTATCCACGCGCACGCCGTAACCTCCGGGGATATGCACAAAGTCCACGCGACCAGGCGAGGGCATAAAGCCATGCGCCGGGTCTTCGGCATTAATGCGGCACTCGATGGCATGCCCGCGCAGCTGCACATCTTCCTGCGTGAACGAGAGCGTGAGACCCGAGGCCACGCGCAGCTGCTCGCGCACGAGGTCAATGCCCGTTACACACTCGGTGATGGGATGCTCCACCTGGATGCGCGTATTCATCTCGATGAAGTAGAACTCGCCCGAGGGGTCGAGCACAAACTCGATGGTGCCGGCGTTCACATACCCGGCAGCGCGGGCAGCGGCCACGGCAGCCTCGCCCATGCGGGCGCGGAGCTCGGGCGTGAGGGCGCGCGAGGGAGTCTCTTCGATCATCTTCTGGCCACGACGCTGAATGGAGCAATCGCGCTCCCCCAGCTGCACCACGTTGCCATGGGCATCGGCCATAATCTGAAACTCGATGTGGCGCGGGTTGACGATGAGCTTTTCAAGATACATCTCGTCATCGTTGAAGCAGGCACGAGCCTCGGCCCGGGCCTCTTCAAAGAGGTCGCAGAACTGCGCGGGATCGAAGACCTTGCGCATACCGCGGCCGCCGCCACCGGCAGCCGCCTTAATAAGCACGGGGTAGCCAATCTCATCGGCAATGCGCTGGGCTTCTTCCACGGTGGCCACCGAGCCATCTGAGCCCGGAACCACCGGCACGCCGGCTTGCTTCATAAGCTCGCGGGCGGCAGCCTTGTTGCCCATGGTACGGATAACGTCGCCCGAAGGGCCAATCCAGGTGATGCCCGCCTCTTCGCAGGCATCGGCAAACGCCGCGTTCTCAGACAAAAAGCCGTAACCGGGATGAATGGCATCGCAGTGGGCGGCCTTTGCAACGGTAAGGAGCGCCTCGGTATTGAGGTAGCTCTGAGCCGAAGGCGCGGGGCCTATGCAGTAGGCATGCTCGGCCAGCTGCACGTGGAGCGCCTCGCGGTCGGCCTCGGAGTACACCACCACGGGTTCGATATCGAGCTCGCGGCACGCGCGGAACACGCGCACGGCAATCTCGCCGCGGTTGGCGATGAGGATACGCTTGAACATGCTTCGCACCTCGTGCTTACTGCTCGCGGTAGCGAATGAGCGGAGCGCCGAACGAGCAGAGCTCGCCGTCGGCAACCATGATCTCTTCAATCACACAGTCGCACGGAGCGGTGACCTCGCTCATCATCTTCATGGCCTCAAGCAGGCACACCGTGTCGCCCTTCTTCACCGCGTCACCCGGCTGCACGTAAGGATCCTTGTCCGGCGCAGGAGCAGCATAGAACGTGCCCACGAGTGGCGCCGTGATGAAGAGGCCCTCCTCTGCCGGAGCAACCACCGGCACCTCGGGAGCAGACGCCACGTTCGCGGCGGCCTCAGGAGCCGCTACGGGTGCCGGGGGCACCATACCAGGCGCAGGTGCCGCCACCACGATGGGTGCCGCAGCGCCGGCTGCGGGCGCAGCCGCGCGGTCAAGCTCAAGCTCCACACCGTCATAGGTCAACTTAAGGCGTGCGATGCCGCTCTGCTCAAAGCGATCCATCACGTCGTAGATATCGTGCAGTTTCATGCCCATGTTGCCTCCTTCGACTCACCGCATATACAACGCGGGCCGACGACCACGCCGCCGGCCCGCGCCAAGTGTGCGCATGTGTGCGCGTTACGCCGTCTTCTCAGCGACGTAATCGGCCAGGTCACCGACCGTCTTGAACTGGTCGAGGGCGGAGTCGTCGACCTCGATGTCGAAGGCCTCCTCAAGAGCCATCACGAGCTCCATAGCAGCCAGCGAGTCGGCGCCCAGGTCGGCCTCGAGCTCGGCCTCGCGGGTGACCTTCTCCAGGTCGCAACCGACGGTCTCAGCGATGACCTCGCGCATCTTCTCGAAATCCATGACTGCTCCTTCCCGGACGAGCTGACGTCCGAAGCGAGGGCGCGGCGGCGCCCGTGGTTGTCAAAACTAGCTAAAGCATTTTAGTTAAATTATTTGAGATGTTTACCAAGTAACATCTCTTCTCATAATCGCCACAAGACGCATGCGGGCATGTCGTAACCCCTGGTTGTGCATGCGATTGCGAGCCATGGCGGCAGCGCCGCTCACCACCGCCTCCGACGGGGCACAAACCGGCATGGAGGGTCTGAATGGCCGGAGCGCAGCGGGGTTGCAGCTCCGCAACCACGCTCCGCAAGCACAAAACGCCGCTAGCTTGTTATTTCGACGTTGAATGAAGCAAAAACACGTCCCTCAACGTCGAAAAAACAAGCTAGCAGTTTCTGGCAGCTTCGGCCGGCCCCAGGCATGTCACGGAGACTGCGCGGAGGCCAGGCAGCCGCCGCGCACCCACCTACTCCGTGCGCAGCGCGGTCACCGGGTCTTTCTTGGCTGCCATACGACTTGGGGCCAAGCCCGCCACAAGCGAGAGCACCACCGAGATGAGCACGAGCGCCACGCCAGCGCCGGCGGGCACCGCGGCTAGGTTCTCAACGCCTGCCACCTGCTCGATGATCATATTGACGGGAATATCAAGCGCCACCGTCACCGCGATGCCCAGCACGCCCGATACCAGGCCAATGATGAGCGTCTCAGCAGTGAAGATGCGGCTCACATCGCGCTTCGATGCGCCGATGGCGCGCAGGATACCAATCTCCTTGGTGCGCTCGAGCACCGAGATATAGGTGATGATGCCGATCATGATCGAACTCACCACGAGCGAGATGCCCACGAATGCGATGAGGATATAGGTGATGGCGTTCACAATGTCTGTCACGCTCGACATGAGCATGCCCACGATGTCGGTGTAGCGAATCTCGGTGCCTTCACCCGCTTCGGCAACCTGATCGTTGTAATCCTCGATGAGGTCGTCGATCTGCCCTTTGGCCTCAAAGTCCACCGGGTAGATGCTGATCTGCGCGGGATCATCCAGGTCGCCCGCGCCCAGCGTGGCAAGATTGCCCTCGTAGGTGGCGTTATCGGTTTGCTCTGCCATGCGGTTGGAGAAGGCCCGGGCAATTTCATCGTCACTCATGCCCTCAGCACGAAGGCCATCAATGTAGGAGCTCATCTGCGCGGCCTGCTCGGCGGGCAGCTGCGTGAGCATGGCCTCGATAGCGTCCATGCTGAGATTAACCGAATCCTCCTGGAAGGGCAGGCCGGTGAAGATATCCGTTGTGGGGTCCTGCTCCTGGGCCTGAACCGCCGCGCTCGAGGAGCCCACCTCAATCAGATGCTCGATGAGCTCGGGCGTGTAGAGCATCGTGCCCCAGTTGGACTCGTCGTTCTCCTCGGTCGGCTTCACAATACCCACCACATGAAGCTCCTCGGCGTTGTTGATCACGTCAGTCATATAGGCATCGTCTTCGCTCATGTCCGCCCAGGTGCCGTCGTCCTGCTCGGCGTACTTCGACCCCTCCGGCACCAGCTTGAACGTAAGATCCATGAGCTCGTCGTAGGTGTAGCTTGTGCTTTCAACCTCGTCTACGCTGCGGCCTGCCACCACACTTGCCATCATGCCGCGCAACTCGCTTTGATCAAGCAGACCCAGCGCATAGAGGGTGTAGTCGGAGATGCGGCCGTTATTGTCTATATAGAGCACCACTTCGTTCCAGTTCTCGGGCATGTGCCCGGCCACCACATCGTAGTCGCGATCCCAGGTGTCGCGGTTGGGCAGCAGCTCGGTAAACACGTCGTACGACGAGCCCATCGAGCTCAACATCTCACCTTGCGTCTCGCCGATGGAAAAACCCAGCGCATCCATCACCGTGGCGGGGTTTACCTGCACGGGGCCGTCCGAGGTGTCGGACGAGTAGATATTGAGCGGCACGTCGTAGGTGTACTCAATCGCTGTTGTGATGTCGTCGATGTTACCCGGATTTGTTTCGAGCCATGCCTTGATGGTCGGCATATCGTTTTCGTTGGCGCCGTCGGCCACGCTCGTCACCATGTCGGTAACAAGGTTCTTCGATGCGACGGTTCCCTCGCCCACCGCCTGCGCAGTCGTCTCGGCCACCGAACCCATCATCGAGCTCATCATGCTCGCCATGTCCACGCTGGTCTCGTTGATGGTAAGCGGGTAGCTTCCCATGGTGGACTGCTCAGTCTCGGAGATGTAATTCTGCGCGCCGTCCGAAAGCGAGAGGATGAGCGCGATGCCGATGATGCCGATGGATCCGGCAAAGGCCGTGAGGAAGGTGCGGCCCTTTTTGGTCATGAGGTTGGTGAACGAAAGCGTGAGCGCCGATTTGAACCCCATGCTGCGCTTGCCCTTTTTGGCGTCGGCAACGGCGTGAGCCTGGACCTGCTCAGGCGTGAGGCGCTCGCGCTCCGGATCAACAGGGTTGGAGTCGCTTATAACCAAGCCGTCCTGGATGCGCACGATGCGGTCGGAGTACTCCTCGGCAAGCTGCGGGTTGTGCGTCACCATAATGACGAGGCGGTCGTGCGAGAGGCGCTTCAAGATCTCCATGACCTCCACCGAGGTTTCGGTATCGAGAGCGCCCGTGGGCTCATCGGCAAGGATGATCTCGGGGTCGTTCACAATGGCGCGGGCGATGGCCACGCGCTGCATCTGACCACCCGAGAGCTGGTTGGGCCGCTTGTGCATCTGCTCAGAGAGGCCCACGCTGGCAAGCGCCTCCTCCGCACGGCGACGGCGCTCGGCGGCCGGCGTGCCCGAAAGGAGAAGTGCCATCTCCACGTTTGCGATAACCGACTGATGCGGGATGAGGTTGTAGCTCTGGAACACAAAACCTACCGAATGGTTGCGGTAGGTATCCCAGTCGCGGTCGAGATAGCTCTTGGTGGAGCGGCCGTTGATAACGAGGTCGCCGCGCGTGTATTGGTCCAGGCCACCGATGATGTTGAGCAGCGTGGTTTTGCCACAGCCCGACTGACCGAGGATGCTTACAAACTCCTGGTTGCGGAAGGTAACCGAAATGCCTTTAAGCGCATGAACCACGGTATCGCCCGAGGGGTAGTCCTTGGTGATGGATTTGAGTTCGAGCACGAGAGCCCCTCTCGTATTGTTTGATTCAAAACGCCGCACGTGAGGCGGACATTCATTCCTTGTGCCCGTTTTGCGGCGCAGCAAACAAGAACCACCATGAATGCCTCCCTCTTGCCGTGCAAACGAGGTGAGGCCTGGCTGGTGGCGGCATGCTTGCTGGTGACTTGCCTGCCTTGGGCACCTGGCAAAAAGCGCGACCCACCTTACTAGGAAGCGGGCCGCGCGCACAGCGTTGCCCTCACGTTGAACACCTCGCGGACAGGCGCGGCACAGGTTTGATAGCATGGGAGCGATTGAAGCATCTACGAGCAGCTTACGGGGGCAGCATGGCATCGCAGCGCACACGTTCAGGCGCAGCCGACCGCGGCGCACAACATCAAGGCTCCGCACAGAGGAAGCAGAGTGGCAAACATCCGCTGAAGGGAGCACCGCGCGGCCAGGGCAGCGGAAACGCCAAGAACAGCGACCGGACGCAGCGGTCCGAGGGACACAAGTCTGCATCGCGAAAACCCGCGCCGCGCAAGGCTACGCCTCAGAAGTCCGTGCCGCGCAAAGCTCCCGCTCGCTCTGCCCATGATCAGGCACACGCCACTGCGGGCCCCTGCCCCATCATGCATGCCTGCGGCGGCTGCTCGCTTTTAGGTGTGCCCTATCACAAACAACTCAAGAACAAACAGGCTGCAACCGAAGAGCTCTTTACTCCGCTGCTGGCCCAGTTTGGGTGGGACTGCGGCATTGAGCCCGTTCGCGGGATGCGCTATCCGCTGGAGCGCTCGCCCGAGGATGTTTCCTATGACCCCCTGCGCGATGCCTGTATAACTGCCGACGCCGGCAAGCTCCCTGCCCCGCGTGCCTTTAGGCATAAGGCGGCCACGCCCTTTGCCCCCGGCCCGCACGGCAGCGTGCAGTCAGGTTTTTTTGCTGCGGGAACGCATCGCATCGTCGCCACCCCCGACTGCCCGGTGGAAGCCCCGGGCGCGCGGCGCATCCTCAACGCGGTAGCGCGCGTGGCAGAAGACCTGCACATCACCGCCTTTGATGAGGATGCCCACCGCGGACTGCTCCGCCACGCCATTGTGCGCATGGGCTGGCGCACCAACGAAGCCCTGCTCACCGTGGTCACCAGCAACCGCGACCTCCCACGCGAGCAAGAGTTTGCCGAAGCGCTTGCCGCCATCGATCCTGCCCTGGTGGGTGTGGCGCACAACATCAACCCGCGGCCAGGCAACGCCATCCTGGGGCCGGAGACCCGCATACTCACAGGTACCCCGCGCATGCACGACCGCCTCTTGGGATGCACCTTTGCCATCTCGCCCACCGCGTTTTATCAGACCAATCCGCAGCAGACCGAGGTCCTCTACAGCGTTGCTATCGAAGGCATGGACCTTGCAGCAGGCGATGTGGTGCTCGACGCCTATTGCGGCAGTGGCACCATCGGCCTCACCGCAGCCGAAGCCTCGGCGCGCAAGGGGGCTCCCATCTCGCTCGTAGGCGTTGAACGCAACCCGGCCGGCGTGACTGATGCACAAGAGAACGCCCAGCTCAACCATATTGATGCCACGTTTGTGGCCGAGGATGCCACGAGCTGCATCAAGCGCTGCGCGCGCGACGGCATGAAGGCAGACGTTGTGGTGCTCGACCCACCGCGCGCCGGATCGACGCCAACCTTTCTCCAGGCGGTCAGCGCGCTGGGGCCGCGGCGTGTGGTGTATGTAAGCTGCAACCCCACAACACAAGTGCGCGACCTTGCGATTCTTGGGCAGGCGGGCTACCGGCTCGTACGCCTCACGCCGGTTGACATGTTCCCACACACCTCGCACGTCGAGACGGTCGCGGTGCTTGAGCGGTAGGAGCTGAAACACCGCTGACACCAACAAAACAGCGGCGGTTACTTAAGCACAGGCACTCAACCAGGCAAGGTAAACGCTCGGCATGTGCCCCCGGAGCATGCGCTCCGGATCTACATGCTGAGCAAGGATACCCACCGCCTGGGCAACGCCGGAGGGCGACATAAGCTCGGCGGTGGAGGTCACCTGCTCCCCCACCTCGCGCACCACCGTGTCCACCACATGGGCATCAGCGGGAACGGACTGGTTGGGCATTCCCATCACGCGCTCAAACTGGGCCTCCATCTGAGCATGGGCGGCATCAAAGCCATCATCGCCCACGCGAGGCAGCAACACGTCGCAGCCATAGCGTTCATATCCCCAGGTAGCAAGCGGCAAGCTCGGCATGATGTCTGCCGGATTCACCACGTTATAAATGCTGCTGTACCGATCATCGTGCGCCCGCTCGCTCACCGTGGTTCGCGGAGACGCAAAGGTATAGGCACGCACAGTATCCGTTGCAGCCATGTGTGTGCGCGATGAAGCATCCTCATCTGCAACGGCGCCTGTGTAACCTGCAAGCGCGCCCGCACCACTCGCGGCCTCGTCCGTCTCCGTCTGAGCATACGCCAGCTCATCTGCTGCACGGGCAGCGATAAGGTTCGCGATGGCGCCACCACGACTATGCCCGCAGGTAACCAGGGCCACACGCTCGCCCGCGGCATGGCTTTCGTCTATCCAGGAGGAAAGAGCGCCCCACACCTCTTCGGCGGCCTCGCTATACCCCTGGTGGGCAGAATCTCCCATAGCATCCTCTAGGGCACTCTGGGCATCCATCTCGGCGGCCGTTGGCGTGCCTACGCCCGTGGCATCTTCCGCGGCATCTCCCGTATCACCATCAGTACCCGCCTCTTGCTCCTCGTGCCCCGCCATCTCGTCTTCAATCGCCAGCTTGAGATTGCTCAGCCACTCCGATCCGTAGCTGCCACGCGCCACCATAAGGATGACCGACACCGTCTCGCCCGTCTGCGTGGTCACGCGTTTGCGCGCCAGGGTATAGGCCACCGTGTCCTCTTGCTGCATGATAAGGTTGAGCACCTGGTCAACCACCTCGCTGCGGAAGCGGTATGACTCGGTAGACACCTCATCAAAGCCCAGGCGGGCCAAGGCATCTTCCATATAAGCAGGTTGATCAGATGCTTCCTGGTAATAACCCGATTCTGAATACGCCAACGTAGACAGCACCGCGCAGGTGCGAGCAAGCTCGGAATCATATGCCGGGCCACCTTCGGTAAACCAGGCATCATCCCACACAAAGGTATCCTCAACCTCACCGGTGCCATCTTTATCGATACACGTGTAGGTAAGCGCGGTCTCGATGCGCCCCTGGGGCTGCGGCTCGGCAGCCATGGCCACCCGCGGCGCCGCAACATCATCCGTGCCACGGCGGCCCTCTTCATACCGGCACCGCAGCATCACCGCGCAGGCGCAGCCCAGGCAGATGATAAGCACAAGCAAGACAAGCAGCGATCGCGCGACAGCAACGCGAATCAACGTTGCCGAAGTCTTGCTCCTCCTATCATCCGCCATGGGCGCTCCTTTGCCATTCGTGCGAAGCAGGTGTGCGCCCCGCGTACGCTCAGCGTACCAAGCACCCGTGAACAACCCATGATGGTTTCCTTACCTTTTTATAAGGTTCGGCAGAGCAACCTGACCACCAATGAGGTCTTCCGCGTCCTTATACGCCGTGAGAGAGTTCCTCAGCCGAGAGCTCCCGGCCCTCAACGTAATACACATGCTCACCTGCGCAGCGGCGGCAGTAGGTATGGCCGTCACGCTCGATACCGCGACCATCGTGCACGCGCTCGCCGCATACCTCGCAAATCTGCGTCTTGCGCGGGCGGCCCGGCAGGTCAAACTCCTCAAAGTCGGGAAGCGTCACCTCATGCACGCAAAAAAGCTCGGCGTCGCTAAGTCCCGCAAAAAACGCCAGCATCTCGTCTTTGTCGTGCGGCGCCTTGGGCACATCCGGGCGCTGGGAGATGCGGATGGCGCGACCCGTTGCCAGGTCGTAGAAGCTGGCCGACATGATGCCGTAGTCATACCACTTCAGGCGGCGGCGCCCCAGGTGGCAGTTGGCAACCGAGATCACCGCATCGGCCAAGCAACGATCGCATTCCACGAAGGCCACCAGGTCGCGGTAGGTATCGGCATCTTCGATATGAAAGTACGCCATAGCCAGGCGCGCCATGCGCGTGCCAATAACCTGGCCGGCGCACAGATGCCCATGAAACGCGATGGCGCGTTCCAGATCTTCGTCAAACGTCCGCTTGAGCATGACACTCCTTGTATCTCGTCGGTGTGGCAGATGCGCCGGCGCTCCTTGTGAGGCTGGCGTCATGGTTGCCACCGTTATCTTTCCTATGGGTTCCCTGCAGAGCTTGCCGCTACGCGCGCACTTCGTGAGCGGCGCGAATGGGGAGCATGTCACACACGCCCGCCGCTTCCAGCGCATCGAGCATGGCAGCGCGACCCCGGTTGGCGATGAGCTCCTGCGGGAAGTGAATCTCCTCCAGCATAGAGCGCACAAACGGGAAGCGGCCGATATCGTGTGCGATATGCGCATCGCTCGACACCACGATGCCCACGCCCATCTCGGCGCAACGCTCGGCAATGGTGGTGCAGGCGGTGTGATGCGCTCCATGCGCATCGGAGTTAAGGCTATGCTCGTTGATCTCGATGAGCTTGTGACGCTCCTTGGCCACCTCAAGCACCTCGTCCACATCAAACGGCACGCCCGAGCGACCCGTATGGCCAAGCAGCAGCACGCGCGGCTGCTCGAGTGCCTTCACATACATAGCCGTCGTAGCCGCAAGGCTCGCGCCTTCGGTGAAGTCACCGTTGTGCACACTTGCCACCACGTAGTCAATACCGCGCACCACCTGGTCAAAGAGTGAGCGCTCCGTGCGGAAGGGACGGCCCGTGATGTTCTCACGGCAGGAGATATCCTGCCCAAAGAGCTCGCCGGAGAGCGAGACGATGTCGGCCTCCATGCCGCGCAGCACGGTGACGCCATCCCACACGCGCGGCCACACTCCCTGGTTAATGAAGAACTGGAAGTTGCGAATGTGCTGCTCGGGAAAGAGCATGCAGCTAAAATGGTCGGCCGAGCCCAGCACCTCAAGGCCTGCCGCACGCGCCGCCGCCACGTTCTCGGCAATGGTGGAGTACGCGTGGCGCGAGAAGAGCGTGTGGGTGTGAATGTCCCCGGCAATGGTGTAGGACATAAGTAACCTCCTTGCGTTTTCCTGGGGCCACGATACCACATTACCTTCTGGCCAAGACAACGGTGCACAAGCGATGATGAGCGCGCAGGCATTTGCTTACGAGGTGCTTACGCTGGTGCCACTCCGTACATCTGCGCCAGCTTGCGCCATGCGGGCAGCGAGCGCTCAATCACCTCGGGCGCCACGCAATAGCCCACGCGCACCCATCCCATCACGCCAAAGCTATTGGAAGGCACGGGCAGCAGTTCGAGCGTGCGAGCACGGTCACAAAACGCCTCGGCATCGGGCTCAAGCGCTTGTACCCACAGATAAAAGGCACCGTCGGGCTCCACATAGGTGTAACCGTACGAGCTCAAAGCACTGGTGAGCAGCTCGCGATTGCGGGCGTACGCCTCCACATCGGAGGGCTCATCCACGCAATCGGCCACCACGCGCTGGAAGAGCGCCGGAGCACACACAAAGCCCAGAGCACGGGCGGCTCCGGCCACAGCCGCCATGACACGCGGTTCCTGATCCCACGTGTTGGGCACAAGCACCCAGCCCACGCGCTCGCCCGGAAGCGAGAGCGACTTGGAATAGGAGTAGCACACCACCGTGGCGGCATAAATCGCGGGCACCCAGGGCACCTCGGCACCATAGGTGATCTCGCGGTATGGCTCGTCGGAAATAAGCACGATGGGGTCGTCACGCTGCGCGTTGGCCGCTTCGAGCACCTGCGCGAGTGCCTCGAGCGTGGCGCGCGTGTACACAGCTCCCGTGGGGTTGTTGGGCGAGTCGATGATCACCGCGGCGGTGCGCGGTGTGATGGCCGCTGCCACTGCCGCCGCATCTACCTGGAAAGTTTCAAAATCTGCCAGCACTTCCACGCAGGTGGCACCGGCCGTCTCAATCCACACGCGGTACTCCGGAAAGTAAGGAGCGATCACAATCACCTCATCGCCAGGATTCGCCACCGCATGCAAGGTGCAAGAAACCGACGCCGCAGCGCCCACCGTCATAAACACGTTATCTGCAGTGTAGCTGGTGCCAAAGCGGCGGTTGAGCGACTGAGCCACCGCTGTCCGAGCCGCGGGAAGACCGGGCGCAGGGGTGTACCCATGGAGCTCTGCCGCGGGAACTTCCGCCAGTGAGCGCTCGATAGAGGCGCGCACTGCATCGGGCGCAGGCACGCTTGGATTGCCCAGGCTAAAATCAAACACGTTCTCTGCGCCAATGACGGCTTTGCGCTCGTTGGCATAGCTAAAAATCTCGCGAATCTTAGAGCTCGCGGCGCCGTAGGCATACATCTGCTCGTTGATCATGGTCACTCCTCGCTCGTTGTTGTGCATGCCCATCATACGGCAAGCATGAGTGTCCACAGAGGCGTGCGCCATACCGAAACAGGGCACATCCACCCAGATGGATGGAATGACCCCGTTCTCCTCTGTCCAGGTGGACGGAACGGCACCGCTCCCCCTGCCCGGGTGGATGGAATGACCCCGTCCCCCGTCCACCCACCTAGCAAAAAGGGCACCCGTTGATGAACGGATGCCCTTGTGGATGAAGCTATGCTTCCGGCGCGTCGTCCTTCTGCGGTGGCGCCTCTTCCTCGCTTGCTGCCATTTCCGCAGCATAGCGGGCCGCGTCGGCCGCAATCTCCTCGTCGCTCATGCGCGGCTTGCGACGAGAGGATGAGGTAGCGCCCGTGCTCTGCGGGGCAGCCCCTCTCTCACCCGCCTTCTCACGCTCGAGATAGGCGTCCCAGGTGCCGTCGAGCAGGGCCTCAACAGCCTCGCCTTCCACGGTCTCGCGCTCAAGGAGCACCTGCTTCATGAGTTCCAGCTGGTCGCGGCGGGCAAGCAGGATTTCCTCCGCACGGCGGTGCGCCTCGCGCATGATGCGCTGCACCTCAACATCAATGCGGCGGGCCGTCTCCTCGGAATAGTCCTGATGATCCGCATAATCGCGACCCAAAAACACCTGGTGCTGCGCCTCGCCAAAGACCTGCGTTCCCAGCTCTTCGCTCATGCCCAGGCGCGTGACCATCTCGCGCGCCATCTTGGTGGCACGCTCAAGGTCGTTCGACGCACCCGAGGTGATGTCATCACACATGAGCTCCTCGGCCACACGACCGCCCAAGAACACCGCCAGCTCATCGAGCATCTCGTTCTTGGTCTTAAGGAAGTGATCCTCAGTAGGAAGCTGCATGGTGTAACCCAGCGCCTGACCACGGCTGATGATCGAAATCTTGTGCACGGGATCGGAGTGCTCAAGAACGTGCCCCACCAGCGCGTGACCGCTCTCATGATAGGCAATGGTGGTGCGCTCTTGCTCGGTCATCACGCGGCTCTTGCGCTGCGGGCCGGCAATCACGCGCTCCATGGACTCCTCCACCTCGTCCATCGAGATGGTCGAGCGCTTGCGGCGCGCCGCCAAAAGGGCTGCCTCGTTCATGAGGTTCGCCAGGTCGGCACCGGTAAAGCCCACGGTGAGCTGCGCAAGCTTGTCGTAGCGCACGTTGTCTTCAAGCGGCTTGTTGGCACCATGCACCCGCAGGATCTGCTCGCGGCCCTTCACGTCGGGACGGTCAACGGTGATCTGACGGTCGAAGCGGCCCGGGCGCAGCAACGCCGGGTCGAGGATGTCAGGGCGGTTGGTGGCAGCGATAAGGATGACGCTCTCCGTCTCCTCAAAGCCGTCCATTTCAACCAGAAGCTGGTTGAGCGTTTGCTCGCGCTCGTCGTGACCGCCGCCCAAGCCGGCGCCGCGCTGACGGCCCACGGCATCAATCTCGTCAATGAAGATGATTGAAGGCGCCTGCGCCTTGGCCTCCTTAAAGAGGTCGCGCACGCGGCTTGCGCCCACGCCCACAAACATCTCTACAAAGTCCGAACCCGAGATGGAGAAGAATGGCACGCCCGCCTCGCCGGCCACCGCCTTAGCCAACAGCGTCTTGCCGGTGCCCGGAGGGCCCACCAAGAGCACGCCACGCGGAATCTTGGCGCCCAGCTTGCGGTAGCGCTCGGGCGCGGCCAAAAAGTCGCGCACCTCCTCGAGCTCCTCAACCGCCTCGTCGATGCCGGCGACGTCCTTAAACTTCACCTTGGGACGCGTAGCCTCGTTGGTTTTAGCGTTCGTCTTGCCAAACTGCATGGTCTTGCTGTTGGCACCCATCATCTGACGCATGAAATAGAACATGAGCGCCAAAAGCAGAAGGGTGGGCAGCACGGTCACGAGCATGTCGCTCCAGAAGTTGGGGTCGCTCGTGTCCACCTTGTAGGTGGTGTCGGGGTGCTCGCGCATAAGCTCAGAGAGCGAATCGGAACCCACGTAGGTCGAGGTGAAGGGCACGAGTTTGCTCTCGTCGCCCACATCGCCCTCGTCGGTCCAGAGTGTGCCTTCAACGCCGCCGGTCACTACGGTGTAGGTGAGCGTGTCTACGCGATCTTCCTCAATCGCAGAAACAAGCGAACTCGTGGAGATCTCGGTCGTTTGCCCGCTAGGAAGGCCGCCGCCCATATTGAAGAAGAGGTAGGCCAAAAGCGCGCAAGCGATGAGCAGATAGAGCCAGTTGATGCGCGACGGGCCACCCTGCCTGCCAGGGCCGCCTACGCCGCCCGGGCCACCAAAACCACCCGAGCGACCACCAAACAGATCGCTTGAACTAAAGGGGCCGTCGTTTGCACCATCATGCTTACCATGCGAACGCTCACCATGAGGTGCATCGCCCTGCTGGCCGCGCTCGGGAGCCTTGGGCGCACCCTCACTGGGACGCTCATTCCCCTCAGACGCGCGCATGATGTCGCGAGGATTCGGCTCGTTGTGGTTGTAGGTCATCTACGAATAAACCTCCGGTTTAAGAATTCCCACATAGGGGAGGTTGCGATAGCGCTCGGCAAAGTCCAGGCCGTACCCCACCACAAAGGCGTCGGGGCAGTGCGCACCCACATACTTGGGGTTGATGGCAGCCTGCTTGCCCTCGATATCCTTCCACAGGAATGCAGCCACCTCAAGCGAAGCGGGGTGACGGCTCGAAAGATTCTTCATGAGGTACTTGAGCGTAAGGCCCGAGTCGAGGATGTCCTCAACGATGAGCACGTCACGACCCTTGATGTCCATATCGAGGTCTTTCACAATGCGCACCACGCCGGACGACTTCGCCTTGTCGCCATAGCTCGAAACAGCCATGAAGTCGATGGCGAGCGGACGCTTGATGGCGCGCATAAGGTCGCCCATAAACACAACGGCGCCGCGCAAAACAGCAATGAGCACAAGGTCTTTTCCCTCGTAATCACGGGTGATCTGTTCGCCCAAGCGGTTGACGATCTGTGCGATGTCCTCCTCAGAGAAGAGTACGGTTTCAACGTCGGGGTGCTGTGTGCTCATGAGATCCCTTTCTGCGCTGGGCCGGCGCTTGACGCCGAGCATGACGAGGTTCCGGTAACGGCGGAACCCTGACAAGTGTTTATAGTAGCAGGTGAGCCCCCTATGCGGGCGGACGCGGAGCTTTTATGGCCTAACGAACACCGGGCGACTGCGCTGTTGGGGCCTCGTCCACAGGGCTGCGCAAAACGAGCCGCACCGCCACGCGCGTGGACGCTGTGCACTTAAAGCGGTCGTCGAGCCGGATGCCGGCAAGCCATACCACCGCACCCGACGGGGCCGTGCGCACCACCGGCACAAGCTGCCGCTCCGCAACGGGCACCTGTTCCTCTCCCAGCACGTCCGAGACCTTCTTGGAGCGGCCGTGCATACCCAAAGGACACATAAGGTCGCCTGGTTCCGGGGCATCGACCCATAACCGCGCAGCCCGGGCCTCTGCCGGAACGCCACCTCCGGCCTCTTTAAGCCGCACCACATCTTGCTCGGCATAGCCCAGCGCCGCCGCATCTACCAGCGCGACCGCGCGTATACCCTCCCCTACCTGCATGGGTTCGGCAGCGGCAGCACGGGCAAGCGTCACACAGTCGCTTCCCGCTGGAATCTCCATGAGTGAGGCTTCGAGCACCATCTCGTTAGCGAGCGGCATAGTACCCGGCACGGCAAGCCAGCCGGCAGCAAGGGTCTCGCGAGCACGAGCTGTGCGCAGCGCAAGCAGGCCAAACTCCATGCGGGCATCGATGCCCGCCGGCAGGGTGAGCGAACCAGACCCGGCTGCCACGCAGGCAAGCACGGTCTCCACATGCCGCATCTCAAGCCGCACCTCGGGGTCGAGCTGTTTTACCGCCAAGCGCACCATGCGTCGCGCGATGGCAATCTCGGCCGCAGACAGACGCGTGCCATCTATCACTACAAGCCCGGGCCTCTGCCTGCGCGTACATTGCCTGAGCGCCGTAGCGGCAAGCTGCGACATGAAGGCATCCTCGTCACCCAAGATGTCACAGGTGGCACCAAGCGTTCGGGCCAAGTTGGCGTTACGCTCGCGCGCCACGGGTACCACGCGATGGCGCACATAGTTGCGCAGGTAGCTGGTGTCTTGGTTCGACTCGTCCTCACGCCACGGGATGCCTGCCACCTCAAGACGGCGGCAGAGCTCCTCGTGTGTCATGTCGATGAGGGGGCGCACGATGATGTTGCGACGGCGCGGAATGCTTGATAGGCCCGCAGGTCCTGCACCCTTGATAGCGTTCATGAAAAACGTCTCGGCACGATCGCTTGCCGTGTGGGCCGTCAAGATGCGTGCGGCGGTACGAGGGCAGCCGGCCTCGGCGCACAGTTCTCGCACGTAGCGGCGGGCGGCGGCGTAGCGCACCTCACGTGCGGCAGCCTCCAGGTTTTGACCGCCCAGATCGGTAAATGAGGCATGCTCGACGCAGATAGGCAGGCCATAGTGATCACAGAGCTGACGCACAAACGCCTCGTCCTCGTCGGAAGCCGCCCCACGCAGATGATGGTTGATGTGCAGCACGTGCAAACGCTCGCGGGCAATCCGCGCTTTTCCGCAGCCGTCGAGGATATCAAGCTGCGAGGTGCAGGCCAAAACGAGTAGAGCGGTTGAATCAGCGCCGCCTGAAACCATCAACACCACCGGTGCCGCCGGCTGCGTGCCGTCCAGATGACCATGAGCTGCGGTCTGGTTATAATGCTGAGCCACTGTTGGCATGAACGCCTCCTTGTTTTCCCCATTGTATCGTGCGGAGGTTCTATGAGCGCTGAAGCATACACCGCCCCACTCTCGGCGCATGGCGCTCGTTCTCACCATGATCAACACGGGACGCTTCACGCGGCCACGGTCACGAGGGGTGATGCTGCGGCACCTGAGGTGTGCCTGCATCTACACATCCTGGGCAGCGGATCTAAGGGCAACTGTGCTCTCCTTGAGGGTCCCGAAGGCCTCATCATGATTGATTGCGGCTTCTCGCGCCGCGAAACCCTTGCGCGCATGCACGAGCTGGGGCTTGAAGAAACGGATGTGCGGGCGCTCCTCATCACCCACGAACATGGCGACCACACCAGCGGTGTGCCCGTTTGGTGCCGCCACTTTGATGGCGAGCTTTACGCAACTGCCGGCACCCTGCAGGCTCGAAAAGCCACCGCCGCGCTTGCCGCGCACGAATTTATGCCCGGGACAGTGCTTCACATTGCCGGCGTAACGGTTGAAACCTTCCCCACCTCGCATGACGTAATAAATCCCGTTGGTTTTCGCTTTTCGTGCGGCGAGGATGCCGTGGGGTTTGTTACCGACACAGGCTTTGTAACGCCAGGAGCCTTGCAGCTACTGAGTGATGTACGCATCCTCGCCATGGAAAGCAACCATGATCTGCCCATGCTCCGCACAGGAGACTACCCACGCTACCTGCAAGATCGCATAGCTAGCAATGAGGGACACCTCTCCAATGCCCAAGCGGCCGATGCGGTGCGTGAACTTGTAGGCAAGCGCACCCAAGAGCTTGTAGCCATGCACATCTCGCAGGAAAACAACCGTCCCAGCCTTGCCGTGAGGGCACTTGCCAATGCGCTGGGCGCCACCCTCGACAACGAACTAGGTTCAAGCGCCACCTTGGTGCACGACGACGGAACCCACCTGCATATTCGCCCCGCTGGTCAGAATCGTCCCATCAGCGTGTGGTAGGTGTGCATCTCAGGACAACCTTGCGGCTGAGATCATTACCTCAGACGCACGCGGTAAAAACATTTTGATTACTTGCAGTTTGGTCGGGCGAGTTGAGCTTGTCCCCCGCCCGCCTGACAAAAAACTTTTCGATTTGTTGCAGTTTAGAAGGCACCCTCCGAGTAGACCCGCCTTTTCGCAGAACAAACCCGCAGGTCACGGCGTTGGACTTTCCCAGTGTATTTGAGGGGTGGGCCTCAAACTGCTACAAATCGAAGAGATTTTGTTTTGGTAGGTAGAGTTGCCATCGAAGAAACAAAAAACGAGCCCGGAGGAAACTTCGGGCTCGTTTTCCTTTGTAGGTTTGTACGTCAGGCGGTCAAGTCAGCCGTGCACGCCGGTGTTACCGCAGCTAGTCGATAGAGATCTTCGTGACGTTGTTCTTCTCTTGAATCTTAGGAACGGTGACCGTCAGCACACCATCGGCAAAGCGGGCCGAAAGACCTTCACTTGCTGCATCCTTCAGATAGACACCGCGCGTGGCGCTGTACGAGGTGAACTCCTTCTGCAGGTAGTTCTTATCCTTGTCCTCTTCCTTCTCCTCAACGTTGACGGAGATGGAGAGGCGACCCTCATTGAGCTCAACGTCAATCTCGTCCTTGCTTACGCCGGTGAGATACGCCTTGACCTCATAGCCAGTGCCGGTGTCCTCAACGTCGATGGGGAACGCCTTTGCCAGCGGTGCGCTTGCCATATCCATCATGTCGTCAAACGCATCAAAGAGGCTCGTGGGACGGATACCAAAAACGGAACGGTACGGAATCATGCTTGCCATACTAAATCACTCCTTTGTGATTGCCCGGACCCTGCTTTGGCCGATCCGGGACTTCGTTGGACAGTGCTGTTATTCCCTCGTTGCTAGCATTCATACACGACGATACAGATTTTTTAAGCGTCACATTATCATCAAATCTAAGTCTTACACACTTAGATACTGCGTAGCCTCTAAGCCGATTTAGTGCAGAGCAAGCAAGGCGGCGCACAAGCTATACAATAAAAAACAGTTGTATTGCTGAGGCCGAGGAACGCTATGGACAGGCAGGCGATGACAAACCGCAGCTCGGGGAACACCCGCCGCAACGAGCGGGCACGGGCTTCTGCTTTCCCCGACACCACCGACGCGCGCGTCGCACCCGAGGCGCGCGTGGATCCTCTTCCCCCCAACTCATCTGCGCCCTTTGATACACCTGGTAGGCGCCATATGGGAACAGCCACCTCAGACCCCAACTATCTGCCGCCCGTGTCTGACGGGCGTGGCGGGCGCGACGGCGTTCGTGGACCCGCCCATGTACCCACCCCCGTCGACCAGCGGGCACCGCTGCACTACGATCGCTATATCGAAAAACCCAAACACAGCAAAACAATCTTCACCTCACGTTATGAGCGTTCGCGGCGCAATCGACGGATTCTTTTGCTGCTGGCCATGCTCGCCATCATTGCCGTCGTCATCGTGTGGGTTGTTGTCCTGCGCTAAGATGAGCCTGCGTGCACAGCACACTTGAGCGTGGCTGAGCATTGCCGCTGCCCCGTTGTCGTGCCCAGCGCTCACACCACCACAGTCCACTATCGCGCGGCAGGCGGGCTGCTTCACCAGCAATTCTCTTTGGGAGGCATCATGTCGTCCGACCCCACCTATATCTATGCCGATAACGCAGCAACCACGCGTCTTTCGCCTGCTGCCCTTGACGCTATGATGCCCTACCTCACCGATGTGTTTGGCAACCCGAGTGGCATTCACCGCATTGCCCGCGATGCAGCGCGCGCGCTCGATGCCGCGCGCCGCTCACTTGCCAGGAGCCTGGGGGCGGAGCCGCATGAAGTGTTTATCACGAGTGGAGGGTCGGAATCGGACACCTGGGTGCTCCGCGGCGCCATTGCACGCGCGCGAGAAATAGCGGGCCCGGATGCCAAGATTCATCTCATCACCTCCTCCATTGAACATCACGCCATCCTACACACCTGCCGCGCACTGGAGCGGGAAGGCGTGCAGACAACCTTTCTCCCGGTAGACAACGAGGGCTTTGTTGCGGTTGAAGACCTTGAAGCCGCGCTCTGCTCCATTGAGGCGGGCGAAGACGATGGAGCGTCGCGCCCCGTGGTCGCACTTGTATCGATCATGCTTGCCAACAATGAGGTAGGAACGGTTGAGCATATTCCCGCGCTCGCCGCATGCGCACATGCGCATGGCGCGGCCTTCCATACCGATGCGGTGCAGGCGGTGGGCCACATTCCGGTCAATTTCTCCGAGCTTGGCGTGGATGCACTCTCGCTCTCGGCCCATAAGTTTCATGGCCCGCGCGGCATAGGTGCGCTTGTGGTGCGGGAAGGGTTCACCCTGCCGCCTCTTATCGAGGGCGGCGCACAGGAGCGTGGACTGCGCGCAGGTACCGAAAATGTGGCTGGCGCTGTGGGGATGGCCGCGGCCCTTGCCGATGCGGTAGATCACCTGGAAAAACGCCAGACCCGTGTTGCAGCCTATCGCGATGATCTTGCTGCGCACATCACTTCACTCCCCGACGTTCGCCTCACCGGAGCGATCGATGACGCCCATCGCCTTCCAAGCATCGCTTCGTTCGTATGCAAGGATGTGGACGGCGAGCTGCTTGTGGTGTTGCTCGACCGTGCGGGCGTTGCCGCAGCCACAGGCTCTGCCTGCTCAACCGGCTCAACAGATCCCTCCCACGTTATCACCGCGCTTGGGATAACCGATCCGCGTTGGACGCGGGGGTCGCTTCGTCTCTCCCTCGCCGATGATGTATCCGCCGAGGATGTCGAAGCGCTCAAGGCACGGGTGGCCAACGCTATCACGCGAGCCCGGCGCATGAGCGGCATTGCCGCTGGTGGCATCGTATAGCAAGGGCCATCGCACCCCCACACCGGACACCTCACCATATGTGCGTAGCCCCGCACCGCGCTACAACAAACGGGCGCCCCCGAAGGGACGCCCGTCCGAGTCACCCGCTATGAGATAGGCTTACGAGAGAAGCTTGCGGCCATCCTCTTCGATCTTCTCCATCAGGGCGTCTGCCTCAGCGGCGTCGGCACCCTTCGCAAAGATGTAGAGCTTGATCTTGGGCTCGGTACCCGAGGGACGCACGATAGCCTTGTTGCCGCCCTCAAGGTCAAACTCAATGACGTTGGCCTTGGGCAGACCGTTCACATGCTCGTTGTAATCGAGCACAGCCTCAACCTTGGAGCCAGCAATCTCGGTGGGAGCGCTTTCGCGCAGCGTAGCCATGATGTTTGCCATCTTGGCGGCACCGTCGGCACCGGGGTAAGAAAGCGAAATGGTCTTGTTGTGATAGTAACCATGCTTCTCGTAGAGCGCACGCATGGCCTGAACCAGGTTGATGCCCTGCAGCTTGTAGTACTGCGCCATCTGGCAGATGAGCAGCGACGCGTTGACGGCGTCCTTGTCGCGTACATGATCGCCCGAAAGGTAGCCGTAGCTCTCCTCAAAGCCAAAGATGAAGCGGTCGACCTCGCCGGCATCAGAAAGGCTCGTGATGATGTCGCCAATATACTTGAAGCCTGTGAGGCAACGACGCAGCTCAAAACCGTACTCGGCGGCAAGCGCGTCAACCATGGAAGAAGACACGATGGTGGTCACGGCTACCTTGCGAGACAGGTCCTCGCCGCGCTCAGCACGCATCTTGCAGATGTAGTCGAGCAAAAGCACGCCCATCTCGTTGCCGGTGAGCAGCGTGTAATCGTCGCCATCCTTGCAGGCTACGCCCACGCGGTCCGCATCGGGGTCGGTAGCCAGCAGAAGATCGGGGTGCACCTCTTCGCACAGGTCGATACCCTTCTGCATGGCCTCGCGAATCTCGGGGTTGGGATACGGGCAGGTGGGGAAGTCACCATCCGGATCCTTTTGCTCGGGCACGATGGTGATGTCGGTAATACCAGCCTTGTTGAGGACGGTTGTCACCGGAATGAGGCCGGTGCCGTTGAGCGGGGTGTAGACGAGCTTAAGCGGAGCCTGGGCAACCTGCTCCTCGGTGAGCGTGCTTACCGAGCACTTGAGCACGGCGTCGTAATAGGCGTCGAGCACCTCGTCGTCAATCCACTTAACAAGACCCTGGGCAACAGCCTCGTCAAAGTCCATGGTCTTGACGTCGGTGAAGGGGTTCGTGGCCTCCATAGCTGCGGAGATGGCGTCTGCGGCCTCAGAGGTGATCTGGCAACCATCAGGACCGTAGGCCTTGTAGCCATTGTAGGCCGCAGGGTTATGCGAAGCGGTCATGCAGATGCCGCCCGAGCACTTGAGGTAACGCGTTGCCCAGGAAAGCGTGGGCACCGGGCTGATCTTGGGATACACATAAGCCGTAACACCGTTGGCGGCAAGAATGGAAGCGGTGGTCTTTACGAAGAGCTCGCCCTTGTTGCGGCTGTCGCGCGCGATGGCCACGGTGGGGTTCTCAAACGTTGCGTTAAGGTAGTTTGCAAAACCCTGAGTGGCACGACCGACAGTGTAAATGTTCATGCGGTTGGTGCCGGCGCCCAGCGTGCCGCGCAGACCAGCGGTGCCAAACGCAAGATCCTGGAAGAAAGCATCGGTGATAGCAGCCTCGTCACCGGTATCTTTCATGTTCTTGAGCTCAGCCAAAAGCTCCTCATCCTTGACGTTCGCAATCCACGTATCAAGGAGCTCGTATACATCAACCATCTCTGTGCCTTCCTTTCAAGCCACAATGAACTATCCCGCCACCCCCGTGCGGCGGTGGGAGTGCGTAGCGACACAGCTACCTAGTTTGCATAGTAAGACAAGGAAGACATGCATTTTGCGACATCCCGGTGAGCGTGAAGGATTCCCGGCGAAGTGTATCTTGTCGCATGAACCACGTTCACCGATGCGCTACTTCTCGGTCAAAAAGAACCTGTTTTCTAACCGAACAGCAATGCATCGACGATGGGTTCGATCCCGTGCGCGTCGCACGTGTATGAAAAAACCTCGCCGGGGCGAGGTTGAAGATTCCTGGTGGAGGTTAGGGGGATCGCCGCGCGCCCGCGGCGCGCTCCAACCGCTTCGGGCGCTCACGCGCCCTCGCGCGCTACGCGGCAAACGCTCCCGCGTTTGCTCCGCTCCGCGCCCCTACCGGGGTTCGATCCCGTGCGCGTCACACGTCTATGAAAAAACCTCGCCGGAGCGAGGTTGAAGATTCCTGGTGGAGGTTAGGGGGATCGAACCCCTGACCTCAGGCTTGCAAAGCCCGCGCTCTCCCAGCTGAGCTAAACCCCCACATGTAATAAACACCCCACCGGCGACTCGGCTCTCGGTGGGGTGTTTATTGCGAAAGAAAATGGTGGACCTGACAAGATTCGAACTTGTGACCTCCCGGTTATCAGCCGGACGCTCTAACCAACTGAGCTACAGGTCCATCGCACTCGAAGAATGATAGCCCACAGTCTTCCGATGCGTCAACATCTTTTTTAATTTTTTTGGCAGCAAATCGAAAGATTGGCTTGGAGCAGGCGTCTCTCATGGTGAGGCATCTCCGTTTACCAGGGAATAGGCCGCCATTCGCCGATATACACCAGGTTGGCACCACCGCATAACGCCAGCGTTTCCTCTCACCACTCAGTGCACGCCGCCGTATGTACCAGTGCCAACAAACCCTTCCTCTGCCCGCGGTATGAATGTGGGAAGTTCTTTGCAAGCTGCAGCGCCTAACTGGTGCACAACCCCACGATACGCTCTCCATCACCACACAACGGGAGGAGGACCATGGGATTCATTGACCACATGCAGCGGCATCTATCCAAGGAGTGCGGAGGCAGAGGCGGACCAAGCAGCCGTGGCGCAGCCACACCGCTAGCCGTGCGGGCGCGCGCACTAGGCATGCTTGCCATCATTCTGATCGGCACCATCGCGGGCGCCTTCCTGATGAACACACCAGGCATCTTCGCCGCACCGGGCACGGCACAAATTGAAACAGTCAATGCCGACGAGTTGGAGCCCGAGGGTTACAGCTGGTCCATAGACTTTGATGGCATTGAGATTGAAGATGGCTGGACGTATGAGGAAGACATCTTTCAGTACCACTGCTGGAGCGCTGACGGCATCTTTGAACCGGGGCCTGATGACCCCGACGATACCACGCAGCAAGCCTATGGCTCAGACGGGTATGCCTTCTTCATCGATGAAGACACACCCAAGTCGGAACCTACCCTGCGCTACACTGGCGGCTCCTATAACGGCCAGGCCATAGACGCACTGGTCACCCTCAAAGACTGGACTTACCTTGAAGTCTATAACGGCTGGAACAACTTCTGGGAAGTTGAGCAGTACAAAAACTTCCAGCCGGGTGTGTTTGTGAATGTTCAGTACAAAGCACTCACCGACAAGGACACAGGCATTCAGAACTTCAACTTCTACACCGTTGGCCTAGGCGACTTGCAGGTAGATGTTGAGTGGGTGCTTGCCGGCACCGATACACCCGTTGAGCTGAAAGGCCATACCACTTGCATCGACCTCGATGTGAGACAGGGTTTCAGCTTTGGCGGATCGGTCACCGGTGGGCGCATTCTTTCGGATAATCCCGCCATCACCATTGAGGATGGTGGCAAACGTGCGCAGAGCGCTGACGTGTCGCTTTCGGTGGATTTCCGCAAGAATCCAGAGGAGTACCAAAACGGCCTGGTAGAGGTATTTTTTGACACCACTCAGGAGGGCGGTCATGCCGGTGAGGCGTCGGAGTTTTACTTTGATACTTCATGGGGTATCAACGATGCCGGTAGTGATGTAGCCACAAGTGGCACCACGCCTTCGTTCTTTGCGCTCACCACCGATTTCCTCACTGCCCCAAGCGAACACGACGAACACACTCCTATCGTTAAGTCGGCCGATAAAACCTCCGGCCTTGCGGTAGGTGACGAGGTCACTTTTACCGTGGATTACACCGCACACGAGGAGGGTGTAACCTGCTCAGGCGGTTGGCGCTACACCTCGCTTGAGCTCACTGATGTGCTACCGTCTGAGCTTCGCTATGTTGAGGGCACCGCACGGGTGCTCGTGGATGGATCGGACATCACAGCTGATGCCGGCACCATTTCTGCCGATATGAGCGTAGAACCTTCGCCGGAAGAAGATTCCCCGGAAGAAGAGGCGCCGGATGAAGAAACCGACAACACCGAAGGCGATGTTGATACCAGGGCGAACAATGAGGATGACGTAATCACCGATAACAGCGACCCGTCGAACGACGAGCGCCCCGCCGTCGAAACGCCCGACCCGGATCCCACAAACGACCAGACAGCACCCAACGATGGAGAGACTGCATCGAATACCGTGCGATACACCTTCAACCCCACCTATCTGAGCAATACAGCACTCACTGGGCAGCATTATCGACTTGTGTTTACCGCACGCCTGGTGGCAATTCCGCCCGAGACACAGCGCAATGAAGCAGGCGAGCTCTATGTACGAAACAGCTCGTATGCACTGGTAAACGGAACGGATGAAAACTGGTCAAACGATGTCGACCTGACCATTGTTGACCCTCTGGCAGCAGTGAACCTCTTTAAGTCGGTTGACCCGCAGGTGGTACCCGTAGGAGACTGGGCAACGTACACCGTCACAGCGAGCGTTGCTGACAACCCGGCGCGCAAGGTAGTCCTCACCGACGACAGCCTGCCCGATGGCATGACGCTCGACCGCGAAAGCATCACACTCACCTTTGACGGCGAGCCTGTAGAAAACGCTGCCATAAGCGGTGAAGGCAATGCGATTATCGTCACGCTCGACTCGATTGGCACCGGTTCAAGCCTTGAGCTTACGTATCGAGCCCAGGTGACAAGTGACACGCTTGCAGGTAGCGACGTAACCAATACCGTCACGCTTGCAGCAAGCACGCTCGAAGAGCCCCTGCAAGCTGAGGCCACCATTTCCATCCCCCTTGACCCCTCGGAGGCAACACTTACGAAGGCGGTTGACCGCTCAACGCTGCTCGTAGGTGATGAGACCCACTACACCATTGAGGCCCAGGTGGAAGACGCGGGATCGGGCATCGAAAACGCGATGATCGAAGATAGCGACCTGCCCGAAGGCATGGTGATAAACCTTGATTCGATCGCGATCGCGCTCAATGGTGAGTCTCTGGACGTAGCAACCGTGGAGCCAAGCGGTACCGGCTTTATCACAAGCCTGGGTTCCCTTGAACCCGGCAGTGTTGTCACCATCACCTATACGGCTACCGCAACAGACCCGGCGCTCGCCGAGAATGACATCGTCAACACCGCGACGCTCACGAGTGATAGCCTGGATGAACCTCTTACCGCAACAGCAAGCGTGCAGGTAGTGCTTCCCGGTGACTCCACTATCACCAAGCAGGTTGAACCGCAAACCATCCATGTGGGCGACACGGCACACTACACCATCGAGACAATCGCAGGTGAAGACCTAAGCGATGTCACCGTCACCGATACTGGCTTGCCGGAAGGTATGGTTATCGACATGGCTACCCTTGAGGTAACGGTACATGGTGAAACACTCACTGAGCCCAGCATAGAGCAAAAGGGCACCGGCTTTGTGCTTGCGCTGGATGAGCTCACCGCAGATGACGCCATAACCATCTCGTACGATGCCCAGGCCGCAGATGAGAACCTTGCTGGAACTTCTGCAACCAACCAAGTGGAGCTTTCCTCTCCCGACCTAGACGAACCCCTATACGCAAAAACAACCGTAAGCATTGAGGAAGAGGCTGCGCCCGAGCATCCTGCTCCCACGGATGAGAACGATGACCCCAAGCCCCAAGACCCCGAAGATCCTGAACCCACACCGGAGCCCGAACCTGAAACGCCAGAAAAGGATCGGGGCGAGTATATAGAAAAGACGGGTGACTGGATGCGCGAGCATGCTCTCCTGCTGGTAGCAGGATGCGCAGGTATGAGCATCATTGGAGCGCTTATCTATCGGTACCGCATTGGTGCGCGAGGCGACGACTGGGGTATTCACCATCCACTCTAGACCTACTCGGACCATGTAGCGCAAAAGCCGCTACACCCTGCAAGGGAAACCGTACCATGCGCACAACGCCCTGACGCAAACAAATGATGCACGACAAAGGCGGGGCATGCGAACATCCTCGCATGCCCCGCAGTTTTGAGGCCGCCATGAATCGCTCACCATACACGTCCCTCTCGGCACCAACGCATCGACACGGAGCTTCTGCCGTTGCGATGGCAATCCTGCTCTTTTGCGTGATGCTTGCGGCGGTAGGCGGTGCATGGGCGCAGCAATCCCTTGCGGCAATGGATAGCTATGAGAGGCTGCGCGATGCTATGACGGAGGCACCAGCCTCTGGCGAGGAGCGCGCAGCGTTAGAAGCGGGCGCCACGGAGGCTGAGTCAAACCGAGACGATTCAAACGGTACCGCCGACCCTCTTATGACACGCGCCATCGACTGGGATGGTCTGCGCGCCATCAACCCCGATATCATTGCCTGGATCTATGTGCCGGGAACCCCGATTGATTATCCCGTAGTGCAGGCACCCGCCAGTGACCCAGATCGCTACCTGCACACCACCTTTGACGGCAGAGTGGCATATCCCAATAACGAGGGGACCATCCATCTCGATGCCCAAAACGCCGCAGACGGTCTCAATGCAGCCTCCCCTGTACTCTATGGCCATGAACAGCTCAACGGTTCAATGTTCTCCGCATGGCGCGACAACTATGACCCGGAACACCTCGCCTCCTGCAACCAGGTGTACCTGTATACGCCCACCACAACGTTTCACGTGGAGCTTTTTGCAGCCAATATTGTCGATGCTACAAAAGAACGCCTGTACAGCGACTTGACCATTGAAGAGCTGCAGCCCTGGCTTGACGAGAAACTCGCTGAATCTGAAGCGGTGCTTGCGCACCCCCAGAACATCAAGCAGCTGTGGACCTTTGTTACCTGCAGCTACACCACCTGGCGCGACCAACGCACCCTTTCCTATGGCATTACGGTCAATCGGGCTCCCACGAGCTCCTAAACTTCTGCATACAACAAACCGCCGCGTCAACAAAACGCAGCGGTTTCACATCGATATAGAAAGTGATGATGGTTATTCAGCAGCAACGTCGCCCGTTGTGGTGTCGGATGTACCATCCGTGTTACCTGTACCGGTAACCGTCTGAGCTTGCTGCTCTTCTTCAGGCGTGGATCCTATAACACCCACAACATACGCAGCGCCTAGCCCTAGCGCCACAGCAAGGGCAATGCCAATAACGTAGGCAAGCCAATGCCTTTTGATGAATGTGGTGAACGCAGACACGGAGCCTCCCAACTCATTCGTCACTCCGTATGCTATCAAGATTAGCCGTCGCGTGGCGGCACCCTAACAAATTGTTGCATCCCACACGGTCGCTCCATGAGCATCTGCACATAGTAGCCTCATAACGGGTACACAGTGCATAGCATTTCAACTAAACGTGAAAGGAAAACCATGAACAACGATCTGGTGCTCTACATCATGCCCACCTGCCCATACTGCCGCAAAGTGTTGCTGTATATGGAGCAACACGATATCGCACTCAACCAGCGTGACATCACCGCCGAATCTGCCGCACGTCAAACCCTGCTGGAAGTGGGCGGCAAGGTGCAGGTGCCATGCCTGTTCATTGACGGCACGCCACTCTACGAGTCGGACGACATCATCACGTATCTCTCAAAGCGCTTTGCCGAAGGCGAGCCGCCTCATATTGACCCCGACGAACAGGCACGCCTCGATGACGGCGCAGCATGCCCCATTTTTCTCTAGGACGTCAGTCTAAGGACACTAACTCGTAGGAGTTAAACGCACCATTGCGCGCGCCGTGCAATTGGGACGCTCAGCGATACCCATCCCCGCGCTTTACCATCAACCGTACCGCTCTATATAAACGTGCCAGGCAAGGCTCCTCTCGAAACCCGTGCCTGGCACGTTTTGCTACACGTGTCTTCGTCACGCCCCTTCGCTACGAGCGACGAATCACCTCAGTCACCACGTCGGCCACCAAGTCAACGTTCTCGGGATTAACGTTGTAGGGCTGATCGGCCTCGCTATGCGAGCACGCAAAGTTGGGGCCATCCACACCAGCAATGGTGAGCGAGCGCAGGCTCATGTTCATGGCCACATAAGCATCCGTGGCCTCATAGGGCATCTCAACCGAAACAAACTCGTTGTGGAACGCGGCAGAAACACGGCGCACCAGATTGGTGATGCGCTTATCGCCCTTAAGCACGCGGCGGTCGCCCTCGGTGGCCACCATGGCAAGCTGACCTGCACCCACGCATTCCAGGTTGATGAGGAACACGCCGCGCAGCTTGTCGCGGTGAGTCTCGAGGAACGCCTTCATGCCAGCATTGCCATATTCGGAGGCGCCGGTTGCCACAAACCAGATGTCGTGCCCCAGCAGCTCGTCATCGCCCATCGAGGTGATGGCGTCGCGAAGCTCATGCTCCGAGACTCCCTGGATGCCCGTGGCACCGCCCTTCCAGTCGTCACCATCAAAGTCGTCCCACGCGTCTGTGGGCGTAACGTCGGTATGCTTCTTGCGGCCAAACAGCTTGCCAAATCCACGCTTGCCGCGCTGGGCAGGCGCCGCGGAAGCATCGTCCGTGGTGATGGTCTCGAAGGGTGAGTCATCCTGCTGGCGCTCCCACGTTGCCGTACCATCAACCACCTCGAACGACGTGGTGGTAGAGACGTTCTGTGTACGCGGTGCAGACGTAGCAAAAGGATCGTCGGACGCCACAGAGGGATCGGGCAAATCGAAAAGCGAGGCACGGCTCGAAGGTGAATTCTGGTTGAGCGACGGCTGCGCCGGGTCGGGCACCGTGTTGAACGCTGTGCGGCGCGGATGCGCAGAAGAAATCTCCGCCATGAGGGAATCGACCGTCTCGACCGGAGCACTCGGCTGCGGCGCGACAGGCTCCGGACGAGCTTCCTCGTCGGTGGAAGCGGCAACCACCTCAGAAGCGGCAGCCTCCTCCTCGGGCTCCGGCATCACAAAGAGCTGCGTGTCACCGGTAACGTCAACATCCTCGGAAGCAGAAACCGTCTCATCCACAGCAGGAGCCCCCGCCTCAGGAGCGAAAGCATCATCGTCCATATCCGTGGAGAGCTGCCCATCGTCTTCAGCAAAAGCGGGAGCGATCGTCGATGCGTCAACGGCAATGGTGTCCTCAATGGTGGCGGTGTGCTGGTCCTCGTCGTCAAGCGCTGCGAAGACCTGTGTCGCACCCGTCATCGGCACCTCGTCGGCAGCAGCGCCGCCATCATCCTGCGCGTCATCCTGGAACGTGTCAGATGCAACCTCTTCGTCCCAAGAATCCTCGCCGGCCTCGTCCCACGAAACGTTCTCGCCGACCTGGCCCTCATCGTCAAACGCGCCCTCGGTGCCATCAAGGTCCTCAGCGGCGTTCTCGTCGTACGACTCGTACAGCTCGTCCTCGGTCTTGTTCGACCCGGTAATGGAGCGCGCCGTAGACTCGATACTTTCGATCGCGTGGCGTCCGTGATGGAGCACCGAGCTAAAGAGCTCAGAGGCCTTGCCGCCCACCTGCGAGAAAAGCTCGCCAATGCCGCCGGCGCCACCAATGCCCGAAAGGCCCGTGAAGCCACGCGCGGGAGCATTCACCTGCTGGATAGGTTGATGCCGGATGGGTTTGTGGGTAGAGCTGATGAGCGCATCACGCTCTGCCTCATAGTCGCGACCGTCGTCCTCATCCTCAAAATCGTCGTCCAACGGCGTAGCAGATGCGGATACATCTTTTTCAACCATGTCCTGCTGGGCGGCGAACTCAGAAGTCTCCTCAACCTCCTCTGCAGGAGCTGCAAACGCAGACTCTTCCTGAGGAGCTGCAACGCTCGGAGTGGACGCAGGCACAGCGGCAGCCGGACGGGCCGCATGTTGCGGCGCGGGATCAAGATCCTCATACACCAAAACGCAGCTCTCGGGCACCATACCAAGAGCATGGATGGCGTCAGCACCAAAGCGATACATACCCGCTGCATTGATAATGCTCGGCTGCTCGGGCTCTGCAGCTTCCTCGGTGGCCTCCTGCTCAACCTCGGAGATGGCCTCCTCAACTGCAAGCGCACCATCGTCATCGGAAGAAGCGGTATCCTCAGCCACCTCATCGGCAAACGAGAAATCCTCGGACTCAAGCTCCTCGTCTGCGACCTCTGCCGCGGATTCCTCTTCATCGTCCGCAGCAAAATCGTCGGCCTCAACGGCCTCGTTCTCAGAAGCGGCCTCGTCCTCGGCGGCAGCCTCTTCCTCTACGACGATGCCCTCCTGCTCCAATAGGTCGGCGTAATCGGGGTTGGCCGCAGCCTCGGCGGCGGCACGCTCTTCCTCGGCAATGCGCTGCTGCTCCTCGAAGTATTCCTCAAAGGGCACATCACCAGGAAACTCATCAACACCCTCATACGGCGCCACCGCGTCCATCACGCCCAGAAGCGACGCCACAGACGACTTATTGCACACCGCGCCCGAGGTATAGGGCAGCACAAAACGGTTCAAGATGATGGCAACAGACTGCGCCAGCGGTACCAGCGCCACGAGAATGGCCACAATCCACAGCAGCGTGCTCGCCGCACCCGGCAAAGGAAGTAGGCGAACAATCGCAACAATCGCAGGCACCAGCATAGCGATGGGCAAAAGCTTTACCAGAGCCGGACGATAGGCGGCATATGGCATGTTGGCGAAGATATCGGCGCGAGGCGAATCGTAGTGCGCCACAATCACCACCGGGCGGTTGCGCGGCGAGGCGAGCGGGCCCGAGGCTTTGTGGTAAGCAATCACGTTCTGCGAAAGGCCGCCCGCTCCCAAGCTTGAGAGAATGGGGCGCCCGGAACGCTCGAGCGCGTAGAGCACCGCAGATGCCAGAGCAAGCAAAAGGCCCACAATGCCAATAGCACCGCCCACGCCCATGAGAACCGCACCCAGGAAGGCAGCAATGCCCAAAACGCCCTGCACCATGCGCTGAGAACCCGACGCACTGAACTCCTGCGTCTCAGGCGTGAAGCCGTGATGGGCGAAAATCTGCGCAATCTCCTCAGCCGCTACGCGCTCCTCCTCGCTGCATGCGGGCGTAATACCCGTGCTCTGGAGAAGATGGTTGAGGTATGTCCGCGTGTTTGCCATCTGCACTCCGTATCGACGTTTCCAACATGCTGTGGGGAATACCTCCGCCGCACAGCAGCTATATTCTGTCGGAAGTATACCGCGAATCCTGCATTTCTGCTGTTGTGGTGCCCCCTACCATACTAAGCTGCCGGTGATTACCCCCTATCTCCACATCGATTAGAATGGTCTGGCATCTCAACTCCTTGCACGGAAGGTGAAACGGTGGCCGCACGCACATCTTCTCCCACGACTTCGCCCACGGCTGACGACGCTGGTTGGCGCCGGCTCAACCTGGTGTTTATGCTGAACACCTCAACACGGCCACTCACCACAGAAGAGATTGTGACCGACTCTGACCTGGGTTATGGCTCGGATAACCTCGACTCTGAGATGCGCAAGTTTCGCCGTGACCGCAAGGCGCTTGCCTCGTGCGGCATCATCATTCGCAATATGCAGCCCGAAGGCTCCTCAGAAACGGAAACGGGACTCTGGGCGATTGACCGCACAAGCACCTTTGCCGCAACAGACGAGCTCTCGCTTGACGAGCTCGATCTTGTTATCGATGCCCTTACAAAGCACCTGGCCATTCCCCAAAACCCCCTTTCCACACCTCTTGCCAGCGCACTCAAAAAGGCGCAGATCGTTCGTGCGGTGCGCAGCGGGGAGCGCACCACAAGCATCTTCGATGCGCCTGACCGCACACCCAACCCCATCGTGGAGGCGGTTTGGCAGGCGTATACGACCAAACGCGCCCTTAAGGTGAGCTATTGCGACGCCAAAGGCACCGAATCGCAACGAACGATTCAAATCTACGGCCTGTTTATGCAGAATGGGACCACGTACCTCACCGGGCTGGATGACGCCTCGGGCCAAATTCGCACCTTCCGCATCGATCGCATCAAGCGCGCATGGCGGCCGCAAGGGCGCTATGTGGTGCCGGAAAGCTTTGATGTACGCGCCTACCGTTTTTTGCCCTTTGATTTTTCAGACGAGGCACCTGTTGACGCTATGGTGCAGTTTCCCGCCACGAGCACTGAGGCGGAACGCGCGACCATCACCTGCGGACGGGGAACTATCACACATGAGGCAGACGATACGTGGACCTGGCATATTGAGGCGCGCTCGTTGGACGCGATGGCGCGCTATCTGCTTGGCCACGCGCGCGACAACATTGTCCCCATAGCGCCAGATGCGCTGGTAGATACTTGGAATACCCTCTGCAACAAGGCGGTGTGCGCCCATGAAAACTGATGTTGCGGTCATACGTACGCTCGAGCTTCTGGAAGCGCTTAGCGCCGCCCCTGAGGGTCGCCTTCCTGTGGCGGAACTTTGCCACAACCTTCACATGTCGGCCGATGAACTCGATGCGTGCCTTACAACCATTTCCACGCTCGCCAACCGCGAAACGGGTTCACGAGCGCTGGTGTACCTCGGAAACGACGAGGTCGTGCTCGAAGGCGATGCGGCGCGCCTGGCAACTCTTCGCCTTACGGTGTCTGAAGGAATTGCCGTGGCAAGCGTGCTCTCCACGCTCAACATCGACGAGGCAACTCGCGCCCACATTGAGCATGCCATGCTCCCCTTAGGCACCAACCTTCACAGCGATACCCAGCTCAGCGGCGCACCTTCGTTTGGACCGTGGTACCCGGCACTGCAAGCAGCCATACAGGACGGTGTGCGCCTGCGTTTGGGCTATCGCGCACACGACGATGCTGAACCACGCGAACGCCTGATAGACCCCGCCACCATCGAGGTGGCGAGCGACACCGCCTACCTCATCGCGTGGGACTTGGAGCACGATGGAGAACGTCGCTACCGCCTCGACCGTGTCACCGCTGTTACCCCCACCGAAGATTCTGTCGTACCCCACGCCTATAGTCACTACGACGTTGCTGCGAGCATGGCACATGCTGGTGAGGCGGTGACTCTCTCCCTGCCCGCCGACGCCTTGGCAGACGCTATGAGCTGGGCTGGAGTGACCTCATACGAGCTCGACCCCGGAACCGAAGACCGCATGCTGATGCACCTCAATGTGACCGCACGCGCATGGCTCTTTGACCAAGTTCTCGCTCAAGGTGGCGATGCCTGGATTGTGGAGCCACACGCGTTGCGAGCGGACTTTCTGCGCTACGTCCAGAGCCTCAGCCGTGGGCATGACGCCACAGTGTGATGTAGTGCCCTACCTGCGAGGCCTCAATGCGCTGATAGCTTGGGGTGGGCAGGGAATTGAGGAACTTCTTGCCATACCCCTTGGTGAGCAAGCGCGAATCCGCCAACACCAACACGCCCGTGTCGGATGACGAGCGGATAAGACGACCCGCTGCCTGCTTCACCTCAAGAACCGCATCAGGCAAGGCATAGCGCGCCCAAGCACGGTCTTCCCTGAGGTTGCGCTCACACGAGAGCGGATCGGTGGGGCTTGCAAAAGGCAGTTTAGGAATGACCACGCAACGCAGCGTATCGCCCGAGGCATCGAAGCCCTCCCAAAACGCCTTGAGGGCAAAAAGGGACGACATGCGCTCGGAGATAAAGTGGTCACGCAGCTGCTTGGGCGAGGTGCCCCGCGTTTGGCAAAGAAGCTCAAGCCCTTCGCGCGCGAGTTTGGGTTCAACAGCAGCGTACAAGTCTTCCATATCACGCCGGTTGGTGAAGAGCGTGAGCGTGGAACCACCCATGACCAGGTGCACATCCACAAGCAGCTGCTCGAGCGCTGCCAGATAGGCCTCACGGTTGCGCGGATCAGGCAAGTCCCCCGCCACCACGACAGCCATATGGGCGTCAAAATCGTAGCTCGAATCCAAGTGGAGCGCCTTGTATGAGCCGCTGGGAAGACGGTCGAGCCCGACAGCATGCAAGAAGTGGTCAAATGTGCCCGAAACGGTCATGGTTGCCGACGTGAAAATGGCACTCGACATCTCGGGGAGCCATTCCTCTGCTAGCACCTCGCCAATATCAAGGCGCTCGGCTGTCAGCGTCTCACCACCAGCTTTTATGCGCTTATTCACCTGGAACGAATACACATAGCGGTTGTCCGCCCCCTCGGCAATGAGCTTGAGACTCTCAAAGAGCTCCACCACGCGGCGGGCGCTATCGGCAGCATCCACCACAAGCTCAGGCTTGTCCTTTGCCACCGTCTCCACCAGAGCATCAAGAGCGTGACGTGCAGCATCAAGGGCATCGAGCGCCGGGTGCGCCGCCTCTAAAAACCGCTCCCACGAAGCTGAAGCGCGCACCTCGGGCCCTACCCAAGTATTCGTAAGGTCGTAGCCACCACTGCGCACAGTTTGAGCCAGGTCGCGCACACCCTCAAACACGCCCGCCATAGCAAGCGAAGCGCGCGCCACTGTTGCCGTAGCACGGGCGGTCAGCCCCATATAGAGCGTCGCCGCATCTGAAGAGGCCAAATCACGGGTGAGGGCGCCCAGCACGCCAGCCTTTTCGCCGCCCAGGCGCTCAAACACCGCACGGGTATCATCCGCCGAAACGGTAACGGCCCATTGCCGGCGAGCCTCTTTCTCAATGGCATGCGCCTCGTCCACCACCCAGTGCCTAATAGGTGGGAGTATCTTGCCCTCGGCTGCTACATTGCGGAAGAGAAGCGAATGGTTGGTTACCACCACATCGGCCCGCGCGGCGCGGCGGCGCGCACCATGTACCAAGCATTTATCTGGGAAGAAGGGGCAAAGACGCCGTGCACACTCGCGCGAACCCGTGGTAAGGTCCGCACGGTTGACGCTCCGCCACCGAATACCGAGCGAATCAAGATCGCCCGCGGGAGACTGGCACACATAGGCATAGATAACTGCTATAGCCGTCAGGGTGTCTGCAGGGTCGCGCGTGGTAACAATCTCGCTCGTAGACCGGCTTAGGCGCTCCAGCTTGCGCAGGCAGGGGTAATGGTCATACCCCTTGAGTGCGCAAAACGAAAGGCCCCCCTCAATCTCGCGCGCAAGCGCAGGGAGCTCGTGATACATAAGCTGATCGGCCAGGTTGTTCGATTTTGTTGCGATACCCACGGTGATGTTGTTGCGCTTGGCGGCCTCCGCCAAGGGGATAAGGTAGGCTATGGACTTCCCAACGCCCGTGCCCGCCTCAATCACCCGATGTGTTGAGGTAGCGAGCGCATCGCGCACCTCGGTAGCCATCTCAATCTGCTCCGTGCGCGGCTCGTACGTCTGATACATACGGCTCACAAGGCCACCAGGCGCGTAGCACGCCTCAACTTCATCGCAGCGTGGCATCTCAATGCGCGCCACATCTTTGGCATCGAACTTCTCGGCAGCTACATCGGCCTTAAGAATGTCCGACCGCGCAGCCAGCAATGAGAAGGGAGCACCAAGCTGCTCCTGCGCCAAATAGGAGAAGATGGGACGGTACGACCATGGCACATCGGGGTGCATCGTGGCAAGATGACCCATAAGACCTGCAGGAAGGTCGCTCAAGGCGGTGAGCAAAATACGCCACACGCCAGCAAGCGCATCTACATCGTCCTCAGCACGATGCGAAACCGAGGCACAGCCAAAGATGTCGGCCATAAACGAGAGTTTGTGCGAAGCGAGACGTGGCAAGGCAACCCGTGAGAGCGCAAGCGAGTCGATCCAAATGTCGCTCACTTTGACGCCACCCTTGACCGCCTCAATGAAGCTACGGTCGAAGGTGGCATTGTGCGCCACTACCGGGCACCCTTGCACAAAGTCCACGAGCCCTGCCACCGCTTCACGCGCAGAGGGCGCATGAGCCACGTCGGCATTGGTGATGCCGGTAAGCGTCACAATCTCGGGCGGAATAAGACCCGAGGGCTTCACGAAGGTGTTGTAGCGCTCCATGATCGTGCGGCCCGATAGGCGCGCGGCCGAGATTTCAATCAGCTCGTTGTCGCGCACCGAGAGACCGGTGGTCTCGGTGTCGAGGATGATGACATCCTCTTCTATCAGGCCAAACATACGCGTACGGGCGCGCTCGGCAAGGGTGCGATACGCCTCAACCACCGCTGGGGGTGTTCCCGGCAGCACCGCCTCGTCTATGGTCATATTCAACTCCGAAGGGTAAAGGCCCGTTACTTTGAGGCGTTCTCGGCGTGGGTGAGCGCAATATCCACCAATGCGGCAACTACCTCGGGGAAGGTTTTACCGGCGTGGCGCACCTCGTCGGGATAGAGCGAGGTATCGGTCATGCCCGGGATGGTATTCGTTTCCAGAATGACGGGGCCATCAGTCGTCACAATAAAATCGCTCCGCGAGAAGCCCGTGCAGCCCAACGCCTTATGAGCGGCACAGGCCAGCTCCTGCGCACGAGCATAGTCGGCAGGATCAAGCCGCGCAGGAATGCGATGCACGAGCGTAGGATCGATGTATTTCACATCAAGGTCGTAGAACTCGCTACCCTCCTGCTTCAAAATCTCAACGATGGGCAGCGCCTCAACGGTGTCATCGCCAAACACTCCGACGGTGATCTCGGTTCCTACCAAACGCTGCTCCACGAGGACCTTATCGCCATGCTCGAATGCGAGCTCAAGCGCCGGCGGAAGCTCGTCTGCCGAGGTTACACATGAAACGCCGTAGCTCGATCCATTCACGGCAGGCTTAACAAAGAGCTGATCGCCCAGGTCTGCCACAATGGCGGCACAATCGATGTCTTTACCGCGGAACACCACTGTGCCGCGCGCAATAGGAATACCAGCATGTTCATAGAGCACCTTCGAGATATCCTTATCGGCAGCACAGGCGCTTGCTGCTACGCCAGAACCCGTGTAGGGGATACCCAGGTACTCCAAGATACTCTGGACCATGCCATCCTCGCCGCCACGTCCATGGAGGGCTATGAACGCCACGTCATAGGAGCCGTTGGAGAGTGCCTGAAGAAAGTCGTTGTCCGATGGGTCGAGCATCTCAACCGTGCCATAGCCCTGCTCGTTGAGTGCAGATACAACATTTGCACCCGAAGCGCGAGAAATCTCGCGTTCGTCGGATATACCGCCTGCCAGCACAACCACGCGCATATCTTCCCGGCTCTTTCTGGACATTGCCAGCTCCTTCCGTTGGTGGATTTTTAGCCGCCGCGCGGATCTGTGGCACGCGGTTTTTTCTCACGGTATCTTATTGTATACAGATACTCCAACACCCATACGCACATAGAAAGGCGCGCAATGGAACAAACAAAACAGCCGCGCGATATCCGCTCGCTTACGATGGATGAGCTTACTGAGCTTGTTGCCTCGTGCAAGCAACCGGCGTTTCGCGCAAAACAGCTCGCAGAATGGCTCTTCGATAAGAACGTATGTTCGTTTGATGAGATGACCAATCTTCCGAAGAGTCTGCGCGACCAGCTTGCACAGCGCTTCACGTTTGGAATCCCACGTGAGGCAGCTCGTCAGGTTTCGCAAGATGGATCGCGCAAATATCTTTTGCAGTTCCCCGACGGCGTGGCTGTGGAAACCGTTGCCATGCCGAGCCGCAATAAACTCTCAGTCTGTATTTCCACGCAGGCAGGGTGTGGCATGGGCTGCTCGTTCTGCGCCACCGGCCTCGCTGGACTCACCCGGTCGCTCACAGCTCAGGAGATGGTGGACCAGGTTCTCCACGTAGCGCGCGATTTTGGCGAGCGCGTGACCAGTGTGGTGTTCATGGGCCAAGGTGAGCCATTCGCCAACTTTGACCACACGGTCGAGGCTCTCCGTATGCTCAATGCGGAGCATGGCCCCAACATCGGCGCGCGTCACCTCACGGTATCCACCTGTGGCATCATCCCTGGTATCCGCGCGTTCTCCCAGCTTCCTGAGCAGTTCACTTTGGCAATTTCACTTCATTCAGCCGTCCAAACAACGCGCAACCAGCTTATGCCTGGCGTGAAAAAGTACACACTGCCGCGTCTGCACGAGGCCATCCAGGATTACGTTGAACGTACGGGACGCCGTCCCACCTATGAGTTTGCCATGATTGAGGGTATCAACGATACCAACCCCGAAATGCAGGCACTTTGCGATTTCTGCGAGGGCACGCTCTGCCATGTGAATCTCATCCAGCTCAACCACATTCCTGATAGCCCCTTCAAGCCTTCGCCGGTTAAGAAGGTTGAGGAGCTCCAGCGTCGCCTTCAGATGCGTGGTGTTGAGACAACGATTCGCAACTCGCGCGGGGGAGACATTGACGCTGCCTGTGGTCAGCTCAAACAGCGCATTGTGGGAGCCCGATAGAGCCTCCCATAAGGAGTACCTGCGAGCAGCTCATACCGTTTCACCAGAATGCTTTTACAGAAAACGGCCGCCCTTGGCGGCCGTTTTCATGCTCCACGTGAAACATGACAAGACTATGAGATGCAATGACTTAATTATTACTTAGGTACCTAAATATCTACCAACCTACATTGCTCCATTGCTGAGCAACCCAATCCTGGTTGATCTTTGGATTATTGGTTACCTGAGCTGTATGTAGCGCAACCTCCTCAGTTACCTGATTCATACGCTCCTTTGATGATTGCTTCATGCGTTGCAGGCTTAAAATCACGCGTTCTTTCACATCATGTTTCGTCATTATGGTATACACCACATACGAGGTTGCCCCCGCAACTGCCAACACGGTAAAACCTTGAGCAACACGCTTAAACATGCTAATCACTCATCCTCATGTTCGGAAGATGACACCGCGAGCATCTGCTCGAGTATGTGCTGGAGTTGATCCTCGTCCTTAAATTCAATCTCAATCTTATTCTTGCCGCGCAAACTTGAGACACGCACGTTGGTGTTGAATGCCTGTCGGAGCACACGGGCAGCCTTCTTGAATGACTGTGGCGTTGGTTTACGAGGCGAACGGGGCGTTTCTCCGACAGAAAACAATGGAGCAAGGTTTTCTGTCGCTCGCACTGATAATCCTTCTTTAACAACACGCTCAGCAAGTTTGATACGAGCATCCTCAAAGGGAACAGCAAGAATTGCCCGAGCGTGCCCCGCAGTCAGTAATCCATCAAAGAGCATCTGCTGAACCTGCTCCGGCAAATCCAAGAGTCGCAGTGAATTGGTAATCGCGGAACGGGACTTTGAGACTGCCTTCGCAAGCGCCTCTTGGGTCATTCCGCTTGTTTTAATTAGTTGCTTATAGCCACGCGCTTCTTCAATGGGATTGAGGTCAGAACGTTGAAGATTTTCAATGAGCGCAAGGGCGAGCATGTCCTGATCATCAACGTCACGGATGATTACCGGAACCTCATCGAGCCCAGCTCGTTTAGACGCCTGATATCTACGCTCTCCAGCAATAATCTCGTAGTGGTCACCTTTATGCCGTACAAGAAGTGGTTGCAACACGCCATGTTTTTCAATGGACTCACTGAGCTCCCGCAGCTCTGTCTCATTAAAATGCGTACGAGGTTGATTCGGATTAGGAATGATTGAAGTAATGGGAAGCGTTTGTTCCTGAGCTGTTTGCCCCGTTTCTGTTTGAGCTTCAGTCATGAGGGCGCTCAGACCTTTACCCAATCCACTTTTACGCTTAGCACTAGGCACGGCTGATCACCTCTTTAGCGAGCGACATATATGCTTTAGCCCCCTTATTATTGGGAGCATACGAAATGATTGGCATGCCGTAAGATGGAGCTTCCGACAATTTTACTGTACGAGGTATTAACGTCTTAAATGTTTTGTCACCAAAATAGGCTCGAACCTCATCTACAACCTGATTCGACAGCGAAGTACGCGAATCATACATAGTGAGCAGCACACCATACGTATCAAGAGACTTATTAATACGGCTCTTCACCATGCGCATTGACTCAAGAAGTTTTGTCACGCCTTCAAGTGCATAATATTCGCATTGAATAGGGATAAGCACACTGTCCGCAGCCGTCAATGCATTAATAGTAAGCAAACCCAAAGACGGAGGACAATCGATAAAGATGAAATCAAATTCATCTTTAATCGGTGCAATGAGCTCTTTGAGTCGAGTTTCGCGCGCCATTGCAGAAACCAGCTCAATCTCAGCACCTGCTAGCTGTATTGTTGCTGGAATTACAAAGACTTTCTTGCTCTCTGTATCATGAATGAGCTCTTCAGCAGGAACATCATTCAGCAATGCATCATAGATGCATTGCTCGAGACCCTCTTTTTCAATTCCCAAACCGCTTGTGCTGTTTCCTTGGGGGTCGAAATCAATGAGCAGTGTTTTACGGTTCGCCTCGCCTAATGCCGCCGAGAGATTTACCGCTGTTGTTGACTTACCCACGCCACCTTTTTGATTGATAATGGCTATGACACGGGTATCTTTAGCACTTTTCGACCGTTTTACGTCTTTGTAGCTCACCCATTCCTCCTTACATCTTCGTTTTAACTATCTGGGAGGATGTTTCACGTGAAACAACGTTTCGAAACTTCGCTCGTATTCATTATGTTTCACGTGAAACGTCTCTGCAAGAACATCTTTTCCTTAAAGAGACATGTGTTTGTCCTATCGCGTTTCACGTGAAACATACGCTGCGAATTGAATTGTAGTAATGGTTAAGCGTCTGCAAACAATAATCGATATTACTAAATATTTAGCTCAGGAACCTCAAGAAAGCTATGCAGGGCAACATGAGCTGTTTTGGATAATAGCTCAGTAAACAATAGTTAGTAGTAACCTAATTTGTCTATTCTCAGAGTCACATCAAACAGAGCCCGAATGTTTCACGTGAAACTAATGATAAGGACCATGATATTTAAGGGTGAAACAACAAAACCCCTGTCATCCAATTAGACAACAGGGGTCAATCAAGGTTATATAAGAAGAGCTATCATGCAAGCGGAGACTTCTTAGCCATTCCAACAGCACGCGGAAGCTTAACAAGAGGTTTACGCATTCGACGATAGCAAATAACCGTACGATGACCCAATTCAAAGGGAAGATCAAATTCTGAGTAATCAATTTGTTCGAGTCCACATTTCTCAGCAGCAATGCGGCCAGCAACTAGCTCCTCATCCGAAGGACGAGCCTTAGCAGCTATAAACAAACCATCTGAGTCAAGGAATGGTGTTGCATACTCAACAAGAACAGGAAGAGCCGCAACAGCACGAGCAGTAACGACAGCAAACTGACCGCGAGCAGAAGCAGCATAAGATTCAAGACGATCATGAACACATGACACATGAGAAAGATTCAGAGTGTCGCAGAATTCTTTGACAGCCTGAACCTTCTTACCAACAGAGTCTAGCAAAACTGTTGTGCGTCCCGAAGCCAAAGCTAAGGGAATCCCAGGATACCCGGCACCCGTACCCATATCAAGATACGCACCCTCAGGAGCAAGTGAAAACAAAGGCAGCAAAAGCAGAGAATCAAGGATATGAAGAACCAAGGCCTCATGCGGGGTGGTGATGCGAGTGAGGTTCACATGGCGATTCACATCAACAACCATCAAGAGATGATCAAGACAGCCATTCAGAACATCCTGCGATACTGACAGTCCGTATGAAACGGCAAGCTTCTTCAGCTCAGCTACAAGCTCATCACGCATATCACTGCTGAGGGCAAGCTCAAGCTCGTTCATAGCAAAACCTTTCTATGACAAGAATTTGCGCAACGTGAGTTTTTGGCAAAAAAGAAGGGGCGCTAAGCACCCCTTCATACTAGCAGTTTGTAGGTCACCTTAAAGCGCGGTAATTACCACACGGCGATCAGGGTCCATACCTTCCGAGTGCGTCTCCACAGCTGCATTGTCACGCAATGCCAGGTGAACAAGACGACGCTCATAGGCGTTCATGGGAGGAAGCGTAACCGAGCCATGCTGGCGAACCGCGCGCGCCGCAGCAGAGTTTGCCATAGAGGTCACCTTGTCATGACGGCGGCTCTTATAGCCCTCAATGTCAACCACAACCGGATAACGGAACCCAAGTTTGCGACTCACCAGAAGGGAGAAGAGCGTCTGGAGTGACTCAAGGGTGCGACCATGGCGGCCAATGAGTACGGCAAGGTTAGGAGCCGTAACATCCAAAATCAGCTCGCCGTCATCACCCTCGTACTCGTCAATGGGCGAGGAGGCCGCATCAAAGAAGCCAAGCATGGAGCGAAGAACCGAAATGGCAACATCAGCGATGACATCCAAATCCTCATCGGTGAGCTCTTCGCCGCTCTTGTAACGAGCGGCAAGCTCAGGATAATCGCCAGCGATAGGCGCCTCGTTCTCCTCAAGCATCTCTTCAGACATGGAAACTCCAAATAGTAAGGTACCTAATTAGTGCTTCTTATGCGGGCGTGTCTTGCGCTCACGGCGCACCACATCAACCTCGATGGGTGCATCAGCCAAGCGGGCCTCTTCCTCGGCCTTGGCCTTATCAATCACGCGTTGCGTAACAAAGAGCTGCTGAACAACCTGCCACAGCGTCGATACGTCGTAGTACAGAAGCACACCGGCGGGCAGAGCCCAACCAATGAAAAGCATCATGATGGCCATCACGATCGACGTGGTACGCATGGTATTGGCCTGGGCACCCGTCTGGTTACGTGCCATAACAAGCTGCGGAATAAGCGTCAGCACCGCAAAGAGCACAAGCGCGATGAGGTACGGAGCTGCAACATCAATACCCTGGCTGAAGGTGCCCGCAGGCGTAGCCGTAAGGTCGGGCAGAATGTTGAAAAACGAGAACGACTCGCCCGAGAAGTAGCGCGGAAGATCACGCAGAAGCGTGAACAGCGCGAACAGGATGGGCATCTGCACCAAGAGCGGCAAGCAACCACCAAAGGGGTTGAACTTGTTCTCGGAGTAGAACTTCTGCATCTCCTCGTTCATGCGCTGCGGGTCGTCGGCATACCGCTCCTGGATCTCCATGAGCTTGGGCTGCAACACCTGCATGCGCGCCGTCGACTTCGTGGACTTCAACAAAAGCGGCGTCAGGATAAGACGGACAATGAGCACCAGGATGATGATCGAAAGACCCCAGTCAACAGCAAATGACTGAATGAGCTTCAGGATCTCAAAGAGAATGTTGACGATCCAATCCCACATGAATAGTTAAACCTCCGGTTATCGCACCCTAAGGCACGGGGTCGTAGCCGCCAGCATGAAGCGGGTTGCATCGCACGATACGACGAACCGCCAGCCAGCAACCATAAACGATTCCGTGTTTCTCTATGGCTTCCACCGCATACTGAGAGCAAGTGGGGCTATAGATGCACACGCCAGGCAACAGCGGGGAGATAAACCGTTGGTAGACCCTAATGGGTGCAATCACCATCTGGCGCAGGAGCCTGCGCACTCCCCTATGCATAAACGCCCGCTCGGCGAGCGAGGGAACGTAGGGCGTCTTGCATCTCATGAGGACGCGCATCTTTAGTTTTAGGCGTGGCGAACAAAATGACATCATGCCCTGCCCAGGGGAGCGAACAAGCACGCGCCGCCTCACGCAGAACACGCTTCGAACGGTTCCGCACGACGGCGACGCCAAGACGCTTTGGTGCAGCGAAGGCGACCCTCCCTGGATCGCCTTCTGCATGAGTGTCACGTATTACCATACGAACCAAGGGATGGTTATACCGCCGACCCTGTGTGTAGACACGCTCGAAATCCGACCGAGCCTTGATGGTCCTCATGGGTGAGAAACGCGCTCGCTAGACAGTGAGACGCTTGCGACCCTTGGCGCGACGACGGGCGAGAACGGCGCGACCGCCCTTGGTGGCCATACGGGCACGGAAGCCGTGAGTCTTGGCGCGCTTGCGCTTATTAGGCTGATACGTACGCTTCATGATATCTATCCTCCTGCTGCATTTTTGCAATCAAATAAAGGCACGTGAGCTTTCAGATTGTAGGGAATGTAATGCGAGAATGTCAACAAATGAGGTGACAGCATCCCGAAGTTCTCACAGCTCACCTCGCCGGTGCGGAACTTTTCTTCCGCTCAGAGCCAATCGTTCATAGTTTTTCACGCCGTTCAGCAAAGATTTCCACAGGTTGTTCCTAAGCTGTTAATAACTTTTCAGAACTTTGCTTCACTTTTCAACAGGTTTTGAAAACTTGTGGAAAGCTGTGCAAGGGGGTCGGGTGAGCTACTATCGTTCATAGGTGCAACACGAACCAGAATGAGACCTCATGGCAGACGACTTCTACCCCTTTGTCGATTCCGGCGCCCCCGTGCCCGATAACAGCCATATCACCGGCGATGCAGCACGCGAGGAGGCCGCGCCCGCGGCAACAGACGCGGCACGCGCAGCCTTCGCCACGCGCATCGCTATCTATGACGATATGTTTTCAACGCCACGCGTGGTGGTGATTGAGCCTGCCGAGGTTCGTCCATACCTTGAAGAAGTTACCAACACGGTATACCGCTGCATGAAAGAGCAAGGCGGCAACATATCGCTCATGGTGATTCGCGAGATTGTCGAAAACTTTATCCATGCTCACTTCATGGAGCCCATTATCTCGATACTCGATGGCGGGCAAACCATACGCTTTGCCGACCAAGGCCCCGGCATCGCCGACAAGGAACGCGCGTTTGAGTTTGGCGTGACCTCGGCAAATCGTGGCATGAAACAATTCATCCGCGGCACGGGCGCTGGATTCCCCATGGTGCAGCAATACCTCGAAGCGGCGGGGGGAGCCGTCTCCATTGAGGACAACCTGGGCGCCGGCACCGTGGTGACGGTAAGCTTAGACCCCACGCGCGTGGAAGAGATCAAGCGCAACACCGCGCGAGGCGCCGCCGTTCGCGGAGCAGCATTCACCTCTTCGCAGCTACATGCAAAAGAAAGCAGCGCTGCTGCAGAAAACACTCCTTTCGGAACGCCCTGGCAGGCAGCGCCTAACGGCGCCAACGGCACGCAGGCAGCAGCATGGGGCGGAACTCCAACAGGAGCGACGCCACCCGGCATGCCTGGACCAGCAACGGGAGCAATGCCAGCAGGGGCGGAGGCACCATACAGCCCGTATCAGGCCTATCCCTATGGGTATCCGCAGGGTGGATACCCAGCCTCTCCGGTAGCCCCCGGCGGTTGGGCCGGGGCCACGGGCGGCTATGGGGCCGTGCCTGCCGCACAACCATACCCGGCGTCTGACAATGCAGCCGTACAGCCCAGCATGCCTGCCCAGCCTTTTGGCGCAGGCGCTTATCAACAGTACGGTCATAACTTTTCCACATCTCAACAATTAGCTGGTGAGCAGCCTTTTGGAACACCGGCTGCGATGCCGGCTGCACCTGCGACACCCGCAGCGGAAAACCTGTATGTAAGTGACCGCGGGCGGCTGGCGCTGGCCTTTCTTGCCGAACATGGGCAGGCGGGCCCCACCGAGCTTGCTCAGGCCTTTGGAAACTCCGGTCCAACGTGGTCGCGCGAGCTTGCTACACTGGGAGAATGCGGCTTCGTTGTTAAACACGGTCAGAAATATCACCTCACGGCGCTCGGCTCCTCATGGATGCAGACGCACGGCGGAGGCGCGTAAGGCCGGATGCAGCACGAAGCACAAAGATAAACGTGAACGCCGAGGGTGACCATGGACAACGACGCGAAGATGATCTTGGACGACACCATCTCCTTCTGTCGGAGGGATGGCGTTGACACACGCTTGGTGAACATGCTCCTGCAGTCGGTGCCACTTGAGCTCACCGACGACAGCCTCACCATCGAGGCGCCGTCACGCTTTGCCTACTCCTATCTCATGAAGCAACGCGCGGTGATTGAACGCTATCTGGAGGAGATTGCGTTTTGCCCGCTTACGTTGCGCATCACTACCCCGCAGGAGGTAACCGGCGGTGCGGCACCAGAGGCGGTGTCGAGTCCCGCACACCAAGCGCCGGCGGCGGTCCCCGTGCGCGAGAGTGCGCAGCCAGCAGCAAGCACCAGCATTCCTGTACCTGCTCCGGTTTTTGCACCCGTTCAAGATGCGTCTGGCGAGAATACCAAGGTAACGGTCACCAACACGCTCTCGCCCGAGGCGTTCCGCCGCATGGCGGCCTCCATGAGCGGGCACCCCGTTACAGCCACCGCGCCCGCGCAACCAACAGTGCAGGCGCTAGCTGCAAATGAGCACCCGGCGCACACGCAGGCCATCCATTCCAAATTCACCTTTGAGAATTTTGTCTATGGCGACGAGAACAAGCATGCCTATCAGTCGGCCGTGCGCTTTGCCGCCATGGCCGAAGAGCCGGGCAGCTGCACTTCGCTTTTTATCTACGGCAACTCGGGTCTGGGCAAAACGCACCTCTTGCTCGCCATCAAAAACTACCTCAACGAGAACAAGCCCTACATTCGGGTGAAATACGCCAACAGCCAGGCCTATATCGACGACTTCATCAACGAGGTCGCTATTCAAAAAACGGAAGGCCGCGCTATCCTGCGCGACTATCACGATGCCGACGTGCTCATCATCGATGACATCCAAAACATCATTGGTAAAACGGCGAGTATCGAATACTTCTTCCGTCTGATGGACGAGTTTATCCGCGACAACAAGAAGGTTGTTATCGCATCGGACCGCGCGCCTAAAAAGCTCGGTATGGACGAGCGCCTGACCAGCCGCTTTAACGCCGGCATGCTCTGCCTGGTGTCCGAGCCGGGCTTTGAGATGAAATACACCATCCTCAAGCGCTACTACGAGAACACCGTGCTCCCCGCAGCGCAGGGTCACACCGATGTGGACGACTCGCTGCTGGGATCCATTCGCTCAGGCGGCGGGCACCTGACCGACGAGCAGCTACGCCATATGGCCGAGATCTCGGGCACCAACATCCGCGAGCTTGAGAGCTTCTGCGAGCGCTGCGCCGGCGACTCGTTTGAAAAAGAGCAGACAGGCTCCGAGCTTACCGCCGAGGATATCGACCACATCGCCAACGAATACTTCGACACGGCCCACAAAAAGATTCACGTTGACACCGTGCAGTCCGTGGTGGAAGAGTTCTATCACGTGAGCCATGAGGACCTGATCGGGCCGCGACGGCCGGCAAACATCGCCTTTGCACGGCACGTGGCAGTCTATCTAGCCATGGACATGTGCGAAATGACCACGCCGATGGTGGGCGCCGAGTTTGGTGGGCGCGACCATTCGACGGTTATCAACTCCATCCGCGTGATCGAGCGCAAGCTCAAGGAAGATCGCGGCCTTGTTGAAGACCTGCAGACCCTCCGCAACAAGATCGTGCTCAAATCGTAAGGTTGGATAAGATGTGGAACAGCGTGGGAAAGGGTGTGGATAACTGGCCCTTGGTAGTGGATGACCTGCAAGGCATATGTGGTCTGTTGACAACAAGGGTGGTTCTCAACAGGTTGCGTCGAATAGGTTTAAGCCTTCAACCTGCCCATTTGTGACTTTCCAACATCTTCCACGGTCTTATTACTATTATGGAAGATATATCTATATAGATATAAAGAAAGGGAGCGCCATGAAGTTCACCGTAAGCCAAGGAACCCTCGCCGACGCAATCGCCATCGTGTCGAAAGGCGTCGCGAGCGCCTCGACGCTTCCCATCCTCTCGGGCGTGCTCGTGCGCGCAGCCGATGGTGTGCTCGAGTTCCAAACCTCTAACTACACCATCTCCATCCGCCACCGTGTGGCAGCGCTCGTGGAGGAGCCTGGCGAGATGGTCATCCCGTGCAAGATGCTTGCCAATATCACCAAGACCCTTCCCGATGCACCGGTTTCCTTCGAGACGGTGGAGCGCCAGGTGCTCATCACCTGCGCCAAGAGCCGCTTCCGCCTGAACACGCTTGCCGCGGCGGACTTCCCGGAGTTCCCCACCTATGCCATCGAGGCCGCGGTGGAGCTTCCCACCAATGTTCTCACCGAGATGGTGGCCCGCGTGTGGCGCGTGACCTCAAGCGACAAGGCCCGTCCCATCCTGGGCGGCGTGCACATGACGGTTGAGAACAATACCATCCGCCTCGTGGCAACCGATTCCTTCCGTTTGGCCGTGGTCGATACCCAGGTTGAGACGTCCTCGCTGGAGGGGAGCTTTGAGCTCAACGTCCCAGCCGACGCCTTCAACGACGCGCTTTCAATCATGAGCGACCAGCCGACCATCTTGGTGGGCGCCACCGACACCCAGGTGGTATTCGAGGCCGGGAACACCTGCTACGTGTCGCGCCGCATTGAGGGCATGTATCCCAACTACAAGCAGCTCATCCCCGATTCGTGCGTAACGAGCGTGAAGATCGACGTCGACGCCTTCTCGGCCGCGCTTAAGCGCGTGGCGGTCATTGCCACCACCAACCCTGCCGTCAAGTTTGAGATTGACGCGCAGGCGGGCACGCTTTCCCTCTCATCTATCTCCAACGATCAGGATCTGGCGCAGGAGACCATCGATGTTGAGGTGGCGGGTGAGTCGGGCGTGATCGCGTTCAACTACCACTACATCTTTGGCTGCCTGAATGTGCTCGGCCGTGAGAAGGAGCTTACGCTCGAGCTCAAGAGCTACAGCCAGGCCGGTGTGTTCAAGGCATATGACAAGATTAATTACCTCTATCTTGTTATGCCCGTCCGCATCTAGTGACGCACCGTGACGCTTACAGCCCGCACCCTGCAGGTGGCGGATTACCGCAACTTTTCGCACGCAACCCTCGAGCTGTCTTCGGGGGTGACGATTCTTGTGGGCCGCAACGCTGCTGGCAAGACCAACCTCATCGAAGCGCTCCAGCTGCTCACCTCGGGCCGTTCGTTCCGGCGGCCAACGCCGGCGGAACTCGTGCGCACCGGGCGCTCCTCGGCGCGCATGGAGCTTGTGGTTGAGGGCGATGGACGTCATATCGACCTTGCCTGCGAGGTTGTGGCAGGTAAGCGTCAGTTTGTGCGCAACGGAAAGCGGTGTCGGGCGTCGGGTGTGCGCGGGGTGCTTCCCTCGGTGCTCTTCTGTCCTGACGATCTAGACATGGTGAAACGTTCGGCGCGTCTGCGCCGTGAAGCGCTCGATACGTTTGGCATCCAGCTGAACGAGCAATATGCCCAGCTCGTGAGCTCGTATGAGCGTATCGTCGAGCAGCGCAACACGCTCCTGCGCACCTATGGTGGCGACCCGGGCGTGCTCGCGGCGTGGGATGAGGCGTTGGTGCAGACGGGCGTTTCGCTCATGATGCACCGCACCGCCCTGCTTGCTCGGGTGCGCGCACACCTTATCGAGGCATATCGTGGCATTGCCGAGCACGAGGAGCTTGACGTGCGCTATGTGCCGTCGATTGCAGATGAGGAGGTGCCGGTGGCCACGGATGGCGCGGCACCGTTTGACCGCGCCACGGCGACCGACCTGTTCTGGCAGCGGTTGGGCGCCGCTCATGACGACGAGCTCCGCCGTGGCATGACGCTTGTGGGGCCGCACCGCGACGAGATTCGCTTCACCATTGACGGCCGCGATGCACGTACGTTTGCTTCGCAGGGGCAACAGCGGAGCCTGGTGCTTGCTTGGAAGGTGGCCGAGGTGCAGGTGACGCGCGATATCCTCGGGGCGCCGCCGCTCCTTCTGCTTGACGACGTGATGAGCGAGCTTGACGCCGCGCGCCGCCATGCGTTTTTGGCCTTCATCCAAGAAGAGATTCAGACGGTTATCACCACCACGAACCTGGGCTATTTCTCGGATGACGTGCTCCGCCGTGCGCGGGTGGTCACCGTGGGGACCGACAGGCTCGGCGCCGCAGGTGCCGAAGCCGCCGCAGACCAAGGAGGCCAGTGATGGCACGCGGAAGGCAGGGCCGTGAGCGGGGAACCGTGGGGCTGCAGACTTTTTTGGCGCGCGAGCGGAGCCGTATCATAGACGCCGCCTCGCCGGAGCGCCTTGAGCAAATGCACGCCGCCGAGCGTTCGCGCGAGGTGTACCGGGCGTGGAACGCCGTATGTGGCGGCACACGAGAAGGTAGCCACGTGACAGGCTTGAGGTATCTCCCCGAATCGAATAGGCTCTTGGTCTACGTCGACGAGCCCGCGTGGACGCAGGAACTCACCATGCTTCGCGAGATTATCCGCGCCCGCATGGCCCGCGAAGGAGTTGACCTCGACGGGTTTGTGTTCCGCACCTCAAAACCCGGGTACGAGCGCAATGCCGCGCAGCATAAGCAGCGCGCTCGGGCCACCATGCCCGCCAAGGCGGAGCGTCCGCCCCGCCAGGAGCTGTCCTGCGATGAGGTGGCTGCTCTTGATGCGGCCGTGGCACCCGTTGAAAACGACCGCCTCCGCGATGCCCTCAAATCCGCCATGCGGGCGAGCCTTGAGTGGAAAAAGAGTACAGACACCCTCAAAAGGCCGTAGAGCCAATCTGGTGGCCTTGTAGAGGTGTTGAAACGCCATTTTGAGAGGCTTGTTTTCCGCTATCATGAATAAGATTGCAGCATAATTGCACCCGTTTTCTACGAGAGGGAGAACACGTGGCAAATAAGAGCGATTACGGCGCAAGCGACATCAAGATTCTCGAAGGTCTTGAAGCAGTTCGCAAGCGCCCGGGTATGTACATCGGTTCCACCAGTTCAAGCGGTCTGCATCATCTGGTGTGGGAGATCGTGGACAACTCGGTGGACGAGGCCATGGCCGGTTTCTGCACCAAGATCGAGGTCACGGTGCATCCGGATAACTCCATCACCGTGGTGGACAACGGCCGTGGTATCCCGGTGGCCAAGCACCCGGTGAAGAAGATCCCCACCCTCGAAGTGGTGCTCACCGTGCTCCACGCGGGCGGCAAGTTCGACAACAACGCCTACAAGGTCTCGGGCGGCCTGCACGGTGTGGGCGTCTCGGTGGTGAACGCGCTCTCCAGGAAGATGAACGTCCAGGTTAAGCGCGACGGGCATATCTACGAGATGGAGTTCTCCCGCGGCAAGACCACGCAGAAGATGAAGGTGATCGGTGACTCCAAGGCAACCGGCACCACCACCACGTTCTGGCCGGACGATGAGATTTTCGAGACCACCGTCTTCGACTACGAGGTCCTGCGCAATCGCCTGCAGGAGACGGCGTTTTTGAACAAGAACCTCAAGATCGTGCTCAAGGACGAGCGCGAGCTTGCGCCGCGTGTGGACGAGTTCTGCTACGAGGGCGGCATCATCGACTTCGTGAAGTTCCTGAACGAGGGCAAGGAGATCCCCGACGGCCTCAAGCGTCCCATCTACCTCTCGGGCAAGAGCGAGGAGGGTGCGCCGGTTGACCGCACCGGCGAGGTTGAGGTGGCCATTCAGTGGAACACCTCCTACTCCGAGACTGTCATGAGCTTCGCGAACGACATCTACACCCCCGAGGGCGGCATGCACCTCGAGGGCTTCCGCACGGCGCTCACCCGCGTCATCAACGACTACGCCAAGCGCCAGAACCTGCTCAAGAAGGACACCGACAAGCTCACCGGCGATGATGTGCGCGAGGGTCTCGCCGCCGTCATCTCGGTCAAGCTCGCCGACCCGCAGTTTGAGGGCCAGACCAAGGCCAAGCTTGGCAGCTCGTTCATGCGCACGCTCACGCTCAAGGTGGTGACCGAGGGCCTCACCGATTACCTGGAGGAGCACCCCAAGGCCGCCCGCGAGATCGTGAAGAAAGCCCAGCAGGCCAGCAAGGCCCGCAACGCCGCCCGCAAGGCCCGCGAGGCCACGCGTCGCAAGAGCCTGCTCGAGACGGCGTCCCTCCCCGGCAAGCTCGCCGATTGCTCGGTGCGCGATGCCGAGATGACCGAGCTCTTCATCGTAGAGGGTGACTCCGCAGGTGGTTCGGCCAAGGACGGTCGCCGTCGCGACATCCAGGCCATTCTGCCCCTGCGCGGCAAGATCTTGAACGTGGAGCGTGTGGGCGACCACCGCGCGTTCTCCTCCGACACCATTCAGTCGCTCATCACCGCTATCGGCTGCGGTGTGACCACGAGCGCGGGTGATGGCGGGGACTTTGACATCACGAAGGCCCGCTACCACAAGATCATCATCATGACGGACGCCGACGTGGACGGTGCACACATCCGCATCCTTCTGCTCACGTTCTTCTACAAGTACATGCGCCCCCTGATCGACGCGGGATACGTGTACGTGGCGTGCCCGCCCATCTTTGGCGTGAAGGTGCGTAACAAGATTCATTACGTCTACCCGGATGGCAAGCATCCCGAGGACGAGCTTCTGCGGAAGGCCATCCTCGATTTGGGCTTCACGCCCGACGAGGACGATGCCGACGACGCCGCGGCAAGCGCCATGACCAAGAAGCGCCGTGGTTATACCGTGCAGCGCTACAAGGGTCTGGGCGAGATGGACCCCAAGCAGCTGGCTTCGACCACCATGGATCCCAAGACGCGCATCCTGCAGCGTGTGACCATCGAGGACGCCGCCGTGGCCGACCGCGCGGTGCGCGAACTCATGGGCAACCAGGTTGAGTTCCGCCGGGAGTATATCGAGAAGCATGCGCACGACGCGCGCTTCCTCGACGCCTAGCTTTGGCTTGTCGAGGCACCCAATCTTGCCCTTCAAGCAGTCGGGCGCCGCACGTTAGGCGTGCGCCCTCCGCTTTCAGGGCAATCTCGGGCACCTCGACAACCCAAAAACCTGATGCGGGACGGATGGGGCAAAACGAACACGTCCCCAAATGACCCAAATAACCTACGTAGGAGGTATACGTGGCAGATGATATGAACAACACGCCGCCCGACGAGGGGCTGCCAGACGACCTGAAGCGTCTGCTTGCCCGTGCGGAGAGCGACGACGAGGGCGCCGACGTCTATATCGAGGATGACTCTAACGAGGAGGATGCTGAGGACGGCGAGGAGCTTGAGGAGAGCTTCGGAACCGTCGACCGTGGTGAAGACGCGGGCGAGGATATCAACGGCGGACAGCTCCAGGTCTCGGAGTTTGGCCGCGAGATGCGACAGAGCTTCATCGAATACTCCATGTCGGTCATCACGGCCCGCGCCCTGCCGGATGTGCGCGACGGCTTGAAGCCTGTGCACCGCCGCATCCTCTACGCCATGAACGAGTCGGGCATCTACCCCAACCGTCCGCACAAGAAGAGTGCGTGGACGGTGGGCGAGGTTATCGGTAAGTACCACCCGCATGGTGACTTCGCGGTGTATGACACTATGGTCCGCCTCGCGCAGTGGTTCTCCATGCGCGTGCCGCTCATCGACGGCCACGGCAACTTCGGCAACATCGACGGCGACTCCGCCGCCGCCATGCGTTACACCGAGAGCCGCCTGGCCAAGCCCGCCATGGAGCTTCTGCGCGACCTGCAGAAGGACACCGTAGACTGGCAGCCCAACTACGACGAATCGCTTGCTGAGCCGCGCGTGCTGCCGGCACGCTTCCCCAACCTGCTGGTTAACGGCTCCTCGGGCATCGCCGTGGGTATGGCCACGAACATCCCGCCGCACAACCTCACCGAGGCTATCGAGGCCACCTGCCACCTTATCGACCACCCGGATGCTACGGTGGACGAGCTCATGCAGATTATGCCGGGCCCGGATTTCCCCACCGGCGCTGTGATTATGGGCTCCGACGGTATCCGCAAGGCCTACGAGACCGGGCGCGGCTCCATCACCGTGCGTGCGACGGCGCATGTGGAGTCCACCAAGACCGGCCGCAACCGCCTCGTGTTCACCGAGATTCCCTACCAGGTGAACAAGGGCACGCTGCAGGAGAAGATCGCCCAGCTCGTGAACGAGAAGCGCATCGAGGGCATCTCCGATATGCGCGACGAGTCCACGCAGAAGGGCATCCGTCTTGTCATCGAGCTCAAGAAGGGCATCATCCCGCAGGTCGTGCTCAACAACCTGTACAAGTACACGTCGCTGCAGAGCACCTTTGGCGTGAACAACCTGGCGCTCGTGAACGGCGTGCCCAAGTGCCTGTCGCTCACCGAGATGCTGCGCTGCTATATCGACCACCAGGTCGACGTTGTCACCCGCCGCACCCGCTACGACCTCAAGAAGGCCCAGGCCCGCGCGCACATTCTCGAGGGCTACCTGCTTGCACTCGACCATATCGACGAGGTCATCTCCATCATCCGCTCCTCGCGCACCGACGCCGAGGCGAGCGAGCGCCTTATCGCACGCTTTGGCTTCACGCCCGAGCAGACCACGGCCATCCTGGAGATGAAGCTCCGCCGCCTGACCGGTCTTGAGCGTGACAAGATCCAAACCGAGCTCGACGGCCTTCGTCGTGCCATCGCCTACTACGAGGACCTGCTGGCGCACGAGGATAAAATCCTTGGCGTTATCAAGGACGAGATGCGCGAGATTGCGCATAAGTTTGGCGACAAGCGCCGCACCGAGATCCGCGCTGCCGAGAAGGACCTCGACGTGGAGGACCTCATCGCCGACGAGGACATGGTGGTGACCATCACCCACACCGGCTACGTGAAACGCATCCCGGTGGCCACCTACCGCTCGCAGAAGCGCGGCGGCAAGGGTGTCTCGGGCGTGAACCTCAAAGAAGACGACGTCATCTCTGAGATGTTCATCGCAAGCACCCACGAGTACGTGCTCTTCTTCTCCAACCGCGGCAAGGTGTACCGCCTAAAGGTGCATGAGCTGCCCATCGGTAGCCGCCAGGCACGCGGTACCGCGATTGTGAACCTGCTGCCGTTTGAGGATGGCGAGCGCATTGCGAGTGTCATCTCGTGCCGTGAGTTCCCCGATGACGAGTATCTGCTCTTCGCCACAACGGACGGCATGGTCAAGAAGACCGTCATGAGCGCCTACGATCGCTCGCGCCGCGATGGCATCATCGCTATCAACCTCAAGGCGGGTGACTCCCTGCTTGACGTGCGTCGCGTGCGTCCGGGCGACAAGGTGATCATGGCCACGACGGCGGGCAAGGCCATTGTCTTTGACGAGGGCCAGGTGCGTGCCACCGGTCGCGACACGAGCGGCGTGCGCGGTATCACCATGAAGGACGACGCGCGCGTGCTGGGCATGGAGATCTCCAACGGCCGTGGTGACCTCTTTGTGATCACCGAGCTGGGCTTTGGTAAGCGCACCCCGGTGGCGGATTACCCGTGCCAAAACCGTGGCGGCCAGGGTGTCTACACCATTCAGATGACGGATAAGAAGGGCAAGCTGGCTGCCATGAAGACGGTTGGCCCGCAGCATGAGCTCTTCATTATCACCGAGGGTGCGACGGTTATCCGCGTCAAGACTACCGATATTTCGGAAACCGGCCGCGCCACGCAGGGCGTGAAGATTCTCACCGTGGCGGATGGTGACCGTGTGACCGCCGTAGCGCGTATGACGAGTGCCAAGAAGAATGCGAAGACGGCCGCTGTGGTGGAGGGCCAAGAAGCGCTTGACCTTGGCGCCGCAGGCGAGCCCGAGGATGACCGCGTGGATATTGGTGCGGCTGACGAGGCGCTTGAGGATCTGATGGACGAGTAGGGTGCAAACCCTCTTTCCCTAGACATATTTGTCAGATATGAAACGAGGCGGTCCTGAGGGGCCGCCTCGTTTGCTAAGCGTTAGATAGAGGTTGAAAACGTGGTCTCGCTTCGTCTAGGTGTGTCTGCGCCACACGCACGGGCACAAGGGCTTTTCCTTAGAAATCGTCGGGCGAGAGCGTTTGCACAAACTCATCGAACTTCTCGAGTTCGTCATCGCCCGATGCCTTTTCGGTGCGGTAGGAAATGGTTCCTGCCCGGTTCATCACGTCATCCTCAACGAAGATGGGCGCGTTTGCACGTACGGCGAGCGCGAGAGCGTCGCTGGGGCGCGCATCAACCGTGATCTCGCGTGCCGAGGCGTTCTCGTCATCACTGCTGTGGTCTTGCGCCAGCACAATCGAAGAGTAGAACACGGGGGCGTCGACGCGATTGATTTCCACGCGTTCAAGGCGTGCCCCGAGCTTTTGGATGGTGTCGACAAAGAGGTCGTGCGTGATGGGGCGCGACCCGGTGTTGCCCTCAATGCCGCGGCTGATGGATGCTGCCTCGAACGAGCCGGTTTGGATGGAGAGCGCCCGCAGGGGAGCTTTGCTCTCCGTGCGGTTGGGACGCTCGCGCAATACGATGAGAGACGGAACCGCACCGGAGGCCATGATGATGGTCTCAATGTCAACGCGGATCATTATGGCACCTCCTAGGGTGGATACCGCTGGCTCCGGCTGGGCCGGTCCAGCGCATGCTTGCTGATTCGGATAGTTATAGTACCCAAAAACCCAACGCTCCACAGATTCTTTCATAGATGGATACATGATGGGCCAGTCCGTTTCGTGCGGATCGTACCTGTTTCTACTGCCATGCCTTGTCCTGCGAATACGGGCACGATATACTTTCTTGAGCACCAACGCATGTGGTGCACATACGCGGGCATCGCCAAGTGGTAAGGCATCAGCTTCCCAAGCTGACACTCGCGGGTTCGAGTCCCGTTGCCCGCTCCAGGAATTTGAAGGCACCAGCGATGGTGCCTTTTGCATATTCGGGCCCCGTGCGCGGACTCGAACCCGCTGGGGTCGCGAGGCTGAGCAAACGCGTGAGCGTTTGCCAGCGAGCGTGCGAGGATGCGAAGCATCCGAAGCTGCGGATTCGCGGAGCGAATACGCGAGTCCCGTTGCCCGCTCCAGGAATTTGAAGGCACCAGCGTCTGCCTTTTCCATATACGGGCCCCGTGCGCGGACCCACCGACATGCGATGACTCCCAGTACCGCGAAAGCTTGGAAAAGATGACGATATTTCGCGGTTTGATAGGGTGAAACGAGCTTGGCTCCACCCCTCCAACCAAAACATTGCGATTTGTTGCAGTTTAGGCCCTACCTCTCGGATACACGAGGAAAGTCCAACTCTGTGACCTGCGTTTTTATTCCGCGCGAAGGTAAGTCTACTCGTAGGGTGTGCCCTAAACTGCAACAAATCGCAATGTTTTTGGAGTTGATGACTGCGCTCCAGCCGCAACTGCGAATCCGTCAGATGTTCCGTCCTGAATGCCGTACGCCCAACGGCAAATCGCGCGGCTAGGCATGGGTATTCCGCGGCATGCGGGGGATTTGCTGCTTGCCCCGCCGCGCCCGCGTACAATAGAGCGGTACCCATAGCGTGCCAATACTCAAAAAGGAGCCGCACATGATCGACCGCTATACCCGTCCTGAAATGGGCCACATTTTCTCGCTGGAGAACAAATACGCCATCTGGCAGGAAATCGAGGTGCTCGCCTGCGAGGCCCATGCAGAGATGGGCAAGATTGGCATCACCAAGGAGGAGGCCGCGTGGATTCGCGAGCATGCCGCTTTCAACAAGGATGAAGTCGACGCCATTGAGGCCGTTACCAACCACGACGTCATCGCCTTCCTCACCAACATGGGCGAGTACATCGACAAGGATGTGCCCGAAGGCGAGCCCAAGCCCAGCCGTTGGGTGCACTTTGGCATGACCAGCTCTGACCTTGGTGATACGGCCCTCTGCTACCAGCTTGTTCAGGCGACGGACATCATTATTGAGGACGTGAAAAAGCTCGGCGAGATCTGCAAGCGCCGTGCCTTTGAGGAGCGCAACACGCTTTGCGCCGGCCGTACGCACGGCATCCATGCCGAGCCCATGACGTTTGGCATGAAGTTTGGTAGCTGGGCCTGGGAGCTCCGCCGCGACCTCGACCGTCTCATCGATGCCCGTAAGAACGTTGCCTTCGGCGCTATTTCCGGTGCCGTGGGTACCTACAGCTCCATCGACCCGTTTGTGGAGGAGTACGTCTGCGAGCATCTGGGTCTTGTTCACGACCCGCTGTCCACGCAGGTCATCAGCCGCGATCACCATGCGTACCTCGCCGGGGTGCTGGCCACCACCGCTGCCACCTGCGAGCGCATTGCCACTGAGGTGCGTAACCTCCAAAAGACCGATACCTTGGAGGCCGAAGAGCCGTTCAAGAAGGGTCAGAAGGGCAGTTCGGCCATGCCGCACAAGCGCAACCCCATCACCATGGAGAAGGTCTGCGGCCTTTCTCGTGTAGTGAAGGCAAATGCGCAAGTCGCCTTTGATAACGTTGCCCTCTGGCATGAGCGCGACATCTCGCACAGCTCTGCCGAGCGCGTGGCCCAGGCCGATAGCTTCATCGCGCTCGACCATATGTTCCAGTGCCTCATTCGCGTAATCGACGGCCTCATCCTCTATCCCGAACAGATGAAGGCCAACCTCAACAAGACGCGCGGCCTTATCTTCTCCTCAAAGGTGCTGCTCGCACTGGTGGAAACGGGTATCACGCGCGAGGAGGCGTACGCCATCGTGCAGGAAAACGCCATGGCCACCTGGCGCGAGGTGCAGCAGTGTCTGCCCGGCACCACGTTCCAAGAAAAGCTCGAGGCTGACCCGCGCTGCACGGTAAGCAAGGAAGAGCTCGATAAGATCTTTGACCCGTGGGACTTCCTCACCCGCATCGACCGCGTCTTTGACCGTCTGGAAGAGCTGAATTTCGACTAGTTCGAGACGAACGTTACCCGAGGGGATGGCAGAACGTATCAACCCGTGCTCAAACAGTGCTGTCGTAAACTGCGCGCGGGATGATATGTTCTGCCACCCCTCAAAAACGCTTTGATTAATCTCCATGAGAATAGATAGCGTCAATGACGGCAGTCGTTTTGAGCGCCGGGAGATATCTCATCCCGCGCGCAGTTCGCGCAGCGCTGTTTGAGTACGGGATATATGAACCTCCCGGGGCCTGCCTGGGATGGCAATAATCCGCCGAGCAGCTACTACTCGATCTCACCCGCCTCGCGCAGTTCCTGATCAACGCGCTCATCGCGCAGCGAGCAATTCTCGGTGATGATGCAGTTGAGACACATCCGCTCGCAGGGTACCACCTCGTCGAGTTGGGCCAGGTTATAGCCCTTCACGCGCAGGTAGTAATCGCCTACGAGCGCCCGGATTGCTTCAATGGCGAAGTTCAGCGTGTAGACGCGGCCATCAGGCAGGCCATCCACCGCTTCGAGAATCTGGTCTTGTGTGATCTCGAGTGCCTCGGTCACCGTCTTGCCGGTGAGCATATCGGCGACAACGGTGGCGCAGGCAATGGCCGCGAGGCAGCCGTGGCTGCGGAAGCCCACCTCTACAAAGCGGTCCTCGTCCGGATTGACTACCGCAAAGAGCTGCATCTGCACGGTACCGCGCTTCTCTTTACCCACGCTGCAAAATGCATTGGCGCCGTCGGGGATGCCGCCGTTGCGTGCATCGGCAATAAGGTCAAGTGACTTCTCGGAATACTCCGTAATAGGCGCATCGTTTTCAATCTGGTACATATCGGGCGTGCGCAAAAACGGCGTGTCTTGGGTGATGTGCTGCTTGGGCATGGGTGCTCCTTGTTTTGGCATATAGCTGATGGACGGATAGTGCTACAGGCAGAGATGATGACAACCGCAGGCGCGTTATGGGTTGAGGCCTTTCTCAACGCCATACCACTGGGCAAGTGCCGCGCCCTGGGCATCGCTAAGGTATAGGTCCGAGTAATAGTACGGCTCGCCCAAGCTGGTGCGGGTGACATGGATGTCTTTAAATGCATCAAGGGCATGCGCCTTCTCGTAGACCTTGCGTGTTTTGGCACGAGACCACAGATAGGGCGGATTCATAAAGCTGTCTTCGGCAACAGGCCTGGGATACACGCGCGATTCGGTGCGCACCACGTCCACAAATGTTGCCACATTGTCGTTTTCCGAGGTGAGGAAGAGCGCGTGGGCATAGCTATGCGACATCAAGGCCGCCGAGTAGAGGTAGATTGCCTTTTTGCCCATGAGGAGCGCAATGTCACTCACATCAGGCTCCGGCAGGGGGTCATCGTTGGAAACGTTCTTTCCCTCAAGCTGAACATCGAGCGGCTTGGGAGCCATCAGCGTGCCGCGCACCTCTTGAGCTTCGGCATGATCGTGTGTCTGAATATAGAGAAGCGCCTCTTCTACAAAAGCGGCCGCCTCCATACCCTCAGGTTGGAACGAATGCTTTTTCCAACGGGCGGTTGTGGTGATCTTGCCTTCATATGAGCGCTGGCGGATATCAGTGAGCAAGGCGTCGAGCGCGCGCACAAAGGCGTTTCGCGTATGGATGCGCTCAAGCTCCTCGGCGGTGGGCTCGGCGTCAACCACTTCGGGCGTGGGAGTATCCGGTGCTCCACTTATGCGCACCTCATCATCGGCGGTGTGCTCGTGCTCATTCATCGCTGTCTCCCTTGGCGTTCGTGATCTCCATATGAAGAAGAGTGTAGTACAAGGTATACTGCTATTCACCTAAAACAGGTGACGCGCCTAAAAAGGGCGGGTGACAGCGCATATTGGTATGGGTTATAGATGGAAAGGAGCATGACGGTGGCCGAGCGTCAAAAAGCGGCAACAAACGCGCGTGAAGATGCCGCCATGCCGCCGTTTGATGCTCAATCTTATGGCGTGCTCGTTCCCCCTATCGCCGGCATTGCCCTTGCAACCACGATGGTCAACGTGGTGCTGCAGGAGGGTCATCGCACAGCCGGGGTGTCCTCCCATGGTGGGGCCACCATGCTTGCCGCATGCGTTGTTCTTCTTCTACTGGTGGCGGCAACCGTGGTGTTCAAGCGTTTTGAAAAGCGCGCCGTGCATCTCATCACCTTTATTGCGGTGCACGTATCGGGGCTTGCGGCGCTGCTCCTGGTATTTACCGATGTTACCCAAGCGGTTCCGGCCATGCTCACTGCCGCGCTGGAATGCGTGGTGGGCATCGCGGCGGCGCTCTTGAGTTTTTACTGGATGAGGAAGCTGAGAGGCACATCGGCCCAGGCAGTGGTGGTTGTGGCCTTCTGCGCCCTGGTGGTGTCAGAGTTTGTCACGTTTGTGCTCAGCTTTTGCCCGCCCGCAGCCGCGCATGGGGCGGCGTTTTTGTTCGCCTTTACACAGTTTTTGTTTGTGCGCGCCTCACGGCGTATGGGTGTGGCAAGCGATGTGTTCCCCGCGGTTTCGGAGTCGTATTTTGGCACCGACGCGCATCGTTTCTCCAATAGGAGTTTTCTTGCGGTGGCGGCGCTGGGGTTTTGGTTTATCTCCATTCCCATGGGCATGGGACGTGCCTTCCCCGCGGGCAATGCTATCTATTTGAGTCCCGTGCCTCGCTTTATGGTGCTCCTCTTTGTGGGCATCGTTGCCGCGGTATGGGTGCGCAACGGCCTTGCCTCGCGCATGCGTGCCATCACAACGAGCATCTGGGTGGTTATGGAGACACTCCTTGCCCTTGGTGCCATCTTCTTCGCCATTTGGCCTAAGTCGATCGGTGTAGGGGCGTCCTTCATCATGGCTGCGGCTTTGGTGTTGCAGGCGTTTATTTGGTATCTCACCATAGCGTTTATTAGTTTTGGCAGGCGTGACCCCTACTATTACGCTGCCGGCGCATGGATCACCATGCATGGCTTCACCCTCGTAGGCATGAAGCTCGACCGTGCGCTTACGGGCGTATTTGCCGATAACACAGCCGTTATCATCGCCATCATGGGACTTTGCGTGCTCATCAGCGCGCAGGTGGTGTTCACGCAGCTGCTTGCGGCGCCTTCTCAGATGAGCGAGAACGCCCGCACCGAAGGGGTAGCGCCCGAGCAGGAGCGTGGCCCCATCACGCGTGACGACGTGCGTCGCATCCCCCTTATGGGCGTGCTTGCCCTCGCGCCTCAGGCAGAGGTGTCTCTCCCGAGCGCTAACCCCGATACGCGCATCGCCACGTCGGTCATTGCAATGGGGCAGCGCTTTGGCCTTACAGGGCGCGAGATAGAGGTGCTCACCCTCTATGCTCTGGGTCACACACAGGCCCGTGTAAGCGAGGAGCTCCAGCTGTCGCAGAACACGGTGCACACGCACATCAAGCGCATCTACGACAAGACCGACTTGCACTCGCGCCAGGAGATTCTGGATTACATCAACGAATACGGCAATCGCTAAGCATGCGGCGATTGCCAGCGTACGCTTCAGGCGCCTCGCCCACCCGACGGGGGTCCCCTCACTTGGGCTCTCACGCCCGTTCTTGCATCAATTCCTCCACCTACCCTGCCTATCGTTATCAACCTGCATAGATTTCCCTATACCCTCAAACAGGTGACACGCAGGTGGGGCATGGTGCGGCCTTCTTGAGCAAATTACCCGCAAGAAGGTGAACAGTCTGTGAAGAAAATATTGGACAATACACCATGACTAATTGGGCGCACTCGCCATGCGTCCGGTCATATCTGTAGTGCGGGTCACAAGATCCGTGAACATCATAGGGGAGGGAACTATGAACGAGAACACCGCTTTGGAGCAGGTTGGCTCCGGCGCGGACCGGCTCGACGCCTTCTTCACCCGTAGGGGGTTCGTTAAGGTTTCGAGCGCGTTCGTGGCGAGCATGGTGGCGCTCGGCATGCTGCCCGACGAGGCTGCCGCCGTCCCGACGACCTCGAACGGCAAGGTGGACTACTATGCCGCTCCGTCGCACGTGCTGAAGATCAACCGCGCCAAGTGCACCGGTTGCCAGCGCTGCGAGATGAGCTGCACGCTGCAGAACGACGGCGTGTCCCAGCCGGCGGCTGCCCGTATCCACGTGCATGACGGGTTCTACTACGGCAAGGAGCTCGGCTCGGGCGACGGTATCTACTACTCCATGGAGTGGAACATCCGTCAGTGCCACATGTGCAAGGCTGCTATGTGCCAGACAGCGTGCCCGCACGGCGCCATCCTCACCGACGACAACGGTATCCGCTATGTCGACAACGAGAAGTGCGTTGGTTGCGGCGCTTGCGTGGCTGCATGCCCCTATCACATGCCTGTGGTGAACACCGTCACCGGCAAGTCCTCCAAGTGCGTTGCTTGCGGCCGTTGCGCCGAGCAGTGCCCCAATGGCGCCCTCGAGTTCGTCGAGTGGGAGAACGTCAACCACTCGTCCGGTCCCACCAAGCAGGAGAACCCGCTGCCGCTCGTCAGCGAGCAGCAGGACTTCATCGCTATGGCAAGATCGCGTAGAAGTTAGGAGATACCAATGGCTGACACTGCCACTTATGGATCGTATGGTTGGGCGGGCTCGATTGTCCGTGTCAACCTGACGGACGGCACGATCTCCGTCGAGTCCGATGAGGCGATGCAGGAAGATTACATCGGCGGCATGGGCTTCGCGAACAAGATCATGTATGACGAGGTGCCTGCTGGCACCGCGTGGGATGCGCCCGAGAACAAGGCCGTTCTCGCCGTGGGCCCGCTCACCGGCTCCGGTGTGCCTCTGGGCGGCCGCTCCACGTGGGCGACCCTTTCCACGTTCACGACCGACTACCAGGTTGTTGACTGCCACTGCGGCGGCCAGCTGGGCGCTATGCTCAAGTACTCGGGTCACGACGGCGTGATCATCGAGGGTAAGTCTGAGAAGCCGGTCTACATTCTCATCGATGACGACAAAATCTCGATCGAGGACGCTTCCTCCGTGTGGGGCAAGGGCACCCGCGAGACCAACGAGGCGCTCTGCAAGAAGCACGGCCTCGACGCCTGCGTGGCCACCATCGGCCCGGCTGGCGAGAATCTGCTGCCCTATGCGTGCGTTATCAACACCCGTTCGCACTCCGCGGGCGCGGGCTTGGGCGCCGTCCTGGGTTCCAAGAACTGCAAGGCCCTCGTGGTGCACGGCACTAAGGCCGTGAACGTTGCCGACCCGCAGATGGTTGCCGACCTCTCCGACTACATGATCGCCGAGGTGCTGGGCTCCAACAACAACCATGTGGTTCCGAGCACCCAACAGTCGTGGGCCGAATACTACGACAAGGGTTCGCGTTGGACCGCACGTAAGGGTCTCTACTGGGCAGCTGCCGAGGGTGGCCCCATCGAGACCGGCGAGCCCAAGCCGTTTGAGCCCAACACCATGGGTTACCGCTGCATGAAGTCCACCAAGGACCTGGGCCCCGAGGCCGAGAAGTACACCGTCAAGATGGCTGGTTGCCACGGCTGCCCCGTGCGCTGCTACGCTCAGGTGAAGCACCCCACCGTTCTTGAGAAGACGGGTTACGAGTCGATGGGCAACACCTGCGTGCCTAACTTCCCGTTCTCGAGCTACATGCAGTCCATCATGAAGGTGCCTGGCACCACCACCGAGGAGGGCACGCTCACCGAGCAGTCCGTTGTCTACAACCTGCTCATCCAGGCTGCCGTGGACGACCTTGGCCTGTGGTGCAACTACGCTCAGCTCTACCGTGACCTTGCTCACACCTATGTGAGCGGCATCCTTGAGCGCGAGTGCCCCAACTTCGCCGATTACCACTTTGAGCAGATCATGGCTGGTGACGGCACCCCCTTCATTAAGATCCTCACCGACATCGCCTTCAACGACACCGAGAACAAGCCCATCGCTTGGCTCGGCTATGGCCCCATGGTGTGGTGCGAGAAGTGGAACGACATGGAGTGGTTCGACACCACCGCTTCGTGCCTCATCAACTATCGTGGTTGGCCTGTTCACCACGCCATCGAGTGCTACGGCCAGGTTGGCGGCGTGTACAACATGATGTTCAACCGCGACGACATGATTCACTCTGCCGTTAACTTCCAGGGCTGCGGCCTGCCCATCGACCTCAAGAAGGAGATGGCTGCCGAGATGTGGGGTGGCGAGGACGCCATCGACCCGGACAAGAACTACACGCCCATGAACGAGCACAAGGCGGAGTTCTGCTGGTGGAGCATCGTCACCGACGTTCTGCATGACTGCCTCACGGTCTGCAACTGGGTGTGGCCGATGGCCATGGCCCCCGCCAAGGAGCGCAAGTATCGTGGCGACCTGGACCTCGAGGCCCAGTTCTACACCGCGGTCACCGGCAAGGAGGTCACGATCGACGACCTCTATAAGGCTGCTGAGCGCGTCATGACGCTCCAACGCGCCAACACTGTCCGCGGCATGAAGGACAAGGACGGCAACATGGGCTGCAACGACTTCCGCAACGTCCATGATGTCATTACCGAGTGGCCCTTCACCAAGGATCCTGACATCGAGCCCTTCACCGCTGGTACCGACAAGATGGAGAAGGAAGACTTCCAGACCGCCCTTACCATGGTGTATAAGCGCTTTGGTTGGGACGAGGAGCTGGGTTGCCCCACCAAGCAGTGCCTCAGCGACCTTGGCCTCGACAATGTGGCCAAGGACCTCGAGGAGCTTGGTCTCCTGCCTGATGGCGGCACGCCCTACGACGAGCGTACGCGCACCTATGATGGCGTTTTGTCTGAGTACTGCGACAACAACCCGGCGCTCAGCGCCTAAACGCCCCGAGAGGAGAGAACATGGCTGACGAGATCAAGGAGGGCACGGAGGCCCAGGCCACCGAGGCTGCTCCCAAAAAGAAGAAGAACTGGAAGGCCAAGCGTCTTCCCATCGTGATTGCCGCTGTTGTGGTTGTTACGGTGCTCGGCGTTGCCGGCTGGGCCTGGCGCGCCACCCCTGAGTACTGCGACACGCTGTGCCACAGCACCATGGGTCGTTACTACGACTCGTTTGTGAACGACACCACCTCGCTCGCCTATGCCCACAAGGGCGTGGTGAACAACCAGTGCCTCGGCTGCCACGAGACCACCTTTGCGCAGTCGATGCATGAGGTGCAGGTGCAGCTCACGGGCGACTACTCTGACCCCATGGAGAAGGTCGTGTACTCCAACGACTTCTGCCTGCAGAGCGGTTGCCACACGGGCGCTGGCGTGATGCCGGGCGCTACCGAGTCCTCCACCAAGGACTGGGGCTTCGACCCGCACAGCACGTATCACGGCGGTGTGGTGCAGCAGTGCAACAGCTGCCACCGCATGCACGACCAGAGCGTGCTCACCTGCACGGGCTGCCACCAGATTGGCGCCTATGCGGGCGAGGGTGACGTCCCCGAGGGTTGGACCGACACGGCTGATGTCGAGGGCAAGATGACCTACCTGCCCAAGGGTTGGGCCGCCCAGACGCAGATGACGGACGCCGCGTAGTCTCGCGCACATAGTCTGCACGCCCCCGGCTCCCCGGAGCTTGGCTTGAGTGTTGCTCGGCCGGGCTCCCGGGATGCCGGGGGCTTTTTATATAGAGGTGCAGACGCGTGTATTTGTTGTGCGCGTTATAGGTATAGTGGAGTCGAACATGTTGCCGGCCGCCGAGCCGGCGTTTTGACATAGGGGGGCCGCATGATTTCCATTGACTTCACGCCGCACGGCGTGTGCTCGCGCAATATCCATGTTGATCTGGACGACACCGGTGCCACCATCGAGGGATGCTCGTTTGTGGGCGGTTGCAACGGCAATCTCAAGGCCATCTCAAAGCTCATCACCGGCATGCCGGTTGATGAGGTGACGCGCCGCCTGCGCGGCAACACCTGCGGTCCGCGTCCCACATCGTGCGCCGACCAGCTGTGCCACGCGCTTGACGAAGCGCAGGCCCGGGTGAACAGGTAGGGCTCATGCGTCTGCCATGGAGTCGTACAACCAAAGAGGCTGCATCGGGCGACGCCGCCCGTGGGGTGAGCCGCCGCGCGTTTACGCTTGGTTCCCTTGCTGCTGCAGCGGGTGCCGGTATCGCTTCGATTGCCTTGAGCTCGTGCTCGGGCGGTGAGGACGATACCAACACGGGCGAGCCTCAGGTGGTTACCGACGACTCTCAGATTGTCGACGTGCTCGAAGATTATGAGAACGTGGATAACACCCTCATGCCTGCTGCCACCTGGTCGCTTCCACTGGGGACCATGCTCTTCCATACGCAAGGGCTGTGGGCAGCAGCCATGCTCACCCCTGAATCGGCCCGGCATGCCAACACGCTCGGCGTGCTGAGCCTCTCCAGCGGAAACCTCATTACCCTTGTTGAAGATCCCACCCAGGGTGCAGGGTACGGGTTTTTTGACGTGCGATGTTCTGGCCAGGTGATGGCCTGGGTGGAGGTCGATTACACCACGCGCTCCTGGGTGCTCATTGCCCAGGGCTTCTCGGACGGCACACTCACCGGTGAGGCGGTGAAGCTCGACGAGGGCGACATCGACTGGGAGCCGGCGCGCTTCACCGTGTGGAACACCGGCGTTATCTGGCAGAAGATGCCCCTCGCAACAGGCTCAAAGAGCACGGAGGATTCCCATTGCTACCTCTGGAACCTGGGTGATACCGAGAGCACCAACCTGTGGACGTCGCACGGCCGCTTTGCTGGAAGCCCCCATGTGTCCGACGGCATCCTCGTGATTGCGCCGCGCGTGCGGGACGAGGGCACCTACTATGGCATGACGGCAATCGACCTCACCGACGCGGATCACCCACGCCGCAATCAGCTTGTGCTGCCCAGCGGTGTGGCTCCCTTCGACGCAACCTATATCAACGACACCTTCGTGTTTACCATCGAGGCTTCGTACAACGGGGTGGGTAGCCTGGGCAATATGGGCACCTTTATGGGAAACGAAGGCGGCCCCTATATCTATGTGCGCCGTGAGCCGCTGGCGTGCGTTGCCGCTTATGGCACCAAATATGTGGTGAAGTCGCGCGCGTCGCACTTCATCATCGATACGCAGGCCCAAACCTACGCCGTGCTTACCTCACCCGACCATTCCATTGAGTATGGCGATTGGCCGGCAAGTGAAGGCACCACCGATACACTTCTCACCTATGCCACGGTGCGAAACGACCAGGGTGTGCCCGCAAGCGTCACAGCGCGCGTGTTTGCACTGTAGCTGTGGCTGTCATATGCAAGGTGGCGCCGAGAACGCGCCGCCTTGCGTTGGTTATCAGTAGCCCCGGTGGCTTGAGTTGCTTCCCTCACGCGGCATATGCCACGCAACCCATGCTGGGCGGTTTGGCACTTATTGTTTGCGGAGCCGCTCGTTCGCCACGGCGATAATCTCTTCAGCTTGATCGCGCTCCAAGGGCTGCAACATGCATGGCGGCTCATCGAGCGGGTTCAACCGTTTCTCCATCCAAACCACCGAGAGCCATTGTCCCAACTTGTAGCCGCATGCATGGTGCTCGCCGCACAACTGATAGCCCATGCGCCTGTGAAAGGCAATTGAGGCATCGTTGTTTGACGTGATGCAGGCTTCGCTCATACGAATGCCCTGGGCTCGCATAAGCTCCTCCAGTGTGTTGACGAGCTCGGTGCCCAAGCCCCGCCCTTGAACATGGGGCTCAAGATAGACCGAAATCTCGGCGGACCAGCAATAAGCGGGCCGTTCACGAAAAGCGCTGTAGTATGCGTACCCTGCAACCGCGCCGGTGTCCTCGTCTATCACAGCAATGTGAGCATAGTTGCGCACGTGCTCGCGAATGCGCTCGGCAAACTCCTCAACGCAGGGAACCTCCAGCTCAAACGACACCGTGGTATCGCGCACAAACGGTGTATAGATGGCAAGCATGGCTGGGGCATCGGTAGGCGATGCCATGCGGATTCGAAACGACATGCGCGCTCCTTGGAAGAAATTCGCCAGGATGGGCATAATGACATACGGGCATGCCGCGCCGTTGGCGTATTGCGTGCCCCACAAGGCAGAAGTGTAGCGTTTATGTACGGTACAATGGAGCATATCGACGTTGAGACAAGGGGGCCCGCTATGGCTTCGGACGCAAGGAAGATCTTGCTCGTTGAGGATGAAAAGGCAATCAGAGATGCGGTTGCCGCGTATCTTGAGCGCGAGGGCTATTGGGTCGTCGGTGTGGGCGACGGGCAGTCGGCGGTCGAGGAGTTTGAGAAACATCAGTTTGATTTGATTGTGCTCGATCTTATGCTTCCCAAGCTTTCGGGCGAGCGCGTGTGCCGTGCTATCCGCGACACCTCCGATGTGCCCATCATCATGCTTACCGCCAAGGGCGAGGTTGAGGATCGCATCATTGGTCTTGAGCTGGGTGCCGACGATTATCTCATCAAGCCGTTCTCGCCGCGCGAGCTTGTGGCCCGCGTGCGTGCGCTCTTCCGTCGTGCACATCAAAGCGACGAGCCGCAGGTAGAGGTGCTCGACTTTGGCAATTTGGTGATTGATATCTCGGGTCACAAGGTTATGGTGAACGGGCGCGAGGTTGACCTAACGGCCTCTGAGTTCAAGCTGCTCACCACCCTTGCACGTCATCCTGGCCGTGTGTACAACCGCATGGAGCTCGTGGAGAAGGTGCTGGGCTACGACTTTGAGGGCTACGAGCGCACCATCGATAGCCACGTGAAGAACCTGCGCGCCAAGCTGGGCGACGACCCCAAGAAGCCTACGTGGCTCTTCACGGTCCACGGCGTTGGTTATCGTTTTGAGGCTCCTCAGCAGCCGGCGAAAGAGTAATGCTCAGAAAGAACCGCTTTCACTATGGCACGGTTTGAAATAGGACAAAAGCACAAGAACAATGACGAGGCGCGTTCCCGTGCAAGCTGGAACACGCCTCGTTCCGATTCGCGCCGAGGCATGAGCTACGCCTCGCGCATGGCAATCTCGTTCGCGCTCACCTCGCTTATGACGGTGGTTATTCTTACTGGCGTGGTGTCGGTGGTATGGGGCGGCGTGTTCTCAGATTACACGCGCACCAATATCACCGAGATCGCCGAGCTTACAGCCAAGCGTCTGGCCGAGGCATACGAAGAAGACGGCGAGTGGACCTACGAGTTTCTTACCTCGGTAGCGGGCTCGAGCCTTATCTCGAGCGACATTGGCTTGCAGGTGCAGGATGACGATGGCACGATCCTCTATGACGATTCGTGGCCGGCAGCACCCGTTGCCGCCGAGGTGAAGCGTGCCGACGATAAAGAGGACACGGCTTCAGATGGCGCTGATGCCACCTCCCCCGAGGCTACGGATGATACCGCTGCAGACCAGGGTGATGGCGCCGCATCAGAACCTACGGCCGCCTCGCCCGCAGGGGACAAAGCTGATGCAGGCGATACGACGGAGACGGTACATGAGCCCGCTGCGGCTGGCTCATCTGAGGATACGAGCAGCAAGAGCGCACGAAGCCCGGTTTCAACGGCGCCTACCGATGCCGAGAGTGCGGTAACGCAACCCATCATGCTCACGGATGGTACCGTGGTTGGCCAGGTGCGCATCTGGGTGTTTGGCTCGGATGTGCTCCTCACCAAGGCCGACACCGCTTTCCGCGCAAAAACGTTCAACGCTATGGCACTTGCCGCCGTGGTTGCCGTTGCCATCTCTATACTCATGGGTTTCGTGGTGTCCCGCTCGCTCGCCAACCCCATCCGCCGCATCACCGGCACCGCCAAGCAGATTCGCGACGGTGATCTTTCTGCGCGTACGGGCCTTAAAGGCGATGACGAGATAGACCAGCTGGGCGAGACCTTTGATGAGATGGCCACCTCGCTCGAAAAAGACATCAAGCACGAGCGCCGCCTTACCTCTGATGTGGCTCACGAGCTGCGCACGCCGCTCATGGCGATGCTTGCCACGGTTGAGGCCATGCAAGATGGCGTGCTGCCTTGTGATGATGAGCATCTTGAGACGGTGGCGTCTGAGACGCGCCGCCTTGCCCGCTTGGTGCAGCAGATGCTCGATCTTTCGCGTACTGAAAACAACACCGCACCCATCAACTTCGAGCCGGTGAACATGGTCACCTTTGTGCAGCGCATTGTGTCAGGCCAGCAGCAGCTCTTTGCCTCGCGCGATTTGCACCTGCGTTTTGTGGACGATACGCAGGGTCGCTCTGCCACGGTGGATGCCGATCCCGACATGATCACGCAGGCGATCATCAACATCATGAGCAACGCCATGCGCTACACGCCCGAGGACGGCTGGGTGGTTGTTTCGGTCAAGGGCGACCGCAAATACGTGGAGATTGAGATTTCGGACACAGGTATTGGCATTGCTAAGGAAGACCTGTCGCGCATCTTTGGACGCTTCTGGCGTGCCGACGCTAGCCGTGCGCGCGAGAAAGGTGGCCTGGGCGTGGGCCTCGCGGTGACCAAGCTCATCGTGGAGCGCCATCATGGTTACATCACCGTGGAGTCCGAGCTTGAAAAGGGTACGACTTTCACAATTCATCTGCCGCGCGAGCACATGCCAGAAGGTTCATCCTCTACAATAGACCGTTAGGGAGACATCGATCAATGCATTCCCCGTCCCGCGGCGCCATGCCGGGTGCCTGCGGCCTCAGGCTGTGTCGACGCAGCGCCTTCCTCGCCTTCGGTCCCATCCGAAGTGCCACGGCGCCGCGGGGCGCGAAAGCCATTAATCGGTGACTCCTTGGCATGCGAAACCACCGCACGCCGTTTACCCCAAGCGATGAATAGGAGCTGATGTACGTGACATCTATGGAGCGCCGTCCCGATTCTCGCGGCAAGGTCCGTGACATCTATCAAGCCGGCGACAACCTGCTCATGGTTGCCACCGACCGCATCTCGGCTTTTGACTATATCTTGCCGGACGAGGTTCCCTTCAAGGGTGAGGTGCTCAACCGCATCTCGGCCTTTTGGTTCAACAAGTTCGCCGATCTTGTGCCCAACCACCTGGTGAGCATCGACGTCAACGACTTTCCTGAGGAGTTTGCAGCCTATCGCGATTACCTCGCGGGTCGCGCGATGCTCGTGAAGCGTGCCGAGCCCATCATGGTGGAGTGCATTGTGCGCGGCTACCTCACCGGCTCGGGCAAGAAGACCTACGACGCCGATGGCACCGTGTGCGGCATCAAGCTCCCGGCCGGCCTTACGGAGGCCTCGAAGCTCCCCGAGCCGCTGTTCACGCCCTCCACGAAGGCCGCCATTGGCGATCATGACGAGAACATCTCGTTCGAGCGCTGCGTAGACCTGGTGGGTAGCGAGATTGCCACCCAGCTGCGCGACCTTTCGCTCAAGATTTATACCGCTGCCGCCGAGTACGCTTCCACGCGCGGCATCATCATCGCCGATACCAAGTTTGAGTTTGGCATCATCGATGGCAAGGTGACCCTCATCGACGAGTGTCTCACCCCCGATTCGAGCCGCTTCTGGCCTGCTGCCTCCTACGAGGAGGGCAAGGTGCAGCCTAGCTACGACAAGCAGTACGTGCGTGATTGGCTGCGCGCCAACTGGGATATGACCGGCGACGCGCCGCATCTGCCCGCCGATGTGCTCAAGGGCACCTCGGACCGTTACTGCGAGGCGTACCAGATCATCACCGGTGAGCCGTTTGTAAGCATGAAGGAGAACCAGTAAATGACTATCCGCAGCGCTACCAACAAGCGCGTTCAAAATCGCGAATACGCTGGTGCTGGTCGTAAGTCGGCGGCGTCTGCCAAGCCTGCTCGCGCCGCTGCGAGCTCGGTGCGCGTTGTTCCCTCTTCGGCAAAGGCGCGCCGCAAGGAGTTTGAGCGCGGCGAGTCGCTCGAAGGTCTTTCGCGCGAGGAGAAGCGCGCCCGCAAGCAAGCTGCCCGCGCTCGCGAGGATCGCCTGTACACGGCGTCGAACATCCTGCTGAGGCAAGACAGCGAGTACCGCGGCTACCGTCGCGTCTTCTGGATTTTGCTCGGTGCGGCCATCGCGCTCACCATCATGGTGTGGGTGCTCCTCTTTGGTGTGGATTCCTCGGCTCTGGAGTACGCCGAAATCGTGCAGATTGTGGGCATGGTCGCCGCGTATGCGCTCGTGATCGGCGCCTTCATCTTTGACTTTGTGAAGGTTCGCCCGCTGCGCAACTACTATCGTGCTCAGGCTGAGGGCATGACCGAGAAGCGTTTGATTGAGGTTATCGAGAACGACGCCAACAAGACGAAGGACGAGATTGACGCCAGCTCAAAGACCAAGGTGACCGCCGTTGAGGATGATGCTAAGAGCGCGGCTTCTCCGGTAAAGAAGTCTGGTCGCAAGAAAGATCATCGTTCGCGCCGTTAGTTGATTGCCGGTAGATGAGCATTTGGTAACGCGCAGGGCGGCCGCAGGAAAGCCTGCAGCCGCCCTGTTGGTATGAAGGAGAAGGCTTATGCTTCGCGCCAATCTTACAGCAGACGACGTGCAACGGGGCATGAAGGCACTGGAGCCCAAGATCCAGCGCTACGCGCGCCTCATCATGCGCAAGGGTGTCAACGTAACCGAAGGGCAAGAGGTGGTTATCTCGGCTCCGGTTGAGACCTGTGCCTTTGCGCGCGTGCTCGTGCAAGAGGCATATGCGGCGGGCGCGGGACATGTAACCATGCTGTGGTCGGACGACGCGGTGACGCGCCTTACGTATGAGCATGTGCCGCTGTCTTACTTTGAAACGGTGCCGGAGTGGAAACGCCAGCAGCTGGATTCTCTTGCCGAGATGGGTGCGTGCTTTGTATTCGTTGAAGGGGCGGACCCCGCGGCACTCAAGGGAATTGACCCGGCCAAACCTGCGGCAAACAGCCGTGCCCAGAACACGCAGTGCACCGTTTTCCGGCGTGGACTCGACTTTAATATCAACCCGTGGTGTATTGCCGGGGCTCCGGTGGAGGCGTGGGCCAAAACGGTCTTTCCCCACGACGAGCCCGACGCGGCAATCTACAGGCTTTGGTGTGCCATTCTCTCGGCGGCCCGCGCCGACGGCGACGACCCGGAGAACGATTGGGAACTGCACGACGCCACCTTTGAGAAGAACCTGCGCCTTTTGAACGACGGCCATTTCACGGCGTTGAGGTACACCACCGAGCGTGGCACCAATCTCACGGTTGGCCTGACAGACCGCCATATTTGGGCAGGTGGCTGCTCGGAAACGCCTACGGGGCACACCTTCTTCCCCAATATCCCTACCGAAGAGGTGTTTACTTCTCCGCATTGCGAGCGTGTTGACGGAGTGGTGTATGCCACCATGCCTCTCATCCATCATGGCAACAAGGTGGATCGCTTCTGGCTGCGCCTTGAGGCAGGCCAGGTGGTGGAATATGACGCCGAGGTGGGGCTGGATACCTTGCGCTCCATTATTGAGACTGATGAGGGGGCGCGCCGCCTAGGTGAGGTTGCCCTCATCTCCAAGAACACCCCCATTCGTGAGAGCGGCACCCTGTTTTACGACACGCTCTACGACGAAAATGCAAGCTGCCACTTGGCGCTTGGCGTAGGGTTCCCCGAATGCTATGAGGGCGGTTACGACCTTTCGCTCGAAGACCTCCGCGCTCACGGCGTGAACACCTCGTCCACCCATGTTGACTTCATGATTGGCGATGACGACCTGGACATCGTGGGCATCCACGAGGACGGCACGGAAACTCCCATTTTTGTTAACGGCCAGTGGAGCTGGGAGTAAGCTGTCTGGGCGATAGGGTCTTATGCTCCCACCGGAAACCCCCAAGGGGTTCCTAAGCGAACGTCCTCGGCTTTGCAGCCTGCGGAATGTTCGCTTAGGAATCTCCTGGGGGTTTCCTGTGTTAACGGTCCTAGGATCGCGGGATGTAGGGGGACGGTAACGGGCTGACGCAGAGCTTGGAGGGTCGGTGGCATGCGGTGGCGCTGCAATCAAGACATATTGCCATCATGCTAAAACCCCAGTACACGACCCCCTATTCTTGACCCTTGGCCAAAATGTAAACTATAGTTTGCATACGCCGCGTTATGACGTTGCCCGGTAGGGGGAGATGTGTCGCATGCCTGCATTGCAGGTGCTCGCATGGTGTGCGTCGTTTTACATAGCACGGTGCCAGGCACACCTTGTACGTAGGTGCTCGAGAGGGAGCGGTGTTTACCATGGGGCGCGAAGATCAACACCTGCTGAGTGGTATTCCAAGACACATCAATGGTCGCCATGCCTTTGTGCATGAGCGCGTTTTGCTCATGGTTGTTCGCGAGACGCTGCTGTCGGGGTCCATCAAGTTCCGCAAGCGCGATTTGGCGGTGCAACTGGGATGTTGCGACGCCATGCTCGACCGCGCGCTGGCGCGTCTGCGCCGTAGTGGTGATATCACGTCGACACCCTCTTATTCTGAGACAGGCTCGCAGCTTGCCAATAGCTATAGCGCCACCGAGCAGGGCATCGAAGAGGCGCAAAAGCTCATTGCTGCCATCCAGTCGGTCGACCCCACCTTCGAGCTTGCGTAGCGATATGCTCTGCGTGTGACATGCGCGCTTGATGCCCAGCAAAACTCGAACCGTGTTCATCTAGTGGTTGTGCATCCTATGTGATGTGCCATCGGCCGCCTTCGCAAGCTGAATGGCGAGCGCGATGGTCGCGAGGCCAGCGCCGTGGTACAATGCGTCGTGCGGGCCGTTAGCTCAGCTGGCAGAGCAGGGGACTTTTAATCCCAAGGTCCAGGGTTCGAACCCCTGACGGCCCACCCGTTGTATACCAAACCTCCCTCGGGAGGTTTTTTTCTCTACCGGAAGCGGCTTATTATCGCTGGTTTTCAACGGTGGATGCGTATCCCACATGGCTAGCTGGAGGTGTGGCATGACGCGCGAAGAGGCGTTGAGCTTGTTGGGGCTTCAGCCGGGTGCCTCGCGGTCAGAGATTTTGGTAGCGCACCGCGAGCTTGCCCAAATGCTGCATCCCGATAAGTTTGAAGACAACGCCAAGCTGCGCGATCGTGCCGAGCAGCAGATGCGTCGCATCAACGAGGCACGCGATGTGCTTATAGGCGGCTCGGCAAAAACCTCCTCTCGCCCACGCCCGTCCAAGGGCAGCCGCCAGCAATCCCGCACGGCACCTTCAACACCTGGAGAGATCCGCATGGTTGCCGAGGCTCGTGCCCATGCTGCCGAAACGGCGCGCCTCACCGTTGTGGCGCACCTGCGTACCCAGCGCGAGCGCCGCCGGAGCATGCTTACCATGGCGGTGATAGCGGCTGTGGTGACGTTCTTCTTCATGCGCGTGCGGGGGTCCTTTGGCACACTGGTGTTTTCCATCGCCTCCATGGTGCTCGTGTGGGGCGTGGTTGACGCATTCATTCTCTCAAGCTCCATCCGTGTGCTTGAGAAGCGGGCGCGCGACCTTCTGCACACGCGTGACGCCGCTCTAGAGATTGCTCGTCAGGCCGCCGAGCTGTAAGGGATGGGTATAGCGCTGCGCCTGCCGTGTTCTTGGCCAAGGGCAGGCCAAGAATGTGCAGCTCTTGGTGCAGGTTTTTAGTGCACGGTGCGCCCTGCATGCTAGAATGACCACGTTTATCCACAGAGGTTATGTGCCCTACGACCTGCGAGGAGGGAGTTGCGCGTGAGCAAGGCAGAAGGTGCTGCATCTACGGTTTCGCTTGAGCTCGATGAGATGGTGTGTGATCTCATTGGGGAGATGCTGGACAACCTTGCCGTTGGCGAAGACCCCGGGGTCGTTGTGTGTTTGGAGGATGCGTCGTCTCAGCGTGTGATGATGGCCTTTAGCGACGATGGCGAGGAGCAATGCCTCGAAGCGGCGCGGCAGTATGTGACGCAGTCCGCGCGCGGTGTTGAGGCGGAGGGCTTGGGCCCTGTCCAGCGCTATGCCATCGCCTATGCCGGATGCGTGCAAACCGAGGAAGGTTACCTGGACGCGCTGCTGGTGAGCTTCTACGAGAAGACGCTTCCCGCGGGGTATTCGGCGTACGTGCTCTTCGAGGGTGCCGGCTCTGAGGATAGTTTTATGTGGAGCGACCCTGAGCCTGCCGGCGAGGAGCCCGCGCTCATCTAAAACTCGCTACTATATAGAAGTTTGGACGCGGTCACGCGCCACGTCTATGACCAGAGCATTCGCTTTGCGCGCCTGTTCGTGCAAGGCCATGATCTAACCGTTCACCTATATGCATCCGCCGTCTGCCGATAACGCGCCTGCAGCTTTCTACAAGGAGGACCGCCCGTCATGCTAGCCGAGAACCTTCGCAACATTGCTATCATCGCCCATGTTGACCATGGCAAAACCACGCTGGTGGACAAGCTCCTGCGCGCCACCGATGCGTTCCGCGCCAACCAGCAGGTTGAGGAGCGCGTGCTCGACTCCAACGACCAGGAGCGCGAGCGCGGCATCACCATCTTGGCAAAGAACTGCTCCATTGAGTACAAGGGCGTGAAGATCAACGTCATCGATACCCCTGGCCACGCCGACTTTGGTGGCGAGGTGGAGCGCGTGCTCAAGATGGCCGACGGTGCCCTTCTGTTGGTCGATGCCTTTGAGGGCCCCATGCCGCAGACGCGCTTCGTGCTTTCCCATGCTATCAAGACCGGTCTTAAAGTGATGATTGTCATCAACAAGATTGACCGCCCGGGTGCCGATCCCGAGCGCGCCTACAACGACTGCCTCGACCTCATGGCCGACCTGGGCGCCACCGACGAGCAGCTTGAGTTTGCCATGGAGCACGTGGTGTACGCGAGTGCTGTGAACGGTTTTGCCCGTCACGATCCCGATGATGGCAACATGGACATGTATCCGCTGCTCGACATGATTCTGGATGATATGCCGGCGCCTGAGGTAGACCTGGACGCGCCGCTTGCCATGCAGTGCGTGACCATCGACCATTCGAGCTATGTGGGCCGCATTGGCATTGGCCGTGTGTATTCGGGCACCATCCATGCTGGTGACACCATCCTGGTGGTGAAAAACGACGGTACCCGCTCTACGGCCACGGTGAAGCAGCTCTACACCTTTGACTACCTGGGTCGTACCGAATGCAGCGAGGTCCGTGCTGGCGACATTGGCGCCGTGGTGGGTGTGGACGGTACCGACATCGGCGATGTGTACACCGATCCCGAGAACCCGGTTGAGCTTGATCCCATCGAGATTGATCCTCCGACGCTTTCGGTGGTGTTTGAGGCTTCGACCTCGCCGCTCGTGGGCCGCGATGGCGACATCGTAGGTGCTCGCCAGCTCAAGGAGCGCCTGTTCAACGAGGCTGAAAACAATGTGACCATGCGCATCACCGAGCTTGAGGACAAGAGCGGCGTGGAGGTTTCGGGCCGCGGAATTCTGCATCTTTCGGTGCTTATGGAAACCATGCGTCGCGAGGGCTACGAGTTCCAGGTGGGCCGCCCCCGCGTGCTCTTCAAGAAGGCAGAGGATGGCAGCCGCTTGGAGCCGGTTGAGCAGGCAGTGGTGGAGTGCCCCGACGAGTACTCCGGCAAGGTGATCGAGCTCTTTGGTAACGCCGGCGGCACCATGACGAGCATGCAGACGGGTCGCGCGGTGACGCACCTTGAGTTCCGCATTCCCACCCGCGGCATCATGGGCCTCAAGAACCGCATCCTTAACGTCACGCATGGCGAGGGCGTGTTCTACCACACCTTCCTGGAGTATGGTCCTTACGCGGGCGAGCTGGGCGTGCGCAACAATGGTGCCATGATCTCGATGACCACTGAGAAGGCGGTGGCCTACGCACTGGGCACCCTGCAGGAGCGCGGACAGCTCTTTGTGAGCCCGGGCGACGAGTGCTACGAGGGCATGCTCGTGGGCGAGTGCAACAAGCCGGGTGACATGGTGGTGAATATTGCGCGCACCAAGAATCTGGGCAACCAGCGTTCCTCCACGGCCGACATTGCGGTGCAGCTCACCCCTCCGCGCACCTTCTCGCTGGAAGAGGCGCTTGAGTACATTGCCGATGACGAATTGGTGGAGATTACACCCAAGAACATCCGCCTGCGCAAGCGCATCCTCGATGCCACCGCGCGTAAGAAGGCCGCGGTGAAGGCTGGTCTCGTCAACAAATAACGGCGGTTCTTTGAAATTAGGAACTTACGGGTACTATGTGCCCAGATGGGGGTGCGCTGCCGCGGCGGCGCACCCCCACTGTCACAAAAACGGCCTCGCAGGCGCCGCCGCCGTGTACCTCTGTCAACCCATGCCGGAAAACGGTGTGAGAAACGCTATGTGCGAGGCACACCGAATATAAGCAACGCTTTGACCTGCTGTTTCTTTATTCAAAGTTCTTGGTATACGCGTCCGTCTTCGGTTGCGACACCGTTTTCCGGTATGAGTTGACAGGACTCGGCTCGTTCCGCTCGCTATCGTTACTGCTTGGGCCAGCGCAGGCGCCGTGCGGCCTTACGGGCAGCCTTGCGGCCCTGGCGTTGCGCCTCGTTGTTGCGGCGCCGCTCGATATCCGCCAAGGTGCGACGACGGCGGTCGGCCAGTTCACGTGCGGTGTGCGACGTGCGGTCTACCTGGGGCTTCCCTGCGCTCTCGCTGCGCCTGAGGCGCTCGGGCACCACATGCGAGGCTACACGAGAGAGGTCTACCTCGGTGGGGGACATGATGTTGTAGCGAAGCGAGATGAACCGCAGGCCCATGGTTACGCTCACACACACCACCATCGCCAGAATCTTGTCCACGCCGGCATCGGCCAGGAGCACGTAGGCTGTGGCGCCCGCAATGGCAGCCACTGCGTAGAAATTGCTGCGTTGGAAAATATAAGGCGTACGTCCCAGACAGATGTCGCGCAGCATGCCGCCGCCTACACCGGTCAAAAAGCCCATCATGACCCCAATGAGGGGCTCAAAATCGTATACAAGCGCCTTGTCTGCGCCGGTGGCAGCGTAGAGTCCCACAGCAAAGATGTCGAGCACGGCGATGAGTCGGTCTTGTTTTTCGATAAGGGCGGGTACCACAAACGTGACCGCCGCGGTGATGATGGCGGTGGGCAGGGCATAGACCTGGTTCAAGATGTAGACGTTGCCCACCTGGAGCGTCATGTCGCGCAGCAAACCGCCACCCAGGCTGCATGCCACCGCCAGGCAAATTGCTCCCACCAGATCGAGTTTTTCTTCGCGTGCAGCAAGCGCGCCCGAGATTGATGCCACTACCACAGCCAAAAGTTCGATCCACAAAGGGATCGTCACGGGCGCTTCGCTCGTATGACCGAGCGCGGTGAATGCAAGCACGGCGCCAGGCGCCACTAGGGTCCAAGGCATCGGCATCCTTTCTAGCTGAGGCGCCCGCGGCGCAACAACGATGCGATGCCATCTTACCTGTCTGACATACGAGGTGCATGCTCTTTTCGCATCATTCGCGCGGCGACTGCATCTGGCGCCGCGCTTAGACTCGGGTTACGCACGCTACCGCAGGCCGGTTGGGGTGACACCCATATTCTCCTTGCGCCACGTGCGCGGCGAAACGCCATACACGTTTTTGAACGCGCGTGAGAAATGCAGTTGGTTGGGGTAGCCCACAGCCTTGCCTACCTCGCCCACCGAAAGGGCACTTAGTTTGAGCAGCTCGGTGGCTTTGTTCATACGATAAGCGATGAGGTACTGCTGGGGCGACCGATCGACTGCGCTGCGGAACATCTTGCCAAAGTAGCTGCGGTTAAGGCCGGTCTGGCGGGCGATATCCTCCACGGTGATATCGTTTTGGTAGTTGTTCTCGATATAGGCGATAGCCTTGCTGATATAGAAGTCTTGCAGCTTGTTGGCTGCGGGCACGGGCGCTGGCTCGATAGAGCGTATGAGGTTATCCAAAAAGAGGTAGCCGTGCGCCATAAGGTGCAGCTCCGACTCTTCGCGATGGTCCACGAGATAGCGCATCTCCCGCTCCAGGGCGGCATGCAAATCGGCGCTCTGAGAGCGATATACCGGGGAAGAGGTGGTGAGGCCCGTTTGCTTGATGGCACGTTTTACCGCGGCGCCGTCAAACTCCACCCAGGTGTACTCCCAGGGGTCTTCGATATCGGCAAAGTAGATATTCATCTGACCGGGAAAGATCAAAAAGCCTTCGCCGGCACCCAGGTCAAAACGATGTTTTTCACCGCTGTCGTCGGTGGCGAGCAGCGTTCCCTTGCCCGAGATGATGTAGTGAAACAGGTAATGGCTGCGCTGTGCCGGCCCAAAGGCATGGCCCGGCTCGCACATCTCACGTCCGTACTGGAAGAGCATGAGGTCGATATAGTTTGCCCCTAAAAACGTGGCAAACTGCAAATCGTGAACAGGCATGGGCACCTCCTATTTGTATATAGGATATATCGGAATCGCTCATAATGCGGTACGGGCCGGTGGACGGTTGTACATCGGTGCTCGATGCAGTCCCGCCACCGGCTTCATCGTGCACACTTAGGCTGCGCCGCCCTTTTCGTGCTCAAGCCACACGAAGTCCCACCCGGCGATATCGATGGTCTTCACCTGGTTGGTCTCACCTGTGACAAGGTTGGTGTAGGCGTCTTCCTCGGGCATCCACACGGTGCGCGGATTGTCGCTAAAGTTAAAGATCGCATGCAGTTCGCGTCCATTCGCGCGGCGGCTGATCCACAAAATAGAGGGGTCGCTATACGCGCCGATGGACATCTCCGCATCGCCATCAAAGATGGCGTTCTCGTGCCGGATGCGCTCAAGGGCGTCTAGTCCGCCGAACAGCTCATGCTGGACTGTTCCGGGCTTCTCGATGTTTTGGGTGAGCGCCCAGGGAAAAACGCCGCGGTGGATGTAGCGCGAATCGGCGGCTTTTTCAGGATCATCCTTATAGGTGTAGTCGTTTACCTGGGCAATCTCGTCACCGCTGTAGATAATGGGCAGCCCAGACTGCGTGAGCATGTAGGCGTGGAGCATGATGTCTTTGCGAATGGCTACCTCCATCGCCTCGTCGTTACCCTCGAAGCCAGCTGCCTCGATGCCGCACATTGAGGCGGTGGTGGCGCAGAAGCGGGCGTCGCCGGTGACGGGGTCGGCGTTATAGAGCTCGCCGCGGCTCACGCTTCCCGGCGTGAAGCCTTGGAAGTACTCGTTGAGGTACTGCTTGTGCGGCACCTCGCGCATGCCCCATTCAGACAGGGTGGCGTAGTCCAGGCCCCAGCCAATGTCGTCGTGGCAACGCAGGTAGTTAAGGAACGTGTACTCGCGCGGCAGGCTGCATATCGCCTCAAGCTGACGGCGGAGCAGGCGCGTATCGCGGCACGCCACGGTGTTCCAGGTGGTTGCCATAGTGGTCACGTTGTAGAGCATATGGCACTCGGGCTTCTCGACGGTGCCAAAGTAGGGCACCACCTCCACAGGTGCCATAACAACCTCGCCGAGCAGCACGATGCCCGGGCACACAATCTCGCCAATCATGCGCATCATGCGTACGATGGTGTGCACCTGTGGAAGGTTGCGGCAGTTGGTGCCCAGCTGCTTCCAAATATAGGGCACTGCGTCAATACGGATGATGTCCATGCCTTGGTTGGCCAAGAAGAGGAAGTTGTACATCATCTCGTTAAAGACGCGCGGGTTTCGGTAGTTTAGATCCCACTGATAGGGATAGAACTGCGTCATGACCGACTGCCCCAGCTCGGGCAGGTACGTAAAGTGCCCGGGTGCTGTGGTGGGGAACACCTGGGGAACGTCGCGGGTGTATTGGTCGATGATGGCCTGGTTGTCGCAGAAGAAATACCGGCTCATGTACTCGCCTTCGCCGGCGCGCGCCCGGCGGGCCCATTCATGGTCCTCGGAGGTGTGATTCATCACGAAGTCCATACAGAGGCTGATGCCGCGCTCGTGGCACTTGCGGGCGAGCTCTGCCAGATCGTCCATAGTGCCCAGCTCCGGCTTCACCCGACGGAAATCAGATACGGCATAGCCGCCATCGGAGCGGCTCTTGTCTGCCGGGGTATCGAGGAAGGGCATAAGGTGCAGGTAGTTCACGTGGCAGCGCTCGATATAGTCGAGGTGCTTGATAACACCCTTGATGGTGCCCGCGAAGTTATCGATATACATCTGCATACCAAGCATCGTGCGATCGCGGTACCAGGCACCTTTCTCCTCGCGCTCGCAGTCGAGCTTTTTCAACGCGGGGTCGCGCTGGTCATACCACCACTTCATTTGTTGTACGAGCTCGCCAAACATGTCGTCGTTGCCGTAGAGCTCCATATACAGCCAGCGAAGCTCATCGTGATGGCGTGCCAGGCGCATCAGGTAGCGTTCGTCGTCACTTGGCTCGGGGGTCGCTTTGGCTGTGGATTTGGCCTTATGGGTAGGCGCCGCTGGGGCATGTTGCGACCGCGCGGTATGCGTGGAGCGTTGGGGGGCTTCAACAGATGCGGTCGTATGCGCCTGAGCCGTGCCGCCGGTTGCCTTCCTTGTGCTGGTTGTTGAGCTAGCCGGATGTTCGCTGGTCTTCGTTACCTTCATGGCTACCCCTTCCGAGCCGTCTTATTTATATATCAAAAAGCGATATATAAAATTAATATCGATATAAAATTAAGGAATAATGAGCAAATATTGATATATAAAAATTGCTCCTTTTACTCGCTTCGAGATACCACCTTACACCGCGATACTATAATGCAACGCTATTACCTTGATGTTTATCGTTTTATTTCTACCGTTGCTGGTTGAAAAGATACCGTTTAGCGAAACCCGTCATAGGGTCTTCATGCTTATGTCACCTTGTTTACCAGCAGAAACACGGTATTCGGAATAGAACATACCATAAAACGTTATTTAGTACGCAAAATGACAACATAGAATGAAGTCATTGTAAACAGTGTGCCGCACACCCGTGCTCAGGGGTTGTGTAAGGCAGGAAGGGGTCGTGAAATGGCAGGACTTTCACTCGAGCACATTGGGAAGACATACCCAAACGGGTACGAAGGCGTCAAAGACTTTAACCTCGAGATTGCTGACAAGGAGTTCATCATCTTCGTTGGCCCCTCCGGTTGCGGCAAGTCCACCACGCTGCGCATGGTTGCTGGTCTTGAGGACATCACCTCCGGTACGCTCAAGATCGATGGTCGTGTGGTGAACGATGTTGAACCCAAGGACCGCGACATCGCCATGGTCTTCCAGAACTACGCGCTCTATCCGCATATGACCGTGTACGAGAACATGGCCTTCCCGATGCGCCTGCGCAAGGCTCCGCAGGAAGAGATCGACAAGATGGTTCACGAGGCCGCACGCATTCTCGACCTTGAGAAGCTGCTCGACCGCAAGCCGTCCGCTCTTTCCGGCGGTCAGCGTCAGCGTGTTGCCATGGGCCGCGCCATCGCTCGCCAGCCCAAGGTGTTCCTCATGGACGAGCCGCTCTCCAACCTCGATGCAAAGCTCCGCGTACAGATGCGCGCCGAGATCTCCAAGCTGCATGACCGCTTGGGCGCCACCATCATCTACGTCACGCACGACCAGACCGAGGCCATGACGCTCGGCACGCGCATCGTTGTTATGAAAGATGGCGTTATGCAGCAGGTTGATACCCCAGCCAAGCTGTATGCCGAGCCCTGCAACCTGTTTGTTGCTGGCTTTATTGGCTCTCCGCAGATGAACTTCATCGACGCCACCGTGGGCGAGGCAGCAGGCAAGGTCACGCTCACCTTTGGTAAGAACACCATCACCGTGCCCGATTCCAAGGCCGCCGCGCTCAAGGCTTACAAGGGCAAGGTTGTGGTGCTGGGCATCCGCCCCGAGGATGTTATCGAAGAGCATGAGTATGCCGAGGGTAAGACGCTCACCGAGACCATCGATGCCAACGTTACCGTGTACGAGCTGCTGGGCTCCGAAGCCATGATCTACGGTGATGTGGACGGTGGCTCCATCTCTGCGCATATTTCGGCCACGAATCCCGTCCGCACGGGCTCGCGTATCAAGGTTGCCTTCGACGCGGATAAGATCCACGTGTTCGACAAGCAGACCGAGCTCGCCATCGTTCATTAACAGGAGGGGATTATGCTGAACAAGCCCATCACGCGCCGCTCGCTTCTGGGTCTCGGCGCGGCTGGAGCGGCATCGCTTCTGTTCTCCGGCTGCACCACCGAACGTGCAGACGGCAAGGTTGAGGTGGAAATCGTAAGCTACAAGCAGGAAGCCGTGAGCATCTTTGACCAGCTCATGGATGAGTTCAACTCCACGCACGACGATATCTACCTCAACATCACGAGCCCCGCAGATGCCGTAACCATCATGAAGACGCGCTTCGTGCGCGAGGATTACCCCGATATCATCGGTATCGGCGGCGATGCCGACTACGCCAACTTTGTAGACTCCGCCATTTTGGCCAATGTTTCGGATTGCCCCACGCTGGACAAGGTGAGCGAGGCCTATCAGGACATTTTGGAGAGCGTCACCTATGTGCCCATGGATGGCATCTATGGTGTGCCCTACGTGGCCAACGCCGCCGGCATGCTCTACAACAAGGATATGTTCGAGGAGCATGGCTGGACGGTTCCCGAGACCTGGGACGAGATGATTGCCCTCTTTGAGCAGATCAAATCCGAGACGCCCGATATCTACCCCATTTATCTGGGATACCTGGATACTTGGACGATCCTCTCGCCTTGGAACTCCATCACCATCAACATGGTGCCGAGCGATCTGGCGCGCCAGGTCAACTCCGGCAAGGCAAAGTTCTCGGACTATTACCGCGAGCCCGCCGAGCGTATGCTCCAGCTGCTCGATTACGCGGAACCTGGTCCCTTTGCCTACGCCTACAACGATGCCTGCACCGCGTTCGCCCGCGGCCAGAGTGCCATGTATCCATGCGGCTCGTTCGCTGTGCCGCAGATTCTCTCGGTGAATCCCGAGATGAACATTGGTCTGTTTGCCATGCCTTCCGCCGAGAACCCCGATGACCGCATTGTGGTGTCTGGTGTTGACCTGCAGTGGTGTGTTGCCGAGACTTGCGATCACAAGGATGCCGTTTACGAGGTCATCGCCTTCTTGAACGAGCAGGAGAACGTACAGACCTACATCGATAACCAGCGTGCTATTCCCTGCACCGAAGGCGACTACACCCTCGACCCGCTCTATGACGACATCCTGCCCTTCCTGGACGAGGGTAAGGTGCTCGACTACCTCGACCACTCGTATCAGTCCTCCATGGCGGCCGACGCTCAGCTGCAAACGATGCTTATCAACAAGGATGTGGACGCGTTCCTCACTAAGTGGGATGAGGATTGGCAGCGCTACAACCGCTCCGTCATTCGCAAGGTCCAGGAATACGAGAGCCAGCAGTAAGGAGGAAGAGATATGGCAAGTACAGCTACCAAGGTTGGGTCGGGTCGCAACAAGACCTTCATTGCGATCCTCATCCCGGTCCTTGTGCTTTTCATCGCATTTAACACGTTCCCGCTTGTCACGGGCTTTTTCTACAGTTTCACCGACTCCAAGGGATATGGCGCCTTCAACCTTGTTGGTTTCCAAAACTACCTGGATTTGTTCACCGACACCCGCGTTTTGAACTCCTATTTGTTCACGTTTAAGGTGGCAGTGGTAGCGACTGTTCTCACCAATGTGATTTCGCTTATGCTCGCCATTGGTCTTTCGAGCAAGATTCGTTTCAAGAGCGCACTCCGTGGTGTTTACTTCGTACCGCGCATCTTGGGCGGCCTGGTGGTTGGCTACGTGTTTAGCTACTTCTTCACCTACATCGTTCCGGCGCTCACGGGTACCGAGTCTATCCTTGCAAGCCCCGACTGGGCATGGGTTGCCATCGTGGTGGTGCTCGTATGGCAGGCCTGCGCTCAGACCACAATCATCTACATCACGGGCCTTTCGTCGGTGCCCGAGGATGTGTATGAGGCCGGTTCGCTCGACGGCGCCGTGGGTTGGGACAAGTTCCGCTACATCACGCTGCCGCTCATCATGCCTTCCGTTACCACCAACATGGTGCTCGTGATGAAAGACATGCTTATGGTCTTCGATCAGATTGTGGCTATGACCTCCGGCGGTCCTGCGCAGTCTACCGAGTCCATCTCCTACCTCATCTACAACAATGGTCTCTCGGGCGGCCAGTTTGGCTTCCAGTGCGCCAACGCGGTGATCTTCTTCATCCTCATCGCCGTGGTCTCCATCCTGCAGACCAAATTCTTGAACAGTAAGGAGGAGCAGCTCTAATGGCTAACACCAAAAAGGTCAAAGAGCGGGTCAATTGGCCTATCACCATCCTGCTTATCATCGGCCTCATCACCATCATCTTCCCGCTCTACATGGCGGTGGTCATCGCCTTCAAAGATCCGTCTGAGATGACCAACGACATCGCCGGCATCCTGTCGCTGCCCAGCACTTGGAGCTTGGACAACTTTATCGAGGCCATTCAGGTCACCGACTTCTTCCGCTCGTTTATGAACTCGCTCATCATCACGGTTGTAGCGGTGGTCGTGTCCATTCTTATCCACAGCCTTGCCGCTTACGCCATCGGCCGCAACATGGATCACAAGCGCATCTTTAAGTGGTCGTATTACTTCATCATCGCCGGTATGTACGTGCCGTTCGCGATCCTCATGATGCCGCTCGTGAAGCAGACCGCCATCATGCATCTGGACAACATGGTGGGCGTCATGATCCTCTATGTGGTCTTCTACATGCCCATGAACATGATGCTTTACACCGGCTATCTGCGTAACATCCCCATCGCGCTCGAAGAGGCGGCGCGCGTGGACGGTGCCTCTACATGGAAGACATATTGGAAGATCATCTTCCCGCTCATGAAGCCCATGCATGCCACCGTTGCTGTTATCACCGGCCTTGCGGTGTGGAACGACGTTATGACCCCTCTTGTTATCATGGGAGGCCAGGGCGTGAACACCCTGCCGCTCGCGCAGATGAACTTCCAGACGGCGTTCTCCACCAACTACAACCTGGCCTTTGCAAGCTACCTGCTCGCCATGCTGCCCATGATTATCTTCTACATCGTGGCGCAGAAGCAGATCATCGGTGGCGTCACCAACGGCGCTGTGAAGTAGTTGTGGTTACGCGAGCTCCTCGCGAACCGTAGCCCATACGCACAGGTAACGCGGTTATACTGGCGCAGTTTTTCCCATGCCCGGGTTTTGAGAGCTCGGGCATGGGATTTTATCAGCCGTAACAAGCAAATTTGATGTCCCGGTGGTTATTCGAGAAAGTCTGAGGAATCATGCCGCTAGTTTATGATGCCAGCACGAAGACATTCAGCATCCACACTGCAAACTCAACGTATCAGATGCAGGTTGACCGCTTTGGGTATCTGCTGCACCTGTATTACGGCACGCGCACCGAAGGTTGTATGGACTATCTCTTGACCTTTGCCGATCGCAGCGGCATGTGCGCATGCCCGCACGATGTGCACGATCGAACCTACTCGCTCGACGTGCTGCCGCAGGAGTATCCTTTCCGCGGTACGGGTGATATGCGCGCGGTTTCGTTTGAGGTGCGCGATGCCCAGGGCACGTTTGGATGCGACCTGCGCTATGTGCGCTACGAGATTAAACAGGGCAAGTATGGCCTGCCGGGACTTCCGGCGGTATATGCCTCGGCCGACGATGATGAGGCGGAGACGCTCTCCATCACCTTGGCTGACCCGCGTCTGGGGCTTGAGGTGGAGCTGCTGTATGGCGTGCTTCCCAAAATTGACATCATCACGCGTGCGGCCATTATCAAGAACGAGGGCAACGCGCGCCTTACGGTCGAGCGTGCCGAGACTGCTTGCCTCGACTTCATTCATGGCAACTACGATGTGATGAGCTTCAACGGCCGTCACGCCATGGAACGCCGTCCCGATCGCCATCCTGTGGGGAACGGGTCGTTCTCGGTGGGTAGTCGCCGCGGCATGTCGTCCAACCAGTACAGTCCGGCCATGATCCTTCTCGATCACGATGCCACCGAGACGCATGGTCGCTGCTGGTCGATGACCTTTGTGTACAGTGGAAACTTCTTGGCCGAGGTTGAGCGCGACCAGTTTGATCAGACACGTCTGCGGATGGGCCTCTCAGATAGTGAATTCTCCTATCCGCTTGAGCCGGGCGAGAGCCTGGTGGCGCCCGAGGTTATTCTCACCTACTCCAATAAGGGCGTCGAGCGCATTTCGCACAACATGCATCGCTGCATTCGCAAGCATGTGTGCCGCGGTGTGTGGCGTGATCGCCCGCGTCCCATTCTTCTGAACAGCTGGGAGGCGGCCTACTTTGATTTCACGGGCGATTCGCTCGTGCGCCTTGCCGAGAAGGGTGCCGAGCTGGGCATCGACATGCTCGTGATGGACGACGGTTGGTTTGGAAATCGTTGCGACGATTTCCGCGCGCTGGGCGACTGGACGGTGAATACCGAGAAGCTTGGTGGCACCCTCGCCGAGCTCGTTGACCGCGTGAATGCGCTTGGTTTGAAGTTTGGCATCTGGGTGGAGCCCGAGATGGTCTCGGAGGACAGCGACCTTTATCGTGCGCACCCCGACTGGGCGCTTGCGGTGCCCGGCAAGGAGCCTGTGCTCGGTCGTGACCAGCTGGTGCTCGACCTTTCGCGCGCCGATGTGCGCGAGAATCTCTTCCAGCAGCTCTCCGCCATCCTCGATCAAGCGAATATCGAGTATGTGAAGTGGGACTACAACCGCAGCATCATTGACGTGTATTCGCACGCCGCGAGCGACCAGGGCCGTGTGCTCTACGATTACATGCTGGGCTTGTACGAGCTGCTTGAGCGCCTGGTTGAGCGCTACCCCAACGTGCTCTTTGAGGGATGCTCGGCAGGCGGTGGCCGCTTTGATGCCGGCATGATGTACTACACACCGCAGATTTGGACGAGCGACAACACCGACGCCGATAACCGCATGACCATTCAGTACGGAACGTCGTTCTGCTACCCGGCCTCTACCATGGGTGCGCATGTCTCGGCCTGCCCGAACGAGATTAACGGCCGTGACGTGCCGCTTACTGCCCGTGGCATGGTGGCCATGGCCGGTGGTGGCTTTGGCTATGAGCTGGACCTCATGGAGCTCCCGCCGCGCGCATGCGAGATCATCAAGGACCAGATTGAGTTCTACCGCGAGATTGAGCCGCTGGTGCGTGAAGGCCTGCTCTACCGTCTCACCTCGCCCAGGGATGACATCTATTCCTGGGAGTATGTCTCGGAAGATGCATCTCACGCGCTGGTGTGTGCGATTGTTATGAAGGTCGAGGGATACGGCGAGGCTGAGTACGTGATGCCGCGCGGACTCACGTCGGGCGCCCGCTATCGCGAGATTATCTCGGGCCGTGAGTACTGCGCAGACGCGCTCATGGATTCAGGCCTGCCGCTTCCGGTTTCGTGCGCGCCGTACGCAAGCCGCATGTATCGCTTCGAGCGTATTGACGAGTAACTTTGCGAGGCAAAGCTTATGCATGACGCAGCCCGGTCACCTTAGGATGGCCGGGCTGCTGGCGTTTATGCGGGTTGGGCTGCGAGGGCGCCTGCGCAAGAAGCCGCTTCCCGCTGGCGGCAGAAGCTTCTAGCACACAACCCACGCGGTGGCGTCACCGGGCAGCATGTTTTCCTTCACCGGAACGGAGGAGAGCACAACCTCCCCTTCGGGCAGCGGCACCGCGGTGGCGCTAAAGTTGGTGATGCAGGTGAGGGTGCGGCCCGAGGTTGCCGGACGCATGTAGCAAATCACCTGGTCGGAATAGCCGGTACTCCAGGTAAGCGAGGTGTCGCCAAGGGGTTTGAGCAGCTCAGCCCGTACCTTCAGTGCTATACGGTAAAGATTGAGCATGGAGGTGGGATCTTGTTCCTCCACATCAACGGCCAGATCTTTGAACCATGCAGGTTGAGGCAGATGCGGTGCGGCGTGTTCTGTTGTGGCGGAGAAGCCAAAGGCACCCGTGGGGTCGTTGGCCTTCCAGGGAAGGGGTACACGGCATCCATCGCGGCCCTTGATGGCAACGCCGTGGTTGGTCATGCGTGCCTGGGGATCTTCCAGCTGATCCCAGGGGATGTCCGCCACCTCAAAAAGACCCAGCTCTTCGCCCTGATAGATATAGATGGAGCCGGGGAGCGCGAGCTCCAAAAGAATGGCGGCGCGGGCACGGCGGGTTCCCAGGGCGCGGTCTTCCACATACGTGGAGCCATCACGCAGCAGCCAGTCGGTCACCAGTTGATGCTGGGTACGCGCGGGAACTTGGGGCAGGCCAAAGCGGGTGGTGTGGCGCGGCAGGTCATGGTTTGAGAGCACCCAGGTGGTGGTGGAACCGGAGCGTTTTGCCGCATCGAGCCCCTCTTCAAGCGCGCGGCGGAAATCTTCTGCACACCACGCTGCCTTGGAAAGCTCGAAGTTGAACACCTGACCAAGCTCGTCGGTCGAGGCGTACATCCATTGGTGCTCGGGAACCACCCAAGCCTCGGCCACGGCAAAGCGCGGAGGCTCGTACTCGTTGAAGATGCTGCGCCACGAACGATAGATCTCGTGCACTTCGGGGCGATCCCACAAAGGATCGCTGCCATCGGGCTCGGCACCTGCGGGGTTGTCGGGCCATTCCTCAAGCGGGCGGGTGTCGAGGTCTTTCATGAGGGCATGGGCTACATCCACGCGGAATCCGTCGGCACCACGGTCGCACCAAAAGCGAATGGTACGCTCAAACTCGGCGCGTACCTCGAGGTTCTTCCAATTGAGGTCGGCCTGCTCCACAGCAAAGAGATGCAGGTACCACGTGCCGTCACCCGCAGGTTCCCATGCTGAGCCGCCAAAGGTGGACTGCCAGCCGTTGGGAGGGAGTTCTCCCGCATCGCCGCGGCCCGGACGGAAGATGTAGCGGTCACGCTCGGCGCTGCCTGGTTCTGCGGCAAGTGCCTCCTTGAACCAGGGATGTTCGGTCGAGGTGTGATTGGGCACGATGTCCACAATCACCTTGATGCCCGCCTCGTGTGCCGCCGTGCACATGCGGTCAAAGTCATCGAGTGTTCCCAGGCGCGGGTCAACATTGCAGTAATCGGCCACGTCATAGCCCCCGTCTACCAGCGGCGACGGATAAAAAGGCGAGAGCCATAGAGCATCTACACCCAACGCTTTGAGGTAGGGGATGTTGGCGGTAACGCCGGCGAGGTCGCCTAGGCCATCGCCGTTTGCATCGCTGAAGCTGCGCGGATAGACCTGATACACCACAGCTTGTTTCCACCAGTCGCGATTAATGTCGAGCATTGCGTCTCCCTTCCGTGGTTCCGTGCTTGCAAAGCTGCGAGCGGTGTGGTCGCCGTATATAGAATCATGGCCAAAACCGTCTCTGCCGTCCACTTCTAACTTCTTCGTATGACAACGCATAAATCCATATTTATATGGCCTATGATACTTATGGGATGGAACGTGCGCACGCATGTTTCTCATGTGTTGCCGTTTCGTGTGTTTGATGACATACAAAGGGCCGTTCACAGAATTTTCCAAGGTATTTGCCTTGTTATGGAGTATAACAAGACGCAAGGCCACTTGAGGGATTCTCTGTGCCGCTTGCTTGTGCGCGCCTGCGTGCGCTGGTTTTGCAGAAACAGGGTGATAGCTCAATTCTGATATATTTTGGCCACCAATCATCGTCAGGTTGGCGATGGGGAGGGAGTCGACATGGGCCAAGAATCGTTGACGGCAACCGAGCGGGGTGTCACGGCGCTTGTTGCCTACGCCCTCGAGCGCGGACTCATTGGCAAGAGCGATGTCACCTACGCAGCAAACGGCATGTTTGATGCGTTGCGCTACGAGCCAAGCGGCTCGTATGTGCCCAAGCAGGAAGTGGGGCATTTCATGGCGCATGCCGAGAAGCCGCCCCTCGAAGAGATTCTGGGGGCACTTCTTGATGACGCGACCGCGCGCGGTGTCATTGATGGCGGCATTGCCAGTCGTGATCTGCTCGACACGCGCCTCATGGGTGTGGTGACTCCGCGCCCGAGCGACGTGGTGCGTGAGTTTCGCGAGCGCCTGCGCACCTCGCCTGCGCGCGCAACAGATTATCTCTACAAGCTCTCGCTCGATTCTGACTATATCCGCAGCTACCGCATTGCGCGCGACCGCAAGTGGACGGTGAACACCCGCTACGGCAACCTCGAGATCACCATCAACCTTTCCAAGCCCGAAAAAGATCCCAAAGCCATCGCCGCGGCGCTTGAGAAAAAGGGTGACACCGACCTGTATCCGCGCTGTCAGCTTTGTCGCGAAAATGAAGGGTATGCCGGCCGCCTTGATCACCCTGCGCGCGAGACTATCCGCCTTATGCCGCTGCGCCTGGCGGGTGGTGAGCGCTGGTATTTGCAGTACAGCCCCTACGTGTATTACAACGAGCATTGCATCGTGCTCTCGGAGCACCACGTGCCCATGAAGATCGACCGCACCACCTTTGTGCGCCTGCTCGATTTTGTGGACCAGTTCCCGCACTACATGTTGGGTTCCAACGCGGACCTGCCTATCGTGGGCGGATCTATCCTCACCCATGAACACTATCAGGGCGGCCGGCACACCTTCCCCATGGAGCGCGCATCGCTGCGCGAGCGCGTGGTCTTTTCGGGATTTGAAGAGGTGGAAGCGGGTATTGTGAACTGGCCGATGTCGGTCATCCGCCTGAACGCCGCGAAGCCAACGCCCCTGGTAAAGCTCGCCGATAAAATCCTGGCTGCATGGCGCACGTACAGCGATCCTTCTGTGGGTGTGCTTGCCGAGACCGATGGCGTGCCGCATAACACCATCACGCCCATCGCCCGCCGCCGTGGCAAGCGCTACGAGCTCGACCTGGTGCTGCGCAACAACCGCACTACCGACGAGCACCCCTTGGGCATCTTCCATCCGCATGAAGAGCTGCACCACATCAAGAAGGAAAACATCGGCCTCATCGAGGTCATGGGCCTGGCCGTGCTACCCGCGCGTTTGCTGGGTGAAATGCAGCGGCTCGAGCGTGCCATCCTGACGGGCGAAGATCCGGCTCAGATACCCGAGATTTCCAAGCATGCGCCGTGGTGCGCCGAGGTGCTCGAGCGGCATCCCCAGTATAAGCCGGAGCATGTGGCCGACCTTGATGAGGACGAGGTTGAGCAGCTCTCGCACGTCATTCAGGAGGAGATTGGCCAGGTGTTTGCCCAGGTACTTGAGGATTGCGCCGTGTTTGCAGACAACCTGGAGGGTCGGCGTGCATTCGCGCGGTTTATCGACAGCGTGCAGTGATATAAGGAGGACAACATGGAGGACATGGCATCAAACATGATGCTTCCGTTGGTATATGGGCCGGCGGCCGACGAGGCTGCCGCACGGCTTCAACATCTTAAGGCCTGGTACACCGAGCTTTATGGCGCAGATGAGGTGGAGTTTTTCTCGGCGCCTGGCCGTACCGAGATTATCGGTAACCATACCGATCACAATGGCGGCAGGATTTTGGCCGCAAGCATCACGATGGACACCATCGCTGCTGCCGCAAAGAGCGACGACGGTCACGTCCACATTGTGAGCGAGGGTTATCCAGACGCTATCGATATCGACCTTGCCACGGTGGCCGAGACCCCGCATTGCCAGGGCACACGTTCGCTGGTTGCCGGCATGGTGGTTGCCGCGCGCGACATGGGCTACGAGGTAGGCGGCTTTAACGCCGTTGTTTCCTCCGAGGTTATTCCTTCAGCAGGTGTGAGCTCCTCTGCATCGTTTGAGATGCTCGTGTGCTCCATCATCGACCATCTTTTTAACAGCGATGCCATTTCGTGCGCTGAATATGCGCGCATTGGTCAGTTCGCCGAGAATCACTTCTGGGATAAGGCTTCGGGACTTATGGATCAGATGGCCTGCGCGGTGGGCGGTACGATCCTCCTCGATTTCTCAGACGGCGTGAGCTACCGCAAGGTGGACTTCTCCTACGATGCCCTGGACCTGGATTTGGTGATTGTCAACACGGGCAAGGGCCACGCTGATCTTTCGGCCGAGTATTCCTCGGTGCCGGGTGAGATGCGTGCTGTGGCGGCCGAGCTGGGAGCCACGACACTCTCGGAAACCACAAAGGACGCGCTCCTGCAAAATCTGGGCGCCATCCGCACCAAGCTGGGTAATGACCGCGCAATCCTGCGTGCACTGCACTACTTTGAGGAGTGCGACCGTGTGGATATCGCTGTCCAGGCACTCGAGCAGGGCGATAAGGCCTGTGTGCTCAGGATGATCGAGGCTTCGGGCACCTCTTCCTGGGAGCTTTTGCAAAACGCCTATGTGGCGTCAGATCCCAAGGAGCAGTCGATCCCGCTGGCGCTTGCGCTCACCCAGCACTTCCTCAAGCAGGCGGGCGCAGGCGTATGCCGCCTGCACGGCGGCGGCTTTGCGGGCGTCATCATGTGCGCGGTGCCCAAGGATAAGACCGCGGACTACGTTGACTTCATGGCAACCTATTTTGGCCGCGAGAACGTCTATCGCACAGGCATTCGCCAGACCGGTGCCGTGTGCTTGGGCGCTTTGTAGTTGGTTATACGTGTAGGCGAGATGCTGCCTCAACGTCTCGCCTGCATATTCGCCCCGACAGGCCGATGCGGGGCGCTTGTTCCCTCCGGGCGCACCCGTGCTCGCGCGAAGGGGGATGGATGGCAAGCGTCTCACATCGGTCTGCCGAGGCATCTGTTATAAGGGACTTGGCCGCAAAAACCCGCGATGCCGCGTGGGGTCGATTGTTTCGTCGGGGATGTCGATCCAGGTGTGTCCGCAGGCGTTGACGAGCGTGGTGCCGCTTGGGTGCGTGCGCACGCGCTTCACGCGTGCGTATGACATATGTATATGCCCGTGCACAAGATAGCGCGGCTTAAGGTGGTTGAGCAGGGTCTCAAATGCTGCAAAGCCACGATGGGGAAGGTCTTCCATATCGCCGTATCCCGCCACCGGCGCGTGCGTGACCAGAATGTCGACGCCACCCATCGAGGCCCCCACCGCCCCCATGCTCATCGCGCGCCAACGCATCTCCTGCTCAGTGAAGCCGTATACGCGCTCGTTGTAGCGCACCGACCCGCCGATTCCCATAATGTTGAGGCCGCGGAACGAGCGCACGGCTCCGTCGAGGGGGACACAACCCTCGGGCGCATGCTGGCGATACGCGGTGTCATGGTTTCCCGGCACATATGCCAAGGGCACATTCGAGAGGGTCACGATGTGCTCCAGATAGCTTGCGGGCAAGTCGCCGCACGAGATGATGAGGTCCACCCCGCGCATACGCTCCGCATCGTAGTAGACGGTGAGCCACTCCTCCTCAACATCTGAAATAGCAAGGATTCTCATGAGCTAGCCTCGGTGCGGGCAAGGGTGTGGGGGTCGAGTGGAATCACGCCAGCCACCTCAACTTTTTTGAGTCCGTCTTGCGAGAGCTCGCGCTGCTCAGGCAGGCGCCCCATCACGTTTTCGTTGAGCCAGTTCATGCGCACAATCTCTTCGCTCGAAAGGCGCCCGGCGTCGGCCGATTGAACCGGTCCGCTTTGGCTTACCAGGGCCCCGGCAAACGGTTCAACGCGGTGCGAAAGCAGCGGTTGGCGGATGATTTCCACGAGCGTGCGCTGGCCGCGCGGTACCGCTGGGGAGACCGCCGTGTCCAAGATGCCGGCCGACATGCCCCACCAGTAGTTGAGGGCGCGGTCGCGACGCCCTTCAGTCTCCCGGCTCCACGAATCGCTGCGAATGGATTGCGCGATGAGCTCGTAATAGCGGCCCCAGTGCCAAACGGGTGCAGCGAGATGCGTGAAGGCACCATTCTCCTCTACGCGGTAGACTCCCCAGGGCTCGTGCTCGTCCTGGGGATTGGGATAGTCGTGGCCCGAAATGATGCGAACATCCTCCTCGGCAAGCTCGCGCCGCCAGTCGTAGTCTTTGGCGGAGAACCATTTGAGGAACACGGTGACATAGGGGTCAACCATCTGGGCGCCAATGGCGAAGGCGTTGATTTCGGAGACCGTGCTGAAGATGGGAGTCTCGGCAACATAGCCCACTTTGTGATTCTTGGCCATGCTTGCCGCAAGGGCGCCCAGCAGGTATTTTGGTTCGTACATGCGTCCGTAGAAGGTGCGCACCGCGCTGTGTGAGAGACTTACCGAGCAGTTGATCACCTGCACCGAGGGGTGTGTGACCGCCGCGCGGAGTGCCTGCGTCATTTGTGTGGGGTGTACTGTCACAACGAGGTCGGCGTCATGGGCAACGGCGTCTTCGACGGCGCGGTCGAAGGCGGCATCACTTTTGCAATGCGTGTACGTGATGGTTTTCACCATGGGGCCTAGGCGCAGCTCGAGCTCGTGGCGGCCAGCGTCGTGGAGCTTCTCCCAGCCCGATTCGAGGGGGCTACTTTCGTAGATGAAGGCAACGCAGAGCGGCTTGGCGAGCATAGTTCCCTGGTAAAGATGCTTGATCTCGGGGATGATGCGCCCGTTGCCCCACTTTGCGGGTGTCTCTACATAGGCGATGGCATCTGGCTTGGAAGAAACGATAAACTCTGTCCAGATGCGGCGCACCATGTCGTCCACGGTACGCTGGCTTGCGTTCGCCGCGTCATCAAGGCCGTAGATTTTGAGATAGATAAGGAAGGCGTCGCCTATCTCCATATCAAGCTCATTGCCGCCCTGCATGCGCCAGGCGCTTGCAAACAAGAAAAAGGCGCTGCGCAGGGTTTTCACTGCATCCTCGGGCCAGGGATGCTCAAGGTCTTGGCCTACAGCGGCCGCGAGTTTGAGGTAGCCACCCTCTTCGCCAAAGATGATTCCATAGATGGGGGCAACGTTATAGAAGTCAGTGAACTCACGGTAGATGCGCACCGCCTTGTGATCGGAGGGCATGGGTATCACGCGCGTGATTTTGGCAAGGATGCTCGGAGCGTCGAGGTAGCGGCTCACCGAGACGCGCTTGTTGCCTTCCTGAACATAGAACCGCTGCAGAAACTCGTACACCACAATGGGCTCGCGAATGCCCTCTTCGCGCTGGGAGTCAATGAGCGCGCTCCACTTGCCGGCAAACTCCGAGTTAGGTTCTGGCAGGGGCATAAAGTTGCGCGAGAAGGTGTTTTGCCGCCCGCGCGTGCGCGTGCCCGCGATGAGTGAAAGATCAATCTCGGCAAGGCCAAGGGGAATCTCGCCCTGCGACCCCTCGCCTTTAAGGATATCGTCCAGCGCGGGAGGGTAGGGATAGTGGCCTGCGGAGACATCACGTTGCAGCTCCTTGAGTGCACGTTTGCGCGCCTTGCGATAGTCGTCAAGCATGGGCTACCTCCTTGGGATGCATCCAAGATGCGGGCGGTACCTTCATCCCTGTGAAGCTTGTTTTCTTGGCTCCATAGTATCCAGGATATTGCATTTTCCCAGCTCAGCGGTGTAAAAACCGGAGAATATCAATAGAATATGTGGCATAAGGATAGAAATATGTCTATAAATCTATATAAACTAGCAATAAGCGTTGTGTATTCTGGAACATGCGCAAGGGGGAGTACGGACCCGCGCGTGCGCGGAATAGGGCCACGCACAGGGCATCTCATCTAGTGAGGTTGTTGAAAGGAATTAAGAAGCTGGCGGAGGAGGAGGGATTCGAACCCTCGTACCCGGGGTTACCGGATAAACGGTTTTCGAGACCGCCGCATTCAACCACTCTGCCACCCCTCCGCATGGGGTGAAACGACGCGCCGCCTTGAGGCAAGCGCGTCGCGAGAAAAGCAACTGGCGGAGAGTCAGGGATTTGAACCCTGGAGACGCTTTTGGCGCCTACACGATTTCCAATCGTGCTCCTTCGGCCACTCGGACAACTCTCCGTAAAGTGCATTGGAAATTGTACCGTATCTTGTCTACATTGCAACCGCGATTTTTGACGAATCTCACAGCAGGCGCGGAAGTTTGATCTGCCAGCTTAGATTTCGCCGCCCCGCCCGGCGTTTCAGAGCTTTCTTAATAACTGCTTATGGTCTGGGGAAGGGCCGCTTAAGTCTTGGTGGTGAGCCTGGGCGGCGCGCATTTTGCGCCCTACACTCAAAGGTGACGTTAGGGGGCATTATGTACAGACCGGTATGTGCGTCTCAGCAGAGCGGCGGCAGCAATGGCCTGCAGGGAGATATGACGTGGCGCGAGCTTGCTGCGCTGCTGGGCACCGATGGTCTATCTCGAGCGGTGTGGTATGCCTTTGCAGAAGCGCGGCGGCTTAAGGATGCTTGCTCTCCGCTCATTCCCTTCACGGTGCTTCTTGGCTCGGAAGGTATTGATGTGGCCGATCACCCTGGTGCAAGCCCGCATGAGGTGATGCAATCGGTTGAGGCATTGTTGGCGCGTGAGCTTCCGGCAGGGTATGCCCTCATTTATGATGGTGTGGTGCACAGCGACGGTGCATCGGGTGATGCGCTTGTGTGCGAATGCGCCCATCGGGGCGATGCGGATGCGCTTTTGGTGGCGCAGCCGTATTACCGCCGCAACGGGGGCATGGTATTTGATGAACAGGTTATTGTGTTGGGCGCCACAAGGCAGCTTTGTCCGCGCACCACACCGTTAGGCGTTCTCGCCTTGGTTTAGATAGCATGAGGAAGGGTCGATTTCGATGCAACAATGGGGTTTTGTTTCGTCATGGAAGCAGATGACACGCGAGCCCGGCTGGTATAAACCCATCATCATCTTGGCGCTTGTAGGCTGGATTCCTATTCTTGGCCAGATTGCCGTTTTAGGATATTCCTACGAGTGGGCACGGCTTACCGCATGGGGTCTCGATGCCTCGCCCAAGCGCCAAGGCGTCAATATCGGAAAGGTGCTCGGCACGGGAGCTTGGTCGTTGTTGGTGTACCTCTCCATGGCGATTGTAGCCGGCGTTGCGGTGAGCATCATCAGCTTGGGTTCGATCGAGCTCATGCTTTCATCCTCATACAACCTAGGTGTTGATATTTTTGTACACGACGGGATCAATTACTCCAGCGTTGGCCTGGTGGGTGCCGCGCTTGGTTTGCTGGTGACAGCATTTATCCAGGCGGCCATGATGCGCGCAACGCTCTACGACGGTTTTGCGGCCGGTTGGCGCATCGACCGTTTGTTTGAGATGATCGGGCGCGACGTGCGCGGCTTTTTGCGCACCTACCTTGCCCTCATCATTTCGGCGGCTATCAGCTTGGCCTTGAGTGTGGTGACCATGATTGTATCGGCGTTGGTGCTAACGGGTAGCGTGTTGAGCGTTTTGCCCGCGCTGAGTGTGGGGGCGCAATACGGCCACGCTCTGACCGGCAGCGTTGAGGGCGTTATCGCGGGGGTGCTGCACGGTTTCTTCTCGTCCAGCCCTGCGTGGCTTCTGCTTATCCTGCTTGTGATCATTGCGTTTGCGCTGGTGAGCCAGATGATTGCCATTGGCCTGCAGATGATCACCATCAACGTGACGGGCCAGTGGTTCAGCCACTTTGATGTCAATCGCTGGGGTGTGTCATCCGATCCTCTGCCAGACGATGTTCCGCACGGCAACCACGTCAACAGCAACACCTGGAGTGCCACTCCCCAGACACCGGTGGCCCCGGTGGAGACGGTGGCGCCGCACGATGCACCTTCGGGGCAGAACTCTGATGCCGCCCCTAAGGCTGAGGCGCCTGATGCCGAGGAGACGCCCGATGTTCCCGAGGCGCCTGCTACGCCCGTTGTGCCTGGAGATACTTCTTCTGGCCATGAGGATGCAGGGCACGGGGAGCCTGCGTCTTCGGACGATCCGGTGGAGCGTCATTAGGGGGAGCCAACTCTTTCCGGCCATGCCGTCACATACCGTTTGCGTGATGTGGTGTCTGTGGAAAAGCGATGAAATCAAGACGGGCGGTTGCTGGTATTCCGGCAACCGCCCGTTTTTGTATGGCGGGTCTATCAGCGCGGGTGTGTTTGACGCGTCACGCAGAAGAAGCATTTGGGAACATGGCGTGGCCATATCAATAAAGGCTGTGCAGGCGCACCTGCGACAATGGCTCTATCGACGGTCATCCAGCGGCGGAGATGGGAGGGCATGAGGCTCATCCGTTGCCATATGAGCCCCAATCTTTTGAGCTTGTGTTGAGCTCATGATGGTTCATCAGGCTGTTCTTGAGAAAACGCGCGCAAGCAGGTATAGTTGCTGAGTCCTTTCCTGCTTCGGGCGCACCTTCACGACCCGGAGCCTTATGCCCAGAGGAGGTGACCACATGAAGGCCTATGAACTGCTGTTTTTTGTCAACCCGGCACTCGACCCCGAGACTCGTCTCGCTGTTATGAAGCGCATCGACACCACGATCGCCGAGGGTGCTGGCAAGGTCGACAACGTCGACGAGTGGGGTAAGCGTAAGCTCGCCTACGAGATCGACGGTCTCACTGAAGGTGACTACACCCTCATCAACTTCCATGCAGACCCCGCCCAGATCTCCGAGCTGGACCGCGTTCTCCGCATTACCGATGCGGTGAAGCGTCACATGATCGTCCGTCGCGACGACAAGGAGTAAGAGCGCAAGGAAGGGGCGCTATGCGCCCAGGGCATTGTGCCCGTAGGTTTGAGAGGCAGTGAGCCACATGAGCATCAACCGAGTGAACATCTCCGGCAATCTCACGCGCGATCCCGAGCTGCGCATGACGGCGGGCGGCACCCAGGTGCTCTCGTTCGGCGTGGCGGTCAACGACCGCCGCAAGAACCCGCAGACCGGCGACTGGGAGGACTATCCCAACTTCGTCGACTGCACCATGTTCGGCACGCGCGCCGAGGCCGTGAGTCGTTACCTCCAGAAGGGCTCGAAGGTCGCGATCGAGGGGAAGCTGCGCTACAGCTCCTGGGAGCGCGACGGCCAGCGCCGCAGCAAGCTCGAGGTCATCGTTGATGAGATCGAGTTCATGTCGCGCGGGGCACAGGGTCCTGACGGCGGCTATGCGCCCGCACCGGCGCCGCGGTCGTATGCTCCACAGGCTCAGGCTCAACCTGCGGCGCCCCTGCAGGCTCCGCCCGCAGTGGACGTCTACGATGAGGACATCCCGTTCTAGGGATAGTCGGTTTTTAGTGAGGGCGGGGAGGTACCTGCCCCCTCGCCAAAAGAAAGGTATTTTGACATGGCTAATGATTATTCAGCACGTCAGCCGCGTCGTAAGTACTGCCAGTTCTGCAAGGAGAACACCGAGTATATCGACTACAAGGATACTCAGCTCCTCCGTAAGTACATGACCGACCGTGGCAAGATCAAGCCGCGTCGCGTCACTGGCGCTTGCACGCAGCACCAGCATGACATCGCTAACGCCATCAAGCGCGCCCGCGAGATGGCCCTTCTGCCGTACACCGTCCCCGTGGTTTCCTCCCGCGGCGGCCGCGACCGCGGCTAACAGACGGCGTAAGAACAGATGACCCCGTTCGAGCGCGACACCGATAACCAGAGCCTCGCGCGTCGGCCGGATTTTTCCGGTCGTCCGTGGGAGCAGGTGCTTCTGTGTCTAGGCATCGCTCTCAGTGTGGCTATCCAGTCGTGGAATCCGCTTCTGGGAACGTTGCTGCTCGGCGCGGTTGTGCGCATGCTGCTCGATCGTTCGGGCAGTTGGGTCTCGGGTCTTGTCATCGCCACGTGTATGGCTGTGGTGGGGCTTGTGGGCATCGGCATGATGCAGCAGCCCCTCTCCGCCTTCGTGGCAATCCCGGCAACCGTCTCGGCGCTGGGTATCGCTACGCTCATGCACGTTCATCGTGCAGGGGTGACGGCGACGTCAACGCTCATTGCGGCCATGACCGTGCTGGGTCTTGGTGTCGACGCCACAAGCGTCGCACTTCAAGGTTCGAATATCGTCACGGTTATGCACGGGATGCTGATGGAGACCATCGAGGCCTCTGCTGGCACCGGTATAGATGCAACTGTGCTTGTTGCCACGCTCGAACCCATCGTGATGCATTTGTGGCCGATGGTTTACGTGTTGAGCGCGATGGCAAACACGCTCTTCGCCGCCTCTGGCGCACGCATCGTTGCTACGCGTGGCGGCACGGGTCCGGTGCGCATTGCGGCGTTTGATGCGCCGCTGTGGTCGGTAGGTGCGCTTGCGCTTAGCATCGTGGGATGTGGTGCTTCCATGGCCAACATCCCGTATGCCAGCGTGGTGCTTACCTGTTCGCTCACGGTGCTTCTGAGCGTTCGCTTCATCTTCATGCTGCAGGGCTTTGGCGTTTTGCTCGCCAAGCTTGAGCAGCATCGGATGGGATGCTTTACGCGCACACTGGTTTTACTGTTCGCTGTCTGGATTGAGACGATGTTTTTCATCCTGAGCATCGTCGGCCTCGTGGACGTGTGGGCCAACTTCCGGCATTTGCCGCGAGAAGGCGCTCGTCCCCAGGCACACACGTAATCAATGCGCCGCATTCGCGGCGTGTGACGAAGGAGATCTCATGAAAGTCGTTCTTCTTGGTGAGATCAAGGGCAAGGGTGGCGAAGGCGACGTCGTAGACGTTGCTCAGGGCTACGCCGAGAACTACCTCTTCCCGAAGAAGCTCGCCGTTGCGGCAACCAAGGGCAACCTGAAGCAGCTCGAGGAGCGCCGCCACAACATCGAGAAGCGCGAGGCTGTGCGTATCGCCGACGCCAACGCGCTCAAGGAGACGCTCGAGGGCAAGCATGTTGTTGTCGACGCCAAGGTTGGCGACGAGGGCATCCTCTTTGGTTCGGTGACCGCTGCCAACATCGCCGACGCGATCAAGGCTCAGCTTGACGTTGAGATTGACCGCAAGCGCGTTGAGCTTGGTAAGCCCATCAAGGTTGCCGGTACGCACGAGGTCACGATTTCGCTGTATCGTGACATCCGCGCTGTGGTGACCGTGCTCGTGGGTGTTACCCCGGAGGAGGTTGCCGAGGAGGCTGCCACCGCTGAGGACACCACCGAGGTTGCCGAGGCTGTTGAGACCGAGGCTGCTGCCGAGTAGCGTTTTGCTCGCATCATAACCGGCGCCACGCCGGCTCACCGAGGCCCTGCCCTGTGCGGGGCCTTTTTTCATGCGTGCACGAGACGGGTGTTCGCATCTTCTGCGCTGTGAGCTCTTACATGGAGAGCGGAGTGCTCAACCAGAACCGCTGCGCCCCTTTACCGCGCCTGAGTGCGCGCTGGGCGAAAGGTGCGCATGCCGATTGCCGCCAAGGGGTAGGGTCATCTGTAACGTATGAGTTTGTGTGCGCATGCTGCGGACTTGCCGTGCGATATCGTGCCCGCCCCAGTGTGCGCCCCAACCAAAGGAGGTTGTCATGGGTGCACCCGAGACCGCCAAAGTGAGGAACGTCGTCTTGGTTGGCCAGGGAGGAGTAGGAAAGACCTCTCTGGCAGAAGCAATGTTGCATCTTTCAGGCAAAACTGCCCGCCTGGGTGGTCATGCGGGCACCAAGCCGACGCTTGATTACGACGCAGAGGAGGTCAAGCGCGGCGTTTCTATCTCTACCTCCATCGCTCCGATTGACTGGAAAGATCATCGCATCAACGTGCTCGACGCGCCCTGCTACCCCGACTTCATCGGCGATGCCTACGCGGCTATGAGTGTGGGCGAGACGGCACTTTTTGTGGTCGACGCAGCTGAGGGTCCGCAGCCCACCACCGTCAAGCTCTGGTATGCGGCTGAAGACCTGCGCCTCGCCCGCGCCGTCTTCATTAACCGTATCGACAAGGAGAACGCCGATTACGAGACCACCATGGCGCTTCTGCGTGAGCGCTTTGGTATGCGCCTGGGTGCTGTGACCTTGCCGTGGGGTACCGGCGAGAACTTCGAGGGTGTCATTGACATCGTACGCATGAAGGCGCGCCACTGCGAGGGCGTGAAGCAGACCGAGTACGACATCCCCGAGGAGTATCGTGCTGCCGCCGAGGAGGCACGTGAGACCCTGTGCGAGCTCGTTGCCGAGGCCGATGACGATCTCATGGAGAAGTACCTTGAGGGTGAGCCGCTCACTCAGGATGAGATTGAGGGTCTTCTGGGTAAAGCCATCGCCAACCGTCTCTTTGTGCCGGTATTCGTAGGCTCCTGCACGCGCGAGCTGGGCGTTCACTCCGTCATGGACGACATTGTCACCTACTTCCCGGCACCCACTGATTACGGTGAGATGCCGCTCGTGGATGGCGACACGCTCAAGATTTCCTCCGAAGACGAGCGTCCCGTGGTCTTTGTCTTCAAGACGCTCAACGATCCGCAGCAGGGCCGCATCTCGTTCATGAAGGTGCTTACGGGCACCATCACGCCGGGCATCGAGCTTGTGAACGCGCGTACGCGCAAGGGCGAGCGCCTGGCGCATCTGTATGTGATGTGCGGTCGCGAGATGACCGAGGTCGGCAAGGCCGAGGCGGGCGACATCATCGTCACCACCAAGATTGCCGCCGATACGGGCGACACGCTTTCCGTCACCGGCAAGGTTGAGGCTGCTGCCTTCCAGTTCCCCAACTCGCAGTACCGCATCGCCATCGAGGCCGAGAACCGTGGCGACGAGGAGAAGCTCTACACCTTCGTGGAGCGCGCCTGCGACGCCGACCCCACCATGAAGATCGACCGCGACGAGGAGACGGGTCAGACCATCATCTCCGCCGTGGGCGAGGCGCAGGTCTCGGTGCTGCTCAACCGCCTGGAGGAGCGCACCAAGGTGAAGGCGCACAGCGTGCCTATCAAGATTCCGTATCGCGAGACCATCCGCCGCGTGGCAAGTGCCCAGGGTCGTCACAAGAAGCAGACCGGTGGCGCCGGCCAGTTTGGCGATTGCTGGCTGCGCGTGGAGCCGCTCACCGACGGCACCGAATACGAGTTTGTGGACGAGGTTGTAGGCGGCCACATTCCGCGTGCGCTCATTCCTGCGGTGGACAAGGGCGTGCAGGAGACCATGAAGGGCGGCGTCATCGCCGGCTTCCCGCTCACAGGTATTCGCGTGGCCTGCTACGACGGTTCGTATCACCCAGTCGACTCCAACGAGATGGCATTCCGCACCGCTGCGCGCATTGGCCTGCAGAAGGCTTGTGCCGACGCGAGCCCCGTGGTGCTTGAGCCCATGGAGAACATCACGGTAACGATTCCCGAGAGCTACGCTGGCGCCGTTATGGGCGATGTCTCGGCTTCGCGCGGCCGCGTGACCGGCATGGGCACCAATGAGCGTGGCGACACCGTGGTATCTGCAACTGTGCCCTACGCCGAGCTCACCGATTACGCCACGCGCCTGCGCTCGCTTTCGCGCGGCACCGGTGACTTCACCATGGAGCCTGCTGGCTATGAGCAGGTTCCGCACGATGTGCAGGAGCGCCTGGTGAAGGAATATCAGGAGGCTCGCGCCGCTGGCAACAAGTAGTAGGTGCTGCTCGCCAGCATAACTGAACGTGCGGTGGTATCGACCGTATGACGGGGCCGGGAAGTGATTCTCCGGCCCCGTTGCTCTGTCGGTCCCGTGGCGCGAGGTCACATATCCTGCGTGTGCTGTTCCGGGGGCACCACCTCCTTCAGAACACGCTTGCTTGTTTTTTTGACCTTGAAGTGGGCCAAAACAGCTTGTTTAAGGTCAAAAAACAAGCTAGTAGAAATTGGGGTGGGGAGAGGCTGTCAGCAAGGTCGAGAGGCGCTTGCGTCGCGCCGCTACGACGATAGGGGAGCACGGAGGGCCGCACGGGGAGCCCTGATACGGATGAGAGCTCCTGCGCGATATCGTGTGCGAGCGGGGTGGGGACGTTAGCTGTGACTGAGGCGCCTGTGCAGCGCTTTGGCGTCTCGCTGGTCAGCAGGGGGAACTCCTCTGGTGCTGCTTCCACCTGGATGGTGCCATGTATCAACCGAGCTCGTACTTGGCGGCATCCGTGGCTTGCCAGCGCGTCTTCGCAGGCACGTACGGCATCAAGCTTCTCTGCGGTGATGCGCTCGCCCGTTGCCACGCGGGTGGCCAGGCACGCGCCTGCCGGCATGTTCCAGGTGGCAATGCCCCAGGCATGCAGGCATGCGCGCTCCTCGTTCTTGCGCCAGCCGGTTTCTGCCAGGGGAGAACGTACGCCCAGCTCACGCAGGGCGCGGCTGCCCGGGCGGTCATTTGCCAGGGCGTCGTCGGCGTTGCTGCCATCAAAAACCGTGACGATGCCCCGCGCCTTCGCAGCGCTGCAGACGAGTGTGAACCCAGAACGTTTGCAGTAATAGCAGCGCAGCGGATCGTTTGCGGTTACGGTGTCTTCAGCGAGGGGATTGAAGGCAAGGCGAACAAGCGAACAGCCAAAAACACGTGGCTCTCGGGCGGCCTCGTCCGCCACCCCTTCGGCAATGTAGCGGGTACTATCTGCGAGTTGTTGTCTAGATACGGCCGCTGCATCCTCCGTGCGCTGCGTCTCTATGAGCTGCGCCGTTGCCGCACGCTCAGGCGTACCCATAAAGGGGGAATCGAGCTGCATGAGCGTGGTTTCGTCCGGGATGGTGAATCCACAGACCGCCGCTAAGAAGGTGCTGTCTACACCCCCTGAAAAGCCAAGTGCCACCGGAGCTGCGGCACGTAGCGTCTCTTGGAGCGCGTGGAGCTTAGGTTCAAATTCGGCAGGGCAAGGGGGAATAGGAGGCATAAGGGAGCCTTTCGGCAACGGGGTGAATTGATGTCACGATGTGACGCTAGAGATAGGTGCCCAGATTCACACCGGCAGCGTCAGAACCGTGCGGGCCGCCCTGTGCGCCGCCTTTGCTGGTGCTCTCGCGCTCGAGCAAGAAGGGGCGAACTATCTCTACACGAGGCTCTGTCATGCGCGCCTCCTGTGGCACGCCCGACGTGCGGCGCTTCACATCAATATGGCGCGGCCCAACGCTTTCGCGGGCGGAGATTTGCTCCAGCAGCAGCTGCACGCCTTTGCGCCCCACCTCATAACCGGCAGGTGCGCAGGTGGTGAGCGAAATAGGACCCGTCCAAGCAAGGATATTTCCGTCGCAGCCGGCAACGCGCACGTCATCTGGAACAGCGCATCCAGCGGCCGAAATGCCTGCAATCGCCCCCGTGGCAAGCACGTCGGTGAGGCCTATAACAAAGTCGGGGCACTCCTCTTCCGTCCGCCGCGCGAGCTGCGCCCCCAGCTGGAATCCTGCTTCGGCGTCGTTCCAGGGGGCGTCGTCAAAGACCTCAAGCGCAATGTCGGGATAGGCAGAAAGTGCCTCGCGGATTCCTTCCAAGCGTAGCTGAATATGTGGGGCAAGGCCGCTTCCCATGACAGCTATATGGTGCGCACCGCGCACGATAGCGTGCTCGGCGATGAGGCGACCCTGGGCACGGCAGTCGGCCGTGACAAAGTGCGCCGGCGCGTCACCTGTGGTGTCGAGATATACCACCGGCGTGCTCGGCGTTTGATATTCGGCGCCATCGATGGGTTCGGTTGCTTGCACGAGCACGCCGGCAAGTTGCGTGCCCATGAAATAGTCTTCATACCGCTCGCGCAGGGTTTGGTCGGTGTTGTAGTTGCTCACGAGAAGGCCGTATCCGTTCCGTTTGGCTTCGTGCTGGGCACCGCTGATAATCTGCAGGCAAAAGCCGTGGTCAAGGCAGGGAAGCACTAGGCCAAACATGGGGTTGCGACCGCCAGCCAAGAGGCGGGCGCTCTGGTTGGGCGTGTAGCCCAGGCGGCGGATGGTCTCTTGGATAATACGCCGCGTTTCGGGCCGTACACGATCGGGATGGTTGAGCGCGTTGGAAACCGTGCCCAGCGAAACGCCGGCCTCACGTGCCACGTCGATAATCTTGACCTTGGGCATGGCTTCCTCCGTTTCGCATGCATCCCGGCATTGGTGTGAGCTCGTGGTCTCCAGTATATAGCATTGGTTGTTAAAACGCTTCAATCCAAGGTGGATGCATGGGGACGTTTCGTTGCGTGCACCGCGCGCGAGTTGCGGCCCGTATAGTCCATTTTGGGGCCATTTTCGGAGCGATTCTGGACAATGTGAGCCACAACGGCATGCGAGATGCACACAACTGCCACCGGGTGCAGGCAACGGGGCATCAGATACACGCAACAGCGAGCTGGGTGCACGCAACGGCGGCGAGGCATGCGGGCCTGCCGCCGGATGTGCTCGTGCGCCTCTGTCTAGCAACGCACAGGTCCTTCCCTAAGATTGTGCTGGTATTGAAATTTACATACCAGACATCAAGTTGACCGCCTGCCTGGGATAGAATGGGGCGCATGCGCGGCCGTCAATGCAGCTGATACGAAGGAGTGGCGCCATGTGCGGAATTGTGGGATATACCGGCACGATGCCAGCGAAGGGCATTCTCATTGCGGGGCTCAAACGGCTGGAATATCGTGGATACGATTCCGCGGGCGTAGCGCTTGAGGAGCCACTTGTCTCAGAGCATGCGGTGTTCTCGGATGCTTTTCCAGGAGCGCAGCCAACCCCTGCCGTTGGCCTTGCGGTGCACCGTCGTGTAGGCAAAGTCGCTGGGCTTGAGTCGGAGCTTGCGGGTGCCATCTCATCTGCTACCTGCGGTATCGGCCATACACGTTGGGCCACGCACGGCCGCCCCACTCAGGCAAACGCGCATCCTCATACCAGCTGCGATGGCACTATCGCCGTCGTCCATAATGGCATCATCGAGAATTTTGCCGAGTTGCGCGACGAGCTGGTGGCAGCAGGTCACCGCTTTGCAAGTGACACCGATACCGAGGTGCTCGCCCATCTCATAGAGGATGCCTACTATGGTCGCGCCGGCCGGACGGGCACGAGCGACCTTCTGGCGGCTGTGCGCGAGGCCTGCGCACGCGTGGTGGGGGCATACGGCCTCGCCGCGGTCTGTGCCCAGGAGCCGGGCGTGATCGTGGTTGCTCGCAAAGACTCGCCCATCGTCATTGGCCAAGGTGGCACGGGAAGCTACGTGGCCTCAGACGTCATCGCCCTCATCGATGCCACGCGCGATGTCGTGATGCTCGAAGACGGCCAGTTCGCGCGCCTCACGCCCGAAGGCGTTACCTACACGGACGACCAGGGCGAGGACATCGACCCTGCGGTGACGCACATCGATTGGGATATCGACGCCGCCGAAAAGGGCGGCTACGACGACTTCATGCTCAAAGAGATTTACGAGCAGCCGCGTGTTGTGCGCGACACGCTTGTAGGGCGTATGGTGGGAGGCGAGCTCACCATCGACGAGCTGGGGCTTACCTACGAGGAGCTTACCCTCGTTGACCGCGTATACGTAATCGCATGCGGCACCAGCTACCATGCGGGCCTTATCGCCAAAAACCTTATCGAGGGGTGGGCGCGCATCCCATGCGAGGTGGAGGCGGCGAGCGAATTTAGGTATCGCAACCCCATCGTCACGCCGTCAACGCTCGTGGTAGCTGTGTCGCAATCGGGCGAAACGGCCGATACGCTGGCTGCCATCCGCGATGCGCGCATCAAGGGCGCCAAGGTTTTTGGTATCACCAACGTTGTGGGGAGCCCCGTGGCGCGCGAGAGCGACGGTGTGATTTACACCAAAGCCAACAAAGAGATTGCCGTGGCAAGCACGAAGAGCTTCACGGGTCAGGTGGTATCGCTCGCTCTGCTTGCGTTGATGCTTGCACAGGTGAAGGGCAAGCTCACCACCGGTCAGGTACGCATGCTCTTCCACGAACTGGGCGATACGGCTGAGCAGATCCAGTGGATTTTGGACACACAGTACGAGGCCATTCACGAGGCGGCCGAGGCGTGCCGCAACGCGCCCTCGGCGCTTTTTGTGGGGCGCGGCATGGGGGCGGCCATTGCGCACGAGGGCGCGCTCAAGCTCAAAGAGATCAGCTATCTGCATGCCGAGGCATACGCAGCGGGCGAAATGAAGCACGGTCCCATCGCGCTCATCGACCCCGGTTTTCCTGTGATTGCGGTGGTTACGCGTAGCGCTGTATACGACAAAACGGTTTCGAACCTCAAGGAGTGCGAGGCGCGCGGCGCGATGATTGTGGCCGTGGCCACAGAAGGTGACGAGGATATCAAACAAATCGCGGACCATGTGATCTACATCCCGCCGGTGCGCGACGCGTTTAGCCCCATCACGGCGACCGTGCCCCTGCAGTTGCTGGCGCGCGAGGTGGCCGTGCTGCGCGGTTGCGACGTGGACCAACCGCGCAACCTCGCCAAGAGCGTGACCGTGGAGTAGGGCGTCGGGAGCAGCAAGGCTCCTTTTCCCGTGGGTTGTCTGTTTTGCACGCCTCCCCTTAGCTGTTGCGAGCGCTTCTCCAGCTGTGGGCGAGCGCGCGCCACCGCGGGGCATAGCGGCTGCCATGCTGCCAGATGAGGCAGAAGTCGTGCGTAAGATGGCAGTCGATGGGCGTTACGTCTACCAGAGCTCCTGAGACAAGTGCGCCCTTGGCGGCTACCTGGTAGAGAAAGGCAACGCCGCATCCGGCAGCAGCGGCTTCTACAATGGCTGGCATACCTCCGAGTTCAATGGTGCCGGCAAAATCGGCAACTGTGCGATCGTGCGCCGCTAAAAGGCGTTCGAGAATCTCACGCGTGCCCGAGCCCGCCTCGCGCAGCACAAGCCGGCAGGCAAGAAGGTCGGTGAGGGTGCGCTGTTCGCTTGGGGGCAAGGTGGCTGCGACGGCAGGTGCGGCAACTGCGATGTACTCCTCGTGCGAGAGCAGCTCCGCATCAAAGCGCTTGCGATCAAAGGAGCCTTCCACCAGCGCAAAGTCAATTGTTCCCTCATCGAGCAGCTGCACCAGGCATGCCGTGTTGTCGATACGCATGGTGATGCGGTCATCGGGGTGCGCCGCGGCGTGCTGGGCGATGAGGGGAGGGACGACGGCGTCGCCCACGGTGCGCGTGCAGCCAAATACGAGCTTCCGGCCACTAGTGGCTGACGCGGCGTCGGTACGTTCTAGCTCCTTAATCTCGGCCATGAGGCGTGTTTCGTCATTTTGCGCGGTGTTGAGCGCCTGAAAAAGCAGGTCGGCAGCGGGCGTGGGCGTTACGCTGCGCCCGCCTTTGCAAAAGAGGCGGCAGCCGTAGTGCGCCTCAACCTGACGGATGTGCTGAGATACAGCGGGCTGGGTGAGATTAAGTTCGCGCCCTGCCTGGGTGAAACTGCGACGTCGATAAACGGCCAAGAAGGTGGCAACGCGATGGTCGAGCATGATGCAATCCCTCTCACATAACAAATCGTGATTACAGTATAAGCAATACGTGTGAATTCGTAATAAGAGGTTTATCTACCATCGAGCACAAGTACCGCCGAGTACGCTCGGCGCAATCAACGATATCGGAGGCTCGCATGGATTTGATCAAGAACCCCTCGACATTGTGGCGCGGTGTGGCATTGTGCCTGGGCATTGCTCTGCCCGCATGGCTTTTAGGTAAACAGTTTGAGGTTGTGGGCGGCCCGGTGTTTGCCATCCTCATTGGTATGGTGCTCGCCCTGGTGTTGCGTGGGCGCTCTACTGCGAGCCTTGATGCTGGCGTGAAATATACGAGTAAAAAGGTGCTGCAGTACGCTGTCATCCTTCTGGGTTTTGGGCTTAACCTGGGCCAGATTGCCCAGGTGGGAGCCACGTCTCTGCCGATTATCGTCTCTACGATTGCCACTTCGCTCGTGCTGGCTTTCGTGCTGAGCCGCGCACTCAAGATTCCGGGCAAGATCGCTACGCTCGTGGGCGTGGGCTCTTCCATCTGCGGCGGATCGGCCATCGCGGCTACGGCGCCTGTCATCGATGCCGACGATGAGGAGATTACCCAGGGCATCAGCGTGATCTTCCTGTTCAACATCATCGCGGCGCTTGTGTTCCCGGCGCTCGGGATGGCACTTGGTCTTACCAACGAGGGCTTTGGTCTCTTTGCAGGCACTGCGGTGAACGACACGTCGTCGGTGACGGCGGCTGCGGCCGCCTGGGACGGCATGCACCCGGGCGCCAACACGCTCGACGCTGCAACCATCGTCAAACTTACGCGCACCCTTGCCATCATTCCCATCACGCTCGCGCTCGCCGTATGGCAGATGCGCCAGGCCAAGCGTGCGGCTGCCGCGGGTGAGGGCGACAGCGCTGTGGCGGGCACGTTCGATCTCAAGCGCATCTTCCCGTTCTTCATTGTTTTCTTCGTACTGGCAAGTGTAGTGACTACGGTGTTTGCCCTGCCTGCCGCGGTGACGGCACCCATCAAAGAGCTCAGCAAGTTTTTCATCATCATGGCGATGGCCGCCATCGGCTTCAACACTGATGTGGTGAAGCTTCTGCGCACCGGCGGCAAGCCCATCCTCATGGGCTTCGTGTGCTGGGTGGGGATTGCCCTTGTGTCATTAGGGATGCAACACGTACTTGGTATCTGGTAACCTGGCTTCCCCAGGCACCGACCGGGAGCGGCGTGCTGTTACGGCGGCTGCGTGATTCTGGCGGCGACCGTATGCTCATGCGACGTTTCGGATGCCTAAGAGGTTGGATTTCCATACCTGTCCCGGATGCATCCCAAATTGCCCCATTTACCTGCGGAAGGCAACCGTGGGGCGCCTGGAAGTTGCCGGGAAGAGTGGTAAAATGCAGCCCTGTAGTTGGTGGTGTGCACCTTGAAGCGCCCGTATCGTACAAGGTGCCGGCGCACAAGAACCACCGGTGTGGTCCGCGGCGAGCCCGACCTTTGCTCAAAACCGTATACTGGCGAGCAGGGGTGAGGCTGCCGTCGGCCGCGCCCCATCAACCGAAAGGCCCGCCATGAGCTTCCGCGATAACCTTCAGCACCTGCGCTCAACGCGCAATATGACCCAAGAGCAGCTCGCCATGCTGCTCGGCGTTTCCCGCCAGAGCGTGACCAAGTGGGAGGCCGAGAAGAGCTATCCCGAGATGGACAAGCTTCTCAAGCTCTGCCAAATCTTCGAATGCTCGCTCGACGACCTGGTCCAAGGTGACCTTACCGGCCGCGCACCCGAGCCTGCCACGGTGACCGTCCCGGCCGGCCCGCCGACCGACGTTTGCGGCTACGACGAGCACCAGCGCATGCTCGCGTGGAAGGTGCCCACGGGGGTTGCGGCTATTCTCGTGGGTATCGCCATCGGACTCTTCTTTGAGGGCGCGGCCGACCTTATGCCCGTGGGTGCCCGCGATGGTCTCTTTGTGCTCATTGTTCTCGCAGGTATCCTCGTGGGCCTTGTGTTCCTTGTGCCCGCGGGCATGGAGCATGCGGCCTTTCAGCGGGCGCATCCCTATATCGAGGATTTTTACACCGAAGACGACCGCACTCGTGCGCGCAAAGCGTTCTCAACAGGTCTCATCGCCGGTATCGCGCTCATTTTCGTGGGCATCGGTTTCCTCTTGGTGCTTGGCGAGGATCGCTCGCTCGAGAACATCGCGCTTTTCTTCCTAATGTTCTTCATCGCGCTGGGTGTTTGGAATATCGTGCACTACGGCATGCTTCTCGGCCGCACCAATGTGGATGAGTACAACCGCAGCGTGGGTGAGGACCTAGAGGCCGAGGAGATTGCAAACGCCCAGCTGGACGAAGCGCGTCGCGAGGTACTGCTTGCCACAAAGAAGGAGAACGAAAAAATTGGTGCGGTATGCGGCACCATCATGATTCTGGCCACCATCATAGGCCTGGGGTTGCTCTTCGCTCCGGTGCTCACCTCACCCAACCCAGATGCCTTTGAGCCTGAGGGCACTTCTGCCATGTGGTTTTGGGTGGCTTGGCCTGTAGGCGGTCTGCTCTGCGGCATTGTGAGCATCCTCATGAAGGCCTTTGGCTCACGCTCGCGATAGCTTATGCCACAGATGCCGCATGTCTCCTTCTCGACGAGCCCATGAACGCGCTCGATTCTACCAATGTGCAGCGCAACACAGATATCCTGCGCGGCCGTTCTGGCACCTTCCGGGTGCGGAGCCACGACAGGGTGAAACGACCCCGTCCTCATCTGTCCGCCTGTTTTATTCACAAAGCTGGTGTAGACATCTCCGCCCACCCCGCCAGCCGTGCCGTCTACCTAAATGGCGGTATAGCGCCGCGCATAGCCGGGTTTACTAAAACTATCTGGTAGTGACCACCGGCGCCACGGCAGGGGCGCCCTTACGCAAGGAGGTAATCATGGGACTCAAAACCGAGGAGGCTCTGGACTTCGATTTCGAAGGATTCCTGGCATACCTGCGCTCCAAGACGCGCGTCTTCATGGATGTTGATGAGAATCATTACTACATCACCCATACCGACGGCTATTGGCGTGTGCAGGATTGCGACAAGCTGAACGACAAGGGTCGTTTCTCTGATTGCTCCGAACTGGTTACTACGATGCCCGAGCTCATTGAGTTGCCGTGGCGCGAGGGCAAGAGCATCCACGACCTGTTCCACGACGCGAAGTTCTACGAGTCGAACCAAGAGGGCTGGGAGTAATACACAGGCTCCAGGTTGCAGGGTAGCTGCAACCGGTTTCTCCTTAAGGCCGCCGGCGTTTCCCCCGAACGCCGGCGGCCTTTCTGTCTCGCACCGGCACCGCGGTATTTTTCCTTGTTGACTATAATCCGAAATCGGACTACGATGCTGACCGATGCCTCTACCTGCAACGATAGAGGCATGCAGACACGAGGCGGCCCTGGCGGCAAGGAGCACTATGGAGCATGATGACGCGGCGCATGGCATGAGGGTGAGCGACCCCTCGCCCGAGGAGCTTGATTATCTCTACAACGAGATTGACAAGCTCTATCACACCTTCGCCCATGGCTGCGGCATCTCTGATTGCGCCTACTGGATGCTTTACGCGCTGGAGCACGCGGGCGGCGAGCTTCCGGTGGGCACCCTCACCACCACGTGGTCGTACAGCAAGCAGACGGTCAACTCGGCGCTCAAAACGCTTGAGGCGCGTGGTCTGGTGACGCTCGACTACATGGAGGGGAGCCGCAAGAACAAGATGGCTGCCCTCACCGACGCGGGACGTGTTTTCTCGGCGGCGCGCATTGTGCCGGCTATTGACGCAGAGCACCGTGCGTTTGCCACGCTTGCGCCCGAAGAGCGTCGTGAGCTCGTACGGCTCGTGCGTCACTATGTGGATGCGCTCGATGCCGAGATTGGTGCGGCAGCTGCGAGCTTAAGCGAGGTGCCCCCGGCTGGCAGCGAAGCGGCCTTGCACGCGGCTGAGAGCTTGTGGCCGGAGCGTCCCGGCTGCGCATCGGTGCCGTAGCGCGTGTCTGCCCGCACGGTTGCGGTGGTGCGGTTGCCACCGGTTCGCGCATGTTGCAGCTCCCGCAGCGCTGTGCGTCAGGCCCGGGCTACGCATATCCCGCTGCCCCATCTGACCTTTTGCCCTAACGCGATGTAAAGGAGATCGGATTATATGAGAACGCTTCTGCGCTTCCTCAAGCCGTATCGTTTGCAAACTGGCATCGTGCTTGTCTCGCTCGCGATCAATCTGGTGGGCGTGCTGCTTGTTCCCACCATCCTGGCTAACATGATCAACATCGGCGTCTCGTCGCGCGACTTTGACTACATCCTCTCGCAGGCAGGCGTCATGCTTGTTGCGGCGTTTGTATCGGGCGCTGGCGCCTTTGTATGCAATTACTTCTGCGCCGACCTCGCCACCAAGGTGGGTCGCGATATCCGCAACGCCGTCTACGACGCATCGCTGGCGTTCTCGGGCGGTGACTTCGAGCAGTTTGGCACGGGCTCCATGATCACCCGCACCTTGGGCGATGTGAACGTTATTCAGCAGGCCATTACCATGACCATCCAGATGATGCTTCCGGTGCCCTTCGCCGCGGTGATTGGCATCATCATGGCATGCATGATCGATGTGCAGATGGGTCTTTTGCTCATGGGCTTCATTCTCGCGGTTGCCGCCATCGCCATCGTGAGCGTGAAGAAGGCCGCGGTGATCTTTCAAAAGCTGCAGCGCTTCATCGACCGCATGAACGTGCGCCTGCGTGAGAGCATCACGGGCGTGCGCGTGATCCGTGCGTTTGGCAAGGAAGAGGTGGAGCGCAAGAGCCTTGAGGAGGCGTTCAGCGAGTATGCCTCAAACGCCATTCGCGTGAACTGGATCTTTGCCACCTTCGATTGCTCGACGTTTTTCATCATGAACATCGCCGAGGTTGCCGTGGTGTGGCTTGGTGGTAATCGTGTGGGTGCGCACGCGATGCAGATCGCTTCGATCTCGGCGTGCATCGAGTACGCGATGCTCATCCTCTTCTTCATCATGATGGCGCAGATCAGCGCGCTCATGCTGCCGCGTGCGCTCGTGTGCTTGGAGCGCTGCCGCGAGGTGATTGACCGCGAGCCGTCCATCGTTGACGGCACGCAGGGTACCCTTGCAGTGGCGCAGGGGAACGTCTCGGCACACGCCGATAGCGAGCATGCGGGTGATGCGACTGTCCCGGCCCCTGCAGCTGCGGCCCCTGCTCGCGGTGACGTTGTGGCTCACTTCGGCAATGCGTCCTTCCGGTTTGCGGATGCTGACGAGGACACCCTCCACCACATCAACTTCCTCTGCCGGCGCGGCACCACAACCGCCATCATTGGTCCCACGGGCTCGGGCAAGTCCACCATCGCGAAACTCCTTTTGCGCTTCCATGATGTCACCGACGGCAGTGTGCGGCTCTGCGGCACCAATGTGCGCGACCTTACGCAGGAAGCACTTCGCGAGCACATATCCTACGTGCCGCAAAAAGCATGGCTCTTCTCGGGGACCATCGCCGACAACCTGCGCTATGGCAAGCCTGACGCCACCGACGAGGAGCTCTGGCATGCGCTCGACGTGGCGCAGTCGGGGTTTGTGCGCGAGCTGCCCGACGGCCTTATGAGCCGTGTGGCGCAGGGTGGCACCAACTTCTCGGGCGGCCAGCGACAGCGCCTCTCGATTGCTCGCGCGCTCGTAAAGCCCGCAGACCTCTACATTTTTGACGATTCGTTCTCGGCACTCGACTTTAAGACCGATGCGGCGCTTCGCCATGCGCTCGCTCACGAGGTGGCGCATGCGGCGGTGCTCATCATCGCGCAGCGCATCAACACCATCCTGAACGCCGACCAGATTGTGGTGCTCAAAGATGGTTGCATTCAGGGCCTGGGTACGCACGAGGAGCTCATGCGCACCTGCACGGCTTACCAGGAGATTGCCCGCTCGCAGCTGCGTGCCGAGGAGCTTGAAGCGCTCATGGCGCCTGCGCCTGCGGAGAGCGCGGCGCCGGAGACAGCGGCGGCGCCCGAGGTGCCCGCCCATGAAGAGGACAGCATGAAGGGAGGCGAGTAGCATGGCAAAGGCATCTATTACCGAGGAGACTCGCGACGAGCGTGCGACGCATCGCATCGCTGATCCCACCGAGCCCGCGCCCTCTGGCGCACCCGAGCCTGAGGCCGAGCAAGAACTTGAGGTGCCGCGCGATGCCGGTGCCGTGGTGCGTCGCATCTGGGATGTGTCGCGCTCCGAGCATTGGCGCTTCGCTGTGGTGCTCGTATGCATCGTGTGCTATACCGTGGCGCATATTGCTGCCCCCGCGTACAGCGCACATGTAATCGACCTCCTGTGGCACAACATCCAAGAGGCCTTCGCTGCGGGCAAGCCCTTTGTCATCGGCTGGGACACGGGCGGCCGTGAGATTCTCACCTACGTGGGTATCTGGACGGTGGCCTGGGCGTTCTACACCATCCAGAACTTCACGATGGCGAGCTTTGCCGAGCGCCTCAACCTCAAGCTGCGTCATCTCTTGGCCGAGAAGCTCAACCGCTTGCCGCTCAAGTTCTACGACGCGCACAAGCCCGGCGATGTGATGAGCCGCGCCACCAACGACCTCGACAAGGTTTCGGAGGTACTGCAGCGCGGCCTGCTCTCGATGCTGATCGCTGTGGGCTCGGTGGTGGGTGCCATCATCATGATGACGCGCTACAACGTGGTGCTTACCGTGGTGTTTTTGCTGTTTGCGGCAGCTGCGGTGCTCATGACGCGCATCGTTGCCAAAAAGACGCTCGTGCTGGCCGCCGAGCAGCAGCGTGCCGTGGGCGTGCTCACGGGGCATGTGGAGGAGGCATACTCCGGTCGCATTGTTATCAAGGCGTTCAACCAGGAGGAGGCTAGCTCGGCTCGTATCCACGAGGCTACGCAGCATCTGGCCGATACCATGCGCATCACCGACTTCGTGACCAACGTGGTGGCGCCCATGGTGCGTTGCCTCGTGCGCTTCTCGCAGGTGGTGCTTGCACTTCTGGGCACGGGCTTCCTCATGCAGGGCAAGCTCACCATCGGTACGCTGCAGGCCTTCTTCCAGTATGTGAACACCGCGTCGGAGCCGCTCACGCAGTTTTCGCTCACCATGAACCAGCTGCAAAGCGCACTGGCGGCTGTTGAACGCGTGTTTGGTATCCTCGACGAGCCCGAGATTGAGCCCGACCCGGTCACGCCTGCGCTTCCGGCGCAACCGGTGCGCGGTCGCATTGCCTTTGAGCACGTGCGCTTTGGCTATGATCCCGAGCGTCCCCTCATGAAGGACGTGAGCTTTGTGGCGGAGCCGGGCCAGAAGGTGGCCATCGTGGGCGCCACGGGTGCGGGCAAAACCACCCTCATCAACCTGCTTATGCGCTTCTATGAGATTGACGGTGGTCGCATTACGCTTGACGGCGTGGACACGCATGCCATGACCCGTGCCGACCTGCGTCGTAACTTTGGCATGGTGCTTCAGGATGCGTGGTTGCGTGAAGGCACCATTGCGCAAAACATCGCCTATGGTTGCGATGGGGCTTCGCAAGAGGAGATTGTGCAGGCCGCAAAGACCGCGCAGGTGGACTTCTTTGTGCGGACCATGCCGCATGGCTACGAGACGCTGCTTGCAAACGACGCCGAGAACATCAGCCAGGGGCAGCGGCAGCTCCTCACCATCGCGCGAGTGCTTCTGGCGAACCCAGCGATCCTCATCTTGGACGAGGCGACTTCAAGCGTAGACACCCGCACCGAGCAGGCCATCGTGACGGCGATGGAGCGCCTTACCCAGGGTCGTACGAGCTTCGTGATTGCACACCGACTTTCGACGATTGTTGACTCGGACCTCATCCTGGTGATGGATCACGGCACCATCATCGAGCAGGGTACGCATGAGGAGCTGCTGGCTGCCGGCGGGGCCTATGCGGATCTGTACAACGCGCAGTTCGCTTAGGGTTTTCTGACCCTGGTTGAATGGGTCATTTGGGGACGTGTTCCGTTTGACCCATGCAGCTTCGGCGGCATGGCGCGAAGGCCTATGCCGCCTCGCTTCGCGGCGATCTCGGGCACGACAGGAGGCCGTCTCCGTGTTAGGGGGGGCGGCCTCCGCTAGCCTTGATTCATGGGGATGGGTTTGTCGGCTGGGCGCAGGCTTGTGAGCTCGGTGTAGTCCGTCTGGGCGGTTGAGGGCTTGAGCTCGCCCGGGGCGAACCAGTCAAGCGCGCAGTCGATCCAGGCGTTCCAGAACGGCCACTCGTGTCCACCAATCTCGGGCTCCCAGTAGGTCACGTCAAAGCCGGCGTTTTTCAGCAGCCCCACAAGTTCGCGATTGGCATCGCAGAGGTTGTCGGACTTGCCACAGGCGCCGTAGAACTTGGGCTTGGGCAGCGTGGGGTCGTTGATAAAGCGGCAGGCTAGCTCCAAGTAGTCCTTCTCAGAGCCCATCACCGTGTCAAGATCGCCAAAGAAGCGCTCATAATAGCGGCGCTTGCGCTGGCTGCGCGAGCCCGCAGCCTCAAGCACGCGGTCGCGCATGAATGCGCCCGAGAGCGCGATAATCGAGCCAAAGCGGTCGGGCCGCAGCAACCCATTGATGAGCGCGGTGTAGGCGCCAATGGAGATGCCCGCTAGCGCGGTGTCTTCGCGCTTGCGCGAAAGTGGGAACAGACGACGGGTGACCTCTACGAGCTCCTCAGAAATAAATTTGCCGTGCCACTCGTTGATCTCGGGCTTATCGAGATACAGG
>DVID01000049.1 GCA_018711625.1 Candidatus Limicola stercorigallinarum | reverse complement strand
ACCGACGGAACGCCGGGAACTGTCGCCGCAGAGCGCGATCGCCACGCTGCTGCCGAGGCCAAACGAGCTGCCAAGAACGCCAAGCGCGCCGCAAAAGCAGCGGCCAAGCGCACTCAGGGCAACGAGCGACGCTCAAGCCGACGCGGATGCCTTACCGTGGCCATCCTTCTTGTCATCGCGTTCAGCATGCTGGGATCATGCTCCTCTATCCTGAGCGAGCTGTTCTATAGCGGCGATTTCTCCTTCTCAAACTCAGATTCGTATAGCTCGGACACCTATACCTACACCAGCGGTCTGACCTCAGAAGAGGCTTATGCGCTCGAAGATGCGGTTGAAGGTGCAGCTATGGACCAGTTTGCACTTGATATGGATGCGTTGCTTGCCGACGAAGACAACGCGATGATTCAGCGACTGGCAGCACAGTTTTCTGAGTCGTTCTCCCTCTATTGCAACACAAGCGTCGAAAACGCCGGCCTCGATGCGACCGCTGTGGCACGTTGGGCGCTTAACGCCACGCACTGCGAGGCAACTGACGCCAACATGTGGGCCGACTCCTACGACGACCTCTTCTTCACCGGCTCGGTCTACTTTGACGCTTTTGTTCCTGACGTCGATGATGTGGCCTACGAACTGAGCATGTATGTTTACGACCATTTTGCGGACTCCTACCGCACCGGCATGGTCTTTGACGAGACACAGCGCGCCGAGCTTGCTGAGGCGCTTACACAAGCCGAAGAAAACGCGCTCGCCGAAACCGAAACGCGCGACTACTTTATGCAGGAATACCAGGGCACCAGCGATGCCACGGGAACAACCATCAAGCTCGCTCACGACGAGGATGACTGGGAAAGCAACATCCAGAGCATGTTCCATCTGTGGTAGGCACGCGGCGATAGCCTGAAGCAGCCCCAGGTGGCGGCCTATGGAGGAACAAGCAGTGAAAGAAGGCCGTCACAGCCTTGACTGTGACGGCCCCGTCGTATTGCACGCGTGAGCTTGGCGCGCGGCTTCGTCCCGCTTACGCCCGCGGCGCAGGAACATTCGCCTGTTCGTGCGTCTCGGTGGCTGCAACCATCTGCTCGAACATCGACGCCGTCTGTGTGAAGTCGGCCGGAAGCACCACCGTGGAGCTCTTGCCCGTCTTGGCAAACTCCGTCATCATCTCGGCCCACTGCGTGAACATGAAGAGCTGGTTGGCCTCGTCATTGCCCACGCCCGTCTCCTGGATGGTCTCGAGCGAATCTTTGATACCAATTGCGATAGCCTTACGCTGGTTGGCGATGCCCTCGCCCGCTTTCTCCATGGCCTCCGCCTCAGCTTTGGCCTCCGTCACTCGACGGATGCGGTCGGCCTCGGCCAGGTCTTGCGCCGCCGCCTTAGTACGCTGCGCGGCGTTAATCTGGTTCATGGAATCCTCAACCTCGGCCGGCAAGGCAATGCGGGTGATGAGCGTCGACACGAGCGTGAAGCCGTAGGCGGCCATCTGCTCGGACACGGTGGCGTTAACGTCCTTGGCGATGTCATCCTTTTTGGCGAACACCTCATCGAGGGTGTAGACCGGGATCGAGGAGCGCAGGGCATCGGTGATGAAGTCGCGCATCTGCGCCACCGGCTGCTGCAGCATGTAGTAGCTCTTATACACGCCCGAATCGGCGGGGCCGGAGCCCATCTCGTACGAAACGTGATACTGCGCGGACACCTCAAGCCCAATGGTCACGTTGTCCTCGGTTTTGGCATCGATGTCAAAACCGTTTTTCATGGTGCGCAGTGACACCGTCGCAGCCTTGCGATCGATGATGGGGATCTTTGCATGAAAGCCCGCCCCCACGATGCGGTTGAACTTGCCCAGGCGCTCGATAATCACCGCATGCTGCTGCTTTACCACAAACAAGCTGTTTGCCAGCACAAACACCACGATGACGACCACAATGATGAGCCCCAGTAGGCTTCCGAATAGCTGACCAATCCCATGCAACATGATGGCTCCTTAGGTTGGGAACATGGCAACAGCATACCCAAATGATGCGAGGACCATATCAGGGAAGCGTCAAATGCGGCCAAACGGACAGCAAGGCAGCGCGGACGCACCCAAATGGCGCCGTGGGGTAGACGAGCAGGCCTCTCGCCCACCCCGCCGCATCCTTGTGCTACACCAGGTCGGGATAGAGGGGGTGTGCCTCAAGCAGCTCCCGAACACGTGCACTGATTTCCTTCAGCGCTGCCTCGTTATCCGCCTGGAACACCGTGCGCGCCACAAGGCCGCCGATCTCGTAAAACTCTTCCTCGGAAAACCCGCGCGTGGTGCCCGCAGCAGACCCCACGCGAATACCGCTCGTTACAAACGGCGAGCGCGGCTCGCCCGGAATGGCGTTCTTGTTGACTGTGAGACCCACGCGATCGAGCAGGCGCTCGGCATCCTTGCCCGTTACATCGGCGGCCGTCAGGTCGACCAAGCACAGATGGTTATCGGTTCCGCCCGAAACAAGACGCAAACCGCCCTCAACCAGCCCCTCGCCCATCGCATGGCAATTAGCAACCACCTGCTCGATATACGTAGCGAAGGAGGGCTTGAGCGCTTCGCCAAACGCCACCGCCTTTGCCGCGATCACATGCATGAGCGGGCCACCCTGCGTGCCCGGAAACACTGCCTGGTCAATAGCGCGCGCAAGCTCTTCGTTGTTGGTGAGAATAAAGCCGCCGCGCGGGCCCCGTAGTGTTTTATGGCTTGTAGAGGTCACCGCATCGGCATAGGGCACCGGCGAGGGATGCGCCCCCGTCGCCACCAGGCCGGCAATATGCGCCATATCAATCATGAGACGGGCGCCCACACCGTGCGCAATCGCCGCAAGTCGCTCGAAATCGATAATGCGCGGATAGGCAGACGCGCCACCCACGATGAGCGCCGGACGCTCGCGTTGGGCCAGCTCCTCAAGAGCATCGTAGTCGATCGTTTCGGTTTCGGGGTTAAGACCGTACGGCACGAAGCGATAAAGCTTGCCCGAGAAGTTCACCGGTGAGCCATGGGTGAGATGACCGCCTTGGTCAAGGCTCATGCCCAGCACGGTATCGCCCGGCTTGATAAGAGCGGCATATGCTGCAAGATTAGCATTTGCGCCCGAATGGGGCTGAACATTGGCAAAGGCGCATCCAAAGAGCTGGCATGCGCGATCGCGTGCAAGGTCTTCCACCAGGTCAACCTTCTCGCACCCACCGTAGTAGCGGCGACGCGGGTACCCTTCGGCATATTTATTGGTAAGAATGCTGCCCGCGGCAGCAAGCACGGCGGGCGAAACAATGTTTTCTGACGCAATAAGCTCAATGGTGTCGCGCTGCCGCGCGAGCTCCTGGTTGATGGCCGAAGCCACCTCGGGATCTGCCTGTGCAAGAGATGCGTAAGCCATATAGCCCCCTTTGTTCTGGCGGACAGCGACGCTATCCACCATAACCGGTTTTGGCTTAGCGCACAGTAGCGTTTCGCCCAAACGCCCATCCCCTACGGACAAAGGGTTCCGAGCGCCATAAGGAACAGGAGCAACCCATGCCCATGGAAGCTGCGTCACGGCATGGGCCTCGCGTCAGCCCTGAAGCCAGCGGTCATCCCGATCAGAATTATCTTTGCGAAACACGGTGATTTTGAGCCTGCCAACAACAATTGCCAGCACGAGCACCACAAACACAAGTGGCAGCAGCTTGAGCGCCCCCACCAGCAGAATACCGAAGAACGAAAGAACAAGCGAAATAACCGCAGCAATAACCAGCACAACAATCAACAGATAGAGATACGGCACGATGACCCTTCTTTCAACGCAAGCCGTCATAAGCCATGTTGTTCCTAGCATACCCAACATGGCACATTCCGGTCGAGCATGTTGCGCGTACGGGGCCCGAACATGAAAAAGGCCCCATCGCTGGAGCCTCTTCAAATCATGGTGCGGGCGAAAGGACTTGCGTGTGTCCGCGGGCGCGAACACAGACGCTGCGGGGCCTCCGGCCCCTTGCGCGCTACGCGGCGAACGCTCACGCGTTCGCTCCGCTCCGCGCCTTCTCAGGTTCAAGTCCGTGCGCTGGGCCCGAACATGAAAAAGGCCCCATCGCTGGGGCCTCTTCAAATCATGGTGCGGGCGAAAGGACTTGAACCTTCACGAGCCGGAGCTCATATGGACCTGAACCATACGCGTCTGCCAATTCCGCCACGCCCGCGTGCCTATTCGGCGTAAAGCCGAAAGCGCAGTTCATCTTACCGTAGCAAGGAGCATCTTGCAAGCGGCAATTTATAGATGATTACTGAGCCATGAGGTCCAAGATCTGCTGCTCTGCCGCAGGACGGCCAACGCCCGTGAGGAACGGAACGCCGTTCACATAGGGGCAGGGGAGGTCATTCGGAGCAACCGTCGTGGAAATGAGCATCGCGGCACCGTCGCACTGGGACTTTGCCTCAGCAATGGCGCACTGAACGATGTTGAACTGACCGGTGTAACCGTTGGAGTTCAACAGATCGGTGACCTTCTGAGCGACGGCCGTCGAGGTGGCAATACCGGAACCACAAGCCAGAACGATTTTCTTCATGGCGAAAATCTCCTTTCGAGATATGGGGTACTTGCTAGTTTACTTCCTTACTGCCCGTGTTTGAATAGAAAATGCCCGCATTCGTCAAAAGGTAAGCTGATAAGTTGGATGCTTTTTCGACCGCATTGGCCCTGGAATGCTCATGGCAGCCTCCAGCATTAACCGCCACATCCATGTGCGTAGTTGGCGCTGCGCTTGTAGTTGCGCAATAATACGTTACATAACAACTGAGAAACTCTACCCAAAGGCACGCTCATGGACTCTTCAACCCGCATGCTCATCCTCGTTGCCATTCTTGCCGTCATCTGGCTTGCAACCGTCATCTTCAAGCGCCTGCGCTACCGCCGCCTGGAGTATCTCATCGCGCAGGAGGATCTAGGGCCTTTCCTCAAACTTGTCGACGCGCTGAGCACACGCTTGCTTTTCCCGGAATACAACCTTACCTATATGAAGCTTAACGGCTATCTTATGCACAGCGACGACGAACACGCCGCCGAGTTGTTCGACAAGCTGCTTGCGCGCAAGCTGAGCAAGCGCCAGCGCACCGATCTGGTGCTCAAAGCGTTCAACTTTTTTGTGGGCATCAACAACAAACAACGCGCCAAAGAGCTTCTAACTGAAATCGACACCTATGACGAAGCCTTTGAGCGCGCTCAACTCGAGTGCCACCAGATGTACGACGTGATTATCAGCAAGAAGTCAAACCACATTACCGAAATGGAAGAAGAGCTGAAGCACGCCGGCCGCATGCGTCGCGGCCAACTGGCGTTTCTGCTTGCCTTGCAATACGACTACCGTGGCGATAGAAAACGCAGCGAAGCTTACCTCAGCCAAGCAAAAGACGATTATGGCGTCTCTGGCGCCGCGGAGCCCCGTCGCGCAGAAGATGGCGATAGCGCCCGTTAACCCCCACATGCGCCCGCCCGGTCTGCTAGAATCACGACCACGGGGGCGTGGCGGAATTGGCATACGCAGGAGACTTAAAATCTTCGGCCGCAAGGATTGGGGGTTCGAGTCCCCCTGCCCCTACCAAGATTGTCCGGGCCCCGACTTGGGGCCCTTCTCATGTGCGGGCATCGCGCGCAGACTCGAACCCGCAAGGGCGCGGAGCGGAGCGGGCGCGCGAGCGTCCGCCGCAGAGCGCGCGAGGGGCCGAAGCCCCGCAGGCTCCGCAGTAGCCGCGAACAGCATGCCTCAAGAAAAATGGATGCGGTTTTCCGACGTTTTAGCCGTACCCCTCAAGTAGCTGGTCCTATGTCGGCAACAGAACCCCAGGTAGAAGCCGTGCCGGATAGACAGGTATTTTGAGGTCCATCGCTAAACGTCGGAAAACCGCATCCATTTGCTCTCGGTATCAACAATGAACGCGATATAGCGGTGGCTCATGCCGGAAAGCGGCACCTGTACTATCGATGCAGATGGGTCAGCGCAGGTGCCCAGCCAATCGCCGGTGCCTTACCGGCAAGCACCTCACCCATGGTAGACGCCATGCCAGCGAGCAAACTGTTTTCGCTCACCGTGAGCTCGTCATAGCCACCGGTACGCATGAGCTCGCGCATTACCACGGCGCCAGCGAGCATCACGGGCGCACGTTTAGGCTGAATACCCGGAAGTCGGGCGATCTCTGTAGCCGAAAGCGCTCGCATGCGGCCAATCGCCTGCTCAATCTCAAGCGCCGAAAGCGTCTGTAGATGCACGAAGGACGAGTCGTAAGGCTCCAACTTATGGGTTAGCGCCACGAGCGTGGTCACCGTGCCGCCCACGGCCACAAGCCGCTCCGGACGTTCGTCGAATGCGTCCCAATACGCTTCAAACTGCTCGCGCGACCAGCGGCCCGCATGCAGAATGCTGGCATCGGCAGGTGGATCTCCGGGTAAAAAGCGGTCCGTCACCCTGCGGCACCCGATGTTAAGCGATTGCACATGCTCCAGCTCAACAGCGCCTGCCGCGGTAAGCGCACCCACTGCAATCTCGGTCGAACCCCCGCCCGAATCCGCCACCGCAATGCGTTCGCCCTTAAAGTCGCGCGCCACCCCATAAAACGTCAAGCGCGCCTCAAGCTCTCCTGGAATCACCTGCGGGTCGAGACCTAAGGAGCGCAAGCCGTCAAGCAGGCTGGCAGCATTATCGGCATCGCGGGCAGCACTCGTAAGTGTCGTGCACACACATGCGGCATCGAAGGCGCGAATCTCTTCAACGAAGCCTCGACATGCCGTAAGCACACGCTCAACGGCGGCATCATCAAGATGCCCTGTGGCATCTACACCCGCCCCCAGGTCGGTGATCTCGGTGTGTTTGCATGACGAAACCACCCGGTCGCCCTCAACGGTCGCCAAGGAAAGGCGCGATGAAACAGTCCCCAGGTCAATCGCGGCAACCCGCGCGCCGCAATCTCGGCATTCCGACTGTTCCGTCATGACGAACCTCCCTGCGTTATGCTCGCAGGCTCATTCGCCTGTCGAAGCAACTGTTTGACCGTCTGCGCCCGAGTAAAAGAACACGGCATCGAGCACATTGATATACCACGGAGCATCCAGCGCGACAGCGCGCTCTGCATCCTCCAGCTCTTGGGCATTGGTGGGCGCGTGGGTGGTTACGCCCTGTGCTGCAGCATCTCCGGCACCATCGGTTTCACTCGACCCATCTGCGGCATCCTGTCCTGAAGAACCATCTGCTGCGTCCGCGTCGCCATCTTCGGCTTCGGCGCTTCCGTCAGTGCCATCACTTGAAGAGCCGTCCTGGGTCCCCCCATCCTCCGAGGTCCCATCAACCGATTCCGCATCGTCGCCGACTTCATCGCCACCAACCACGTCAATACGCTTTTCGCCCGGCTTCACGAGCCCCAGGTTCTCGCGAGCAGCCGCCTCGATGCCCTCCGTGGAAAGCAGCTGATCAACATCAGCTTCGAGCCGCTTGTTGTACTCTTCACGGAGCTCAAGCTGCCGCGCCAAGATGTCGCTTGTGCGGTAGGCTACATAGTAGTCGCGCACAGGGAAGTAGATGCTCAGTGCCGCGGCAATAACCACAACGGCAATAACAAGCACCTTGTAGGGTCCGGTGGTGAGCGCGTAAATGGCGCGCACCACCCGGTTATCGGTGGCGTAGCGCATAAAGCTGTTTTGGCGAGTGGATGCACCCGAACGCTTGCTCCCGGCATGCGTGCTCCCACGCGTCGCCCTGCGGTCTTGATGCCGGCGGGCATCCTCCCCGCCGTCCCTGCGCTCGGTGCGGGCAAAGCGGTAGGCGCCCTGGCCTCCACGAGAAGCGCCACGCGGTCTCGCAGCCGAGCGGCCGCCCGCTTGCCCCGCATCGGCAGAAGCATACGCACCCGCCCGCGCGGTGGCATATGAACGACGGTTGTTCAAGAAATCAGTCATGGACGCCTTGTATGGTTGAGGTGTGATTGCGTTCCTTTGCCCATTATGCCACAAGCCCATCTCGGGCTTGTGTGCTCGAGATGGGCTTTCGTGACAGGGCGCTCTCTACCTATCGCAAGTTATAGAACGCCTTGCGCCCGGCATACTCGGCAGAGGTGTACAGACCGTCTTCAATACGGATGAGCTGGTTGTACTTTGCAATGCGGTCGGAACGGCAAGGCGCTCCCGTCTTGATCTGCCCCGCATTGGTTGCCACAGCAAAATCGGCAATGGTGGAGTCCTCCGTCTCACCCGAACGATGGCTCACGATGCAGGCATAACCCGCACGTTTTGCCATCTCGATGGCCTCAAGCGATTCTGTGAGCGTGCCGATCTGGTTCACCTTGACCAAGATGGCGTTCGCAGCGCCCAGCTCGATGCCCTTAGCCAGCCGCTCGGTATTGGTGACAAAGAGGTCGTCACCCACCAGCTGAACCTTCTTGCCCAGGCGCTCGGTGAGCTTCACCCAACCGTCCCAGTCCTCCTCGGCAAGACCATCCTCAATAGAGATGATGGGGTAACGCTCCACGAGCGCCGCCCAATAGTCAATCATCTCCTCGGTGGTGAGCTCGCGCCCCTCGCCTTTGAGCGCGTACACGCCGCGCTCGACATCGTAAAGCTCGGTGGTGGCGGGATCCATGGCAATCATGAAGTCCGAGCCCGGTGTATACCCCGCCGCCTCAATGGCCTTCATGATGTATTGGAGCGGCTCCTCGTTATTGGCCAGGTCGGGGGCAAATCCACCCTCATCGCCCACGCCCGTGGCGTGACCGCTCTCCTTAAGCACAGCCTTAAGCGTGTGATAGACCTCAGTGCACCAGCGCAGGCCCTCGGTAAACGTAGGAGCGCCCACCGGCATGATCATGAACTCCTGGAAGTCCACGTTGTTGTCGGCGTGCACGCCTCCGTTGAGGATATTCATCATGGGTGTAGGAAGAAGATGGCCGTTCACACCGCCCAGGTAGCTAAAGAGCTCGAGGTCGGCCGACTGCGCCGCTGCACGCGCGACGGCAAGCGACACGCCCAAGATGGCATTGGCGCCAAGGTTACCCTTGTTGGGCGTGCCATCAGCCGCGATGAGCGCAGCGTCTACGGCGCGCTGGTCAAACGCATCCATGCCGATAACGGCCTCGGCACACTCCTTGTTCACATGATCGACGGCGCGCGTAACACCCTTTCCCAGATAGCGGTCCTTATCGCCGTCGCGAAGCTCCACCGCCTCGAACGCGCCCGTTGACGCGCCCGAAGGCACCATGGCGCGGCCAAACGAACCATCATCGAGCACAACTTCCACTTCAACGGTGGGGTTACCGCGCGAATCCAATACCTCGCGACCATAAACGTCCAAAATCTCGCTCATCAGCTAGTCCTTTCTGCGAGACATATGCGGCCATCTCAAAACGCATAGCAACACGCCTTGAGGTTAGCCTTACTAAACTTTTTTAGTATGCCCGATTGAGCACACTTCTAACCCAAAAGCGCCGTCTCGCTCAGAGGAATCTGCCGTGCAGCGCAGGCCTGGGGAACAGGCCGTGCGAACCACCCGATGAACCTGCGGCTACGCGTCCTTCGCGTCCTTCGCATCCGCCGCGATCGTCGTGCTCATCGCCGCGTGTTCCTGCGTCTTCACGGCATCCCAGAGCACATTCAGCTCTGCGGTGGATAGCTCCTCAACCGCAACACCACGGTCTCGTGCTGCCGCCTCCACGGCACGCCAGCGCCGCCGAAACTTTGCCGTGCTTGCGCGCAGGGCACGCTCGGCATCAATGCCCTCTTTGCGTGCGACGTTCACGAGCGCAAACAACATATCGCCAAACTCCAGCTCGCGCTCTGTACTGCCCGGAACTTCGGCCAAAAACTCCGCGCGCTCGGAAGCCACCTGCTCCCACACGTCCTCGACGGTATCCCATTCAAACCCCGCCTTGGCCGCACGCTTAGATACCTTCTGCGCCTGCATAAGCGCCGGAAACGCCTGGGGCACACTGTCGAGCAAGCCAACCGGCGCGCCGGCGCTCTCCCCCGCTTGGGCGCGCTCGTCCTTTTTCACCCGGTCCCAAATGTCTAAAACCGCATCCGCATCAGCTGCAGCGTTGGCTGCAGCGCGATCTTCCCCAAACACATGCGGATGCCGGCGAATGAGCTTGGCGGAGAGCTCCCGCACCACATCGGCAATGGTGAACTCGTGCGCGTCGGCGGCAATCTGCGCATGCAGCATCACCTGCATCAGCACGTCGCCCAGCTCCTCACGCAGGTGCGCGTCGTCATGTTCCTCAATGCACCCAAGCGCTTCATACGCCTCTTCAATCATGTTCTGCGCGATGCTCTCGTGCGTCTGTACACGATCCCACGGGCACCCATCCGGCTGACGCAGCCGCCAGATAACCTCCGTCAGCTCATCAAAGGCCTCGCGCGCATCCGCACGGGTGGAGCGGTCGCGGCAGGCGGAACCTTTGCGCTCGTTCTGCTCAGCCATGGCCTACGCCTCCCCAAGCACCACGTGACGAAACGCCTCGGCTACGGGCAGGCCACTCTCATACAGGCCATAGCTGTGCGTGCCGTCCTTGGGAATAGAGACGCTACCCGGATTGAAGGCCCACACCTCGGGACGTGCCGGAACAGGCTCGTTCACCTTCATATGCGTGTGGCCATACACTATGGCCGAACCCGCAGGCAGCTGGGGCAGGTTATCCACGCTGTTATGGAACCCCGCACCAAACACATGCCCGTGTGTCACAAAAAGTTCGCGACCGGCGTCGTCGCACACTACCGCATAGTCTGCCATGCACGGGAAGTCGAGCACCATCTGGTCGACCTCCGCCTCGCAGTTACCACGCACGGCCACCAAGTTGCCCGTTTTCGCCAGGCTGTTAAGCATGGGAATAACCTGTTTGGGCGCGTAATCGCGCGGGAGGTCGTTGCGCGGGCCGTGGTAGAGCAAGTCGCCCGTAAGCACGATGCGGTCAGGCTGCTCCGCCTCAATCGCCTCCATAAGGCGCCCCGCCCAGTAAGCCGAACCGTGGATATCCGAAGCAATGAGCAATTTCATAGCGCGTCTTCCTTTCAAAACCTTGGGCACAGCAAGCAGCGCATCTTTTGAAGCCCTTTTCATGTTGTACGGAGCACACCCTTACGAGTGCAATCTCGTTCATTCCGCGTAATTTTACCAAGGCTACGTTACCCCACGGTCATACGACTTACGTTGCCGCGTCAAGACTGCTATCCTTCCGTCATATCGTTCAGAGAGGGTTAAACGATTACACGAGCAAAGAAGGTGTCGTCATGAGAGAACATCTGCGCAGCGCATCGCACAACGAGACGGCGCCGCATGTCTCGGCAGGAACGCATATGAGGCGAAATGCCCACCCCGAGCAACCTCGGCTTTCCATCGCCGCGGTTGTTTTGGGCATCGTCTGCCTTCTCCTTGGCTGGTTTGTTCATTGGGTGCCGGCGCTCATCGCCGCCGTTGCTGCCGTGGTGACAGGCATACTCGCTCTCAAGCGCCACGAGGGCCTTCGCCCCGCGGCCGTCGTTGGTGTTGTGATTGGCGCGGGCGTTGTGCTGTTCTACGCCATCACCATCGCCATCATTGTCTATCACTACGGGCAGTTCATTTCACTCATGCGCTAATACGCCGAGCACGTGTGTCCCCAGCACGCGCCGCGTTGCCCACACGCACCGCGTTGCCTCATCGAAAGCAAAACGCGCTCGGGCCCAAGAACCCGAGCGCGTGGCATGTTCAGCAATACTCTGCCTTAGAGCAGCGTCTCCTCCCAGGCGGCCTCCTTAAATCCCACCAGGATGGCGGTGTCGGTTACAACCAGCGGGCGCTTCACAAGCATGCCGTCGGTTGCCAAAAGCTCAAACGCCTCCTCATCCGTCATACCGGCATCAAGCTTTACCTTAACGCCAAGCTCGCGGTATTTCATGCCGCTCGTGTTGAAAAAGCGACGCACGGGCAAGCCGGAGCGCTGCTGCCATGCGGCGAGCTCCTCGGCGGTGGGGTTCTCTTCCACAATATGACGATCGGTGTAGACCACACCGTGCTCATCCAGCCACTTCTTTGCCTTTTTGCAGGTCGTGCACTTGGGATATTCAATAAACAACACAGACATGGTGCCTCCTCGGCCGATGAATACGCCGCGATTGTAGCATGCGCGGGCATGCGCACCTACTTGTGGCGTGCATCGAGCTCGCCGGCAAGCTCCTCAACGGTCACGCCGTAGCGCTCAAGCGTTACCAGCAGGTGATACACCAAGTCGGCCGCTTCGTAGCGAATGTGATCGTGATCGCGATCTTTGCAGGCGAGCACCACCTCGGTGGCCTCCTCCGTAACTTTTTTGAGCAGCGTGTCCTCCTTGCCTATTAGGAGGCGTGCCGTGTAGCTCTCCTCTGGCGCCGCCGTCCTCCTGCCATGAATCACCGCGGCAAGCCCGGTGATGGTGGCTCCAATATCGCCATCGTGCACGTTGGCCGTGCGTTCTCCCATAGCAATCTCCTTAATCGCGGCCGGCACGGGCCCTTATGCACGCGCCGTGTGAGGCAGTCGCGCTAGACCCCGTCTCCCCGTCTCATACCAGCTGGTTGAAAAAACAGGTTCGGCTGCCCGTGTGGCAAGCAGGGCCAGGTGAATCCACCTTTACCAGCAGCGTATCGCCGTCGCAATCGGCAAAAAGCTCATGCACGCGCTGCATATTTCCGCTGGTAGCCCCCTTATTCCATAGCTCCTGGCGGCTGCGGCTCCAAAACCACGTGGTGCCCGTCTTGAACGTGAGGGCAAGCGACTCGGCGTTCATCCAGGCCACCATGAGCACCTCACCCGTATCGTATTGCTGCACCACACACGGGATAAGCCCATGCGCATCGAACTTCAGCATGTCAATATCTACCGCCATAACCGCTCCACGTCCCCAAATGACCCACACCTCAGAAGTCCAGCCGCACCGGGATGCCCTGTGCGGCCATGTACTCTTTCACTTGACGAATAGAGTACGTGCCAAAGTGGAACACGCTTGCCGCGAGCACCGCATCGGCCTCACCCTCGATAATGCCTTCGGCGAAATGCTCAAGCGTGCCCACGCCGCCCGACGCAATGACAGGAATGGGCACGGCGCGCGCAACCGCCCGCGTAAGAGCCAGGTCAAAGCCCTCCTTGGTGCCATCGCGGTCCATGCTGGTCAGCAAGATCTCGCCCGCGCCACGGCGTGCCGCCTCTTCGGCCCATGCCACCGCGTCAATACCCGTCTGCGTGCGGCCTCCTGCGGTGTATACCTCCCACACGTCGGCACCCGGCGCGCCGGGTGCCCCCACGCGCTTGGCATCGATCGCGCAAATCACCGCCTGGCTGCCAAACGCAGCCGCCGCCTGGCTGATAAGGTCTGGATTGCGCACGGCAGCAGAGTTGAGCGAGACCTTGTCTGCCCCGGCGGCAACCATCGTCCGCATGCCCGCCAGGTCGCGAAAACCGCCGCCCACCGTGTAAGGAATGCTCAGCTCGCACGCAGCGCGCGCAGCCATATCAATCGTCGTTGCACGGTTATCACTTGTTGCTGTGATGTCCAAAAAGATAACCTCGTCCGCGCCCGCACAATCATAGGCAGCCGCCAGCTCCACCGGGTCGCCTGCGTCGCGGAGCGAGACAAAGTTGACACCCTTAACCACACGGCCGTCTTTAACGTCAAGGCATGGAATCACCCGCTTGGTCAGCATGCCGACCCCTCCCTTGCAGCCTCAAGCGCGTCGGAGACGGTAAAGGCTCCCTCGTACAAGGCGCGGCCCGTAATGCAACCTTCAATCACGTCGGGGCCGGCCTGTGCAAGCGCACGAATATCGTCAAGCGACGAGACGCCGCCCGATGCCACCACGGGAAAGCCCGCCAGGCGGGCTACCCGCCGGTAGCCTTCAACGTCAATGCCCGTTTGCATGCCGTCGCGGGCAATGTCGGTAAACACCAAATGCTTGAAGCCCAAGCTTGTGAGCTGCCCCACCACATCTTCGATGCTTGCTGCGACGCCGTCGCGCCACCCGTTTACCTTGACCATGCCGTCGCGCGCCGCGACGTCGGCCACAAGCAGATCGCCAAAGGCCTGCGCAGCCACCTCGGCAAAACCCGGCTCAAGCACCAGCACCGTACCGAGCGCGATACGCTTGCAGCCCAGCGCAGCCAGCTCATCGATGCGCGCGAGCGACCGCACGCCGCCGCCCACATCAACCGAAAGCCCATCGACCGCGCAGATTTCTTTGATTGCATCGCGGTTGGCAGCGCAGGCCTCCTCGTCCTCCTCAAGCGCAGCAGAAAGGTCAACCACATGCACCCAAGTAGCACCCTGCTCGGCAAAGGCCCGCGCCTGCGCCGCTGGATCGTCGGAGTAGATCTTCATATGTGCGCGGTCGCCCCGTTCCAGGCGGACCACCTTACCCGCAATGAGGTCGATAGCAGGAAATACAATCATGCGGCCTCCTCCTTGCAACGGCGCGCCACGTCCACGAAGTTCTTAAGGATCTCGTGACCGTGAGCAGATGACTTCTCGGGGTGAAATTGACAGCCAAAGATAGAGCCATGCCACACCACCGAGGCAAAGTTCCGTGCATAATGCGTGAGCGCCGCGATATCCTGCGGCTGCACATCGGTATCGAGCGCATACGAATGCGTGAAGTACACATTGGCGCCCTCGGGAAATCCCTCAAGCAGCGGGCATGCGCCCCCCTCAGGCGTAAGATGCACCTGGTCCCACCCTACATGGGGCACCTTCAAACGTCGCGCCGGGAGCATCGTGCACGAGCCGGGCAAGATTCCAAGGCCGCGCACCCAGCGCTGCCCCCCTACTTCAAAGACCGTACCGGGCTCAAGCCCCTCACCTCGGGCATTGTCGCAGGCGACGGCATGGGCCGCGTCCGCAGCAGGCACGCCCTCGTCACCGCGCTCAAAGAGCAGCTGGAGCCCCAGGCAGATTCCCAAGAAGGGAGTGCCCGCGCCACCAGCAACCGCATCGATAATTGCACGGTCCTGACCTGCCTCGCGCATGAATGTTATCGCGTCAAAAAACGACCCCACCCCGGGGAGCACAATGCCATCAGACGCAAGAATATCTTCGGGCGCATCGGACGCCACGGCATCTGCACCCGCACGAGCAAGTCCGCGAACCACGCTCGACAAGTTTCCCTTGTGGTAGTCAACCACCACAATATGCGGCGTTTCGGCCATATTCGCCCCTTCCGCCCTCCATGAATGAAACGATTCCGCCTCCGCGCGTGGCACTAGAGGGTACCCTTGGTAGAGGGAATGCCCGTTACGCGCGGATCAAGCTCGCAAGCCGCGCGCATAGCACGCCCCGTTGCCTTGAACGCCGCCTCGATGATGTGATGCGAGTTTGCGCCGGCGAGCTCGCGCACATGCAGCGTCAGGCGGGCGTCACGCGCAAACGAATAGAAAAACTCAACCGCAAGCTCGGTATCGAACATGCCCACGCGCTCGGTGGGAAGCGGCAGGGTGCACCAGGCCTGGCCGCGGCCCGACAGGTCAACCACAGCCTCGACGAGTGCCTCGTCAAGCGGCACGGCCACGTTGGCAAAACGCGTCACACCGCGTTTGTCGCCCAGCGCCTGACAAAACGCCTGGCCAAGCACAATGCCGGTGTCCTCCACGGTATGGTGTGCATCCACCTCAACATCGCCCACGACCTCCACCTTGAGGTCAAACATCCCATGGCGTCCAAACGCGTTAAGCATATGATCGAAGAAGGGCACGCCCGTGTTGATGGCGCAGGCACCGGTGCCATCAAGGCCGAGCGTTACCAGGACATCCGTCTCGCCCGTTGTGCGACGCACGCTCGCGGTGCGCGGTGCATCCGCCGCAAGCGTCGACCCCTTAAAAAGCGAGGTCAAACCAGAGCTTTGGCGGGCCGAAGCTTCGGAGACCGTAGCGGCCGAGGTCTCGGCAAGGGTCCGAGGTTGCTTTTTATAGATGGTCATGAGCGCTCCTCCTTTAGCAGCATCTCGAGGGCGTGGAGCACCTCGTCGTTCTCCTCAGGTGTGCCCACGGTAATCCTCAAGCAGCCGTTCAGACCAGGGGTCTGCGAGAAATCGCGCACCAAGATGGAGTACTCGTCGCGCAAGCGCTGGCGAATCCGCGCCGCATGGGGCAGGCGTACCAGGAGGAAGTTCCCCTGGCTTGGCCATACGGTCACCTGGCGTGCGGGAACACCGGCACTGGCAGCAGTCTCAGCGTGCTCCTCAGGGTGCCCCTCGGGACACATGTCCACCTTAGACGTTTCGTTGTCCTCCCGCTCTAGCGCTTCGCCCAGCGCGCACAAACCCTTCCGCAAGCGCTCGCGCTCCTCGCGAATCTGCTCCACCACCGGCCGGAACATGGCCTGGTTGCGCGCCGCAAGCTCGGCCGCCGCCTGGGTGAGCACATTGACGGAATAAATCTGACGCACCGCGCAGAACACGTCAATCACATCGGGCGCTGCCAAAACATAGCCGCACCGTATACCCGCCTCGCCAAACGCCTTGGAAAGCGTACGGAGCACAATGAGGTTGCTGTGGCGTGCCAAGAGCGCCTCCACGGACGTGCCCGGATCGGCAAACTCGCTATAAGCCTCGTCCACCATCACCAAACCTGGACAAGCAGCGCACACCTGCTCAACCGTTGCGGCATCCACGAGGTTTCCGGTGGGGTTGTTGGGAGAGGTCACAATAACCAAGTTGGCATGGGCCGCCGCCTCAACGAGACGTGGAACATCAAGCTCGAACGTTGTAAGGTCGCGCCACACATCCACCACGGCCGTTTCGGTGAGCGCCGCGAAAAACGCGTACTCCGAAAACGCAGGCGGACAGTTAACCAGCGTGCGACCCTTGCCGCCGAAGGCCATCAAAAAGTTGTAGAGCAACTCATCTCCGCCGTTGCCCACACATACCTGTCGGCGTGACACGCCATGCTGCGCCGCCAAGCGATCGCGCACGGCATTCGCCATGGGATCGGGGTAGCGGTTAAGCGGCGTTGACGTCAAAGCATCGTTGATGGCAGCGCGAACCACATAGGGCATGGGGTAGGTGTTCTCGTTTGCCGAGAGGTTGATGCGCGTGGGCGTGAAAGCCGGGTCGTAGGGCTCGATGTCTACAAGATGCGGCTGCACAAGCGCGCGCATACGATCGGAAAGCTGTGCCATGTCAAGCCCCTTACTCAGATACAGAAGGCACCGGGCCCGCCGCGGAAGCCGTCATAGCCCGCGCGCCCGCTGCCACCGTAGCCGCATCATCCTCAGGCCAAGCAATAGCCGTAAGATCTGCCTGGGCAAGCGCCTCGAACGTCACCGCCTCGGCGCCTTCCGTAAGCACGCGGCGGCGCAACCCGGCAGAAAGGGCATGGGCCCACAGCCCCTCACCCTGAGCGAGCGTCTGGGTGGCAGGGGCATCGGCAAGCAGGCCTTGCGGGGTGTAGCAAATAACCGAGGACTTCTTGATGAAGTCATCCACCGAAAGCGGGCTTGAGAACACGGCCGTACCGCCTGTTGGCAGCGTATGGTTGGGTCCAGCCACATAATCTCCCAGCGGTTCGGAACTCCAAGCGCCCACAAAGATGGCCCCAGCGTTTTTGATGGAACCCAAGAGCCCCAGGGCGTCCGCGCAGTGCAGCTCGAGATGCTCGGGCGCGATGGTGTTCACCGCGTCAACCGCGGCGGCCATATCGGACGCCACCACGATGACCCCCTCATTGGCAAGCGATGTTTCCGTGATCTCTGCACGGGGGCTTTGCGCCAGCAAAAGCTCGATGCCTTGCTCCACCTCGCGCGCAAAAGCAGCATCGCAGGTAACCAGATAGCACGCCGCCAGTGGATCGTGCTCTGCCTGGGCCATGAGGTCGGCGGCAACCACCAGCGGCTTTGCCGTGGCATCTGCAAGCACGCACACCTCGCTGGGACCCGCCACCATGTCAATGCCCACATCACCCGAAACAAGCTGTTTGGCCGCAGCCACGTATGCATTGCCCGGGCCAGTGATTGTATCCACCTTGGGGATAGACTCCGTACCATATGCAAGCGCCGCCACTGCCTGCGCCCCGCCCACGGTATACACCTCATTCACACCGGCAACCTTTGCTGCCGCAAGCGTGTAGGGCGAGATGCCGCCCGTCTCGGGATCGGCGTCCTTTTGCGGAGGGGTAACCATGACGATACGCTCCACACCAGCAACCTTGGCAGGAATCGCATTCATGAGCACGGTGGAAGGGTACTGGGCACGACCGCCCGGCACGTATATTCCAGCCGCTGCCACAGGCGTGACCTTCACGCCAAGCATAGTGCCATCGGGGCGCGTGGTAAACCAACTTTGCTGCACCTCACGCTCATGGAAAGAGTAAATCTGCGCAGCCGCCTTGGTAAGCGCCGCCAAGAAGGCATCGTCCACGCGCCCAAGCGCACCGTCGAGCACCTCGGAAGGCAGGCGGAATTGCTCAAGCTCCACGCCATCAAAGTCGTGGCAGTACCGACGCAGCGCAGCGTCACCCTCCGCCCGAACGGTGTCCACTATGCCGTGCGCGGCCTCAACAATGCGAGCGGGCAGCACGCCCTTGCGCGTAAGCTGCGACGCCTGCAGCCGCTCCCCCGCGGCAAGCGTAATAGTTTTCATGGTACGGCCCCTTCTTACACAAAGCGCGCCGCACCCCCAAGCGGGCGAGAGGCGCGAGGATTCAGCAGGAAAGGGCGCACGGCCTACACCGTGCGCCCTCGTGTCCACAAGATGACTTTATCATGCTAAAGTTGCGCCCTCAACCGGCGTACTCGCATGTGTCCTGTATGTTTCGCCGCAGCGCTTCCCTATGAGGTAGCAGCAATCGCCGACAGGCGGTCGCCCAGCTCGCGAACACGCCCATCAAGGCGCGCACGCCCGGGATTCACAAAGAAACGCGCCGTACAGGTCATAATCTCACCCGTGATGACCAGGTTGTTCTCGCGAAGTGTGGTACCTGTGGCGGTAATATCCACAATACGGTCCGTCATGCCCACAATGGGGCCCAGCTCGATGTTACCGTGGAGCGCAACAATATCGGCCACGATGCCGCGACGCGCGTACCACTCCGCCGCGATGCGCGGGTACTTGGTCGCAACACGCAAAACACCGCGGCGGGCATAGGCCTGCTTCGTCGCATCGGCGCGGCCCGCAGGCTCCGCCTCAATAAACCGGCACGCACCATACCCCAAATCAACCAGCTGCAGCAGGTCGAGATTGGCCTCAATGAGCGAGTCGCGCCCGCAGAAACCGCAATCGGCACCGCCGCAGGCAACAAAGGCGGGCGCATCGGTAGCGCGCACGATAACAAACTCCACGTCGCCCATGGCATCAGCGCCCGTATGGGTGTCGCGAGCGGGAATGATGAGACGGCGGCCCGGGTTGCGCAGGCCCGAGACATCAAGGCCCGCGCGCTCGAGCACGTCAATCGTGCCCGGATTAAGCGATCCCTTGGGCACGGCGATGCGCAGGGGCGCCTTTTCAGGCGAGGCGGGCAGCTCCACGCCAGGCGTTTGCGAAGGCTCGCCCGTGCACGCTTCTGCGCGCTCCCCCGCCACCTGGAGCGCCGTCTCCAGACGCTCAAGCGAAAACGCAAAGCCTGCGGCCGGAACATGCGGTACGCCGTCAAACACTCCGTCGAAAATGGCATCATAGCGGCCGCCTGAACCAACGGGATCAGACAGGTTGCCCGCGTATGCCTTGAAGACAAGGCCCGTGTAATAGTCAAACGAGTTCATGATGGAGAAGTCGAAGGAGAGCTCCGGCAGGAGCGCTCGGTCTGTCGCGGTAAGACCATCCACAAGCGCCCTGAGTTCGTCGGTTGCCTGGGCATCAACACCGGCTGCAGAAAGCAGCTCGTCAACCCGGTCGAGCACCTCGGGGCCGCCATGAAGCCGGGGCAGCAAACAGATTGCGTGTGCCACCTCGGGCACCATCGAGGCAGCCGCCACACGGGCATCGAGTCCCACCAAGTCGTTGGCATGAATGAGCACAAGTGCGTCCTGGGCAAGACGAACGTCATCGCAGCGGTTCAGCAGTTCAATAAAGGGTCTCGCGCTGCCGCACACAATCTTCCACACCGGAAGGTTAAGCGCACGCAGCACCTCGGCCGCAAGCGCCACCATCTCCACATCGCCCGCAGCTCCCCCGGCACCAATGAGCTCAAATCCCAGCTGCGTAAACTGACGATTAGCACCAGCAAACCGGGCTTGATGGCGCACGACCGGCGCCTCATAGCGCAAGCGGAGCGGCAGAGCGGCGCTCCGGAGACGCGAAGACACGAGGCGCACGATGGACAAGGTGTTGTCAGGACGCACCACCAGCAGCCGTCCGTCGTCGTCGAAGAGCGTGAAAGGCGTATCTGCCACGCGGCCACCACCTTCAAGGGCGGCCTTGTCTTCCAAGAGCGGCGTTTCTACCGGCAGGTACCCATGAGCACGAAAACACGCCTTTACCGTATCGGCAATGGTTTCGCGTGCCTGCGCCTCTTCGGGCATGATGTCTCGAAAGCCCCACGGTGTAGCTTTCATGCCAAACCCCTCCATCACAGCGAGCCCGTACCCCGCACGCGCCCGCACACGTTCTCACGTTAACGCCTCATTTATCTGGTGTACTTTATCACACTGGAGTATTCCCGCGGAAAGTTGCTTGCAGAGTCGTTACATGAGGGATCGCAGAAAGCCTCCGCCCATGTGGCAGGCGCTCCACCTCTCCGCACTCGCCTCACATACGAGAACTTTCTCCCGCGGCACGCTTCTCCCGCCTCTCTGAGGCGGAAGGCGCGGCGGCTCGTTTATACTGATGCGCATGAAAAATAACTCGCCAACACCGCCATCCCGCACACCTGCTCAGCGCGTCGCCCTCTATGGGGCGCTCACTGCGCTCGCGCTGGTTGCTGGATACGTTGAGATGCTCGTGCCCCTCCCGGTAACCGTGCCGGGCATCAAGCTAGGATTGGGAAACATTGTTGTACTGTTTGCAATAGCGCGCTTGGGGGCGCGACCCGCCCTTGCTCTTATGGCCGCCAAGGTGGCCTGCACCACCATTCTTTTTGCAAATCCGCAGGCTTTTGTGTTCAGCCTCGCAGGCGGCGTACTTTCGTGGGTGCTCATGGCTCTTGCTTGGAAAAGCGGTCTGTTCTCCTGCATCGCAACGTCTGTTATAGGCGGCATTGCCCACAATGTCGGACAGCTCGCTGCGGTGGCGCTTGTGCTTTCGCCGCAGGTGGCAGCCGTAAACCTTCCTGTTTTGGCCGTGGCGGGAGTTGTCTGCGGAGCCGCTACCGGCGTGCTCACGCAAGCGTTGTTGGCCGCCGTGCCCCAAGGAGGCATCCATGAGTGAGCGCATCGTCCTCAGCCGTCGCGCGTTTGCCGCAGGTAGCTTGCGTCTTATGGGGGCGATGGGCGCAGCCGCCCTCGCAAGCAGCCCCTTTGCGCTTGTCGGATGCTCCGGAGAAGGCGCTCTCGGCGGCTCGAATGACAACAGCGGTTCCGCGCAGCCCGCCACAAGTTCAACGTTTGCATTCGACACCTACTGCACCTTTAGCGTGTATGGCGACGATACTGCCCCGGCTCGCCTTGCCCGAGCCTGCGCACGCTACGATGCCCTCTTTGACCTGTATAACCCTGAAAGCGACATTGCCCGCGTGAACGCTTCGGCAGGCGCGCCCTGCACCGTGGACCCCGCCACAGCAGATCTTGTTTCCCAAGCACTTGCCTGGTGCGAACAGGCCCACGGCCGCTTCGACATCACCATCGGCGCCGTGTCAACGCTGTGGGACTTCGATGAGGGCGTACGCCCCAGCGATGAGGCCGTAGCCCAGGCGCTTCCTCACGTAAACTGGCGCGGCGTCTCAGTAGACGCCTCCAACCCCGAGAGCCCCACCATCACCCTCACCGACCTTGCAGCCAAGCTTGATTTGGGCGGCATTGCCAAGGGTTATATTGCCGACCGCCTCTGTGATCTACTTGAGCAAGAAACCACGGCAACCGGAGCCGCGATATCGCTCGGCGGCAACATCGCCTACATGGGCCGCAAGCCCGACGGCAGCCCCTGGACAACAGGTATTCGCGATCCTAACGATCCAGGCGGCTCAACGGTGGTGGGCACCGCACAAACTGCGGGCGGTTCGCTTGTTACCAGCGGCCTGTATGAGCGCACCTTTGACCAAGACGGCACTACCTACTGGCATATTCTCGATCCGCGCACCGGCATGCCCGTGGCAACCGATGTGGTAAGCGTCACAGTGGCATGCCCTTCCTCCACCGAGGCAGATGCCCTCTCGACCACGCTCTTTGTGGCGGGAAGCGCCGAGGGCGTCCGCATTGTCGACGCGCTGCCGGATACCGCTGCCTACTTTATCTTGAACGACGGCTCAACTGTTTCGACATCTCGTTGGCAGGAGCTCACAGATTTCACGACAGCCTGATGCCGCACGCTGCCGAAACGTCTAACAGGCCTGATTAGTGAGGACGGCTCGGCACGTTAACCAAGACGAAGAGCTCAAGTGGACAAAAATCCGAGAAGTCGGCGATTCTGAACCGTCTGAAGCCTCCGTGCATAAACCTATCCTGGGGTTTCGTTACCCGAATCTCTCCGATGGGCGATTTGCACCGCCAAAAGCCAAGATTTATCGCCGACTTCTCGGAATTTTGTCCACCTGGAACGAGCCCTTCAGAAAAACCGTCGATTTACCGCCGCTTTGTTGAAAAAGCTATACAGTCTACAGGCTATTTTATGCAGTTTCCGGCAAGTCACTAAAACTCGCCTACGCGGCGGACTTCGGGCTCCAGCTCAACACCAAACTGCTTACGCACCTCGTCTTGCACATGCTCGATAAGGGCGCACACATCGGCCGCGGTGGCGTCACCGGTGTTCACCACAAAGCCGCAGTGTTTCTCAGACACCTGAGCTCCGCCCACACGCGCACCGCGCAATCCCGCATCCATGATGAGCTTGCCGGCAAAATAACCCTCTGGGCGCTTAAAGGTCGAGCCTGCCGAAGGCAGCTCAAGCGGCTGCTTCTCCTCGCGGCGACGGCGGTAGTCGTCCATAGCGGCACGAATCTGCGCCTTGTTGCCCGGTGCTAGCGCAAAGGTTGCACGCAAAACCACGAGCCCCTCCGCGGCAATACGGCTCTTGCGATACCCCAGCTCAAGCTCGTCGCGCCGCATGGTGCGAACCGATCCCTTGACGCGCGTGCCGTCCGCGTCGAGCGCGCCTGGTACGTACACTTCGACCGATTCCAAGACCTCGCCCGTTGAGCCATCGTAAGCGCCGGCGTTCATGAAACAGGCACCGCCTACCGATGCCGGGATGCCCGAGATGGGCTCCATACCCGTAAGGCCCGCATTTGCTGCTGCCTCGGCCACATCGGCCAACAGAGCCCCCGCCTCGGCCGTAACGCGTGCGCCCTCTACCTGGATGTCCGAGTAATTCTCACGCAGCAGGAGCACAAGGCCACGAATGCCGCGATCGCCCACCAAAAGGTCACTTCCGTTGCCCACCACAGTTACCGGCGTGCCCGAAATAGCCGCAAGGTCGAGCGTGCGCACAATCGCCTCAGGCGTGGTTGGGGTCACCAGCACGTCGGCGGGACCACCAATATGAAACGTGGTATGTGCACTCATAGGTTCAACCAGGGCAACGTTATCCTCGCCAACCGCCTCGGTGATTGCGCAGATGATGTCCTCGTTGAAGCCATCGAATTCGTGCATGCGCACTCCTTTGTATCAAACGGCCGACCAAACGCGGCCTACATTCGCTTTCCCGTTTTCAGCGGCGAGATGAGCACCAAACGCACCCGACTACTTCCGCCTTGCAAGCCACTATACCCGATGCCGCCAATACGTACGCAAACATCCGCGCACGTCACGCTACAAAAGGAGTATAGTTACTAAACATAGTTTCAGGGTTGGGTGCAATTCCCTACCGGCGGTAACTGATGTGCGCAGGCGCGCTGAGGCGCAGCGGCATCAGAAGCCCGCGACCCGCGTAAGCGGCTGACCCGGTGAGAGTCCGGGGCCGACGGTACAGTCCGGATGGAAGAAACGGAGGCTTCTTCATATGAACGCATCTATCGACACTAAGAAAATCGCCCTCACTGCGCTGTTTACGGCGGCATCCTTGCTGTTGAGCTTTATCCAGATTCCCATTTTCCCGGCAGCACCATGGCTGATGTACGACCCCTCCGGCATTGTGTGCCTCATCGCCGCTCTCGCTTTTGGGCCCAAGCTCGGAGCGGCCGTAGCCATCATCTCGTGGTTGCCGCGCGTGTTCCTCGATCCCTTTGGAGCACCCATGGGCATGGTATCTACCTGCATGTTTATTATCCCGGCCGCACTCATCTACCTTAAAGGGAACGAAAGCCGCGCCGCATCGGCGGTGGGCATGCTTGTGGGGGCCATCCTTTCCATCGCCGTCACCTGCGTGCTCAATCTCTTTGTGACACCACTCTACACGGCCGTTTCTATGATGGATGTTGTGGCCATGATTGTGCCCATCCTCATTCCTTTCAACGCCTTGAAGATGGCCATCAATGTGGTGGCAGGCCAGGTGTTGCTCGCACCGTGCATGAATGCCCTCAAGACACGTCGAGGTGACACGGTCTAAATGACGGCGCGTCCCACCCCTAGCCAGCTCGATCGGCCTGTTATCCACCTGAGTGATGTTCACTATGCCTATCCTGCGAGCAGCGAGGAGACCGCGTCTTCCGAGGCGCTCGCCGGCATCTCGCTTGATATTTATGCTGGTGAACACGTGTGCATCCTCGGTGGTAACGGGTCGGGCAAATCAACCCTGGTCCAGCTCATGAACGGCCTGCTCACCGCAAGCTCGGGCACCGTTGAGGTGTTTGGCATTGACGCGGGCACATGGGAGGGGGCATCTCAAATCCGCCGACGCGCCTCCATGGTCTTCCAGCATCCCGACGACCAAATGGTCACCAGCATCGTTGCCGATGACGTAGCGTTTGGTCCTGAGAACCTAGGCGTTCCTCAGCCCGAGATGGTGCGCCGTGTTGACGAGGCGCTCGAGGCGGTTGGCATGAGGCCGTGGGCACAGGCCGACCCCAGCGATCTCTCGGGCGGCCAGCGACAGCGCGTCGCCATTGCTGGCGCCCTAGCCATGCATCCCGAAGTTCTTCTGCTCGACGAGCCATCTGCCATGCTTGATGTTAGCGGGCGCCAGGCCATTCAAGCCATCATCGACCGCCTGGTTGCCCGCGGCATCACCATCGTACATGTGACCCATTTTATGGACGACGCTTTGCGAGCTCAGCGCGTTATCGTGCTGGACCATGGGCGCATCGCCCTTGAGGGAACGCCCCTGGAGGTCTTTCGTCATCGCGATACGGTGGCCCGCCTGGGACTGGAGCTGCCCTTTACTGTGCAACTAGCAGATGCCTTGGACGATACTCTGCCCGGGCTTCCCCTTACTGCCGACATCGATGAAGCCGCACGCGAGCTCGCTGCGAAGCTTGCGCGCAAAGACGGCAAAGCAGACTCGGAGGTGCAGAAGGGCACGATCCCGAGCGCGAACAACGAGGCAAAATCGGACCGTACGGCAGACGTCCGCATCTCCACAGACGCACACGGTCAAAAGCGTGCCGGCAACATGGTCACTGCACAAAGAAACGCCGCCATTGCATTCGAGCGGGTTTCGTTCTCCTACGCCGCAGACGCTACTCCTCGCAAGCGGCGCTTCTTCAAGCGCGGCAAGCGCATGCGCTCCGTGCCGTTTGCCGTGCAAAATCTCAGCTTCTCATGCCCGCATGGCACGCTTACTGCCCTCGTTGGCTGCACGGGTTCAGGCAAGTCAACCACGGTAGAGCTCGCCTGTGCCCTCAAAATGCCTACAAGCGGACGTGTTCTTGTGGACGGCATCGACACCACCGACATCAATCGTCGCCTGGAGCTGCGTTCGCGCGTAGGCTACGTATCGCAACTGCCCGAACACCAGCTGTTCGCCGAAACCGTTTATGACGATGTGGCGTTTGGCCCGCGCAACCTCGAACTTGATGAGGCCGAAGTAAAGCGCCGCGTACTTGCCGCCCTCAGAGAGGCCGGGCTTGAGCCAACGAGCGACCTGTTGACGCGCTCGCCGTTTGCCCTCTCGGGCGGGCAACAGCGCAGCGTTGCTATTGCGGGCATCCTTGCTATGAATACACCTGTTTTGGTGCTGGATGAGCCCATGGCGGGCTTGGACCCCCAGGGTCGCACACGCATGCGTGCGCTCATCGCTCAGCTTAAACAAAATGGCACCACACTTTTGTTGGTAACCCATGCCATGGAGGATGTCGCCGAACTTGCCGACCAGGTTGTCGTGCTCGACAAGGGTGCGCTCGCCGACGCTGGCACGCCCGCCGAGGTGTTTGACCGCACACCCTGCCATGCTCCAGGCGCACCCGCTGCGCTCGACTTCGCGCGCCGTCTAACCGCACACGGCGCTCCCCTCCAGCACGACCCGCTTACCCTTGCCGACCTCGTAGAGGAGGTGCGCGATGACGCTACGCGTTAGCATTGGCCAGTATTACTCGGCAACCTCGCCCATCCACTCACTTGACGCCCGCGTAAAGCTCATTGCCACCATCGTGTATATGGTGAGCTGCTTTTTTGTATCCAGCCTGCCCACGCTCGGCCTTGCCGCCGTGGCGGTGTTCGCCGCCGTGCTGTGCGCTCGCGTACCCCTGGGGCGTTTGCTGGCACAGATCCGCCCCATCGTGCTCTTTTTGGTGATAACTTCGGTCATCAACCTGTTCTTTGTACAAACCGGCAGCGCCATCGTTAATCTTGGGCCCATAACCATACACACGGGCGGCATTGAAGCGGCCATTCTCTACACGGTTCGCTTCTTCCTGCTGTTGGTTGGCGGGTCGCTTCTTATGCTCACCACGCAGCCCATGGCGCTTACCGATGCCGCCGAGAAGCTGCTCTCTCCGCTCGAGCGCCTCGGCGCCCCCGTGAGCCAGGTAACCCTCATTCTTTCGATAGCGCTCAGGTTTGTGCCCACGCTTTCTCAGGAGGCGCACAATATTATTGCTGCTCAAACGGCACGCGGAGCTCGCCTAGAACAAAAGGGTGCGATTGCCTACGCACGCGCCTGCGTGCCGCTTCTTGTCCCGCTGTTCGCAAGCGCCCTACGTCATGCCGAACATCTTGGGCGCGCCATGGATGCGCGCTGCTACACCGGAGGCACCGGCCGAACCCACTATCATGTGCTGCGCATCAATCCGCGCCACGACGGCATATTCATCGCCGCGCTCGTGCTCTACCTGGTGCTGCTCGCGGCGCTTACCATCATGGGCTAACGCGAGCGACTACTCAAACGCTACCGTGGAACAGCCTCATCGCAACTCAACAACCCCGCCGCTCACCCTCAAGTGAGATGATTCCAGCAGCGTCGCCCGCTACTGACTTGCTAGGTTGATGCCGTTTGCCCAGCCCCAACGCGGAGACACGGTATCACCGTAGTAGCGAATCCACGAATCCAGGTTGTTCGTGTTGATGAAGCCGATGTTCTCCATGATCTTGTTGTCGCCAATGTAGATGCCCACATGGCCCCACACGCGCCCGGCGTAGTTTTTGCTGTATGTGGACACAGCAATGATCATGCCCACCTGCAGGTCTGCCTTACGCGAGCTGGTGCACCAATTGTTGTACATATCGTTCGCGTTGCCGTACACACGGCCAAAACCAGCATTGCGGAACACGTGGCTCACCCACGCGGCGCAGTAGTTAGCACCCGGCGAGGGGGTGTAGTAGCACGAATTCACGATCTTCTTCTGGGCAGCACTTGCCGCGTTGTAATCCTGGCCGCTTCCCACCTCGGGGATGTTGGTTGCACCGCCGCCCGTTTGTTGCTGCTTCTTTGCCGCTTCCTCGCGCTCACGTGCCGCTTCAGCCTCTGCCTGGGCGGCTGCCAAAATCTCGGCATCGCGCTGTGCCATGAGGTCTTTCACGTCCTGATCAAGGCCGTTCAGCACTTCTTGGACCTCGGCCTGCTTGTCTTGCATGTCCGAAAGCTGCTGAGCTTGCTGGTCTTTCAGCGTCTCAAGCTGCGACTTCTGCTGCTCAAGCTCGGCCTTTTGATCTTCGAGCGCACGCTTCTCCTCGGCCAGCTCCTCCTGGATGCGATGAACTTCCTCGATGGCACGCTGATCGCTCTCGTTGATCTTATCGAGATAGTACGCATTAGAGATGAGCTCGTTGAACGACGTGGACGAGAGCAAAAGCGACAGCGCGCTCGTGCCACCCGCCTTGTAGTTTGAGGCCACGCGCGCAGCAAGGTACTCTTGCTTCTCCTCAAGCTCCTCTTGCTTTGCCTCAATCTCTTCCTGGGTATCGTCGATCTGCTCTTGCTTCTCGTCGATCTTGTCCTGAACGTCTTCGATCTGGCTCAGCGTCTCGCTCTGCTTTTTGCTCAGCTCTTGGTACTGAGCGGCGATATCGTCAAGCTGCTGCTTGACCTCGTCGTATTTGGCCTGAGCATCGCTCAGGGCATTCAGGGTCTCCTGCGTTGCCTGCGGCTCGGCAAGCGCCGCAATGGGGCTGCCAAACAGCGTGGCCGCGCCCACGGCTGCGAACAGCGCCTTAAGAGCATCTCGGCGAGTAAGTTCCATCTGGTGCAGTGCGCTCAGCACGGTATCCTGCTGACGCGAAGAAGTGCCCTGCGTATGCTGAGGGGCTTCGGCTGAATGCCGCGGTGTGGTGTGAGACATACATGGCTCCGTTTAGTGTGTGGTTATATGTCGTCGCCCGACTGTCGTTGATATAAGAATAGCGTAGTTCACGCCGCATGGCGTATTTTCCACATCGGTTTGCACGCATCATTTGAAGCGCAGCAAGCGCCAGGCCGCGTCCACAACAACATGCCAGCGTGATCCAAGCGCCCCTAAACGGTTCGGTCGGGCTAAAACCAGCACTTCCCGCCGTTGCTCCGCCGTCTGTTACCTTCCAGGGAAGCACCCCTGGGCCAAAAAACCCGTGCGCTATACTTGTCGCGATTCAACCTCCCGAAAGGAGCTCTTATGTCACAAGCACTTTCCCCTAGTGAAACCTGCGTACTTGTTACCGGCGGTGCCGGCTTTATTGGCTCTCACACCGTAGTTGAGCTGCTCAGCCGCGGCTACCAAGTTGTTGTGGTAGACGACCTCTCAAACTCGAGCCCCGTCGCCATTGACCGCATCAAGCTTATTGTGGGCGATGAGGCAGCACGCAACCTCACCTTCTACGAGGCCAATATCCTCGACCGCCCTGCCCTTGAGCGCATTTTTGATGCTCACCACATCGACCGCGTGATTCACTTCGCCGGCTTTAAGGCCGTGGGTGAAAGCGTGCACAAACCGCTCGAGTATTACCACAACAACATCGGCAGCACCCTCACGCTCTGCGACGTTATGCGCGAGCACGGTTGCACCTCGATCATCTTCTCGAGCTCCTCAACCGTGTACGGCGACCCGGACCATCCGCCTGTAACGGAGCAAGATCCCAAAAAGCCCGCCACCAATCCGTATGGCTGGACCAAGTGGATGATCGAGCAGATTCTTATGGACCTGCACACGGCCGACCCGTCGTGGAACGTTGTGCTGCTGCGCTACTTCAACCCCATCGGTGCCCATCCTTCGGGCCTGATTGGCGAAGACCCCAAGGGTATCCCCAACAATCTCGTGCCCTATGTGGCGCAGGTGGCCGTGGGCAAGCGCCCGTTTGTGAGCGTGTATGGCGACGACTACCCCACCCCCGATGGCACAGGCGTGCGCGACTACATCCATGTTGTCGACCTGGCGCGCGGCCATGTTTCGGCGCTTGAATGGATGAACGGCCGTGAAGAGGTAGGCATCTTTAACCTGGGCACCGGCACGGGCTCCTCAGTGCTTGACGTGATCCACGCTTTCGAACGCGCCTGCGGCCACGAGCTGCCGTATAAGATTTGTCCACGCCGCGACGGTGACATTGCGGCCAACTGGTGCGATGCCGCTAAGGCCCATGAAGAGATGGGCTGGACTGCAGAGTACACCATCGAAGACATGTGCCGTGACTCGTGGAACTGGCAGTCCATGAACCCGGACGGCTTCGCCACCGCCCATGAGGAAGAAGCTGTAGACACGAGCGCCGATGCATAACGCTTGGGTGTTGTAGCATAGCCGCTGCTGCCTGCGATGTTCGCGTGACATTCGTGCGTTTGGCACAACGCAGCAACACATACGCTACGATTACTGCGGGGCAATGCCGTACCGAGCGGCAAGCCCCGCAGCTGCTTATGAAAGGACTATTGTGGCCAATCTTTTTGCCGCGTATCTTGCCGAACATCATGGTGACCTTGAGGAGTATCTGGACTCGTTTTTCCGTGAGAAAACCGACCGAGACGACCTTGAGAGCTACCTCTATGCACCGCTCCGGGCCTTCTCCAGCAATGGCGGCAAGCGCCACCGGCCGCTCATATGCCTCCTGGCTGCGCGTGCGGTAGGCGGATCGGCAGAACAAGCCCGAAGTGCCGCGGCGGCGATTGAGCACTTTCAGTCCGCAGCGCTTATCCACGACGACATTGCCGACAACGGCAAGCTGCGCCGCGGTAAGCCCTGTCTGCACATAACCGAGACGGTGGGGCCCGCAATTAACTGTGGCGACTATGCACTCACCCTGGTCACCTCCGCCGTGCTGGACGACGCCACGCTCGATGATGCCCGCAAGCTGCGTATACTCTCTGAGCTGGTTGCCATGATGCAGCGCACCGTGGAGGGTCAAGCGCTTGATCTGGGCTGGGCGCGCGACAGGCGCTTTGACATCACGGTTAACGATTATCTTGCCATGGCCACGCTCAAGACTGCCCACTACTCGGGGGCAGTGCCGCTTGTCTGTGGCGCCATTGCAGGCGGTGGTAGCGAGGAGCAGATTGAAGCCCTGCGCTCGTTTGGCCTCGACTGCGGCCTGGCATTCCAGATCCAAGACGACCTGCTCAATCTGGTGGGAGACGCCCACGATAAAGATCACCTGAGCGACATCACCGAGGGTAAGCGCACGCTTGTAGCGGTACATGCCCTTGAAAACCCTGCGGTACACGACGAGGTCGAGCGGCTGCTGGGCGCTCACACAAGCGACCCCGCACAACTCGCCCGCACGCTTGAGCTTTTTGAGCAAACAGGGTCGCTCGCCTTTGCTCACAACTACGCGTGTACGCTCGTCACGCGCGCCAAGAACACGCTCGCTCATGTTGAGCTTGATGCCACATGTCGCAAGCTTTTGCTTGCCATGGCCGATTTCTTCGTGGAGCGGTTGAGCTAGGGAAGCATTGGCCAGAGTAACCCGCTCCCAGCAGTTCCGTGGCGAGCGATTATGCCCTCAAGCCGTGTTGGTGTCTGGAGTGAACGCGGTCTTGTACGACCCCGGCCCAAAATGTCCCATATGACCCCGTTCAGGCTAGGATCGGAATGGATTCGATTCGGGCATAAGAAGAAAAATCAGAATGCGCCGGACAACAGAGTCGTTCGCGACATCATGCAGTCGACGGCAGCATACAGAAGCAGACAATACATTTCACCACGTCTGACCTGCCACGTTCCTTAGTTAGGACTGAGGCATTCCACGTCGGCTGCGATGCGCACGCCGCTACGAAGAATGCGTCGATAGCATTGCGAGGACGTTCCCGGTAGACTTGCCCTTAGCTTGTCTCACGCTTTGGTGCGTCATGCATCCCGTAGAAAGCAAGAGATACTGTTACGAAACGCGACGCAAGAAGCCGCCGGGGACGACGGGACCACCTCGGCGCATACCCAACCAAAAACTTTTCGATTAGTTGCAGATTAAAGTGCACCCTCCGAGTAGACCGGTCTTCGCGTGGAACATAAGCGCAGGTCACAGCGTCAGGCTTTGGCCGTGTATTTTGAAGGTCAGCCTCAAACTGCAACAAATCGAATAGTTTTTGGTTGACCAAATCGCATTGCGTATCCGAGCCGCTCTTTCCATTGACTGGAACAAAGGGATTCGAACCCCTATCACCGGCACCAAAAACCGGAGTCCCGCCGCTGGGCGGTACCCCATTAACGCCTGGGACACCTCATTTCAAACCTAACCTATTTCCTTGAGCACGCGTGGGCATAAACAAGCAGCTGCCTATGACCCGCCTTGTGAACAACTCCTAGCCCCATGCGAACGTAATCTTTCTTTGAACTGTTGGGCCCGAGACGCACCGTTCGCACCGTTGGTGGGGTGTCTTGCTAGACTATAAGGGATCAACGACGATGCGCGCTGCGTGTGCGGCGCATGCAATAAGGGAAGGGAACCGCATGGAGCCGATTGTTGCAGGAATGCGGGGGCCGGCCGTCGAGGACGTGCAGGCACGTTTGGCCAACTTAGGATATGGTATTGATGCCACTGAACTTGAGCAGCAGGAGTTTGGTGCATCGACCACTGCGGCTGTGCGTCGGTTCCGTGTGGACCAGGGCTTGGCCGTGGATGACGCGGTGGACATTGCCTGCTGGAGCAAGCTGGTGGACGCTTCTTATCATTTGGGCGATCGCACGCTGTACCTGCGCCTGCCCAATTTCCACGGTGCCGACGTGTTGGAGCTGCAGCACGCCCTTAATGCGCTGGGTTTTTCCTGCGGTGAGGCAGATGGTTACTTTGGGCCGCACACCGAGGCGGCGCTACAGCAGTTCCAGGAAAATGTGGGGCTTTTTGCCGACGGCATGGCCTTCAACGACACCTTTAGCTATTTCAATCGCCTGCGCCACGTATGGGAAGGCAAGCCCTCGGTGAGCAGCTCTGAGCTGCGTACTGGCTTTGCGCGCGCAGCAAGCGTGCTCGAGCGCTATCGGATTGCCGTGGTGGGAGAGGACCCCATCGCGCGCAATGTGGCATCGCGCATGTGGAACATTGCTTCGGCCACTACCGATGCGAGTGGTATGCAGCTGTGCGACCGCGAGGTTCCCGGAGATGTTGATGTGGTTTTGGAAATTGCAAGCGAGCCACTGCCAGAGGACGCTGCTCCTCGTGCGACCATTGTGCTTGCCGAGTGCGTGAACGTGTCACAGCGCATTCACACCGCGCTTGTGGCTGCAGTTAGCCGCCCTGCACATCTGCGCATTGAGCTAACGGGCATGACGCAGTACGGGTCGTTCACCGCGAGCGATGCTCAGGGTTTAGCGATTATGCTACTCGATGGCGTTTGCGATGCGCTGAGCGATTAGGTACACTTTGAGCTGTCGTGCCGCGGTAATGCGGCAACGATGTGATAATGGGGCATCGTCCAGCGGCAGGACCCCGGTTTTTGGTGCCGGTTACGGGGGTTCGAATCCCTCTGCCCCAGCCATTAATTGTTGATGCCCGGGCTCGTTGCCCGGGCATATTTGGGCCCCGCTCCGGGATTCGAACCCGAAAAGGCCCCATGGTGCGCAAAGCGTGGAACGCCTTTGCCAGCATGGGCCGCAAGGGGCCGTAGGCCCCGTAGCGGGTGCGGGCGGCGAGCCGCACACGGAATCCCTCTGCTCCAGCCAAAGAAAACAGCAGGGGGAACAAACCAAGTGCTGCACCCTCCCTGCTGTTTTCATCCATGCATCGTTTCAAAAGTCTGAACAGCAGACTTGCTACTCGATGTAAAGCGCCATAAAACTCGGAATAGTAACGGAAGCGCCAAAACCCAGAGCGATCTTTTTCAGACTTCCCAGCGAATAACCTGTATAGCCTAACAACCTGTAAAACGGAGAACGCCGCCAATCCGCCAAGAACACAACAGCCCTCTCTGCCACAAGCGGAAACAAGCCCGCACAGCAGAGAGGGCCGTGCATAGTGAGAACCCCACATCAAATAGCAACGCTTTACGCGCTCAGAAAACTGCTAGCTGCGCTCCCACGCGCCGTCGGCCGGAGCATCCGCGGTATCGCCATGGCCGTAGTGCGCACGGCCCATCTGCGTCCACTCAGGCTCCTCGTCGGGAAGCGAGCCAGCCTCCTTAGTGAAGAGCTCCTTCAGGCAGTTGTATGCCACAATCACGCCCAGCACCATAAGCAGGATGGCAAACACCAGCTGCAAACCAGAGGTGGCAATCACCGCCGTACCAGATGCAGCAAGCGCCGAAATGCAGCCCAAGGTGCTCTGCACCAATGAAGTGAAAGTGGAAGCCAGCAAGAATGCCACGGGCACGTACAGCATGAATCCCTTGCGGCCTGTGCACTTGCAAAAGACTGCCAGCGTAATCATGGTCATGCCACCCAGCAGCTGGTTAGATGCACCAAAGAGTGGCCAAATGTTGTTGTAGCCACCAAAGGCAAGGGCCAGACCCAACGCCAACGTGAGTACCGTAGCAACCCAGGTGTTGGAGAACACCTTCGCTGCGCCCGTATTCTCAGCCTCAACGTCCTCAGCAGCGTCATCGCCCTTGGCAAAGAACTCCTGGAACGAGAGACGTCCGATGCGCGCCACGGCATCCACCGAGGTAAGCGCCAACGCCGATACGCACATAGTCATGAACACGGTGGCAAGCGTTCCGTCAACGCCAAAGGCCGTCATGCCGCGGGCAACACCCTGTGAGAAAATCTGGAACGGCGTGCCCTGAAGAGCGCCGGCTGCGCCCGTGCTGTTGATCTGCGTGTACATGATCGCAGCGACCACGATGGCGAGAACACCCACAAAAGACTCGAGAACCATGGCGCCATAGCCCACGGGAAGCATGTCCTGCTCCTTCTCCACCTGCTTAGACGAGGTATTGGTGGAAACCAAGCTGTGGAAACCGGAAAGCGCGCCACATGCTACCGACACAAAGAGCAGGGGGAACAAATAGCTGCCGTTCTCGGCCAGGGCAGAGATATCGGCCACCATAGGCGCTTCCATCGTGGCCTGACCAGCCGCCCCAAGCACAAAGATACCCACTACAGCGCAACCAATCATAACGAGCATCATGATGCTCGTAAGGTAATCGCGCGGCTGCTTGAGCGTCTGAATGGGCATGGCGGCAGCAAAGAGCAGATACACCGTGATTACGGCAAACCAACCAAACTTGTTCAAGTACACCGGGAACTGCATACCCACGGCAAACATAAGCACAAAGAGCACCACGGCAACAGCCAGCTCGCGCCATCCCGTCAACTGAAACCGACGACTTGCCCAGCCAAAGGCAATGGCAACAAAGGTAAAGAGAATCGAGATAGTGCCCGCCGCGCCGCCTGCATACGAAGTAGAAGCATCCACAGCACCCGCGGCATCAAAGGTTGCCTGGAACGTGCCTGCAACCATATCCACAAACGCAGCGATGACAATGATGGTAAACAACCAGCTGAAGAGCAAGAAGAGCTTGCGGCCCGTGCGCCCAATGTACTTCTCGATCAACTGGGCGAGCGACTTACCATTGTTCTTGACGCTTGCGTAGAGCGCCCCAAAGTCGTGCACGGCACCAAAGAAAATGCCACCCACAAGCACCCACAGAAGCACCGGCAGCCAACCAAACATCATGGCCGCAATGGTGCCCGTAACAGGGCCGGCGCCGCAGATGGAGCTAAACTGATGCGAGAACGCCGTAAAGCACGACGCCGGCGAGAAATTCTTACCATCTTCCATGCGCTTCGCCGGTGTAAGCGCCTGGGCATCAACGCCCCAGGTCTTGGCCAGCCAACGGCCATACACGAGGTAGCCGGCAACAAGCACCACCGCTGCAACCGCTACGATCACCATACCGTTCATCGAAATGAACATCCCCTTTCCCAGAAATGCCAAGTCCACGTTTGCCCGCTGTGTACGTTGCGGTCCAACAAAAAACGAGGGCCATCGAATAAACCGACGGCCCTCGTCATTCAGCCGCCCGCATGTGCACGGGCAGCTCACACAGCCAACCCGTGTCAGGAAATAATCTCGCTGATAATGGCTAGCTGATCTGTACGCATGGTCTCAACATCCCCCGTTGTTTGCAGGACTAAGCCCGCTCTTCCGTTTGGACATGGGGCATTGTGCCGCTTTAGCTTGATGCAGTCAATGTTGTTAAAGGTATGTTGCAAGTGCATTGCAAATGCGCAACAGGGATGAAGCCGAAGTCACCCCCACCTGCGCAAGCAAGCGGGGGTGTAACTACAACGTCATATTGGGATCGGCGTCCACGTCGAAGGGGGCAAACTCGCCCTCAGCAAGCTTGCGGCGGGCCACTTCGGCAATCATGGCCGCGTTGTCCGTGCAGGCGTTCTGTGGCGGCACCGTCACACGCACACCCTGACGTCCCAGCTTGCGCGTGAGCATCGCGCGCAGGTGAGGATTGGCAGCCACACCACCGCCAATGCAGTATTCACGCGCGCCCGTCTCGCGCAAAGCACTCCACGCCTTCTTGTACTGCACGTCAAAGACAGCAGCCTCAAACGACGCCGCCAGGTCGGGCAGGTGGATGGTGTGCCCCGCCGCGGTTTCCTGCTCAATATAGGTCACCACGGCCGTTTTAAGGCCCGAGAGCGAGAAGCGGTAGTCGCCCTTACGGTTGAGCGCCCGCGGGAACTCGATGGCATGCGGATTGCCCGTCTCCGCCAAGCGCGAGATAACCGGCCCACCCGGATAGCCCAGGCCGAGTGCTTTGGCCACCTTATCGAAGGCTTCGCCCACCGCGTCGTCGAGCGTCTCGCCCAACACCCGATAATCGCCCCAGTCGCGCACGTGCACGAGCATCGTATGCCCGCCTGAGACCAGCGTGAAGATGAACGGCGGTTTGAGGTCGGGGGTGTTGAGCAGATTGGCGTAAAGATGCCCTTCCAGATGGTTGACGCAGATAAGAGGCTTTCCCGCTGCAAAGGCGAAACCCTTGGCAAAGGCTACACCCACCACAAGCGCTCCTACGAGCCCCGGCCCCTGCGTCACTGCTACAGCGGCAAGCTCCTCGGGTTCCAAGGCACCGTCTGTAAGTCCCAGCGCCTGCGCCGCCTCTTCCAACGCGGCTTCAACCACACCCACCATCACCTCAACGTGCTTGCGCGAGGCGATCTCAGGCACCACGCCACCAAAGCGAGCGTGGAAGTCAATCTGTGTGGACACCTGGTTGGCCAGCAGATTACCCGCCTCGTCCATGATGGCTACAGCGGTTTCGTCGCACGAGCTTTCAATGGCAAGTACCAGATTACGGCGACGAAGCTCATCGCGCTCAGCCGGCGTGCGCGAGGCCGCCGGTAGCGGCCATGCACGATGGACGGCCGCCGTAGGCTCGGGAGAGGTGGCGTCCACCGGCAGCACCAAAGGCAGTGACGCCGTCATCACGAGCGCGTCCGCCCCCGGCCCATAGTAACCACGGCGCACACCCGCCTGCTCGAATCCCAGTGCTTGGTACAGAGCGATGGCGGCAGCATTGCCGTCCTCCACCTCAAGCGATGCTGTGGTGCATCCAAGCATCTGCGCGTCGTAGCTCACATGAGAAAGCAACTTGCGAGCAATTCCCGCACGGCGACGCTCGGGTGCCACGGCAACATCGAGCACCTGCAGGTCGTGCTCAACCATCATGCCGCCCGCGAGCCCCACAAGCTCGCCGTTGTCGTGCGCCACCCACCATGAGCGGGGCACTGCCGCATCTTCACCAAACTCCGAAAGAAACTGAGCCGGCGACCATGCCGTGTGGCCCGTTCCCTCAAAGCAGCGCGTCTCAAGCGCTGCAGCCGCCTCGGCATCGGCAGGACCCATAGGACGTAGCTGCAGATGACGGCCTGAGAGCTCTTCGGCAACACCGGTAATCTCACTTGCAGGGCTTTGCTGCAAACCCAGGCGACGGCGCTCGTTTTCTTCCGCATCAGAAAGCCGCGTGTAGATAGGCAGCACAAGCGCGGGGTCGCCCGCCTCGTCCTCCCCATAGCGCTCGGGGCTTGCGGCGGCCAGCAAAAGGCCCTCGCCTGTGGGATGCCATAGAGCCTCGTCCACGCGGCGAGCCAGGCCCGCCTCATCAAAGAGCTTCCCATGGCGCTTAAGGCCATCGCCTGTAAGCACCAGCTCGCCTGCATAGGGCTCTGCCGCCCAAGCGGCTGCGGCCTCCGCCGCCTTCACCACACGCTCCCGATCAAACAGGCGGTGCGCCCCCGCGTCATCCAGGTCATATAAGCCTGGATACACCTCGCCACGCATGGCATCTGCCACCACGCCCACGCGCCCACGCACGCCTGCTGCCCAAGAGACCCAGGCACAGGCATCGAGCGTTGAGGTCCCATGTAGAGGAATGTTTGCGCCACGCGCAAGACCCTTGGCGGTGGAGATGCCGATGCGCACACCGGTGAACGACCCCGGCCCACGGCCCACAAGAACCGCGTCCACATCTTCCCAGCGCTTATGAGCCTGCTCAAGCGCCTGCTCGATCGTACCTACCAGCTCCACGTTTGCGCGGCGCCTACATAGATGGTCGGCATGCGTCAAAACCTCAACCTGGGCATGTGCGGGCACGCCATCGCTCGCTGCCACAGGCGTCCACTGCGCCACCGCGCAGGCAAGCATATCGGTTGATGTATCGATAGCAACCACCAGCATGCTCGTCGCAACGCTCTGTTGCTCTGTCATCTCCATAAGGCCCCCTCGGATGCCTTCATTACTCTCGTCGCGCACACGTACGGCACGTTCGCACCAGCTCGATCCTATCCACGTGGCATCTCATGCCACGTGGGCAGCGCTATCGGCAATAACCGCCTCGTCAATCGCCTGCGCCAGCTCCTCCGCACGAGCACCATGCGCCTCAAGCGAAACAACGCGCTCCTCAGGAGCATCCGCCACGCGCTCGATCACCACCGAAAGGAACTCATCGGTGAGCTCATCTTGAAACTGCTCGCCCCACTCCAGCACGCAGGCGCCTTCGTACCCCAGCACATCAAAGATGCCCGTATCCTCCAGCTCATAGGCGTGCTCCAAGCGGTAAAGGTCAAAGTGGAAAAGCGGGATGCGCCCCCCATCGTGCACCGCCATCAAAGCAAAGGTGGGGCTTGTTACAGGATGCGCATCGCCTAGGCCGCGCGCGAGCCCCTTGGTAAGATGCGTCTTGCCTACGCCCAGGCCACCCGTGAGCACAATCACGTCACCATCGGCAAGCACCGGGGCTATAAGCTCGCCCAAATGCTCTGTATCCGCTTGGCTCGCGCTGCCGTAGCGCCTCGCTCCCTCTCGGACCAACGCCATATGCTCACGCCTCCCAGGTAGGCAGGGCATCGGTGGGGGCGCCTGCAGGGCGCTCACCCACAGCCGGGACCGCCTGAGCAGGATGGCGCTCGAGCCAATCGCCCAGCATCTTAAAGTCTTCTTCCAAAAGCGTCTGCCAAGCGGGATTGCGCAGCGCCGCCGCAGGATGGAACGTGGGCATCACGGTGAAGTGCCCCATCTGATGGAAACGCCCCCTAAGTCGCGTGATGCCCGTCTCAGTTTTAAGCACAAAATGCGTGGCGGGGTTACCTAGCGTCACAATCATGTCGGGCCAAATGCTCCGAATCTGTTCGCGCAGATAAGGTGAGCAGGCAAGCACCTCATCGGGCCGCGGATTGCGGTTTTGCGGAGGGCGACATTTCAACACGTTGGCGATATAAATCTCGTCGCGCGTAAGACCGGCAAGCGAGAGAATCTGGTTGAGGTTCTCGCCGGCACGGCCCACAAAAGGCTCGCCCGTTAGGTCTTCGTTACGGCCCGGCGCTTCACCCACAAACATCACGCGTGCGTGCGGATTGCCCACGCCAAACACGATATTTGTGCGCGTCTCGGCAAGCGGGCACTGCCGGCAATCACCCAGCACCGCGCGAATCTCTTCGAGCGTCACCTCGCGCGGAGCTTGATGCGTGTGGCCCGGAATATGCATGACACCCATGGCGTCTCCTTATCGGTACACTTTTTCGAGGCGCATACCAAAGTTGCACGCAACCTCATAGTTGATGGTGCCGCGCAGCTGGGCCATCTCGTCCATGGTGATCTCGGCATCGCCATCGCGGCCAATGATGGTCATCACATCGCCGTATTCCGCCTCGCGAATCTGATGAATAGGCGTTTGCTGGATAGCCACCATGCATTGATCCATACAGATATTGCCCACCTGGCGGAACCGCTCTCCACAGTAGAGCACGTCCATGCGATTGGAAAGCGTGCGCGCAAGCCCGTCTGCATATCCAATAGGCAGCGTGCAGATTTGCACCGTCGCGCGCGGAACGCGATATGTAAAGCCATAGCCCACACCCTCGCCCATCGCAGGGTGCGTGGTACGTGTTACCCGAGCCTTCACGCTCATCACCGGCTCCAGCTGGATACGCGGACGCGTGGCCTCACATGGTTGCAGGCCATAGAGCCCAATGCCCGCGCGAATCATGTCGTAATGCGACTCGGGATCAAGAATCGATGCCGGGGTATTGTCACAGTGGACAATACCCGTTTCCAAGCCCGCTTCGCGCAGAGCTGCCACCGCCTCGTCAAAGCGGCGACGCTGCAGTTTGTAGTCCCAGCCATCAATCTCATCGGCTGTGGCAAAATGCGTGAACACGCCATCGCACTGAATACCGCGATGAAAATCAATGCCACGGCGAAAGTCGAGCACCTCGGTGTAGTGCACGCCAATGCGATTCATACCCGTCTCAATAGCCAGGTGGTATTTGCCCACGGTGCCCGCCTGAACCGCACATTCGCCATAAGCCAAAGCAAACTCCGTGGTGTATACCGAAGGCATGATGCGGTACGCCAAAAGCGTTGGAATGGCTTCGAGCGGCGGCTCGCTGAGCACGAGGATTGGCGTGGTGATACCGCCCGTACGCAGCTCAACGCCCTCATCCACGGTGGCCACGGCAAACATATCCGCACCCGTAGAGTGCATCACTTTCGCGCACTCAAGGGCGCCGTGGCCGTAGGCATCGGCTTTAACTACGCAGCAAAGACGCTGACCAGGCCGCAGGAGGTTCTTGAACGCACGCGTATTCCTACGGAGCGCTCCGCGGTCTATTTCCACCCACGCCCAGCGATGTTGCGGACACTTCTCAACCAACATGACGCTCACGCCCCCTCAGAATCAATAAGCCCCATGCTGCGCAGTGCCTCGTCAGCAGCGAGCTGCATGGCAGGCCCAATGAAATCAATGAGGTCCGTAGCGATCACGCTCTTTTCGCCAAAGCGCTCCGCCGCCGCAAAGCCGGTATAGGAGTGGATGGCCACCGCATACGCACACAGCAGCTCCCACAGCTCCACTTGTTTGACGTTGAGCGCCACCGTTCCGGCAATAATGCCCGCAAGCACGTCACCCGATCCCGCCGTGGCAAGCGAGGCCGGTCCCGCCATGGGCAGAAGCACCTTCTCAACGCCCACAATGGCCGTAGTGGGCCCTTTGGCGACAACAACTAGGTTGTCAGACCCACAAGCCCAAACGATCTTCTGGGCCGCCTCAATGGCGCTCAGAAGGTCGTTTACATCGTCACCGGCAACCAAGCGCGAGAGTTCGCGATGATGCGGCGTGAGGATAAGCGGAGCCTCTCGACGATACAGATCGGGCGTGGCGTCGATACCGCCAATGGAAACCTTCGCCAAGCAGTTAAGGGCATCTGCATCAAGCACAAGCGGAACATTGAGCTCGAGAAGCCCCATCACCACGTCCATACTTCCGGCCGAAACACCCATGCCGGGCCCGCAGAGCACGCATGAATACTTCTGCGCCAACTCGTTTACGGCCGTGCGCGCCGCGGCACCAAAGGTGCCGCGGGAATCGGAAGGGATGCCAAAAACTGGCACCGAGGGCAGCGCCATGCGAATGAGATTTGCGCACGGCTCGGGCGTCGCAACGGCTACATAGCCCGCACCAGCGCGGGCAGCAGCCTTGGCCGCCATAATGGCCGCTCCGGGATACTGAGCAGACCCTGCCACAACCAATACAGAGCCACGAGAATACTTGTTTACGCTAGCCGGCAGATGCTGCAGAAAATCGATAATGTCCTCAGGTTCAACGATCTCTGCGGCATGATCGACGTCACCAATAACCTCGTCGAGCTTGTCATACAGCTCGCCGCAAACCAGCTCACCTACATACTCGGGGCCATCACCGCTGTACAGACCAATCTTGGGCGCAAGCATGGTGACCGTTCGGTCCGCATGAATGCAGGCATCTTCCACCTTGCCTGTTTGCGCATCGAGGCCAGAGGGCGTATCAACCGAAACCACCACAGGTCCCAGCTCATTGATAGTTTTAACCCAGATGGAAAACGGAGCTCGTAGAGCGCCATGGAAGCCTGTGCCCAGAATGGCATCTACCACAACGTCGGACACTTCCACCAAAGCCGCAAGCTCATCGCACGAAGGGCCCACATGCACGGTTACCTCGCGCCCCGCCGTCCGACGAGCCACATGCCGCGCGAGACTTGCCGGAATCTCATCCGGTTCAACAGGCGAAACGACAGCAACCTCTATACCTTTTTGCTTCAGCAGGTCGGCCGCAACCCAGCCGTCTCCGCCGTTATTGCCAAATCCGGTGAGAATGAGCACGCGCTTAGGATGTAGCTTTTCAACCTCTTGGGCAACAAATTCGCCAGCAAACTCCATGAGTTCCGCCTTTGAGGTTCCAGCCCGCTCAATAATATCTTCGAGACGGACTACTTCCTCAGTGCTCAGAACGGGTTTCATCTGTGCCTCCCGTCGTATCCACAACGTCCTTAGAGGACGCATCAGCATCTACTTGTACACGTTCTAGCTCATCAAGTTCATCAAGAACAGCACGTGCTTCCTTAAAAGATTGAGCAATCAAAGAACGCTCGTCACGCTGACGCGCCTTAGGCTTAGGACGAGCCTCCTGGGTGATGGCAAGCGCATTCGCAACAGCAAGTTGATTGGTATGAGAGAGCGAGAGGGCCACTTCAACAACACCGAGCTCATCGGCAACTTCACGGGCACGACCAGCAAGCACAACCGACGGCCGCCCTTGTTGGTTACGAGAAACCGAAACGTCCTTTCGGCCAATACCTTCGCCAAAACCCGTCCCAAGCGCCTTGAGAACTGCCTCACGGGCCGCAAATCGACAAGCGTAATGGGCTGCAGGGCGCGCCTTGGCATCACAATATGTGCGCTCTTCATCGGTAAACATTCGCGATGCAAACGAAGGAGTGCGCCTAAGAATCTCTTCCATACGCGGAATCTCAACGATATCCACGCCAATGCCAGCTTCCGCCATACGCCACCTCCCAAACAAGCATATGCGCAGTACATACTATGCCGCATCATATTGTACAGGGAAGTAAGAATACAGGCGCCCCGGCCGCAAAGTGCGCAGAAAGGGCCCGGGCGGGGCCGGCCCCGGGGACGCCCCGGAACGGCAAAAGGCCCCCGGGTCACCCCGGGGGCCTCTGTTCTCGGATCGGCGGACGGTGCCGTCCACCG
>DVID01000048.1 GCA_018711625.1 Candidatus Limicola stercorigallinarum | reverse complement strand
TTGTAGGAAAATCCAAAAGTTTAGATTTTCCCACAATGCTTATCTTTTGGTCTTTGGTTCGGAATAGTGTAGTGCTGGCGGTCTATCTCTTGTTTTCGGTTGCTTGCTTCCTTACCGTACATGAGCATTAGGCGCGGGCTGCACTTCCAACACGCGCTGCAGGTAAGCCATGAAGCTAGCGAAGTTACCCTGATTGACCAGATTATCGTAGGAAAGCTGAAGCATGGTGTACCCCATGGATTGCAGCGCCGTGATGCGGTTGCCGTCGGCGATGCCACGCTGGGTGTTGTCGTGCACAAGGGCGCTCTGGCATTCGATGCCCGCCTGGCGCGTCCCGTCTGCATTGCGCACGAGCACGTCTATGTAGGCCATGCTCTGTTCACTGATGCGTTGTGCATCCCGCGAAAGACGTACCGGATAGTTGAACGTGAGGCCATCCACGCCTTCGCCGCCCATGCGGCGTGGAAGGCTGATGCGCATGCCCGTCTGCACCTCAAAGGGAGAGGCAGCGCCCTCATTAACATAACGGAGCGCCTCGGCAAAAGCTCGACATCCTTTGGCAGCCTTCATATGATTAGCAAGTGCATGTAGCTCTTCGGATGTGACCAGAGGCGGGCGCTTCCAAAGATTGGTGAGCTTGCCAGCCTGGTCGAGCACGGGCTTCCACCCATCCAAGGGTGCAAGAACCTTTCTATCGATGCATTCTTGCAGATAGGTGCGCTCGTCGCTTGTAGGAACATACACCGAGAACGTTCCGCAAAACTCGTGGGCAAGCATGATCAGATCAATCAGGTTGAGTCGGCCTGCGAGTGTGAAAAGCGTCAGCGCGGGAGACGCAACAGCCGTGTATGAGCCAAATTCTTGAATCGAACCGAACGGCAGCTCATGCGAGATGAGATGCGTGTACTGGTTGGAGGTCTTAGCGCAAGCGGCGCGGTTAGCCTGAAGAACATGGAGCGGTTTGCCTGGAAGACCAAGCAGCTCGGTCGCAGGCTGCAGGGACTTCTGTCGCGGACCGAGAGCAAGATCAAGACGATCGTCAAGCAGCTCGTGAACATGCGGCGGAATGCGATGATAACGGAGAGCAGATATGTCGCAGAGAGCCTTCATGTAGCAATCATAGTTTTGAAGTGAGCGACATGCTGACAGAATATCGGCTGAATAACGTTTGAATTACCGCGGGCTTAATTAGTTGAAGCAATATCTAGACATAATCTGACCACGGAATCTAAACGAGCAGGTTATGGCCATGGTTGGTGAGCGTAAGCGCCTCCCACCGCGCGGGCTGCTACGAAAAAAATGCCTTGAGGCCGATGATGATGAGCACGATACCACCCACAACCTCGGCTTTGGGGCCAAAGTGCGAACCCAGGCGTCGGCCAATAACAAGCACAATGAGGCAGCACACCAGCGTGGTCACACCGATGGCACCACCGTAGAGCACCATGTTCGCCCCGCTCGCAGCAAGCGAAACGCCTACTACAAAGGCATCGATGGAAGTGGCGATGGCCTCAAAGAAGATGGTGCGGTAGGTGAGTCCCTCGGTGGAGCAGCTCTCCGGCTCACGCAGCTCACGCACCGCCTCCACGATCATCTTGCCGCCTACAAACCCAAGGATAGCGAGCGAAACAATGCCTGCATACGCCTCGATAATGGGCGCGATGAGCGTGCCGCCGCAGTAGCCCAAGATGGGCATGCCCATCTGGAAGAGGGCAAACATGATGGGCATGGCGAGCTTTTTGGCGCGTGGCATACCGGGCTCACAAAGCGCATTGGACAGCGTGACCGCCATGGCATCCATAGCGAGCGCGACACCAAGAACAAGCGCCTCAATGAGGTTTGCTGCAAGCGAATCCATGACATCCTCCCCGATGTGTGGATGGGTTCTGGTTGGTACTGAAGTGGCACGTGGAGAAACGGTTGCGCTGCAAGCGCTTGCAGCGCCATAAACTGCGTACAGCTGAGCGCGGCACTGCGGCGCTTCGCGTCGCCGAACGCAAGACCGCGTGCTAGCCGCGGCGCACGTGTTATGCGCGGGCCATATCACGTTGGCGCAAGGTGGCGTCCAGTGCATCGACCACGGCGAGCGGATCATCCAGGCCGGCAAACAGGCGGATATAGCAAAGACCCTGATCTGCCACCAATCCCATGCGCGTGAGCGACCCACCTGCCGGGGCATCGCGATGGGCGCAAGGGCACGCCGCGAGAAATGCGCGATGCTGCGTCTCCATGGTCTCGGCATCGTCACCCCGAAGCGCAAAATCAATCGCCGGGCCCGTTCCATGCAAGAGCACATTGGGGGCAAGCGCGTGGTCCGGATGTGCCGGCAGACCAGGATAGAACACATGCCCCACGCGCTCATGGCAAGCCAGATAGGCAGCGATCGCATGAGCGTGATCGATGTGGCTCTGCATGCGCTCGGGCAAGCTGGCAACTCCCTCTTCGATGGCAGCAAGATCAGACGCCGCAAGCGAAAAAGCGTCCGAAGGCTGCTCGGGGTCACCTAGGCTAAACGCAAGGAGACGATAGACCTCCTCCGACTTGGGCGAAACAAGACGGCGGCGTCCTCTGCCATTCACCGAGCGCGCCACAGAGACACTTACCACCTTGTGCGCGAGCTTGCCTGCGGCAACGCGGTCAAGCGCCTCCAGGCTCACGTGCGCGCCCAGCGAAATGGGGTTGCAGCCATACAGCGAAGGCATCGTGTTGTCCACAATGAGAATAGCACCCACCGTCGCTGCGGCTTCGGCAAGCGCCCGGATATGGGCAACGCGAAGGCCAAGCCCGCCCTCAGATGCTACAAACCAAAAGAGCCGGTCGGCATCAATACCTGCGGGATGCGCGTAAGAAGCCGGCGAACCCTCGGGCACGAGCCTCGCAACTTCGTCGGAAGGATCAGCTACGCTCGCCGCGAGCATGGCCATGGGCGTAGGCTCTGCAGCAAACGACAGGTTTCCAAAGGGAAATTGCGCCCGAAAGCTCGATGCAAAGTCGTTGGCACACACCACCAAGCGATCATGGAGGCCAATTAAGCAGAGCTTTGCGATGAGGTCACAGGTATTGCGTGCTGGCACGAACCACGTTGCGCGGGCTCCTTGCGAAGCGGCGAAACGCGCTGCTACCTCAGCCTGCGTGACGCACATGCCAACCGCCTTTCTCAACCCGTTGAACCAACGGTGTCAGTATAGCGTTTCGATGTGCGCAGACGGCCCCGCAGATGCAAAATCCAGTGAGGGCAATCCGCCGAGGGCTTCGAAGGTCCTGCAGGCCAACGCCCAAGACCCCAGAAGCCCATCGAGACGCAATTCCCACATACTGTGTTAGCAGCACGTTTGCTCAATCATTCGAATCACAGCACGGATGCCCTGGATGTACGAGCGGCGCGGAAGACGCTCGTCGGTACCGTGAATGCCGCGAGCCTCCTCGTCCTCGGTCACGAGGAACGGCGAGAAGCGCATACAGGTATCGCAGATGCGCTCATAGTTATGCGCATCCGTCGCCCCGCGCGAGATGGAAGGCACACACGGGAGCCCCTCACCCGTTGCCGGGTCAACAAAGTAGCGCCCGAGCACGCTCGAAAGCATCGTGAACCCGTAGCCATCGTATCTTCCCTCGGCAGAGGCATCGTTACCCTGAAGCACCTCAAGCGTCACAGGAAGCTCCCCAATCACGGAGCGACAGTGCGAGACAACGTCCTCAACAGACGTGCCAGGCGCCAGACGGAAATTCACCACCGCGCGCATATCCTGCGGCATGACGTTTGGTTGCTGAGACGACCCCTCAATCATCGTGGGCGCAATCGTAGTTGTGACCAGCGGGAAGAGCTCCGGGCGCTCCATGCAGGCCTGAGCCAAGGCATCGGTGTCCGCCCACCCGGTGGAAGCGGCCTCGGCAACAAGCGAACGGAAGGGCTCCTCAGTGATAGCAGGCGCAAGTGCACGGAACGATGCGGCAATGAGCTCGGGCAAGCGAACGGGAAATGGATGCTCCACAATGCGTGCAATCGCCTGGGCGAGCGTTCCGAGGGAGGTTCCCCCGTAGGGGTTGGACGAATGGCCACCGTCGCTTTGCACCGATAGCGCAAGGTCCACATACCCTTTCTCCGAAAGCTCCAGCGCAAGAAAGGGCGTATCCGGTGCGCCGAAGCGCGCGCCATCCCCTACCGTGCAGCCGCCCTCGTCCCAAACGTACTCGAGCGTCACACCGCGCTGCTGCAGCGTTTGCGCAAGCGCGTCCGAACCCGTGTTGAAGCTCTCCTCATCTTCACCGAAGGCCAGGTAGAGCGTCCGGCGCAGCACACCACCGCGTGCAAGCATATACTCAGCCGCCTCAAGCTCCGCCGCTACCATCTCCTTGATGTCCATGGTTCCGCGGCCCCAAATGAAGTCGTTGTCAACCGTTCCGGAAAACGGCGGCTCGCTCCAATCGTCCTCGGTGCCCGCAACAACGGGAACCACGTCCTGGTGAGCCATGAACAGTGCTGGGCGCAGCCCGTCATCGGTACCGGGGAGCGTGATGAGCACACTCCCACGTGCGATAACTTCGAAGGTGCCGGCCGCCATCACATGTGGGAAGCGCTCGCGCATCCAAGCATGCAGCCGATCGAACTCATGCCAATCCGCTGTGGCGGGATCTGAGTTGACCGTGTTGAAGCGAATCGCCTCGCCAAGGCGCTCGCACGCCCCTGCCGCATCAAAATCGGGATAGTCGTCCTCGTGCGCAAACCAGCGCGCCACCTCAAGCGCCGCAGCGTCGCGTGCAGACTGCTCAGCCATGTTATTCCTCCTTGAGATACCGGGACAGGAAGGCCCGCGTGCGCTCCTCGCGCGGGTTGCCGAACACCTCGGCCGGAGAACCCTGTTCCAAAATCACGCCGCGATCCATGAATACGACGCGATCCGAAACGTCGCGCGCAAACGCCATCTCGTGCGTCACGACAACCATCGTCATGCCGCCTTCGGCAAGCGAGCGCATAACCTCGAGCACCTCTCCCACAATCTCAGGGTCGAGAGCGGAGGTAGGCTCGTCAAAGAGCATCACCTTGGGGTCCATGCACAGAGCGCGGGCAATTGCCACACGCTGGCGCTGTCCGCCCGAGAGCCGCCGCACGTCGGCATGGGCAAAGTCGGCAAGGCCCACGCGCTCAAGGTGCATGAGCGCAACCTCCTCGGCGTGCGCGCGGTCCATGCGCTTCAGCGTCACGGGCGCGAGCGTGCAGTTATCGAGCACGTTCTTGTTCGCAAACAGGTTGAAGCTTTGGAACACCATGCCGATGTCTTGCCTCAGTTCGTCCACGTTTGTTGAAAGATCGGTGAGATCCTTCCCCTCAAACCATACGTGCCCCGCATCCGGCTCTTCCAGCAAGTTGATGCAGCGCAGCAAGGTCGACTTGCCGGAGCCAGAAGCGCCAATGATTGTCACCACCTCCCCGCGGTTCACAGAGAAGTTGATATCACGCAGCACCTCAAGCTGCCCAAACGACTTGCGCAGACCCTCGATGCGGATAATCTCGTCGCTCGGCGCGTTCGCGACGCGCGACGCTGCCTCTGAGGAAACAAATGCCATGGGGCAGCCTCCTTAATTCGAGCTTGGCACGCCGCTGGACGCAGGCGCGTCGAGCTTGCGAGCAATACCTCTCAACAGCGCGCCGGCGACCAAGGTGAGCACCAAATAGATTACGGCGGTTGTGATATAGACCTCGGTCGAACCGTAGTACATGCCCGCGATGGTACGCGAGGCATACATGACCTCGAAAAACCCGATGAACGTAAAGACCGAGGAGTCCTTGATGTTGATGACGACCTCGTTGCCGATGGCCGGGATGGCGTTGCGCACGCCCTGGGGGAACACGACCTTCATCATGGCCTGCCACCGCGTGAGACCAAGCGATCGCGCCGCCTCGGCCTGACCGGCGTCGATCGACTCGATGGCTCCACGCAAAACCTCGGCCAGATAGGCCGTGGAGTTGAGCGATATGGTTACGAGCGCCGCAACAAAGACCGACCACACCTGGTTCATCTGTGCCACGCCAAAGCCGGTAATGCTTTGAATAATGCCGTAGCCGCCGAAGTAGATGATGGATCCCTGCACCATCATCGGCGTACCGCGGATGACGGTGGTGTACACCGAATAGAACCCCAGGCCGATCTTCTTCCAAAAGCGCACGAATCCATTGTCACGGCGCTGCGGCGGATTGAGGCGCAAGAAAACAAGCAAAAGCGCAAGCACAAACGCAACAACCGTGCCGATAAGGGCAACGATCACCGTGTTGCCAAGCCCCTGCAGGAGCATGCCGCGACCCTTCCAGGCAAAGAAGAAGATGTCGGCGATGAACACGTTTGTGCGCTTATCGGAAGCAGCGGCGAAACACGCGATGTCGTAGAGTGAGAGCACCGCACGATCGAAGATGACGATGGCGCATACCGCCCACACAACATACGACGCGATGCGCAAGACGCGGCGTCCTGTAGGTTGGCACCACCACGTAGAACGATACGTCTCCCAGTGCGTAAGCTTCGTGATAAGGGCAAGCGCCGTGATAGCAAGCCAAGCACCCAGAACCGCCTGGCATACTATCACCCCAACGCCTGCGCCCAAAAAGCTCGAGCGGGTAGGCATGAAACGCGTGAGCACATAGGAAAACGCCGCAAGCGCCGCAGTTCCCAGCAGCACGTATATATGGTCGCGGCGGAAAAACCCCGTAAGTGAACGGATGCGATCGGCAATCGTCATACTGTGCCTTTCCAACGAAATGAGATACCAGGAGCAATGGCCGCAGGGAGGGACGGCCAGGAGTGCAATGCGCTACGTTGCGGGTTGCGTCTCCACCGCGCGCTCCATAAGCGTGCGACGCTCGTCCTCGGGAATCTGGTCGAGAATAGCGTTCACCTGGTCGAGCAGATCCGTATCCGCCTTGCGGATACCCGCGCTTGAGCCCGTAGCCTCAAGCTCAAACCCCTTGCCCTCATCAAACTGCACCATAACGAGGTTGGAATTGGTCCGTACGAAGCCAAGCGCCCCATAATAATCCGACGTGATGCCATCGACCGTGCCGTTCTCAAGGCGCGCAAGCATATCGGAGGTGCTATCAACCGGCGTGGCATGGTTGACGCCCGGAATCTGATCGATGACGGTATCGAGCATGGTCTGCGACTGTCCAAGAATCGTTGCACCAGAGAAATCCTCAAGTGAGGTGGCGCTTGCATACGGAGAACCGGCCATGACGAGTACAACATACTCGATTTGGGGACTATAGAATTCTGAGAAGTTGATGGACTGCCTGCGCTCTTCTGTGGGAGCCATGCCAGCCATGATGATGTCGATCTGCCCGTTGTTAAGCGCGGAGATGAGACCGTTGAACTCCATCTTCACCGCAGTGGGCGTGAGACCGAGCCCCTCGGCGATGCGGCTTGCAATCCAAACGTCGTATCCATTTGCATAGGCACCGGCAACGTTTTCGATAGGAATGTTCTCGTCGGACGGCGCATCCTCCTGCCAGTTGTTAGGCGGATAGCCGGCTTCCATGCCGATGCGCAGCATCCCATCTTGCCCCCAGCTCGCCGTGCCGCCGTCGCTGAAGGCAAGCTGCCCGTCTGCCGTAACGCCAAGCGTGCCCCACGACGGATCGGATCCGCACCCGGCAAGCATTGTTGCACCAACAGCAGCAGCTACAGATCCCATGCCGGCAAGAAACAGGCGACGCGTCATGCACGAGCCAGACGTAGCCCCATGCTTTTCGCCCTCCTGTGTGTGCCACGCATTCTGTTGTGTATCCAAGATCACACCCCCTGGCAAAATTTTCCTTATGATGTTGTACTCCTTCGCGGGTACGTTCTGGACGCGCGAGCAGAGTTTTAACCCGCCGGTATCGCATACGCATCGTATCGAGAGCGTGCGCGGCCAGGCGCCGCGTCAGATGCATGCACACGCATACCGAGCCTCGTCAATACGAGCCAGCTCCACTCGCAACGCAAAGGCACCCGCCGCAGGAACGGCAGGTGCCCAAAATACAATCGTATTTCCGCACGTTACGCGCGCATACGAATCTCTTCGGTCACGCGGGCAATGAAGGCATCGATGTCCTCGGTGTGCGTCTCGTTCGAGCGGTCGCGCACGGAGATGTTCCCCGCCTCGACCTCCTGCTCGCCCAGGATGAGCATGTACGGCGGACGGTCGATGTTGCGCGCCTCACGAATCTTGTAACCAATCTTCTCGTCGCGCTCGTCAAGCACCGCACGGATGCCCGCAGCGTCAAGACGCTCCGTCACCGCGCGTGCATAGTCGCGGCTCTTCTCAGACACGGGAAGCACTTTCACCTGGCACGGCGCGAGCCACGTGGGGAACTTGCCCGCAAAGTGCTCGATGAGGATGCCGATGAAGCGCTCGATGGAGCCAAAGCACACGCGATGCAGCATGATGGGGCGCTTCTTGGAGCCATCAGCGTCCACATACTCCAGGCCAAAGTTGAGCGGCATCTGGAAGTCGAGCTGCACCGTGCCGCACTGCCAGGTACGGCCGAGCGAGTCCTCCAGATGGAAGTCAATCTTGGGGCCGTAGAAGGCGCCGTCGCCTTCGTTGATGACATAGTCCTTACCCAGGCGAGCCAGCGCCTCGCGCAGGCCGTCCTCGGCTGCCTGCCAGTCCTCGTCGGAACCCATAGAGTCCTCGGGGCGCGTGGAAAGCTCGAGGTGGTAGGTGAAGCCAAACTTCTGGTACACCGAGTCGATGAGGTTCACCACGCCCACAATCTCGTCGGTGAGCTGGTCGGGACGCACGAAGAGGTGAGCGTCGTCCTGGTTGAAGCAGCGCACGCGGAAAAGACCATGCAAAGCACCGCGGAGCTCGTGGCGATGCACCAAGCCAATCTCACCCGCGCGAATGGGCAGGTCGCGGTAGCTGTGCGGCTTGGACGCGTACACCAGCACGCCGCCGGGGCAGTTCATGGGCTTGATGCAGTATTCCTCGTCATCAATGACCGTGGAATACATGTTGTCCTTGTAGTGATCCCAGTGGCCAGAGGTCTTCCACAGCTGCTTGTTCATGATGAGCGGCGTGGAAATTTCGACATAGCCGGCCTTGTGGTGAATCTCGCGCCAATAGTTGAGGAGCTCGTTTTTAAGAATCATGCCGTTGGGCAGGAAGAACGGGAAGCCCGGAGCCTCGTCGCGCATCATGAAGAGGTCCATCTCGCGGCCGATCTTGCGGTGATCGCGCTTCTTGGCCTCCTCAAGCAGACGCAGGTGCTCGTCGAGCTCGTCCTTGGTGGCGAAAGCGGTGCCGTTCACGCGCGTGAGCATCTTGTTGTCTTTGTCGCCCTTCCAGTAGGCGCCCGAAACGCCCGTGAGCTTGAAGGCCTTGAGCGCCTTCGTGTAGGTGAGATGCGGGCCCACGCACATATCGATGTACTCGCCTTGGCTGTAGAAGGTGATGCGCGCGTCGTCAGCCAGGTCACCGATATGCTCCACCTTGTACTTCTCGCCACGCTCCTCCATGAGGGCGATAGCCTCCTCGCGCGGAAGCTCGAAGACCGAGAACTTGAGGTTCTCCTTCACGATCTTCTTCATCTCGGCCTCGATCGCAGGGAAATCGTCCTCGCTGATCTTCTGGCCTTCGGGAAGGTCGATATCGTAGTAAAAACCGTTATCGGTAGCGGGGCCATAGGCAAAATCGGCCTCGGGGTACAGGCGCTTGATGGCCTGAGCCATGATGTGCGCCGCGCTATGGCGCACAACGTGGGTAACCTCGTCAGCCGGGCATTCGTCCACGTGACCGTCGTTATAGAGCACCTTCATGAGGATCTCCTTTACATCGCACTCCATCGTGCACCGGAACAGGTGCAAACGAAGCATGGTACATCGAACAAAAGACGCCCGCGCCCCTTAGGGACGCGAGCGGTATGTGGCGCCTGTCCGTGGCCGCAGCCATGCGAAAAGACAGACGCCTAGATAGTCTGCGTGAGCGCGATGATGTGGTTCATGCTGCGCATGACATCAAGCCTTTCTCGGGGCAGGAACTACTGAATGTGCGTACGGCAGTACGGGCAAACCTTCCAGTGGGCATCAAGCGGACGCTTGCACGAAGGGCACACGTTGCGCACCTGCGTGTTGCACACCGGGCACACCACAAAGTCCTTCTCGATGGGCGAGCCGCAGTTGGGGCACGTGCCGTACTGGGCAAGCTGACGCTCACGCAGGGCCATGTCGAGCTCCTGCTCCTCACGATCCGAGCGATAGCTATGCGGACGAAGAGCAAGGTAGGCAATGAGTCCCAGAAACGGGATGAGCGACAACAAACCCCAGGCCCAGAAGAACGAGGAACCGCGACGATACGCATCGATGAACACGTAGAGCACCGAAAGGACATAGAGCGCCACAATGAAGCCAATGAAGCAATAAATGGCCATCATCAGCTGCGGCGACAGAAGTTCCTGGATGAGCGAGGGCATGGTGTAGTCCTTTCAACCATCGCGACGTGAGCATACGTAAGCTCAAACATTGTATACCGTTGCGGCATCATACCGCAAAGCACACGTAAGGGACAGGAAACCATACGGGAATCCGTTGGCTTAAAGCGGACGAGATGCTGATGGGACGGCGATACCGCAGACGGCACCGCAGCGGGCGGCGCGGCATGGAACGCACCGCACCGCGTCCTGGTGGAAACGACGCAGGAGCTCTCCCCCGTCCTCGCTGCGCCCTCAGCCTACGCGTCGATGCGCACAGGTTCCTTGGTGTAGCGGTTGAGCACCTCGGCGCCGGTGTCGCCCACGAGCACCAGGTCTTCGATGCGCACGCCCGTCCGGCCCGGAAGGTAGATACC
>DVID01000047.1 GCA_018711625.1 Candidatus Limicola stercorigallinarum | reverse complement strand
ACTGGCTGAGCAGATGCTGCGCCACGCCCTCAGCTGCCGCCTCGATGAGCTTGAACGTATGCTCGCGCATGAAGGTATCGATCTCATGGCAGGCAGCACCATAGTCAATAGAGGCTGTGAGGTCATCCGTCTCCCCGGCTGGGCGCAGGTTGGCGTAAAGCGTGGCCGTCACCACAAACTTCTGGCCGAGCGTGTTCTCCTCGGGATACACGCCGTGGTTGGCGAACACCTCAAGCCCCTGGATGAGCACCTTATCGGCCAGCTCAAGCTGGCCGGGCTCCACCCGCGCAAGCGCACGACGCGTTGCCGGGGGCTCAGCCTTGGTCCGATGTGCCAGCGTAGTTTTCTCACCGCGTGAAGTGTCTTGCGGCAACCGTTTCTTTCCAAACATAACCTATCGCCTCTTTCATTCCGGGCAAGCTCGCACATGCCCGCGCACGTTGTTTCCAATGGTGTTCTATACCCAAAAGCGGCGAGCTTCCCCATGAGACAAACGTGCTGATGGCGTTCGCCTCATCCCAAGCACATGGAACATACCAGCCTAACGCTTTTGTCTCATACGAGGATGGAAAGGTTCTTCTTCGCATCGGGCCACGTACAGGCAGCACGCACCTCAGAAGGACAGGCAAAGCAGGCACGCGAGGCTTTATCAGCCTGATAAAGCAGTCGCTCGAGCGGCTCAGCCTCAGCGCGCAGACGACGATGCCCCTGGATGGCCGTGAGAATAGCCCCGCGTTCCCCTTCCGTAAACGCAAGCTCGCGGGGCAGCCGGTCGAGGATATCTGCCGCAATGCGCGCGCCTGCAAGCTCATGCGGCTCACCTGTCTCGTATTGGGTTGCCTTGCCAATGTCATGCAGAAGCGCCGCTGCATACACCACGTCGTGGCTCACGCCACAGCCACGTTCCAGGTTCAGGGCCCACATGATACGCGCGGTATCCATAAGGTGGCGGATTCCGTGACGGCAAAATACGCGCGTTTGCTCAAGCTCCTCAAGACGCCGATATTCCCGTTGGTAGACCTCATCTGCCCAGATGGCATCAAGCCGCGGCATCGCCGTCAGCCCCGCTTTGTGCGGCACCGGATTCGTGTGTTCCACACGCCCTCTCCCTTCAAACCGCTCAACTGTGACGCGCGGCAGCAATTTCGTGGCTGGTATCATACGTCTAGCATACCCGACCCTCGCAGACGTGACCTCGGCCTACCAACGATGGGAGCAACTATGGGATTCTTCCCTGAATTAAAGAAAGCGGCCTCCGACAAGCCTGCGGGCGAAAGCTACAAGGTGGCCGGCATCCAGGTAACCTGCCCACACTGCAAGGGCACGCGCTTCTTTGAGCAGGAAGCACTGCTCGATTCGCGCGACATGTCAATCCTGAATATTGAGTGGGCCGGCGACTCCGCCACAACACTCATCTGCACCCGGTGCGGCCACGTTGAGTGGTTCGCGGACGATAAGCTCATCGAGCGCATATAGGGCAACAACAGCTGGAAGAACCCGGGAAGCGAATCTACATCGTGTGCGTTGCGTACACCTGCTCGTCTTGCCAGAGTTGCACGGCATCGGCTAGGGTGCAACCAGCCGCTGCGGCAGCAGAGCGCGTGGCGTTAAGGTCGATCACGCGCTGGTTGGATGAGCCGCGGAAGCGGAGCGTGATATCGTGCAGCTCCTGCACAAAGGGGCCGTCCACAAGCACATCGATGCAGTTGAGCAGCCGATCGGTCACCTCGGTATGGTGATGCGCCCCAGGCATGAGCTCGTCAAGCGTGTCGCCGGTGAAGCACCAGATGGTCTTCTCGGCAATGTCTGCATCCCCGCGGGGAAACCGCGCACGCACGCGCTCGATGAAGTCCACCAGCCCGCGCTGGTTCTCAGGCTCCATGGGCTCGCCGCCCAGGAGGGTGAGGCCGTCGCAAAACTCATGGTCCAGGCTTGCCAAAATACGGTCCTCGACATCACGCGTGAACGGCTCGCCCGCCTGGAAACTCCAAGCACCCGAGTTGAAGCACCCCGGGCACCCACGCCGGCACCCGCTCACAAAGAGCGTCGTGCGCACGCCCTCGCCGTTAGCGATATCGAAGTATTTTATCTCGGCGTAATTCATGGATGGTCCTATTCCTGCTCTCGCGGCGTTACCGCGCTTGACGAAACGGCACAAGGCCATACACCAGCACGACGTCCGCCTCGCTATCATATTCATAAACGAGGTCGAAGGGGCGAATCGCCATCTTGCGCACCCTCGCGCCATAGCGCTCGCGAATGGACTCGGGAATATTAGCAGACCCCAGCTCGGGAAATGCCTCGATTGCCTGCAAAGCCTTTACGAGATGTCTTTGTACCGACGAAGACCATATCGCCGCGGCATCATCGAGAAGCTCTTCGGCATAGATTATCTTAGCCATGGCACTGCGCCCGCCGCTCAATCTCCGCCAGCGCTTCCGTCGTTCCCTCAACAAAACGGCCTGCATCGATATCGGCACGGGCTCGTTCAATCGTCAACGCCATGCGTGCCTCATACGCCGCACATTCTGCCGCCTCTCTAAGCTTCTGGTCATACATGTCCTCACTCATGAGAACAAACGCCGCGTTACCATTCTCGGTGATATGGACAACCTGCCTGCGCGCGACTTCCTTCACCTCGCGCTGGCGCGTTTTGAGCGCCGCCGATGAAAAAATGGGCGTCGACATGCTCATCACTCCGTTCATCCCAATTAAGCTCCATATCATGTACCTAATATAGTTCATGTTGTGGTACAACATGAACACATAATTGAAAAGCTCAGGTGGAAACAGAACCCGCAGGGCATGCAGACAACAGCTTGCGCTGCCATGGTAGAGATAAAGTGGAGCCCCCGGTCATATCGTCTCGCGCGCAGTTCGCGCAGCGCTGTTTGAGCACGAGATGATATGACCGGGGGCTCCACCCCAATACCGCTACAGATGCAGCACGCGGTCGCGGATCTCTTCGGTACGGCCCTGGTTCCAGAACTGCGTACCAATGTAGCCGCACGTGCGGCGCGCCACGTTGAGCTTCTCCTGGTCGCGGTTACCGCAGTTGGGGCACTCCCACACCAGCTTGCCGTCGTCCTCCACGATCTTGATCTCGCCGTCGTAGCCGCATACCTGGCAGTAATCGCTCTTGGTGTTGAGCTCGGCGTACATGATGTTCTCGTAGATGTACTGCATCACACGAATGACGGCCTTGAGGTTGTCCTGCATGTTGGGCACCTCAACGTAGGAGATAGCGCCGCCGGGAGAAAGCGCCTGGAACTCGCTCTCAAACTGGAGCTTGTCAAAGGCGTCAATCTGCTCCGTCACGTGCACGTGATAGCTATTGGTGATGTAGCCCTTGTCGGTAACACCAGGGATGATGCCAAAGCGGCGTTGCAGGCACTTGGCAAACTTATAGGTGGTGGACTCCAGCGGCGTGCCGTAGAGCGAGTAATCGATGTCCTCTGCGGCCTTCCACTCCGCGCATTTGTCGTTCATGTGCTGCATCACCTGAAGCGCAAACGGCGTGCCCTTGGGGTCGGTATGGCTGGCACCCGTCATGTACTTCACGCACTCATACAGACCGGCGTAACCGAGCGAGATGGTGGAGTAGCCACCATAGAGCAGCTTGTCAATGGTCTCGCCCTTGTCGAGGCGTGCCAGCGCACCGTACTGCCAAAGGATAGGCGCCGCATCCGAAAGCGTGCCCTTGAGGCGATCGTGACGGCAACGCAGGGCCTTGTGGCAAAGTTCCAGGCGCTCGTCAAAAATCTCCCAGAATTTGTCCGTGTTACCACGCGACGAAAGCGCCACATCGGGCAGGTTGATGGTAACCACACCCTGATTGAAGCGGCCATAGTACTTGGGCTTGTCGGCCACGTAGTTCTTGGCGCGTGCCACGTTGTCGTAACCGTTGCCCGAGCGGTCGGGCGTCAAGAAGCTGCGGCATCCCATGCAGGTGTACACGTCGCCCTCACCCGGCTGCTCGCCACGGGAAAGCTTGAGCTCGCGCATCTTCTTGGCCGAGATGTAGTCGGGCACCATGCGCTTGGCAGTGCACTTGGCGGCAAGCTGGGTGAGGTAGAAGTACGGGCTGCCCTCGCGAACGTTCTCCTCATCGAGCACGTAGATAAGCTTGGGGAAGGCAGGGGTGATCCACACGCCGGCCTCGTTCTTCACGCCCTCATAGCGCTGGCGGAGCGTCTCCTCGATGATCATCGCCAAGTCGTGCTTCTCCGCCTCGGAGCGCGCCTCGCCCAGATACATGAACACCGTCACGAAGGGCGCCTGGCCGTTGGTGGTCATAAGGGTAACCACCTGATACTGGATGGTCTGCACGCCACGACGGATCTCGTCGCGCAGGCGCTCCTCCACCACGGCGGCAACCTTGTCCTCAGGCGCGCTTACTCCCAGTTCCGCAAGCTCCAGCTCCACCTGGCCGCGAATCTTCTGACGCGAGACGTCCACAAAGGGAGCCAGGTGCGTAAGCGAGATGGACTGGCCACCATACTGGCTCGATGCAACCTGAGCGATAATCTGCGTGGCAATGTTGCAGGCGGTCGAGAAGCTGTGCGGACGCTCGATCATGGTGCCCGAGATCACGGTGCCGTTCTGCAGCATGTCCTCAAGGTTCACGAGGCAGCAGTTGTGCATGTGCTGCGCAAAGTAGTCGGAATCGTGGAAGTGGATGAGGCCCTCGTTGTGCGCAGCCACCACGTCGGCCGGCAGCAGCACACGTTGGGTGAGGTCTTTAGACACCTCGCCCGCCATGTAATCGCGCTGCACCGAGTTGACGGTGGGATTCTTGTTGGAGTTCTCCTGCTTAACCTCTTCGTTATTGCACTCAATGAGCGAGAGGATCTTGTCGTCGGTGGTGTTCTTCTGACGTTTCAGGCTCTGCACATAGCGGTAGATGATGTACTTGCGCGCCACCTCAAACTTGTCGAGCTTCATGAGCTCGTCCTCAACGAGGTCCTGAATCTCTTCCACCGAAACGGTATGGCCAGCGTTCTCGCAAGCATCGGCAACGTTTTGCGACGCATAAATCACCTGGCGCTCAGAAAGACGGTCTGCCTCTTCAACATCGAGGTTCGCCGCCTTAATTGCGTTCTCAATCTTGGTGATGTCGAACGCAACTTCGACACCGCTGCGCTTGATGATTTTCATACGTGCATCCTTTTCGAATTAATCACATACCTCGCTGCGCGGGCGCGCAGCGAGGTAGAACCTGGTTGCCGGAACCTAACTATACCGGCAGAATGCTCACCACATCCTGTAAATTCTGTTTAACGTACCACTACATATTGTGTTTATGCAGGTCAACATAATTGGTCTATTTCGTGTCACATTCTCTGCGCTTCAACAGTTGGGGAAGGCATATTTTTCCGCAGCCGTCCCACCTGCGCAGAAGTGGCATGCGCATATTTGTGGAGGGCGGTCAATCCCCACAGGTCGCCCACGAATCGTATCGGCGAACGGTATAAAAACGGTTCAAAAGAACGCTTGACCAAGATGTTGTGCGTCGCGCCGCAAACTACAAACATGGCACGCAACAAAGGCGCTTAACAGATCGGCGCGTACCGTCAACATGTTCTGTCAGCACGTTACAAACGGACGGGGCGCGCCCCGCTCGGCGCGCCCCGTCCGACACATTACGTCCGACCTCTCGATTACAGCTCTGCGCGCAGATGCTCCACGTAGGAGGTGTCTTTCATAAGCGGGCGCGCGAACCCAAAGAGGTTCACATGCCCCGCCTTCACGAGCGGCTCCACATCGGCAAGATCACGGATGCCGCCGGTCAAAATCACCGGGATATCGATGCGCTGGGCAAGCTCCTCGGCGGCCTCAGCATAGTAGGCACGCTCGTCCGCACCATGATCGGACCACCGCTCGCCCGAAACCTCTATCGCATCAATGCCGTCGGCAGCAAGCACGCTTGCCATGGACAAAAAGTCATCACGCGTAAGGCCGCCCGGTACCTCATCGGTGGAGTTCATCTTGATCCACACAGGATAATCCTCGCCCACGGCTGCACGCACTGCGGTATACACCTCGCGCACCAACCGCACGCGATTCTCCCACGTACCACCATACGCATCGGTGCGGTGGTTAAAGAGCGGCGAGATGCACTGGGCCAGCAGATACCCATGTGCGCAATGCAGCTGCACGCCGTCAAAGCCCGCCTCCTGTGCACGCCGCGCGGCCGCGGCAAACAGCTCAGGCACCGCACGAAGGTCATCATCGGTGAGTGCTTCGGAACGCAAGCCCGAGGTGGGATGCTCCATGGCAGAAGGCCCCAAGATGCGAGCCGCATCGGGATGCGCCTGGCGGTTGGAGCTGCCGTGGGCGAGTTGCGCCACCACGCACGCACCGTGGGCATGCACCTCGTCCACCATTGCGCGAAATGCGGGAATCAAAGCATCGTCATACATGACCATCTGACTCGATGCGGGCTGGTCATAGGGGGCAATGCGCGTGTAGCTTGTGATAACGGTACCAACGCCGCCGTCGGCCAGCGCGCAGTAAAGGTTTGTGATAGCTTCGGTGGGAGCGCCCGAACTATCGGCTTTTCCCTCATAGGTTGCCGAACGCACCAGGTGGTTGGGCGCCAGGACAGCACGCCCCGCACGACCAATTGCCACCGGCTCAAAGAGCTCACGCATCTCCATGGTATCCACTCCCCTGCTCGCGCCTCAAGGCTATCGGCCACAGGCGTCCACGCCAACTCCTGGCAGCGCCCCGTACCCTGCCCCATCGTAGCAGCACCACGCTCTGCTTTTGCGGCAAAGTCGTGCCGCGCATGCGGCAGCCCGTCGCTACAATCGAAGTATCGGTACGCCCGCAGAAAGCCGGTGGGCATCGCCTGCACGTCCGGCATACGCCACTCACGAGCCGCCCTAAACACGACTACAAGCGCGAGATCGCAGCAAGGTGCCAGAAGCACCGCTCAACCGGCATGCGGGCAGCACAAGAGAGGAGCTTCCATGGCACATACGCTTATTCTCATGCGTCACGGCAACGCCGAAAAGGCCCAGGAGGGACAGACCGACCAAGAGCGCACGCTCACCAGCCAAGGCCTTGCCGCCCTGCGCTCACCTTCCGGCGTGGCGCGCACGTTTTCCCTGCTCAGCCAGCACGAACGTGAGACCGCGGCTCTGTGGGCGAGCCCGGCGGTGCGCGCCGTCCAAACCGCGCAGACCGTTGCCGAGGCGATCGGCGAGCGCCCCATCATCACCTGCGACGAGCTCTGGGAGCAAAACCCCACCGCGTTTATGGAGAAGGTGCGCGCATCAGACGCGAGCACCATCATCGCTGTGGGGCACGTGCCCTTTGTAAACGGCCTCACCGCTGCTCTCACCAGCGTGAAGCTCAAGTTCAAGCCCGGAGCGGCTGCGGCCATCGCCCTCGGCGACACCAATGAGGCCGACCCCGAGAAGCTTCTCTGGTTTGTGCAAGCTGCCCGGTAGTAAACAAGCTGCTCAATGAGCGATGGGCGCCGGTGTGCCATGCACCCCGGCGCCCATCGCAAACCTTGTACGCTGCGTTATGCCGCTCTCTGCAGCTCCATGCCCTCTAGCACGCCAACAGGTAACGCACCTCGTAGGGTGCAAGCCCAAGCGCCCCATCAAGCTCAACGGCCGCGGGCTCCACAGATGCAACATCGCCAACAGCAGAGACCGCCGCCGCAGCTCCCTCCGCGCTCGCAGTATCTGCCGATGCACCCTCTTCGGCGCTCTCGCACCGAAGCTGTGCGGCTTTGTCGGCTTTCGCTTCCTCCGTTGCCTCGGCAATAAGGTCGCGGAAGGTGCCCCGCAGTTCGTCCGCGTGGAACGTGTAGGGCTCTCCCACGGCATTCACCGCCACCAGCACACGAGCCGCCGGTGCATCGCCTGCTGCCTCAACCGCGCGCTCAAAGAGCAGCTGTTTGTTCTGAATCACCACATTGCGATACGCACCAAAGCTCAGCGCTCGCGCGCCTGCGCCCTTCGTGCGCGCATACGTGAGGGCGGCAAGATACTGCGTGAGCTCGTTGGGATGTGGCGCGTCAAACGAGGGACGCAGATCCCAGTCGTCGTGCGCACCCTTCACACCCGTCTGTCCCCATTCGCTTCCGTAATAAAGGCACGGAATCCCCGGCATGCCGAAGAGCACGCCGTAGGCAGGGCGCACGCAGGAGGAGTCGGTAAGAATGCCCGCCAGGCGCGTCACATCGTGGTTATCGGCAAAGCTCAACAGATGAAGCCCCCGGTAAATACACCAGGGATCGCCGCCAAACTGACGATGGAGCGAATGGGCGATCTCGAACATGTTCTGCGAGTTGAAGCTCGAATAGAGCCCCTTGTAGCACTCGTAGTTGGTGCAGGAGTGCAGCATGTCGTCGTTCACAAGCTGCGAATAATCGCCATGGAGGGTCTCGCCAATGAGCACAAACTCTTTGCCGGAGCCGCCTGCATACGAAAGCTCGTTCGCAAGCTCGCGCAAACGGCGCATAAAGCCGCGATCAAGCGAGTAGGCAACGTCAAGCCGAAGGCCGTCGATGCCAAACTCCGCACGCCAGGTGCGCACGACCTCAAGCAGGTAGTCAGCCACAGCAGGGTTTTGCAGGTTGAGCTTGACCAGGTCGAAATGACCCTCCCAACCTTCGTACCAAAAACCGTCGTTATAGGCTGAATTGCCATCAAAGTTGAGGTAGAACCAGTCTTTGTAGGGCGAGTCCCAGCGGCGCTCCTGAACATCCCTAAACGCCCAGAACTCGCGCCCCACATGGTTGAAGACCGCGTCCAACACCACGCGAATACCTTGCTCGTGCAAGGTGGCAACCACCTGAGCCAGGTCCTCATTGGTGCCCAGACGACAATCGAGGGTGGTGAGGTCGCGCGTGTCATAGCCATGCATGGTCGATTCGAACACCGGGTTGAGCAGCACCGCGCCTACCCCCAGCTGATGCAGATAAGGCGCCCATTCGGCAATCTTGGTGATGCGATGCGCCAACACCCCATCGTTATGATGCGGCGCGTCGCAAAACCCAATGGGATAGATCTGATAGAACACGCTTTGATAGGCCCACATGGCGTCCTCCTTGTTGACGCTTTGTCTATATGCTCAGTATACCGCCGCGCATTGCCGTGCGCTATCGGCCGCCGCGGCCAGCACACGTTATGCAACGCCCACGCGCTCCAAGAATGCACACGCAAGGCCAAACCAAGGACGAACTGCCGCTTGCTCTGCGGCGTTCTGTGCCTCGGTGGTTGCATTTGCCACAGAAAGCCCGTGGCCTCCCGCGCTGAACACATGCACCTCGTGCGACACGCCTGCGCCAGCAAGTGCTGCGGCAAACGCGTGCACCTGGGCGATGGGGCAGGTCGTATCGTCCGCCGTACCCCACACAAACACGGGCGGACAATCGCGCGTCACCTGCGTAGTGGGGCAAATCTCGGCCAGACGCTCCTCGGTGGCCTCGCCGCCTGCCACCATGGAAAGGTAGTCGTTGAGCAGATCGCGACCGGTCTTGCCGCCCGTTTTGGGCACGCGCAGGTCAATCCTGGGGTCGCGCAGCTGCTCGTCGCGCGTCACGCGCAAGTCGAGCAAAGGGTAGCCCAGCACCACCGCGTCGGGGCGAATGCGCTCAGGGCGATCCCCCACTTGGGCAGCAAACGCGCGATCTTTCCACTGCGTGGCAAGGGAGGCGCACACAAAGCCACCGGCCGAGAAACCCACCACGGCAACCTTTGCCGGATCGATATGCCACGCATCGGCGTTGGCGCGCACTGTTGCCACCATCTTCGCCACATCAAGCTCGGGGTTGGGGTAGGCAACGTCGCCCGTGGAGCTCGTAACGTAGTTGAGCACGAAAGCCTGATAGCCGGCACTCATAAAGGCAAGGGCAACGGGCTCCTGCTCGTGCTCAGCAATACGGGTGAAGCCCCCGCCCCCGCACACCACCACGGCGGGGAAAAGCTTCTGCTCCTGCGCCGGAATGCGATCGGCCAGGTAGGCGGTATAGGTTGCCGGACGCTCCGGCGTGGGCTCGTCACCCCAAAGGGCATGCTGCTCAATAATCATGTGTTTGGGCTCCGTTTCTCGCTGCGATAAGGGTTGTCACATGTTGTATTGCTACACCCTGCCATAGTAGCCGAACGAAGCACGAGGAACACGGGGGCCCTGAGGTCTCAGGAATCCATAGCCCCGAGCCGCCCGGAGCACTTTCCACGCGGCGCCGATCGAGGCGCCCCGCACCCGGCAGACTCGGACGCCGCCAATCAAAGCCTTCCTATGAGTTGTCCTGCAAAAGCTGAAGCGCGTCTTCAGGTGTTGGAACGGTATCGGAGTCGTACTCGTACTCTGCTAAATAATCCGTGGAACCATCAGCCATCATGTTAAGTTGAAAATGAAATAGGCCGTCCTGGATAAACGTGAACACGTTCATGCTGATGAGCCGTGTTTCATCCAGCCTCCATCCATAGGATGTGAACAAGGCGGTCTTCTCTTCCTTGTTGATGAAAGATGGGGTCATCTCCCACGAGCTATTGGCAGTGTAGCCCATGTCTTGAATAGCCAGCTGGATTCCTGTGGCAACCTCTTTGGTCCCCTCGCTGTTGACCGCAATCAGCAAACTCTCATACCCCATGCTATTTGCGATTTCGTCAGCAGTAAGCCCGTCATCCATCACATCGCTATGATGATATTTGTTGGCCAATTTAGGATCCCGCTCGGCGGTCTCATACGCATCCGGCGGAAGCGTCTCCTCGGCTTGCGGCCCATCGGCGGGCGATTGCGCCTCCGCAGTTGTATCGTTTTCTGCCTCGTCCACCGCCTCAACCTGCGCGGGAGACGAACCCGATGCGTCGCCCCCCTGGCTGCAGCCAGCCAACGCACCAGCGCCGGCCAGCACGATAGCAAAAGATGCCCCCACCACAAACCTACTCAGAGGACGCCCCTCCCCTAACGTTTGTTTCTCACTCAAACGAAATAGGCTATGAACAACGCTGCCAATCTGAGAAGCACGAGCACCCATGGTTCCGCCATCCTTCCCAATCCGCACAGCCGCCCCTGGTTCAGCTTCATGATACCAGTCATAGCAATAACCCACTGATACACGGCTAAGATGCCGGGAATCACAAGGTGAGAGGTTACATCCCTCGAATAGGCGCGATTTCTAACCGTCCACAGAAATGTTCCCGGAAATCCTTGACATATGAGCATACGTTCATATACTCATGCTTAGTTATCGTATGAACACATGTTCATATATATGAAAGGGACGACCATGTCAGAACCTTCGAATCCCCCGGCAGAGAGCACTGAGCCCTGCATGCCCGACGAGGAACTTCTCTACGACCTCGCCGACCTCTTCAAAGTCTTTAGCGACACCACACGCATCAAGATCCTCTATGCGCTCTTCGACACGCCGCGCTCCGTGGGCGACATCGCCGAGACCATCGGCGCCACGCAAAGCGCCGTCTCGCATCAGCTGCGCATTTTGAAGCAGGCCCGCCTCGTGCGCTTTGACCGCGACGGCCGCAGCCTTATCTACTCGCTGGCAGACGATCACGTGCACACCATGCTCGCCCAAGGCATGAACCATATCTGCGAATAGACCCGCCACAACAGACCCGTCTCCGCGCGTCCGGCCACACTCCCCCGCGCGCCCCTTCAGACACCCACACTCAAGAAAGGAACCACCATGCGTAAGGTATTCAAGCTCGACGAGATCGACTGCGCCAACTGCGCCCAGAAGCTCGAAGATGCCATCAACCGTGTTGAAGGCGTTGAGCAGGCACGCGTCAACTTCTTGACGCAAAAGCTCACCCTCACCACCGCCGACGATGCCAATTTTGACGATGTGCTCGACCGCGTGGTGAAGCTCACCGCAGACCTCGAACCCGACTGCGAGATCCTGCGATAACGCGCGTCTGCACGCATCTCCCCCGTGGCCGCCTTCCGGCGGCCACATCTTGGCTCGTTATATGAGCGCATGTTCACATAAGCAATTGGAGTCCTATATGAACAAGAAACAGCGTAGGTGGCGCAATCGCATCCTCATCGCTCTCGCCCTCTTCGTCATCGTCTTTGCGCTCGATGAGGCGGGCGTGCTCACCGCGGCGTTTGGCTCGCCCGGCAACGTCTACGCGAGCTTTGTCCTCTTCCTCATCCCCTACCTTATCGCCGGCTACGATGTACTCATCAAAGCCGTCCGCAACATCCGCCGCGGCGAGGCCTTCGACGAGGCCTTCCTCATGACCGTGGCCACGGTGGGTGCCTTCGCCATGGTGGCCTTCCCCGATACCGACCCTCATATGGCCGAAGGCGCTGCTGTGATGCTCTTTTACCAGGTGGGCGAGCTGTTCCAGAGCTATGCCGTGGGCAAAAGCCGCAAGTCCATCGCGGATATGATGGACATCGCGCCCGACTACGCCAACATCGAGCACGACGGCAAACTCGTGGAGGTGGACCCGGATGAGGTTCAGGTGGGCGACATCATTGTGATCAAGCCCGGCGAGCGCGTTCCCATCGATGGGCGTGTGGTTGAAGGCTCCTCGCAGCTTGACACGGCGGCCCTCACGGGCGAGAGCATCCCCCGCCATGTGGAGGCGGGCGCCGAGGTCATCTCGGGTTGTATCAACATGACGGGCATCCTCCGCGTCAAAACCACCAAGCCCTTCGGTGAATCCACGGTGAGCCGCATCCTTGAGCTCGTGGAAAACGCCAGCGAGAAGAAGGCTAAAACCGAGAACTTCATCACACGGTTCGCCCGCGTGTATACCCCGGCGGTCACCGGTGCGGCGCTCTTGCTTGCTATCGTTCCGCCGCTCATGGGGCTGGGCTCTTGGAGCGACTGGATTTTGCGCGGCCTCACCTTCCTCGTGGTCTCCTGCCCCTGCGCACTCGTGATCTCGGTGCCACTCAGCTTCTTTGGCGGCATCGGTGGTGCCTCCAAACTGGGCATCCTTGTTAAAGGATCAAACTACCTTGAGCAGCTCGCCCACGTGGACACCGTGGTTTTCGATAAAACGGGCACCCTCACCTCGGGAACTTTCAACGTGGTGGCTGTTCACCCCGAAGCAGGCGTTGACCCCGACTACGTGCTCAGCAACGCCGCATACGCCGAAGCATTCTCCAACCACCCCATCGCCATATCCATCAAGCAGGCCTATTCCGGCGAGATCGACGAGACGCGCATCAAGGATGTGAAAGAGGAGTCGGGCCACGGCGTCTCCGCCACGGTGAACGAGCGTGTGGTGCTCGTGGGCAACGATAAGCTCATGGCCGAGCACGGCTCTTCGTGGCACGACTGCAACCTTACCGGCACGATTTTGCATGTGTCTGTTGATGGCACCTACGCGGGGCACATCGTAATCGCCGACGTAGTGAAAGACGATGCCGCCGAAACCATCCGCAGCCTGCATGAGGCCGGCGTGCGCCGCTGCGTCATGCTCACGGGCGACCGCCGCGATGTGGCCGAGGCGGTGGGCCAGCAGCTTGGCCTCGATGAGGTGCATGCCCAGCTGCTCCCCGAGGATAAGGTCAACGCTGTGGAGCATCTGCTTGCCCTTGAACACGGCGACGGCAAGCTTGCCTTTGTGGGCGACGGCATCAACGACGCGCCGGTGCTCATGCGCGCCGACGTGGGCATCGCAATGGGTGCGATGGGATCGGACGCCGCCATCGAGGCTGCCGATGTGGTGCTTATGGACGACAAGCCCTCTAACATCGCACACGCCATGCGGGTTGCCCGCAAGACCATGCGCATCGTCTGGCAAAACATCATCTTTGCCTTGGGCGTGAAGATCGCCATTCTCCTGCTCGCCGCACTCGGCATCGCCAACATGTGGCTCGCCGTCTTTGGAGACGTGGGCGTGGCCATCATCGCCATCTTGAACGCCATGCGTTGCATGAAGGTCGAGCGCCGCTCATGAATTTACGCTGACCACGCACCACGATAACTACTGAAGGCGTACGGCTCGCGGAATATCCCGTGCGGGCCGTACGCCTTCTTTCGAGCAAAAACAATCGCTTTAAACAGCTCCGCTATCAATCGTTATGCGGGGCATCGGCCTCGGTGATCTCGCGTACAACGCGGCAGGGGCTACCCACCGCCACGACTCCGGCTGGAATGTCACGCGCAACAACACTGCCCGCACCAATCACCGAGCCACAGCCGATGGTCACGCCGGGCAAGATGGTCACGTTCGCACCAAGCCACACGCCGTCCTCCACCGTAATGGGCAGCGCGCGTTCCAACCCCGCGTTGCGCTCCGCCACAGTAAGCGGGTGCTGAGCCGTGTACATGCCGCACGAGGGTCCAATAAACACATGGCTACCGATGGTGATGGGCGCACAATCCATAAGGTAGGCCCTGTGGTTGATAAAAGTACCGTCGCCCACATGCACGTTGTAGCCGTAGTCTACGTTGAAAGGCATCAGTATCTCGACGTCTTTGCCCAGCGAGCCCAATAGGCCCTCAAGCAGCTCGCGCTTACGTGCCGCCTCGCGGGGATGCAGGTGGTTGAGCTCAAAGATTGTCCCCTCCGCCTCAAGACGCTCGGCAAGGAGCTCGTTGTCAAAATTTGCGTCGTACCAAAGCCCCTGATCACGCTTTTCTTTCTCGGTCATAACCCATCCTTTCCCCAAAAAAGAGGCGAGCCCAGCCGGACGTGCAGTCCGCCACGCCCAGCGTGCATCGACCAGCCTGATATCTAACTAAATTTACGTCGAAAATAATACCCAAACCGCATCGTCGCATTAAAGCGGGGCCGCGCGTGAAGCGAATGGGTTGCGCCTTTGCGGGGGTACGGTGGAAAACGGTTAGAGCGCGGACGCATCGGATACACTTCCCAGAGCACGGAAATGCGCCATGAGGGACGCATCCAATCAAAGGAGATCCATGGAAGAGCTCTTCTTCAACATCATTAACCAGTTTGGCTACTTCGCGGTGGGCGCGCTCATCTTTATTGAGAACATTTTCCCGCCCATTCCAAGCGAGCTCATTTTGCCGCTTTCTGGCTTCTTCACCACCACGACCGACATGGCACTCCCCCTCGTGATTTTCTCCGCCACGGTGGGATCGGTCACGGGCGCCTTCATCCTTTACGGTATTGGCTATGTGCTCAATCGCGAGCGCCTCATGCGGTTTTTCAACACGCGTCCCATGCGCCTTCTGGGCTTTAAGGACACCGACATCTCGAGCGCGATCGACTGGTTCGACCGTAAGGGCCAGGCCTCTGTGCTCATTTGCCGTTGCATCCCCGTGGTGCGGAGCCTCATCTCCATCCCCGCAGGCGTCGCCCGCATGAACATCGTCAAATTCTCCCTGTTCACGCTCGTGGGCTCCGCCGTGTGGAACACCATCCTGTGCTCGCTCGGCGCTGCGGCCGGCAGCGCCTGGGAAACGGTGACCGCGCAGGCCGAATGGGTATCGGGCGTGGTGAAGATCGTCATCATCGCAATTGTTGCCGTTGTCGCCATCTGGTGGATTGTGAAGCGCATCATCCCCAACCTCAAACGCGAAGGCGCAAACGACGCCAGGGGCCGCGACGACAAGAACGCCGGCAACACGCACAAACCCGCACACTTTAAATAAGATGTCTCGGCTTTGCCGAGTCGTCACTTCGTTAACCCGCCAAAATGTAATAAGGGTTATACGGTTACAAAGGCATCAATTCGTTGCACCCCGCTTGGTCCCTGATCGACGCGAAGCACTCTCACGCCCTGCCGAAGTGACCAGGCGCGTTCAACGATGCTGACCGCGGTTCATTGATCCATTCTGACGGCTCTTATGTCAGAAAATCACCGTTTTGTACGACCTAAAATCTGTATGCACCAGATGCCACTTCTGAACCAGTTTTATACATACGTTTCCGCAGGTCAACGCGAATCGAGGGCAGCGATACGCGCACGGTCAAAACACGTCGTACAAAACGGTAGTTTTTTGACATGGCAAGGATCCGAGCACGCCCCAAGCGCCCGATGACACCGTAAGCGCATGCATAAACCCACCACGGAACTCCAATCTGACGCTCATCCGTGCCCTCCATAGCGACAGCGCCCCTCCAACCCGCAGCTCGAATCATCGCCTCGGTGCCATAACACCATAAACAACCCCCGGATTGCGCATTTATATAGGAGGGGATATTCTTTCTTGCACACAAGCCAGCGCACCTACTCATTGCATGTGCGTATGCATAGAAAGACTGACAACCTTGAAGTTTTTTGGCTTTATTCCTGCAAAACAACGGCGCATGACGCTTGATGTGATATCAGACTGTCGTTTTGGTGCCATACGCTGTTCGCCATGGATATGAATGAACGCAAAATTGCGCTTGGACAAAACATCAAACGGCTACGCGAGGATAACATGATTTCTCAGCGGTCCTTCGCGCAGATGGTTGGCATGAGCCAAGCATACCTTTCGGGCGTCGAGAGCGGACAGCGCAATATTGGCTACACCAACCTCTGCAAAATCGCCGAGGGCCTGGACGTGAAACCGAGCGATCTCCTCAAGGGCATCCGCTAACCAGCACATTAATATGGCACCGCCAACTTGATTGTGTGCGGGGCACCAAGCAAACACCAAGAACCCGGGTTACGCGCAAAACGTCCCCCGAAGCTCAAACGGTGCCCCGTCTCAACGAGCAAACTTACGACAGCAACCCCAGCTTCTGGCAAGCGTTATAGAGACCATCGTTATCAACGTCGTCCGTCACCAACGTAGCGTGCGCCTTCACCGTGTCGGAAGCATTACCCATCGCAACCGACGTTCCCACCATCTCAAACATAGAGAGATCGTTCTCGCCATCGCCAAACGCCACGACCTCCTCGGGCGCGATACCATAGCGCTCAAACACAGCCTGGATGCCGTACGACTTGCCACCCTGTGCCGGAACAACGTCGCAGAACCACGGCGACCAGCGCGTTTGCTTGACCGCCTTCGTTGCATCCATGAATATCCGCTCTTCACCGGGATCCAAAAACGCGCAGAACTGATACACCGGCGCATCAAAGGCGCGCTCAAGCTCGTCGAGCTCATAGGTAACGCCCGACTGCTTCATGATGGCGCGCACGCTCTCAGAAAAGCTGCTCACAAACGCACGATCGCGCTGCATCACCAGGATGTCGTAAAGCCCTTGAGCGGCCTGGTCAACAATAACGTGCACGTCTTCTGGATTGATCGGATTGCTACGGAACACGCCGCGATCATCAAAGCACAGCTGGCCGTTGAGTGTGATATAGGCGTCAAACCCGCTCCTCAGGCAGGAAGGAAGCTGATAGTGGGCGCGACCCGATGCAACGATGGTGAGGATCCCCTGCTCGCGCATGCTGCGGATAGCCTCCTTGGTGGAGACTGGCATCTCGTGCGTGGCAAAGCTCAGAAGCGTTCCGTCCACGTCAAAAAATGCTGCCTTGATCACTTGTCCTCCCTCGTCGTTTTGCGCGGCATGCATGGTACAAGGGCACAGGCTCATGACACGCCGCCCAACCGGGTCAACCGGCCACGCACCATAATAAGAAAAACGCACCGGCGCGCCAGGCTCAGAGCCAAAATAACGATGACCTTACAAACGCCCGCGGCATGTAGATACGCGCAGCAGACCTGGCGCCCTCCCTTGAGCGACAGGCGCATCAGCCAGATAGCACAACATGCTAGGATAAAGCGGTAAACGAGAAAGGACCATCATGGCAATTCTCCTTGGATGCGACTCTGTTGACCTTGAATTTCCTACCAAACAGGTGCTCTCTGGTGTTACCCTCGGCGTGAATGAAGGCGACCGCATTGGCATCGTAGGGCGCAACGGCGACGGCAAATCGACCCTGCTTTCCGTGCTCGCGGGCACACTTGAACCCGATGCCGGCCGCGTTACCCACCGCCGCGGCATCACCGTGGGGCTCCTGGGCCAGCGCGACGCACTTCTCGACACCGATACCGTGCACCACGCGGTGGTAGGCGACACGCCCGAATACGAATGGGCATCGAGCCCCAAGGTACGTTCGGTGCTGGAAGGCCTTATCGCCGATGTGCCCTGGGAGGGGCGAGTGGGCGAACTCTCGGGTGGTCAGCGGCGCCGCGTGGACCTTGCCCGCCTGCTCATGGGCGACTACGACGTGCTCATGCTCGACGAGCCCACCAACCATCTGGACATGCGCACCATCAACTGGCTCGCCGATCATCTCAAGCATCGCTGGCAGCCCGGCGTAGGCGCCCTGCTTATGGTCACGCATGACCGCTGGTTTTTGGACGAGGTATGCCTCTCGATGTGGGAGGTGCACGACGGCGCGGTCGACCCTTTCGAAGGCGGCTACTCGGCCTATATCTTGCAGCGCGTGGAGCGCGACCGCATGGCGCAGGTGGCCGAGGAGCGGCGGCGCAACATGGCTCGCAAAGAGCTCGCATGGCTCTCGCGCGGTGCCCAAGCACGTTCCACCAAGCCCAAGTTTCGCGTAGAGGCAGCACGTGAACTCATTGCGGACGTCCCGCCGCTGCGCAACGAGCTCGAGCTCAAGCGACTTGCCGTGGCGCGTTTGGGCAAGCAGGTGATTGACGTGCTCGATGTGAGCGCCGGATATCCCGCAAACACCAGCGCTACCGGCGAACACGCGAGCCACGCCTGTGAGCCCCCGGCCGCAGCCGCCGGCACCCCTAAACCCGTGCTCCACGATGTAACCTGGCTTATCGGCGCCGGCGACCGCTACGGACTCCTCGGCGAGAACGGAGCCGGAAAATCAACCTTGCTCGAGGTGATCCAGGGCAAGCTCAAGCCGTTTGCCGGCAAGGTGAAAATCGGTCAAACCGTCCGTTTTGGTGTTCTCTCGCAACAACTTGAAGAGCTGGAGCCCCTCGCCCAATCCACCATCCGCGAGGTGCTTTCGCACTACAAGCGCATGTATGTGGTGGACGGCAAAGAAACAAGCCCCGAGAAACTTCTGGAACGCTTGGGCTTCACCACCAAGCAGCTCTGGAGCCGCATTGGCGAGCTCTCGGGCGGGCAGCGCCGACGCCTGCAGCTTTTACTTACGCTGCTTGATGAACCCAACGTGCTTATCCTGGACGAGCCCGGTAACGACCTCGACACCGATATGCTTGCCATTGTGGAAGACCTCCTCGATGGCTGGCCCGGCACGCTCATCTTGGTCACGCACGACCGTTACCTCATGGAACGCGTGACCGACCAGCAGTTTGCCATCGTGGGCGGAACCCTTCGCCATGTGCCCGGCGGCGTAGATGAGTACCTGCGCCTTGTGCGCACAACGTCCGGAAGCTCCACCACCGATGCGTTGCGCCAGGCTTCCGCCCCAAGCGCCGCCACAGACACGGCACCAACCAGCTCGCTTTCAAACGCTGAGCGCCAGCGCCTGCGCAAAGAGGCATCTTCGCTTGAGCGCAAGATTGAAACACAACGCCGCCGTGTAGAGGAGCTCAAAGCGGCGTTTGAAACTATTGACCCCACCGACTACCAGGCACTTGAGGCACAACAGGAGCGCATCAAGGAGGTCAACGACCTCATAGACGAGCTCGAAACCTCCTGGCTTGAGGTGAGCGAGCAACTGGAAGCGTAAAGATACAAAAGGCGGCGCTGGGGTAAACCCAGGCGCCGCCCATACACGACTGCAATGCCACCAGGCATTACGAGAACATACCGGTGAGGTAATCGTTCAGGCGCTTGTCCTTTGGACGCTGGAAAATCTGATCCGTCTCACCGTACTCCACCATCTCGCCCATGTAGAAAAAGGCCGTACGGTTGGACACGCGCGAAGCCTGCTCCATGTTGTGCGTCACGATGATAATCGAACGTCCCTTTGCAAGTGAGTTCATCAGATCCTCGATAGCGAGCGTGGAGATGGGGTCGAGCGCCGAGCAAGGCTCATCGAAGAGAATCACATCCGGATGCATCGCAAGCGTGCGAGCAATGCACAAGCGCTGCTGCTGACCACCGGAAAGGGCAAAGGCACTCTGGTCGAGCTTGTCCTTGACCTCGTCCCACAGAGCGGCGCCACGCAAGCTCTCCTCCACCAGCTGATCGAGCTTCTTTTTATCCTTGAGACCATGGCGCTTGGGCGCAAAGGTAATGTTCTCGCGGATGGACTTATGGAACGGGTTGGGCTGCTGGAACACCATACCAATGGAACGGCGCAGCTCAAAGAGGTTCTCCGTGTTGGTATTGATGTTGTGGTCGCGATAGATGATCTCGCCTGTAACACGGCAGCCCTTGATCTCGCGGTTCATGAGATTCAAGCTGCGCAAAAAGGTTGATTTACCGCAGCCCGAAGGACCAATGAGCGCCGTGATCTCGTCCGTGTGGAACTTGAGGCTCGTGTCATGGAGCGCGTGATGATCGCCATAGTATACGTTTACGTCGTGCGTCTCGAGCATGACCTCATCGGAGATGGCAACGCCAGCCCGCTTTTTGGTGTCATCAATGCTTGAGAGAAACTGGTCGGTTTCGTTCGTCATTCGGCGGTCATCCTCCTCGCAAGGGCCTTGCCGGCAATGCGGGAAAGCACGTTGAACAGAAGCACGCAAATCATGAGGACGGCTGCTGTGCCCCACACGATATGCTGAGCCTCGGGGCTGCCCTCGCCGTAAATCTTATAGATGTGCACGGCCAGCGACTCACCCGGACGGAAAATATTCCAGGCGCACGTGGGGCTCGCAAAATTCAGCGTGAAGAAGTTCAAGCGCGCCGGGCTCGACATGCCAGAGGTGAAGAGCAGCGCCGCTGCCTCGCCAAACACGCGGCCTGCCGAAAGCACCACACCGGTCACAATGGCTGGCATTGCCGCAGGAATGAGCACGTGGATAGTGGTCTCCCAGCGCGTAAGGCCCATAGCAAGGCACGCGTCGCGCTGCGACGAAGGAACATCCTCCAAGGCCTGCTGAATCACGCGGGTGAGAATCGGGATGTTAAACATCGTGAGCGCAATGGCACCCGAGATGAGCGAGTATCCCCAACCAAAGTTCACCGAGAACATCAGGAAGCCAAACATACCGACCACAATGGAGGGCAGCGAGGACAGCGTCTCGATAGCGGTCGAGGCAATCTTGGTGATGGGGCCCTCGGGGGCATATTCCACCAGAAAGACCGCACCGCCGAGCGAAATAGGCAGCGAGATGATGAGCGTCAAAACAAGCAGGTAGAACGAATCGAAGAGCTGGAAGGCAATGCCACCCTCGGTGCCGTTGGAGCGCGAGGCCTCGGTGAGGAAGCCCGGCTGGATAAGTTGGCCCGCACCCTGAGCAAGAATGTAGACAACCATAGCCACAACGATAAGCATGACAACGCCTACAATCGCGGCGAGCACTCCCGTTGCAATCTTGTCGTTGCGCATGGAACGCTTGATACGCGCCTCCTGCGCCTCTGCAGTGATACTAGCCACGAGCCTTCGCCCCCTTTGCCCCAATGAGGTGGATGATCAAGATGAAGATGAGCGACATACCCATCAGCAGCAAGCCAAGCGTCCACAGCGTGTCGTTTTGCACCGAGCCGGTTGCATAGACGGCCATGGAGGTGGTGAGCGTGGTGGTGATGGTCGACGCTGAGTCAATAAGACCGGTCGGCATGGCCTCGACGCCACCAATAACCATGCGAACGGCGAGCGTCTCACCAAACGCGCGCGTCATGCCCAGGATGACCGCGGTCATAAGGGAAGGCGTGGCGCTCTTGAGCACAACGTGCCAAATGGTCTGCCAGCGGGTGTATCCCAAGGCGAGTGAACCCTGGCGATAGCTATCGGGCACCGCACGTAGGGCATCAATCGAAAGGGTCGTGACCGTGGGGAGAATCATGAGGGCGAGCACGATGGAACCCGGCAAAATACCCAAACCCAAATCGACGTTGAAAATCATACGAACCGCGCCCACGATAACGTGAAAGCCGATGAGGCCGAAAACTACCGAGGGAATGCCCACCAGAAGCTCAATGAGCGGCTGGAAGTATTTCTGGCCAAACACGGGCGAAATCTCCACCACATAGATGGCGGCGCCGATGGCAATAGGCACGGCGATCACGGTGGAGAGAATCGTGACCGCAAACGAGGTAACGATCAGCGGGAGGGCTCCGGTATACGGCAGCCCCGTTTCGGGATTCTCAACGGCAAGGTTCCATTCGCTACCCGTGAAGAATCCGAGTACATCAACGCCGTCCTTGATGAAGGTCGAGAGACCACGTTGCGCGACCATAACAATAAGGGCTACAACAACAAGTGTCACGAGCGCGACGCAAGCGCCCGTGACACCCAATCCCACCTTCTCAAGGCTGCGTTTTGGCATCTGCTTTGCCATGGCGCACCTTTCGAAAACGTTCTTTGTACAGGGGCGTAAAATCGGCAGGGCCGAAATTACTTATCGGTGATGTTGCCCTCGGCATCCTTGACAACGAGCATCTTGGAAACGGGGATGAAGCCCTGCTCCTCAACAAGGGAGCCCTGAACGTCGTCGGAGAGCATGTACTCCAAGAACGCCTTGGTGGCCTCGTCCGCGTCCTCCTTGCAATACATGTGCTCGGTGGCCCAGATGGGGAAGGAGTTGTCGTAGACGTTCTCGCTCTTGGGCTCAACGCCGTTGACCTTGATGGCCTTGAACTTGGTGTCATCGAAATGCGAGAAGTCGAGGTAGGAGATGGCGTTGTCGGTGGAGCCAATCTGGGTCACCACGTCGCCGGACTTGTCGTGCTCGGCCTCGCCCTTGAAGGTGGACTCGGGCTCGCCGGCGCCGAAGACAGCCGCCTCGAAGGTAGCACGGGTGCCAGAACCGGACTTACGGTTCATGACGTAGATTTCGGCGTCCTCGCCACCAACCTCAGACCAATTGGTGATCTCGCCGGAGAAGATGCCCTTGAGCTGCTCGATGGAGAGGTCCTCGACAGTCACGTTCATGGAGACGACAGGGCCCATGCCCACAACGGCGACCTCGTGGTCAACGAGGTCCTCGCACTGCTCGGGCTCGAGCTTGGACTCGGCGAACACGTCGGAGTTACCGATGGTGACGGTGCCGTCGGCCACAGCGGTAAGACCGGTGCCCGAACCGTTGCCAGAACCGGTGATGGAGACGTTCTCGTTCTCGGCCATGAACTGCTCGGCGGCAGCCTCAACGAGCGCCTGGAACGAAGAGGCGCCATCGTAGGTTACCGTGCCGGTGAGGTCGGAGGAAGCCGCAGCAGAGCCAGCGGTCGTGGTGGCATCGCCACCGCAGCCCACGAGGCCAAGACCAGCAATTGCGGCTGCGCCACCGAAGAGGCCAAGGAACTGACGACGAGAGCAATTGAAATCGAGCATGGTTCTCCTTCCAAAGAACACGTTGCGTGAGCTCAGATGAAGCCAATTTGTCCACGAAGACTTTGCGCGTCTGCACAAAGCCGTGCTTCATCCGTTGTCCGGAAGGTACTGTACCGCCCTCTTTTGGGGCAGATATGCTCATCGACCAGTCATTACCCGTGGCTAATCAAACGTTACGCGAGGCGGACGGGGTGTTTACTTAGTGCTTACAATCACGATTTCTTGCGGGGTCGCAGTTTACGCGTCCGCTTTTTCTGGTTTGTGGCCGCATGCTTGTCGCGCTCGATCCGCGCGGCATGGCGCCGATAGATGAACGCGCCAAACACCATAGCAAGCGCGATGATTGCGAGAGAAAACAGTTGCTCACCAAGCGACGGCATGCGGCCACTCCTTGCGTTAGGGGTACAACGGTACCTGATCTAGCTTACAGGTCGAGCTCCATAAGATGCATGATTGCTGAGATATAAATCTTGAGCGCACGCTTGAGCAGGGCCTCGTTGGCGCCTTCGTTAGCACCATGCATGGGGCCTACCCACGACGGCTTCTCGCCCTCCCCGCCCTCGGGGCCAAAGGAGACGGCAGTGGCAAAGTTGCGCGCATAGGTGCCGCCACCCATGGAGAAGGGCTGGGCATCCTGCTCGCCGGTAACATCGCGATACACGTCAAGGAGCGTCTGTACCGCGGGATGCGTCGCATCCACCGAGAAGGGCGCCTTGGAACGGGAGGTTTCAACCGTGGCCCCAAAGCGTGCCGCAAGAGCGGAGAGCGTCTGCTCCATCTTTTCGGTAGTTGTGCTATCGGGATACCGCACATCGATAGTCTGCTCCAAGCGCCCCTCATGAAGGCGGATGGTGCCACCGTTTACCGTAAGCACGCCAAAGGCAGGACTCTCGCTCGCGATGCCCAGGGCCTCACCTGCCGTATCAGCGTGCACGCACGCAAGCAGCTCCAAGAAGCGCGCCTCTTCCCCTTCGAGTACCTCGGCCTCGCGCAGGTAGTCCACCACAAGGCCAATAGCGTTAAGCGTGCCCTCAGGAAGCGAGGCGTGGCCACCGATACCCGTAGCCGTAATGCGGGAGACGCCCGGGCGCACCGCCTCAATTGCAATGCGCTCCGCGTGGGCACGCGGCGCCGGAAGCTCGCTGACGTCGATAGCAAGCTCAAGCACCGACTCCCCCGGAATGGCATTGGTGACCTCGGCGCCGCTCCAAGAGATGATGCGGCCGTCTTTGATGGGTGCACTCATAAACGTGGCGCCGTAACAGCCCTTTTCGGCATTGCACAGCGGAAACTCCGCATCGGGCGTGAACAGGAACGCGGGGTTCTCGTGCGTAGCCAAGTAATGGTGCACGTCGGTCATGCCGCATTCCTCGTCGCAGCCCAGAAGCGCGCGGAACGTATAGCGTGGCGTGATGCCTTCATGCAGCAGGAAGGCGCCCGCGTACAGCGAAAGCACCGCCGGGCCCTTATCGTCGATAACACCGCGGCCAAGCAGCCAACCGTCACGGCGCTCCATGGTGAAGGGATCGGTGTTCCAGCCGGTACCCGCCGGCACCACATCTACGTGTGCGATGGTGGCGATCTGCTCGGCGCGCTCGCCGGGAATATCGGCAAAGCCTACATAGCCCTCATCGTCGCCCGTCTGATAGCCCAGACGCTCAGCAATATCCAGCGCGCAATCAAGCGCGGAACGCGTAGACGCACCAAAGGGGGCTCCAGGAGCAGCCTGAGACGCATCGGCCACCGAAGGATGAGAAACAAGCGCCGCAATATCGCTCAGCACATCATCCCACACTTCATTGATATAGGCATCAATCTTGCTTTCGAGCGCTGCGTCCATGGCACGCCCCCATCTAGCCCTCCGGGCCCTCGCGGTATTGGTACGAAGCGCAGTGTACCCCAAATAAGAAAGATACGCCGGCAGCGGCTGTGTGGTTCGTCACCAATAGTGCGACGGTGCCCAAACCAGTCCCCCACATCGGTCTATGCAGCCGTATCTCCCCTAAGCCCGAGCTCGGTGCGCAAGGCTGCAACATCGTGACACACAGCATCGGCACCAGCTGCGATAAGCGCCGAGGCGTCCGTTGCTCCAAAGGCAACGGTAATGCACGGCAAGCCCACCTCGTGCGCACCACGAATGTCGTGCACCGTGTCACCAATGAGCACCGCATCTGCAGGAGAGGCCTTAAGCGCCGAGAGCACGTCACGAATCGAGTCCGCCTTGGTATGACGGATAGGCTCGTTAAGGCCAAAGATCACCTCAAACTGGTCGAGGCCCAGCTCGTGCGCCATCTCGCGGGCACGGTCTTCCTTGCGCGAAGTGGCAATAGCGATGCGTCTGCTCTGCTCCCGCAACTCGTCAGCAAGCTCTGCCATGCCCGGGAACACCGGGTAATCCGCCGGACCCAGCTCGTCAAAAACAGCACGGTACTCAGCCGTTACCGCCTCTGCCTCTTTCTGTGTAAACCCGCAGGTATCACGAAAGCAATCAAGGAGCGGAGGCCCAATGAAGCGGCGCAGGTCGCCCATCTGCTGCGGGGTAAAACCGCGAGCCGCAAGCACGCGGGCGACGGTTTGCATCACAGCACCGCCGGTATCTACTAGCGTGCCATCAAAGTCGAAGATAACCACCGGGCGCGACCCCGGAGCCGCAGGAGCGGAGGCGCTGGTGCTCATACTATCTCCCTTTCATATATATGCGTAAGCTGTAGGTCCGCGCGGAGGCCCACAGCGTCAAGGCACATGTTCGCCAACGCCGCTTATGATACGCCCTCAAACGAGCAGCGCCCTGCAAAATGCCGCCCCCGTCTTGCGGAGGCGGCTATACGGAAGAGAGGGCTCTGCACATCAGCACGTACCGCGGCCCTCTACCACGCTCTCAGATTAATCGTCGTAGATGCCCAGGGCGAACATCATAGAATCCTCGGCATACTCCAGGCGGTCACTCAGCCGATCAATGGCGGTCTCAATCTGGGTGTAATCGTTGTAAGAAATGTTCCCCAAACGAGCTGCACCCTCTTGCTGGTCGTCGTAGCGGTCCATCTCGTCATCCAGCGCGTCAAGCTCCTGCTTCTTCGAGAGGTATGTTTGGTAGTTGGTTTGCATATCATTCGAGGCGGTTACCGCTTTGCACGACTCCTCAAGCGCCGCTACGCGGGTTTCAAAATCGGCAATCTCGGGGTAGTTGGCCGTAACCGTCGCATCAGCTGCAGGCGGCGTTGCCGTAGTGCCCTGTGTGGTTGCCTGCTGGTTGGTCGACTGCTGAGACGAGCTGTTGCTATCCAGCTGGCCCTTCAAGTCCTCGACCTCTTGCTCCAGTTCCTCAATGCGCTGTTGATCCTGCGTGCTCGAGCAGCCGGCTGCAAACAACGTAGTTGCCACGGCAAACGAAGCGATGGCGGCAATGCGTATGGGACGGTTAAACATTTTCATAGGTCCTCCCTATCAATCTGCTACTTTTGACTATCTATATACCATGTCTGCCGAAGTAATTTCAGCAGATTGTGCTCCAATAGCAAATTGATAGACAAGCGGTCACAAATTAGCCGCGAACGGCATGGCAGCCTGCTGCAGCGAAGACACAAACAAAAAACACCCGGCAACCATATGGTCACCGGGTGCTGTCCGTCTATGCGGTTATGCGAGCATGTGCTACTCGGCGTCGGCAGCCTTCTCCTCGGGCTTCTCGAGCGGAGTGACCTCCACCTCGATGCCCAGAGTCTCGGCAGCAGACTTCATGGAGAGGGAGATGCGACGACGGTCGAGGTCGATCTCCATGACCTTCACCTGCACCTTGGCGCCCACGTGGGTAACCTGCGAAGGCTGATCCACGTGCTTGTTGGCCATCTCGGAGATGTGCACGAGGCCCTCGATGCCCTGGCCCAGGTCGACGAACGCGCCGAAGGGAACGAGCTTGGTGACGGTGCCCTCAACGATGGCACCAACCGGGTACTTCTTGACGAGCGTGCGCCACGGATCCTCGGTGGTCTGCTTGAGACCAAGGGAGATGCGCTCGCGGTTCAGGTCGACGTCGAGCACCTCGACCTCGACCTCCTGGCCAACCTTGACAACCTCGGACGGATGGTTGACGTGGTTCCAAGAAAGCTCGGAGATGTGGATGAGGCCGTCGATACCACCAAGGTCGACAAAGGCGCCGAAGTCCACGATCGAAGAGACGGTGCCCTTGAGGCGCATGCCAGCCTTGAGCTTGGAGAGGATCTCGGTGCGCTCGGCCTTGCGGGACTCCTCGAGCACCACGCGGCGGGAAAGCACGACGTTGTTGCGGTTGCGATCCATCTCGATGACGCGAGCCTCGATGGAGGTGCCCAGGTAGCTGGACAGATCCTTGACGCGGCGAAGGTCAACAAGGGAGGCAGGCAGGAAGCCGCGGAGGCCGATATCGAGAATCAGGCCGCCCTTGACAACCTCGATAACCTCGCCCTCGACGTTCTCGCCGGAGTTGAACTTCTCCTCGATGCGGTTCCAAGCGCGCTCGTACTCAGCACGCTTCTTGGAAAGCACGAGACGACCGTCCTTGTCCTCCTTCTGGAGCACCATGGCCTCGATGGGGTCGCCCATGGCGACGATGTCGGCCGGGTTGGCGTCCTTGCGGATGGAAAGCTCGCGAACGGGGATGACGCCCTCGGACTTGAATCCAATGTCAACGAGGACTTCGTCCTTCTCGATCTTGACGACAGTGCCGTTAACAAGATCGCCCTCATCGAAATCGGTGATGGTGCCGTCGATAAGGCTGTTCATCTCCTCATCGTTCACATCGTCGAGGGAGAAGATGGACGAGTTCTGAATCTCACTCAAAGGTGGACCCCTTTCGAACTACGGGGCCCCGATTGCAAGGACCTGCGGTGCCTGGACGCCTAAGCCTCCGCGGTACCGCCTGAAACAACTCGGGGGCCGACAGATACGTATGTGATGCCTGCGCATTCACGTTGTTATAGAGTACGAGGATTTGAGCCGGGTTTCAAGGTTAACGAGCGATTTTTTACTGCAGAGAACGGAATTTAACCACAGGTGGGAGCTGCGAAGAACCTGTCGAAACGTTATTGATGGCGCCAATGTGGGTATGAATGACCAGTCAAGTAGTTTCGCGCAGGATCCCTTGAACGGACACCGCGCGACATGAATCCCTTGCCTTGCATGCGAAAGGAGGCTGCCATGCTCAAAGCTGTGCTGTTTGATATGGACGACACGCTCCTCGATATCAACCTGAGTGCGTTTATTGCGGTGTACCTGCGTGACATGGCGCAGCTTCTGGGCGACGTGGGTCGCAAGAACCACCTTGCCGCCTTCGCCGCACTCACGGGCATCATGCTCGACCTCAACAACAACGCACGCCCCGACGATGACCATCGCACCAACCGCGTCTTCTTTGAAGATGCCGTGCGCAAGCGCACCGGCGTGGAGCTTGCAGACCCCATAGTTGCAGATGCCTTCACGTTCTACGAGCGCGAGATACTCCCCCGCCGCAACGATGGCATCATCGCCGCACGCCCCCGTGCCGGCGCACTCGAAACCACCGCGATGCTCCAAGACCGCGGGCTCAAGGTGGCGCTCCTCACCAACCCAAGCTTTAGCCCCGATTGCATTGCATGCCGTATGAGCTGGGGAAACCTGCTCGACATTCCGTTTGAGCTGGTCACGCATATGGACAACAGCACGCGCTGCAAGCCAAGCCCCACCTACTATCTCTCCAGCATTGAACGGATGGGGCTGCAGCCACACGAGGTGCTTATGGTGGGCAACGACGCCAAGCGCGATTTCCCCACTCCAGACTGCGGCATCCAAACTGTGTTTGTGGGCAACGGCCGGCCGGTGCGTGCCACCTGGTGCGGCTCGATGAAAGACTTTGCCGCCTCATTCAACCAGATAGAGGAACGCTTCTACGAACGTCAGGAACGTGAACTGCTCGACATTGTCCAAGATGTCGAGCACGCATAGCTCCCGCACCTCAGTCGTCAAGCCTGCACGGATAAGCGCCGGCCGGCGCGTGTGGTTCTAAGCGAGCACTCCGCAGGCGCGAAGCGCCGAGGACCGCGAGCGTGAACCGCACGCGCCGGCCGATCAGGGAGCTATACCCGTGTCTTGCCGATCATCAAGTTCAGAATCTCGACGTCGGTGGGCTGCATACCAACACGGCCCACATAACCCATGCTTGCGATGGTCTCTTCCACGGTTTCTTGCACCAAACCCTCGCCTGCATGGAAGCTCCGGCCCACCATGGCCATGTCGTGGCCCAGAATGGCCGCGTCCACCGCAGCGGAAATCTTGGCAGCGCAGCTCGACTTAGCGCCATCGCACACAATGCCGCCCACGTTACCCAGCGTGTTCACCACGGTGGCGCCCACCTGCTCGCGCGTGCCGCCCGCCATCCAGGTAATGGCCGCGCCAGCTCCGCATGCCGCCGTAACCACACCACAGAACGCGGAAAGCGCACCAATGTAGCTCTTAACGTGCACTGCCACCAAGTCGGAAAGTGCCAAGGCGCGCAGCAGACCATCATGAGAAACGCCCAGCTTACGCGCGTATTCCACCACCGGCATGCACGCCGTGATACCCTGGTTGCCCGATCCGCACACAATCACCACCGGCATGGAACAGCCGTTCATACGGGCGTCGGAACCCGCCGCCGCACGTGCCCTCGCCCGGCATGAAGCATCCTCGCTGCGGCTTGCAAGCAGGGTCTTGCCCACCTGAGCTCCCCAGGGGTTGGTAAGGCCCTCGTCCGAAATAGCCGTATTGAGACGAATCTGGCGCTCGAGCGCTTCGCGGGCAGCCGAAATGTCGCCATAGCGAGCAAAATCCATGATGAGATCGAGGGAGAGCTGCGAATCCTGTTCGTGAACGGTGTCCGCCACATCAATGCAGCGCTGCGCTGCCTCAAGCGAGCCCTCCTGTGCCACACCGTCGAGCGCACGCACCACGATGTTCGTGTGGTGCTCGGCAATAACCACCTCAGCAGTGTGCTCGTCTGCCTGCGCAACCACCTGGATATATAGGTTGGGCACATGTTCTGCCAGCGAAACCTCGCAGACGCCCGGCGTAGCAAGCAACTCACGGGTGCGCGCAAGGTCGCCCTCCCCCACCGATTCGAGCACCTCAAGCGCGCTCGACGCGTCGCCACCAATGGCGCCGAGCAGCGCCGCCGCCTCAATGCCATGCATACCGCCCGAGTTAGGCACCGCCACACTCTTAACGTTTTTGATGATGTTGCCCGAGCACGCCACGCGCAGCCGCTCCGGCTCAACACCCAGCGTCTCGCGAGCCAGGGCAGCCGCATACGCCACGGCAATGGGCTCGGTGCAGCCCAGCGCGCACACCAGCTCTCGATTAAGGATGTCGCAAAGCAGCTGGTCGCGTTCGGTATCGGTGAGTAAGACGGTTGATGTGGCCACGGCGCGCTCCTTGGGACAAACGTTATACAGAAACCCCTTCATTGTATGCGTGATGGGTCGCTTGCGCTATGGGTTCGAGGCGCTTGCGTTGCGGTGGGACTCACGCATCCGCCCGCGCCCACTATTCTTCGGCAGCGCCATCAAGCAGGCGCATGCTCCAATCAAGCCGGCAGCGACCGAGCCGGGCGACGGCATGAAGTTATGGTGCGGCGGGCGCCTCCGGAGCTTTGGGGGCAGAGACATCAATCTCGCCCACCTTGGCAAGCTGTTCAATGAGCGGGAGTCCCGTCGGGTCGTCCACCTCAACACCACCCAGAATGACGGTGTCATCGCGCAGATCGATCTGCGTGTTGAACACGGCGAGGTCAAAGCCGGAGGCCACGAACCCAATAGCGGCCAAGACAAGCCCTGCTGCCACAAGGCCGCCCGCTACGGCAAGGTAAATCTTCTTTGCGCTGGACATGATTTGTGCTCCCTCCTATGCCGCGAGCGGCGCCGCTTCAGCACTCCTGCTGCTCTTATTGCCTCGATCTTTCCAGAAGGGCGAGACAACTTTCTTCGCCCAGAGGGCCGAAAGGCGCGCAATCTGCTTCGAGGCCGCCCAGGCACCAGCACCTGCAAGAAGCGCCAAGCCGAGGAGTGCAAGGCCCGCCCCGACCGATGCGAAGACATAGGGAACATGCCCGACGACTACACCACCCACGGCAAACACGAGCTCCACCACACCCATGCCGCCGAGAGCCACAGCCACAATCCACACGCAGAGCGCAAGAACCCAGATGCAGATGTAGACCGCAGCGGCGACAGCGACGAAGGCAAGCAGCAGCGGAATCCATACCGGAGAGCCCACAATGGCAAGAATCCAGAGCAGCGCATTGCTGCGCCGGCGCGTTCTTGCAATCGCGCGTGGAACAACGGGCAGCTCGTCGAGCGTGGCCCTCGGTAGCCGCCACAATTTTTCGCGTCGGTGGTCAAAAAAGTCGCCGAGTGTGTACTTTGACAGTTGCACTGCTAACGCGCGGTATCACGTGCATAATCTCACGGCACTGAGCCTCCAGTCTGCCCTGCTGGGGGCAAGATGCATGACACGGCGTCCCCTATGCGTCGTGCTCCCCCGCACGCACACCGATACCGTGGAACACCACGTCGAGCACGCCATGGACGAACGCCTCGGCATCGTCACCCGTATCGACCCCTTCGCCTGCGTACTCCGTGATGGCGAACGCACCGATGATGGCGACCGCTACCAAGTGGCTGTTGGTGCCCGGGCGCACGAGCCCCTCGACCTTCGCGCGCTCAAGCTGCGCCTCGAGCACCGCGATGATGCGCTCCATGTGCTCCTTGATATGCGGAAGCACCTCGTGCTCGACATCCCACAGACCGTGGGCGAGCGCCAACGTGAGCGCACTGCCCGGCTGGACGGCATGGGCGACAGCCTCAACGAGGCCCAAGATCGACGCACGGGCAGACGGCGACTGCGCGACAACCGCCTCGACATCGGAAACGAGCCCCTCCATCGATCGGTCGAAGATCGCCTGGACAAGCGCTCCCTTGTCGGCAAAGTAGTAGTAGAGCGCGCCCTTGGACATGCCGCAGCGCTCCGAGACCTCTCCGATCTGAAAGCCGGTGCCCCCGCGCTCGATCATGAGGTCGGTCGCAGCTTCCATGATCCTCTCGCGCGTCGCCGCGCTCTTGGATGTCTTCGCGCCGGGATGCATCCCTGGTTGACCCGCCTGCTTTGCCACGATTGCCACCTCCCGTCGTAGATTCCGCCTTCAGAAAGTGTACCATCGCTTAAGATTTTTGAATCTTTTTCAAAAATCTTTGATAGAGGTGCATAAGGTGTCAATCCGGGGATACAGTTCTTCAACACCTGCATGCTTGCTTCAGAGGGGACCACCGTGAACACCATACTGCGGATCTTCGTCCGCGACCTCAAGCGCATCGCGCGCAATCCCGCCGCTATCGTCATCGCGCTCGGCGTGTGCATCATCCCGTCGCTCTACGCGTGGATCAACATCCTGGCCAACTGGAACCCGTACGAGAACACCGGAACCGTTCCCGTCGCCGTCGTCATCGAAGACGAGGGCACAACCATCCCCGACATGGGATTCGTGAACGCAGGTTCGATGATCCGCGAGAAGCTCGAAGAGAATCATCAACTCGGCTGGGAGTTCGCCGCCTCCGAAGACGAAGCGATCTCCGAGGTCGAGGCAGGCCACGCCTACGCGGTCTTCGTGATCCCGCGCGACTTCTCCGCCACGCTCGCCGGCGTGCTCGATGGCAAAACGGAACCGGCGCACCTCGCCTACTACGTCAACGAGAAGGCAAACGCTATCGCGCCCAAGGTGACCGATACGGGAGCGACCACGCTCGAAACGCAGATCGAAAGCGAGTTTCTGCACGTCGTGGGCGATACGGTTGCCGAAAAGCTCAAGGGCTCCGCCGCCTCCATGGCCAACGATGCGGACCAGGCGGTGCAAAGCACGGCGGGAAAGCTGCACAGCGCCGCCGACGGGCTTACCGCACAGACAGACAGCCTCGGCGACGCGCAGCGGCTTATCGCCTCATCGCGCAAGGCCATCGATGGCGCACGTGCCTCCTTGGACCAGATCTCGTCGTCGGCAGACACGCTTGCCGACTCCCTTGACCACGCGATGGGCGTGCTCGGCGACGCACGGGCAGGCACGCAGGCGCTTGCGACCGATCTCGCGGGCGACCTGGGGGCAGGAGCGGGAGCAATCGCGGGCATCTCCTCGACCGCCGCCTACGATATCGGCGAGATCGCCGGCGATATCGGCTGGGCGCAGGGGAAGGTCGATGCCGCCATCACGCAGATCCGTTCCCTCAACGGCACGGTTCAGAACCTGAAGACCTCCCTTGAGCTCACCCGCACCACCATCGTCGGTCTCGAGCAAACCGAGGGCCAAGATGGGCAATCCGCTATCCAGACGCAGGTGGTAAAGCAGCTCGACAAGGAGATTCAGGCGCTGATCAGCCTCTCCGACGAGCAGCTGGCCCAGCTCGACCGCCTGCAGGCGCTTTCCGATGACATCAAGGCCTCCGCCGACGACGTGCGCAACCTGTCGGGTGTGGTCAACGATGCCATACAGCAGGGAAACCAGGCCCTGAGCGGCCTGCAGACGCAGCTCGCCACCGTAATCGGGCCGGGCGTTTCGTCGGCACTCGATACGTTTGCCGATGCAGGCGGCTACCTCGAAGGCACGCTGAACTCGATCGGCCCCCTCACGTCGCAGGCGAACTCGACGCTCGACCAGCTCGACACCCTGCTGCAGCAGGGTGCGGGCACCATCGACCAGACCGCCGCTTCGCTGCGCGAGGCGGCAGACGGCATCGGCGACCTCGCGAGCGACCTCGATGCCCTCGAGAGTGCGCAGACCTTCCGCGGTCTGTCGGATCTCATCGCCCTCGACCCCACCGAGGTCGGCTCGTTCATGGGCGCGCCCGTGGCACTCAACACCCATGCGGTCTTCCCCGTGAGCACCTACGGTTCAGGCGTGGCGCCCTTCTACACCAACCTGGCGCTCTGGGTCGGAGGATTCGTGCTCGTAGCCATCTACAAGCTGGAGGTCGACACCGAGGGCATCGGCACCATCCGGCCCTGGCAGGGCTTCTTCGGCAGATGGCTTCTGCTCGCGCTGTTGGGACAGGTGCAGGCCATCGTCTGCTGCACGGGCGATATCGTGCTCGGCGTCCAGTGCGTATCGCCTGTGGCGTACATCTTCGCAGGCATGGTCGAATCGCTCGTGTACGTGCTGTTCGTCTATGCGCTCGCCGTCGCCTTCAAGCACATCGGCAAGGCCCTCGGAGTCCTGCTCGTCGTGCTTCAGATTCCCGGCACCTCGGGCACCTATCCCATCGAGATGATGCCCGGCTTCTTCCAGGCACTGCACCCCTGGCTGCCCTTCACCTACGGCATCGACGCCATGCGCGAGGCGGTTGCCGGATTCTACGGCGATACCTACCTGCGCTGCCTGGCGACCCTGCTGCTGTTCGCCGTACCGGCGCTCATCATCGGTGTCGGCGCGCGGCGGCATCTCGTGGGCATCAACACGCTCTTCGATCGCCGCCTCGCCGAGACCGACCTCATGATCGCCGAGCACACGGGCGCGGAAGATTCCCTTGCCGCCGGATCGGAGCGCTTCGCGAGCGCCGGAATCTGGGTTTCAAGCCCTGGGCGCGCCCAGCGATTCGAGCGGCACTATCCCGTGCTGGTTCGGCGCGGACTCTTCGCGCTCGCCGCGGTGCCCGCCGCCCTGCTGCTCGCACTGTTCGTCCTGCCCGCAAAGTTCGCCCTGCTCATCTGCTGGATCGCCTCCCTCGCCGGCACCTGCGCGTACCTGATCGTCGTGGAATACCTGCACAGCCGCGCGCTCGGCGTGATCGCCGGAGCCGCGCCGCAACGCGCCAGCCGCCCTCGCCACCTGTCCAGCTTCCCTGCAGAAAGGTCGTAGCATCATGCACGCCATCTGGTCATATATCCGCCGCGACGCGCGGCATGCCTTCGCCAACGCCGTCAGCATCGTCGTCATCGTGGGCATCGTTGCGGTTCCGTCGTTCTACGCATGGTTCAACATCGCCGGCAGCTGGGACCCCTACGGCAACACGAGGAATCTGAACGTGGCCATCGCCAACGACGATGCAGGCTACTCGAGCGAGCTCGTTCCCATCGAACTCAACCTCGGCGACCGCGTCGTGGAAAACCTACTCACATCGACCACCATCGGCTATACCGCCACCACCCGCGATGAGGCGCTCGAGGGCGTCAAGTCGGGCGCCTATTACGCCGCCGTCGTGATTCCCGAGGATTTCTCAGCCTGTCTGATGAGCGGCTTTTCCGACAACCCCCGGCAGGCGGAGGTCGCCTTCTACCAGAACCAGAAGGCCAACGCCATCGCCGAGATCGTGACCGACAAGGCGTCCGCCGCCATCCAGCGCGAGATCGACGAGGGCTTCGCGCGCGCCGTGACCGACGTGGGTGCCGGCGCCCTCGACGAGCTGGGAAACCTGCTGGATGACAAGGAGCTCGCCCCGCTCGCTGCGCATCTCGACGATGCGCTCTCGACCGCAGCCGACACGCTCGGCACCACCGCGCAGACGGCGCGTTCGTTTGCAGACCTGCTCGGCTCCTCGCAGGCGCTCATCTCGTCGAGCTCCAGCTCGCTTGCCAACGCCACGGCACCGACGCAAGACATCACCGAGGCGCTGACCCGGAGCGCCGATGGCCTGCGTGGTCTGGGCGATACCATCGACAGCGCGGCTGAATCCGCGGGTGACGCGCTCGAGCAGGGAGCGGCCGGCTTGAGCGGAATCGACACCGCCATCGACCAGGCCTTCGACACCGCGAATGGCCAGACGGACAAGCTATCCGGCGCCCTTGCCGAGGTGCAGGGTACCGTCGACCGCCAGCTGGAACTGCTGCGGCAGCTCTCCGATGACCTTGCCGGCAGCGACACGCTCGTGAAGAGCCTTGAAAACCACTACGAGCTGGGGTCGCTCCAGGTTACCCGCATCCACGAGGCGAGCCTCACCATCGAGGGCATCAACGACCGCGTCCAGCAGGCGATCGCGGAACTCGAGGACCTCTCGAAGGGCATCGGCAAGACCGCCGATGATATCGCTCAGGCGGCAACGGACGCCGACGCCGCGCGCGGCGAGCTGCACGGCATGGTGGCGAACGCGGCATCGAGCCTCGAGGGTGCCCGATCGACGTACGACTCGACACTCAAGGGAACGCTTGGCGAGCTCGCCGACTGCATCGACGAGGCGGTTGCCGGCGTGAACGGCACACTGCAGGGGCTCTCGGGCATCACGGCATCCATCTCGAACAGCGCCGCGGCGGCGGCAGACGGCCTCGGAAACGCCCGCTCCTCGCTTGGCGACACGGCTCAGACGCTTGACGGCACCGCAAATGACCTGCGCGACCTGCAGGGTCGCATCCACGCCGCGCTCGCCGACAACGACCTTGACAGCGTGCGCGCGATCCTCACGACAAGCCCCGTCGACCTAGCATCGTTTATCGCCGCGCCCATCACGATGGACCGCCACGCCGTCTTCCCCGTCGAGAACAACGGGTCGGCCATGACGCCGTTTTACACGGTGCTCGCCATCTGGATCGGAGGCGTGGTGATCGCAGCGCTTATCAAGGCGACGCCGAGCGCGGCCGCGCTCGCCCAGACGGGATGCTCGCAGACGCAGGCCTACGCAGGCCGGCTGGCGCTCTTCGCGGCGCTCGGAGCGACCCAGACGCTCCTGATCTGTGGCGGCGACCTTTGCTACCTGGGAGTTCAATGCGCGCATCCCGCCCTGTTCCTGCTCGCAGGGCTCGCCGCATCCTTCGTGTTCGTGAACATCATCTTCGCGCTGACCGCGTCGTTTGGCGACGTCGGTAAGGCCGTCGCCGTGGTGCTCATGGTCCTGCAGGTGGCGGGCGCCGGCGGAACGTTTCCCCAGCAGATGCTGCCACCGGTCTTTCAGGCCATCTACCCGTGGCTTCCCTTCGTGCACGCGGAAGGCGCCCTGCGCGCCGCGATGTTCGGACTATATGGCAACGATTTCTGGATCGAGCTCGGCTTGCTTTCCGCCTATCTCGTACCAGCGCTGCTGCTGGGACTCGTGCTGCGCCGCCCCGTCATCCGCGCCAACGAGCGCCTGGAGCATGCACTCGAGTCCACGCACATCATGTAGAGCGTCGTCCGGCGCGCACGCCGGCCGCGGCCAGGGCCTCCTCGTGTACAGTGTCCATAGCGGTCGTTCCTCTCTCCAGAACCGTCTGTTGTGGTGACTACGATTCTAGGGAACGGCCGCGCCCTTCCGGGCGCCGGCCGGGATGCCGCTTACACCAAATAACGGGACGCGTCCTCTCCGAAAACGCTAGCTTGTTTTTTCGACGTTGAACGCAGAGTTCTCGGCCCCTTCAAGGTCAAAAAAACAAGCTGGCAGATAATTAGCAACGGGAAGGTTGTTCCATAAGCCTCAACCGCTCTATTTGTCGAATATTTGATGGCGCAAAGAAAAAAGGCCAACCACCTAAGCGGTTGACCTGCAATTTCGTGGTGGGCGTTACAAGATTTGAACTTGTGACCTCTTCCGTGTCAGGGAAGCGCTCTCCCCCTGAGCTAAACGCCCGTTCAGGGTGCGCTATTCAGCGCAGGAGATAATATACCGAACCTCTCAAGGAGTGTAAAGCCCCAATTTTAAATTCTTTAGGAGCTGCCTCCGCCAGCTGCCAACCCGGCCCGCCCGGTGCGCCTTCTACCTATCCGCCGTTGGCAAATCCTTCCCTACCACCATGTTCTCAAACGTTCGTGCCATGAAGTCGTCGTCAAAATGCGTGTCGACATAGGCTTCAAAGGGATTGCGCGGCGGTAGACCCTCGCTGCGCTGGCCGGCGCGCCAAAAACATGCAACCGTCATCACAATGTCGAGCGAGATAAACGCCGTGAGCAGCGCCACGAGCACCCGCTGGCGGCGCGTGGTGGGCCCACCAATGCGGTAAATCATCTCGGGCATGATCACGCGGCACCACACAACACCCAAAACGCCCCACATAATCAGAAAACGCCACGCCACCCACTGTGTAATATGGTCGGGCAGGCCCAGATACGTCCACGACTGCAAATGGGCAAAGTGTTCCATGCTCCAGCCGGCTGTTTGCTCAAGAATCCCGCCCAAAAAAGCAGAGTAGAAAAAGAGCTGCCACGCGGGGCGCTTGCGGATCGGCCACAGCACAACGGTGAGCAACACAGCCCCCACGCCATACAGCGGAGAGAACGGGCCCCACACCAACCCAACGCGACTTTCCACAATGCCAAAGGTGATGAAGGTGTAGACCGTCTCAATAACAAGTCCCAACACCGACGCCGTCAAGAAAATGATGACGTATTGGTAGAAGCCAGGATCGTTGTCGTTAAGAAAGTCCTCGCGCATCTCAAGACGTGCGCGGCGGATAACACGCTGCTGCTCGCGCGAAATGCGCGAACGGAGGCGACGCCGGCCGCCCGAACCCACCTCAGACCACACGGCATCCTCGTAGACGCCCGCATCAATCCTGCCCTGGCGAAGCATCCGCTTGAACGACGAGCCCGCGCCGTGTTTGTCTTGATACAACGCAACAGCCGCTGCAATACCGCGCGCCAGCAAGAATACCAGCAAGATAAGAATCGAAATGCGAAGCATGGATCCCTTTCAAATCGTCTGCGTGCACGGTCAAACGTAAAACAACAGGCGCCGCCACCCACAAAAGGCGGCGACACGATTCGTATTGTACCCGCGAAAACTCAAGCAACTATCACATTGGGCAAATCGCCTAGCCCCATCGCCCGCTCTTCCGTCACCTAGCCGTTCGCCCACATGCAACACCGAGACCTCACCGTATTCCACAACGTGCGAGCCGAGCTCTTAGGCCCCTACCGTCTTCGTTATCTCAGCATCTTCCCAGGTCACAGCACTCTTTCAAATTTTTTCAAATTCAGGCTTGCACGCCCTTGGGAAGCCGTGTATATTATCTTCCTGCAAGCGGACATGGCTCAGTTGGTAGAGCACAACCTTGCCAAGGTTGGGGTCGCGGGTTCGAGCCCCGTTGTCCGCTCCATTGCATGTGAGAGGCCGGATGAACTATGCATTCGGCCTTTTTCATCGGCGACGTGGCCAAGTGGTAAGGCAGAGGCCTGCAAAGCCTTTACCCCCAGTTCGAATCTGGGCGTCGCCTCCATGATTTGTCAAGGCGCCTTCGGGCGCCTCTTTTCATTTGGTCAGCATGTGAGCGACTGAGCTACTCCGTCCTCAGACTGCACCATTGGCGGAGGCCACGTCCCCGATGGACTACAAACCCCACTCCCGCCGAAGTACATCCCCCAGCGTCTCCCTCACACCGCAAGGAGCTTCACCAGGCGCACCATGGTTCCCCGCACATCGGTACGTTTCCGCACCTCAACGCTGTCCACCAACATACGCATGAGCCTAATGCCGCGGCCGCGCTCCTCCGACTCATCGGGTTCCTCGTTGTCGGCAATCTCGTATCCCTCGCCGCAGTCACACACCTCAATAACTACACGGTCCCCATACGCCCGCACGTTGAGTACGCAGCCGGCACCATCGGCATGATCGTAGGCATTGCCTAACGCCTCCCCCGCCGCAAGCGCCGTGTCATAGCACGCCTCGCGACTGAGCGGCAGCCCCTCCAAGAGCTCCAGCACACGATGGCGATATCCCGCTAGGTGCTCAATACCTGCCTGCACCGGGATGCTCTTGCTCCATTGCGGCAGCTCGCCGGGAGAAAGCACCGGTACCGGCGGACGGTCGGCCAGGGTCACGTGCAGCGCGTCGAGCAACCGGGCGATCTGCAAAAAACGCGCCACCGCAGCCGACACATTTTCGAGCGAGAGCATGCCGTCATCGCGCATGAGACGCCGTGCGCGCGAGACAAGAAACGCCACGCCCGTGGAGTCAATGAACTTTACGTTGCGGCAGTTGATGAGAATGCGCCGCATGCCGCTCTCAATAAGCGTATCCATCTGCTCGCGCAGCAACGGCACGGACGAAATGTCGATATCGCTCGTAGGGGCGATTACCGCTATGTCGTTCCATTCACGCATATGCCACCGTTCCTCGCTTCTGCATCTACCGCGCGCCAACGCCGTCCAAGCGCAACGCCACCAGGGCAATATCATCTTCAAGCGCCGATGCGCTGAACACATCAAGCTCGTTCAGCACGCTCCGGCACAAACCTTCTACACCGTCGGAGGCCCGCATAAGCAAAATGTCGCGCAGCCGCTGCTCGCCAAAAAACTCACCGGAAGGGCTGCGTGCCTCAATGGCGCCATCGGTATACATGAAGAGGATGTCACCCGGATTCCACGTGAACGAACCCATCTGGTACGACATGCCCTCAAAAGCACCCACCACGCCCGACTGCGTGCTTAAAAGCTCAATCTCGGCAACGCTATCGTGCTCGCCCGCGTCCGCAGCCGCGCCACATGCCTCCTCCGTAGACCCCTCGCCTGATGTAGCGCCACGAATAAGCATCGTGGGCGGATGCCCGGCAGAGCAATAGGTAGCTGTATGCCGGCGAAGATCGATATCGGTCACAAAGAGGGTGGCAAAGGTCTCTACGCGCGAGAAGCTCATGAGCATGGCATTAAGCGATCGCACCATGGCAACCGGGCTCGCGCCCTCCCAGGCATACGCCGTGAGAGCGGTCTTCACCAAGGCAGACATCGATGCTGCCTCCACCCCCTTGCCCGAGACATCTCCCAAAATCATGAGAGCGTGGTCGTCGGGCATACGCAGCAACGTGTAGAAATCGCCGCCCACAAGCGCCTGCCGCGTGGCCGAAGAATACAGCGCGTCGCTTGTAATGCCTGGAACCGAACCCAGCGAGCTGCGCATACCGCTTTGCAGCGTTTGGGCAATGCGCGTGCTCTCGCTCCGCTGCACCATATTGTGCGCGAAGAGCTCAAGGTCGTGGGCAAAGCGCACGAGGTAATCGAATTCCATATCGTCAATGGGCTCCTGAGAGCCGTCGCGCAAGAGCATCACCATAAGGGGAGGCCCCGGGGGCTGCGACGGCACGAGGCCCTCTCCGCCGCACGCCACGCAGGCAGAAGCCGTCTCCCGGGCATCGGGGCGGCCCCTAAGGTCCAAAAACGCCCCCTGGCTGGGAAGTCCATGCGATTCCAGCCAGCGGCCAGCGCGCGACCCGCGATCGATGCGCGTGAGTCGCACAAACTTGAGGTCTGCCTCGTCCAGACCCTGAAGGCCCGTATGAGCAAAGTGATCACGCGCAGCATGGCCCATACGAGCAGCCGGCGTTGTTGTAGAGAAAAAGACGTCGTCTATGTCATCGGGAAGGAGCGCCTGATCCCCGTCTTCGTAATCTATAACATAGCCGCCCAGCTCTTCATCAAACACCACGGGGCAGAGTCTGCACGCGAGCACGCGCCGCACCTCGACGTTAAGCTCGCACCACACCGTCCCCTGATCGCCCTCGAAGGCGTAGAGCGTGTCGCGCAGGTGGTTGAGCGAACGCGTGAGCTCGGCTGCTCGTTGAGAGCGCAATGCCGTCGTGAGACTCACCAGCTCGATAGAGAGGTAGTCGCAGATTACCTCCAGCACGTTCACATCATAGGGACGAGGCGGGGTAAAGCGCTTCCAACCCAGCTCAATCACGCCCAAGATCTGCATGCCAAAAAACACGGGCACGTCGATGGTGGTCTTAAAAGGCGGCGTATCCTGCACGCGCAACTTGTGGCTGCTTCGCGCATCGAGGTCGTAAAACTGCCCCGCATCAATACCACGATGGTCGCCTGAAGGCACAATGTTAAACCGGCACGAGCGTGTGTGACGCAGTACATAGGTGGGAATGCCCACGCCATACGGGATAAACTCGGGCACGTAGTCGTGCTCAAGGCCGCGTGAAACACCGCGCAGCTTGAACCCACCGCCCTCTGAGAAGTAAATGAGGGAGCCATCGGCATCAAGCGCATCCACCAAGCGGTTCAAAACATTATCCAGAAGCGACGGAAGATCTTCCGCACCCACGGTAGACATAATGACCGAAAGTGTACCCGAAAGGCGCTTATTGGCCGCTTGAAGCTCAGAGAGCACGCGATGCATCTGCCGGTCGTGAGCATACTGCTCCTCAAGGCTCTGCATCACTACAAGCACACGACCACGCGGAAGCATGCGACGGATAAGATTGGGATGCTCCTCGGTCACGGTAGCCGAAGGAGCAAGCGCCCTCGTATGCACGGGAACGAACGAGCCGTCAGCAAGCTTGAGCATGTTGACGCAATCGGTGCCGTTGAGCGGAAACGGCAGACGATGGTCGCCAGCACGCTCGAAGAACTCGCTAAACATCAAGTCCTTGATGTCGGTACCTACGATGGAGCCGCGCTCCTTGCGCGCAAGCTTAAGCAGCTGGTGGTTTACATGGAGGATGGTTCCCGCAGTATCACAGACCACAACGGCGTCGCTCGTAAGCTCAACGAGCCGCGAGAGCGTCGTGGCATCCGAACGTCCTATGGTATCCATGGCTCCCCCACCCGGTTGGTTGCACTCAGCACAATGCGTTGCGCGGACAGGCGAACCCTAGAGATAGCCCGGCAACATCTCGGCATGTCATCGCAACCTTGTATACCCCAAGAGAGCCCAAGCGATCATGAAGCGTGTAAGAAAACCGGCAGATGGAAGCAGGGGCGAGCTGTCGCCCGTAAGGAGGGCACCTAGATAAGAAAAAACCCAAACCCCGAAGGGTTTGGGTATCAGTTGCGCTGGTGTCGGAGGCGGGACTTGAACCCGCATGACCGAAATGTGGTCACTAGCACCTCAAGCTAGCGCGTCTGCCAATTCCGCCACTCCGACGTGGTTTCAGCAAGGAAGATAATAGCCCATATCTCTCTTAGGATGCAAGAGAATTTTCTAAGAAAGTTTGGGTGAGCTCAAATTAGGTGTTCTACCTGCACGGATGTTCAAGCCATTGCAAGCTACACCAGAACCGTGGCCACATTTCCGCATCACGCACGTTACGATTCCCGCCACTCTACTCTCCTCGAAGCTCGAGCGCTCTTGCACACGATACCATGGCCTCAAGCGTGCCGCCTTGTATGGAAAGGAGCCCCTATGCATCTTCTCAGACGCCTCTCCCCCATTTGCTTCGCCCTTGTGCTCCTTTTCTTACCAGGTGCAAACGTTGCCACAGCGTATGCCACTGAGACTGCAGAACCAACGGCGGGAGCCACGGCAACGACGGAAACCGCAGCAACAACGGAAACAGCCCTGCAGGCGCAGCAGGGCCTGACCACAATCACCCGCTCCAAAGACAATCCCGCCGACTTCCCCCTTAATAGCGAAGCGTCCATTGATCAACTCTCTGCAGCAAACGTGTCTACGCTAGAAAGCATTATGGTGCGCGCTGTCAACGCCGTGCAAAGCTATATAGACGTGTCGTATGTTGGTGCCACCTATCAAGATGCGCTCGCCGCACTCGATCGGCTTTGGAACAATTATCCCGACCTGTTCTACTTCCGCACGACAACAATCACCTATGACTACTCCGGTCGCGTTCTTTCTCTCCAGCCCATCTACTATTGGAGCACAGCACAGATTGCTGTCATGCGCGACCAATATAACGATGCCGTTTACGATGCGCTGCTCTGGGTGGGCTACAACATGACAGACCTTGAGAAGGCGAAGGCGCTTCACGACTACCTTGTGCGAACTTGTGTCTACGACTATGCAAACTACCTGCATGGCACCATACCGAGCGAATCGTACACCGCCTACGGGGCGCTTGTGCGCGGAACAGCCGTGTGCCAAGGATACTCCGAGGCGTATATGGCCCTCATGCAAAAAGCTGGCATACCCTGCACATATGTGAGCTCCACAGCCATGAACCATGGCTGGAACATCGTGACCATCAACGGTAAGAACTATCACGTCGATGTCACATGGGATGACCCACCGAGCTCCAGCACGGGAGCTGACGGAGGCTTTTGGGACAAGGTGGACACCGATTACTTCATGATCTCCGACCAAGCCATGCGTGCGCGCGACCACTATGGATGGTCTCCCACTCCAGCGTGCAACGATCAGCGCTATGACAATGTGCGCAGCTGGGAAACGTATTCTGAGCCCGTTGAGCCGCTCTACCGCTTCCGCGATGTAGGCGCCAACGATTGGTACGTTACAAGCGGCGTGCTTGAATACGTGTTTGACGCAGGCATTCTCACAGGCCTTAACGAGGTAACCTTCGCACCTTCGGCCACACTCACACGCGCTCAATTTGCCACGATGCTTTGGCGCTACCTTGCGCCACATGAGGCAAACTCATACAACATGACAACTGCGGTCAATACAACGGGCATGGCAGACGTGGCTTCGCATGCATGGTATACCGGAGCAGCCAACTGGGCCGTGAGAACAGGCGCCATCGCCGGTGTAGGCGGAGGCACAAGCTTTGCACCCAACTCCCCCATTTCGCGTGAACAGGTCGTGGTAATCCTGCTTCGTCTCGCCGAGCATCACTCCGGTTACGGCCAGAGCACGTGGGAGCTCTACAGAAGCTTTGCCGATAGCAACACAACCTCCTCGTGGGCCCAAGCAAGCATTCTTGAAGCACTCCAGATAGGCCTCATTCAGGGAAGTGGAAACAAGCTGAGCCCCACAAGGTCATGCACGCGCATCGAGGGCGCAACCTTTGTTATGCGCGCCATTGAAGAGGCCCACCTGTTCTAGCAAGAACCGTCAGGTATCGGCGCCATACGAAAGCGGGTCGTGCTCCTTGGCACGACCCGCTTTCTAGCAAGCTGTCTTACAGCCATCAAGCTATGTGGCCCACAATCTTAGAGCTCGATTGACGTCTCCTTGATCGGGAACTTCTGAGCAAAGTGGCAGGCGCAGAAGTGACCGGGCTCCACCTCTTTCCATTCCGGCTCCTCCTTGGAGCAAATGGCCTGCGCGATGGGGCAACGGGTGTGGAAGCGGCAACCGCTCGGCGGGTCGATGGGCGACGGCGGATCGCCGGCCAGAATGATGCGCTTGCGCGTCTTCTGGATATCCGGGTCGGGCACCGGCACAGCCGAAAGCAGCGACTGCGTGTAGGGGTGATGCGGCTCGGTGTAGAGCGTCTTCCAATCGGAAAGCTCCACCATCTTGCCCAGATACATCACGGCCACGCGGTCAGAGATGTGCTGCACCACCGAAAGGTCGTGGGCGATGAAGAGGTACGCGGTGCCGTAGCGGTCCTGGAGGTCCTTCAGGAGGTTCAGCACCTGCGCCTGGATGGACACGTCGAGTGCCGAGACGGGCTCGTCGCAGATGATGAGCTTTGGACGCAGGGCAAAGGCGCGTGCAATACCAATACGCTGACGCTGGCCGCCCGAGAACTCGTGCGGATAGCGGTTGATGTGCTCCGGGTTGAGGCCAACCACGTCGAGCAGCTCGCGCACGGTCTTCATGCGCTCTTCCTTGGTGCCCACGCCATGGATGGTCATAGGCTCCGAGACAATCTCACCAATGGTCATACGCGGGTTCAGGCTCGCATACGGATCCTGGAAGATGAACTGCATCTCGCGGCGGAGGTTCTTGAGCTCACGCTTGTTCATCTGAGAAACATCTTTGCCCTCGAAGAACACCTTGCCCGAGGTGGGGTTGGTCAGGCGCATGATAGAGCGGCCCGTGGTGGACTTGCCGCAGCCGGACTCGCCCACAAGGCCGAAGGTCTCCCCGGCATGAATCTCAAACGAGACATCGTTCACAGCAGACACAACACGCTTGGAGAAACGTCCTGCAAGCATGCCAGCCTCAGCAGGGAATTCCTTAGACAGATGCTCAACGCGCAACAGCGGTTCGTTGGTGTTGGAAGCCATAGTTAAGCCACACCTCCCTTAGAGGTAACCTCGATCGTATCCGGCGTGCCCGTGGCGATCTTGCCGCGCGAACGCGACGTATCCGGGGCGTTCTTCAAGAACTCCGGATCGTCTGCGAAGTGGCACGCCGAGTAATGACCGGTCTCGGTTGTAATGTGCTCGGGCGTCTTCTCGTGGCAGATATCCACGGCATACGGGCAGCGCGGCGCGAAGGGGCAGCCTTCAGGCAGGTTCACGAGCGAAGGCGGGTTGCCATGGATGGGCGTAAGCGGCTTCTTCTCGTCAATCGCCTGCTCGGGAATCGAGCGGATGAGGCCCCAGGTGTAGGGGTGACGGCTCTCGTAGAAGATCTCGTCGGCAGTGCCAAACTCAACGGGGCGACCAGCGTACATAACCATAATCTTGTCGGCCATATCGGCGACCACGCCCAGGTCATGAGTGATCATGATGATGGCGTTGCCGTTCTTCTGCTGCATCTCCTGCATGAGCTCGATAATCTGCGCCTGGATGGTCACGTCGAGTGCCGTGGTGGGCTCGTCGGCGATGAGGATATCCGGGTCGCAGGCAAGTGCCATAGCAATCATCACGCGCTGGCGCATACCGCCCGAAAACTGGTGAGGATACTCGTTCACGCGCTTCTCGGGGTTGGGGATGCCCACCAAACGCAGCAGTTCAACGGCGCGGTCGAGCGCCTCCTTCTTGCTGTAGCCACGATGCAGACGCAAGCCCTCGCCCACCTGACGACCGATCTTGTACACCGGGTTCAGGCTCGTCATGGGGTCCTGGAAAATCATGGCGATGTCGTTGCCGCGGATGTGCTGCATCTCCTTCTCAGACATGTCGAGCAGCGACTCTCCACGGTAATACACGTGTCCGCCCTCGATCTTGCCCGGAGGCATATCGATAAGGCCCATGAGCGTCATAGCGGTCACGGACTTACCGGAGCCGGACTCGCCAACCACGCCAAGCGTCTCGCCGCGGTCGAGCGTGTAGGACACACCGTTAACCGCGTGAACAATACCGTCCTGCGTGTGGAAGAACATCTTTAGGTTGTCGACCTCAAGCAGATGACGTCCCTCAGGAATGGGCTTGTCTTTAAGGTCGACGTGATTCGTCGTTTGCTTCTTTGCCATTATGCATCCTTCATCTTGACGTCGAGAGCGTCGCGCAGGCCGTCACCCAAAAGCGTGAATGCCAGCACTGTGGAGAGAATTGCCAGACCCGGCATGATCATGAGCCACGGAGCGGTCATGAGGTAGGCCTGGCCATCCTGAATCATGATGCCCCAGGACGGGTTGGGCGGCTGGACGCCCATGCCAAGGAAGGAGATGGAAGCCTCGGTCAGGATGGCGGAACCAATGTTCATGGTGGCGTACACCACGATGGAGGCTACCGAGTTGGGGAAGATATGACGCGCGATGATACGGGCATCGGATGCGCCCATGGCACGAGCCGCGTCAACATAGTCATTCTCCTTGACCGAAAGAATCGCCGAGCGGAACACGCGGGCAATCGACGGCCAACCCAGAATACCGATGGCCACGAACACGTTCGTGATGCTCTGGCCCAGTGCCGCAATGAGGCAAAGGACGAAGAGCACGTACGGGAAGGCCAGAAAGATGTCGGCCGCACGCATGATGATGGTGTCGAAGATGCCACCGTAGTAGGCCGCCAAAGCGCCCATCACCAAGCCGATGACGGTCGAGATGGCCGTGGCGAGCAAGCCGATGGTGAGCGAGATGCGCGCACCATAGATAACACGCACCAGGATGTCGCGGCCCGTAACGTCGGTGCCGAACGGGTGCTCAAGCGAGGGCGGCAGAAGCGACGAGGTCGCCATGGCCGTCGTATCGGCAGAAGTGGGCGATCCCAAGAGCTGCGGTGCCCAGAGGTCGGCCGTGATGGCCACGAGCGCTACAAACACAATCCAGATGGCCGCGATGATAGCAAGCTTGTTGCGGCGAAGACGCTTCCACGCGTCGCCCCAAAGGGTACGAGATGCCTCGCCGGAAACCGTGGTGGCTTTTACGGCCTCCGCAGTTGCCGCCGCGCCAGCGCGCTGAATAGGACTTGGATACTGCATCTGCGCTCCTCCTAGTTCTCGTTCTTGCTGCTGCCCAGCCTGATGCGCGGATCAAGGAAGGCATAGCTGACGTCAACGAGCAGGTTGATGATCATGACCACCACGATGATGACCGTGACGCCGCCCATAACCAGCGGCCAGTCGCGCGACGAGATGGCACGGTAGATTTCGGAACCAACACCCGGCCAGTTGAAAACGGTCTCGGTAAGGATGGCTCCGGCAAGCATGGCGCCAAAGTCGATGCCGATGTAGGTGACAACCGGGATAAGGGCGTTCTTGAGCGCATGATGCACGATGATCGAACGACGCGAGAGACCCTTCGCCTTGGCCGTGCGGATGTAATCCTGGTTCAACACGTCAAGGAGCTGCGAGCGCATGATGCGCGCGGTGTAGGCCGTGGAGACCGCCGCAAGGGTGAATGCAGGCAGGATGTAGTGCATCCAATCCTGATAGGGGGAGTTGGGACCGCCGGCACCCGAGATAGGCAGTGCGAAAGCACCTCCGGTGAGATCCTTCAGCCATATGCCGAATATCAGCTGCAAGAGCATGCCGAGCCAGAACGCCGGCACGGCCACCAAGACTGAGGTGATGAGCGTCACCATGATGTCCCAGAACGAATAGCGCTTCACCGCGGAGATAAGGCCCGCACCGATACCCATGATGGCCTCAAGGCAGATGGCGCACGCAGCGAGCTTGATCGTATAGGGATACTTCTCGCTCAGGATGTCGGTGACCTCGCGCTTCTTCGAGTACGACGTGCCCAGATCTCCATGGAGCAGGTCATTCATGTAGCGGAGGTACTGCTCCCAGATGGGAACGGGAATCGTGTCACCGTTCTCGTCGTAGATGGGCTGCCCCTTCTCGTTGCCGTAGATCATGTTGTTCTCGACCTCGAGCTGAAGGCGCGTCTGCTCGGGCACGGAGCGTCCGCCGGTGATCATCGAAATAGGATCGCCGGGAACGATTGCCTTCATGGCGAACAGGATGATCGTCACGCCGATGAAGACAGGGATGAATTGAAGCACACGCTTCAATATGTATTTCCCCATGATTCTCTCCCCTAGTGGTTGGACAAAAACGGGGCGCCCGTCCCCGGAAGGACAGGCGCCCCACACAGACATAATCGCCAGTGTAGCACTAATCCTCGGTCTTCACCGAAAACTTAAGCTTCGACGAGCTCGGCCTTGGAAAGGTCGGCCTTCTTCTGCGGGTCGAGGTACAGCTTAGCGACGTTCGAGCCACCAACCGTGGTGTGGGTGTAGAACATCAGCGGGATGACGGGGCTATCCTCGGCGATCTCCTTGTTGACAGCCTGGAGCGCTGCCTTGCGCTCGGCGTCGTCAACCGTGGAGCGGGCGGCCATGAGCTTCGCGTCCACGTCGGGGTTGCTGTAGCCAGCGCGGTTGTCGCCGTTGCCGGTGTAGAACAGCGGATACAGGAAGTTGTCCATGATCGGGTAGTCGGCAACCCAGCCCAGACGACCGAACTGGTAGTCGAGCTTCTGGTAACGATCGAGGACCGTAGCCCAGTCGGGGGTGTCGGCAACGCAGGTGATGCCCACGTTAGCAAGGTCGGAGATAACGGCGTCCATAACCTCCTTGTGGCCACCATCCTGGTTGGAGGTGATGGTCAGCTCGAGACCGCGGTTGCCATCGGCGTCAGCGGGATAGTACTGGTCGAGAATCTCGGTAGCAGCATCGACGTCGTACTTGGAGAACTCCCATGCGCCCTCCTCGTAACCGTCGATTCCGGGCGGGACGATGTTGTCGGCCGGGGTGCGCGAACCATGGAAGAGGGTGTCGCAGATGGCCTGACGGTTGATGGCCATCGAAACGGCGTGGCGCAGGTTCACGTCGGTGAAGGGGCCGTCCACCACGTTGCAGGTGAGGTAATAGGTGGAGGGCTCGGTGCCGTTGAGGAACTGGTGGCCAGGGGTGATGGTGTAGCCGTCCTCAGACTCGCCGTACTCCTCAGCAGCGGTGGCGAGGGAAGCAACCGGCACGTCGGAGACGTCGAGGTTACCAGCCTGGAACTCCTTGTAAGCGGTCTCCACGTCCTTCTGAATCATGAAGTTGACACCGTCGAGGATGGCCTTGTCGCCATAGTAATCATCGTAACGAACGATGTTGATGTACTGGCCGTCGACCCACTCGCCGTCCATCTTGAAGGGGCCGTTGCCGATAGGCGACAGGCCGAACTCGGTCTGGGTCATATCCTTGGCGCAGTCAGGGATAGGCGCCAGAGCAGGATGCGAGGCGACATAGGGGAAGTCAGCGTAGCTGTAGGAAAGCTTGACCACGAGGGTGGAATCGTCGGGGCAGGAAAGGCCCGTCATCTCCTCGGCCTCACCAGCGGCGAGAGCGTCGTAGCCCTCGATCATGGCGAGGTGGTAACCGATGACCGAGGGGCTCTCGGTGTTGGTGTTGGGGTTGACGATGCGCTCCCAGCCATACTTCCAGTTGGAAGCCTTGACATCGGTGCCATCGTGGAACTTCGCAGCCTTCAGGTGGAAGGTGAACTCGGTGGCGTCCTCGTTGACGTCATAGCTCTCGCAAGCGAGCGGCTCGAGCTTGCCCTCCTCGAAGTTGTACTGGGTCAGCGAGTCGAACAGCTGGAAGCCAACCTGAGTGCCCTGGTCTTCCTGCAGGTTAAACGGCTCGATGCAAACCGGGTTGTTGATGTAGTAACGAAGCGTGCCGCCGGTCGAAGAACCGGTAGCAGCAGAGCTGCCAGCGTCGCCGCCGCCCTTCTGGCCACAGCCAGCGAGTGCAGCAAGAACGCCCGTAGCCAGAGCACCGCCGACGAAGCCACGACGGCTCACCGGCTTGTTCAGGAATTCAGCCATTCCATCCTCCTTAATACAGAACCTGTGCGGACCATTGGATCCGCCCACGCGACGATGCACCGACCAACATCAAGGCTGAGTGACGCAGCCGTGGCAACGTTGGGTACTACCTTAACCCAACTTGACCGTACTAAAGCGTTCTTTTTTGAGTAAAGTCCGCATTTTTCTTTATGGCGCGACAGTGATTCCATGGCAAACGATAGCCGTTATGCATATATGCCACCTATGCTGCTGTTCTTTTGAGAGAGTGATCGGGGCGCTCGCACTCGCTCGCGCCAACGTTAAAAGATGATTAACACAATCCGTACGGTTTGTTTACAGTTAAGCAACATTGACGCGTGAGGGTTTGCTGCGCGGGCGCGCATGTTTGCCAGATGCGTTTCTGCCTTCTCGCCTGTAACGCAAAATGGCCGCTCGCGATGCGGGCGGCCGGAAACGCCGATATTAGGCTTGTTTTGATGGCTTAGATGCCGACGATTCCCTGGGGGAAGAAGAACATGGCAAGCACGATGCAGGCAGCGAACACCACGGCAACGATCACCGTAAGCCGATCAAGGTTCTGCTCCATGATGCCGGTCGCAGCAGATGCGTTATAGAGCGAGCTGGCAATCATGTCGGACACGCCGGTGCCCTTGCCCGAGTGCATGAGCACGAGCGCCACGAGCGCGATGGTGGAAAGCGCCCACACGATGAAGAGGATGATCTGGAACGGACCCATATGTAGAGACTCCTTCAGTATCTTGCAATAACCTTACGTATGCTACCACACTCTCCCCTCCCCGTTGCAGGTCAGTTGGGGACGTGTTCCATCTGACCCATTTTAGGAAGCTAATGGGTCAGATGGGTCAGATGGGTCAGATGGAACACGTCCCCAACTGACCCACATGCTTCACCGCGCCAGGGCAAGGGCATCGGCGATATCTGCTCCGCAATAGACGTGCGTCGCAACGCGCCTCGCTTCCTCGGTCGCGTTGAAGGCAATCGAGGTCCCCACCAGCTCAAAGAGCTGAATGTCTGAGCGACTGTCCCCAATCGCAACGCATTCCGCTAGGTCGATACCCAGTGTCACACAGAGTTCGCGCGCATAGGCGCATTTGTCCCCGGCTTCGAGCGCGCAGGAAACTTCGCCCGTGTATACACCATCCTTCATCTCGAGCTTCGATCCAACAAATCCGTCGAATCCGTACCGCTCGCATAGGTACGCCCCTACCACATCCCACGCTAACGACGCGATATGCGCTTCCCCGCCGGCGGTATGGATGGCCTCGACTGCTTGGGCGACCCCATCGACAAGCGGCATGCCTTCAAGCATGCCGAAGAGCTCCGCTGTGGTGCGCCCTGCATAGCCCGCCGCATCAATGCGGCATACCTCGTTGTTATCGAGTTCGCCCCGCGCGTAGGCTTCCTCCGCCTCTTTCATTGTCCGCTCATGCCCGAGTAACCTCGCAAGATACGCCCCCGACGTCACCCCGCGTGTTAGCGTGCCATCGATATCAAAGAACACAATCCAGTTCATTTGCACCCTTCCTCAAATGGGTCAGATGGAACACGTCCCCAACTGACCCCTTTTGTTACGCGAGAGATGGTGTTGTGCCCAATGCCCGTGAGCCGCTGCATCTGCTTCACCGTGAGACCAGCTGCCCGGAGCGATTGAAGCGCGCGATTTCTTTGCTCCTTTGGCATCTTTTTGATATCTACAGGCTCTATGCCTCCCAGCGTGCAGCGCAGCACCTCGAGCGCATCTTCATCGGAAGCCCGACTCGTCGACCTAAAGTAATATGACCCGAATTGACCATCGTTGCAAAAGCGCAGAAAGCCGTTCGTTCCACCAACCATATCAAGCACCATTTCTGTGTTTGCAATCCCTGGACGCCCCCGATATTCTCCATAGCTGCTCCACGGGTATTCGCTTACGGCGGCCACTCCCGCTTTAGCCGGATTTTCGTGAATGTACCGGAGTGCCTGTAAAAGCTGGTTGTCGTCCGCTATGGGAACACTCGTAAACCGGCCTTGGAATACCGCGCCGAGATGACCAGTCTTGTCGTTGAAGTGGCGTGCATACGCTGTTGAAATCGCATGCATCACGTGGCTGATCGACCCCTTTGGGTCATCGATCAACAGATGGACGTGATTGCTCATGAGGCACCACGCGATAATCGCCACACCATCCGCCTCGGTTTTCTCCCGAAGAAGCTTTAAAAAGAACCGACGGTCGGCGTCGTCCTCAAAGATAATCTGCTTGCCATTTCCTCGCAACATAACGTGGTAAAACCCAGATTCCGAATACTGGCGAGGCAATCTTGGCATAAACGCACTCCTCCCCCGAAAATGGTGCAGCTAGAGACGGCAGCGGAAGAGGGTTGTTGTATCTTAGGACACCGACTGGTACATATGCCCCACACTTCGGTCAGTGACAATATCCAGCCTGCGAGCGAAATGGGTCATTTGGGGACGTGTTCCATCTGACCTATCTGAACCATTTTCTCCCAAAAATGGGTCAGATGGAACACGTCCCCAACTGACCCACACAAAAGGGCCGCCGCAACCTGGTGGCTGCGGCGGCCCTTCCAAAATGAGCTGGATTACTCCTCGGTAGCGAGGATGCGGCCGGTCATCTCGGCCGAAGGCTCAAGGCCTGCCAGCGTGAGCATCGTGGGCGCGATGTCAGAGAGACGCCCGTCCTCAATGCCCGTGAGCTTGGCGGCAGGATCCACCACAATGAACGGCACACGGTTGGTGGTGTGCGCGGTGAAGGGATGCTTCTCACCGTCGGCATCCTCATCGTACATGTGGTCGGCATTGCCGTGGTCAGCCGTGATAAGCGCAAAGCCACCCTTGGCAAGAATCGCCGGAATGACCTTCGAAAGACCGTCGTCCACGGCCTCAACGGCCTTGACGGCAGCATCGAAGACACCCGTGTGGCCAACCATGTCGCAGTTTGCGTAGTTCACAATGTAGAAGTCCGCAGCGTCGGCCTCAATGGCAGCCACGAGCTTCTCGGTGACCTCGGGCTCAGACATCTCGGGCTGCAGGTCGTAGGTGGCAACCTTCGGCGAAGGAACGAGCACGCGCTGCTCCCCCTCCTTAGGCTCCTCCACGCCGCCGTTCAGGAAGAACGTCACATGAGCGTACTTCTCGGTCTCGGCGGTATGCAGCTGCTTCAAGCCGTTCTGCGCAATAACATCGGCCAGCACGTTCTCGGGGAAGGTCTTCGGGAAGGCCACTTCCACGTTCTTAAACGTCTCGTCGTACTCCGTCATAGTGATGAAGTGCGAAAGCTTAGGCGCCACCTTGCGCTCAAAGCCGTCGAAGTCCTCCTCGGTGAAGGCACGCGTCATCTCGCGAGCACGGTCGGGACGGAAGTTGAAGAAGACCATCGCGTCGCCGTCGCGCACGCCCTCATTGTGGCACGCAAACGGCTCGATGAACTCATCGCCACGCTCGTCCTTCTTGTAGTAGGCCTCAACGCCCTGAACAGGGTCGGTATCGGTTTCCGCCGGCATGGTGACCACGTCGTAGGCGCGCTCAACACGCTCCCAGCGGTTATCGCGGTCCATAGCCCAGTAACGGCCAGAAACCGTAGCAATACGCGCGTCAACCTCGGCATACTGCGAAAGCGCCTCAAGGTTGTCCTTGAGCGTCTGAATGTAGCCGGCACCAGAGTGCGGGTCAACATCGCGGCCGTCCATGAAGCAGTGGAAGCGAATATGCTTCACGCCATGAATGGCGGCAATCGCGGCAAGGTTCTCGCCATGGCGCTGCATGGAGTGCACGCCGCCCGGGGAAACGAGGCCCAGCAGGTGCAGGGTTGCGCCCGACTTGGCAACGTCGTCCATGGCCTGCACCAGTGCCGGGTTCTCCTCGATAGAACCATCGAGGATGGCGTTGTTGATACGGCTGAGCTCCTGGAACACAATGCGGCCGGCACCAATGTTGAGGTGGCCCACCTCAGAGTTGCCCATCTGGCCCGCAGGAAGACCCACGTCCTCGCCCGATGCACCAAGCGTGGTGTGAGGATAGGTCTCCCACAGCTCGTCGAGATAGGGCTTCTTGGCCTTGTAGACGGCATTGTTATCGCCCGCAGGCGCAAGGCCAAAGCCGTCCATAATCACCAGGAGCGCCGGAAGATGACGCTTGTTCTCTGCCATTACTCGGCCGCCTTTTCAACCATAGCAGCGAAGCTATCGGCCTTGAGCGAAGCGCCGCCCACGAGCGCACCGTCAACGTCTTCCTTCTCAAGGAAGCCGGCGATGTTCTCGGGCTTAGCGGAGCCGCCGTACAGAATGCGGATGCCCTGAGCGGTCTTGTCACCAAAGATCTCGGTGAGCGTGGCACGAATGGCGCCACAGACCTCCTGAGCGTCATCAGCCGTGGCGGTCTTGCCGGTGCCGATAGCCCAAATGGGCTCGTAGGCAATAACGTACTTGGAAGGATCGGTGATCTCGAGGCCCTCGGTGTCCTTCTTGATCTGATCGACCACAAAGGCAACGTGCTCGCCGGCCTCGCGCACCTCGAGCGACTCGCCACAGCAGCTGATGGGCACAATGCCGGCTGCCATGAGGGCCTTAGCCTTCTTGTTGACGTCCTCGTCGGTCTCGTGGAAGTAGTCACGACGCTCGGAGTGGCCGATGATGCAGTACTCGGCGTTCACAGACTTCAGCATGTCGCACGAAATCTCGCCGGTGTATGCGCCCGAAGCCTCCCAGTACACGTTCTGGCCACCAAGCTTGATGACAGAGTCGGCGATCTTATGCGAGGTGCAAGCAAGATCGATAGCAGGCGGGCAGATAACAACCTCAACGGAATCGTTCGCCGGAACAGCTTCCACCAGCGCCTCGGCAAGCTCCTTGGCAGCCGGGACGTCGTTGTTCATCTTCCAGTTGCCCGCAATAAGGCGGGTGCGCTTACTCTGCGTCATTGAGAGCCTCCACTCCGGGAAGGGCCTTGCCCTCGACAAGCTCCATGGAGGCGCCGCCACCCGTGGAGATCCAGGACATCTTATCGGCCAGGTTGAACTTGTTCACAGCTGCTACAGAGTCGCCGCCGCCGATGATCGAGGTGCAGTCCTCGTTGGCAGCAACAGCCTCGGCCACGGCCTGGGTGCCATGCGCGAAGTTATCAAACTCGAAGACGCCCATGGGGCCATTCCAGAAGACGGTCTTGGCACCAGCGATAGCCTCAGCGTAGAGCTTCTCGGTCTCAGGACCAATATCCATGCCCTCGCGGTCATCGGGGATAGCGTCGGAGGCAACAACCTCGGGCACCGCGTCCTCGCCGAAGTGGTCGGCAACACGGTTGTCGATCGGGAGCAGGATCTTGACACCCTTCTCCTCGGCCTTCTTGAGCATCTCGGCCGCGCGCTCAACCCAGTCCTCTTCCTTCAGGGAGTTACCCACCGAGTAACCCTGAGCCAGGAAGAAGGTGTAGGCCATGCCGCCACCGATGATGAGGGTATCGGCAGAGTCGATGAGGTGATCGAGCACGCCAATCTTCGAGGACACCTTGGAGCCACCCACGATAGCTACGAAGGGACGCTCAGGCTCGGCGAAGATCGAGGTCAGGGTGTCGACCTCCTTCTCCAGCAGGAAGCCAGCGACCGCAGGCAGGTACTCGGCAGGGCCCACCACAGAGCCCTGAGCGCGGTGCGCGGTGCCAAAGGCGTCGAGCACGAAAATGTCACCGTAAGAAGCCAGGGTCTTGGCAATCTCGGGGTCGTTCTTCTTCTCGCGCTTGTCAAAACGCACGTTCTCGAGCACCAGGATGTCGCCCGGCTCAAGAGCGGCCACAGCCTCGGCGGCCTTCTCGCCATAGGTGTCGTCAACAAACTTGACCTCGTAACCCGTGAGCTCGGCAAGCTTGTCAGCGGCCGGCTTCAAGGAGAGCGCCGGCTCGGGGCCGTCGCCCTTGGGGCGGCCAAGGTGGCTCATGAGGATGATCTTGGCGTTGTGCTCTTTGAGGTACTGAATGGTGGGGATGGCGGCCTTGACGCGGGTGTCGTCGGTCACGACGCCGTCCTTCAGCGGCACGTTAAAATCGACACGCATCAAAACACGCTTGCCGTCGACATCGATGTCGCGAACGGTTTTCTTGGTGAAAGCCATGTACATCTACCTTTCCTCTATATGTTGATCACGCCGACCAGCAGTCCAGCCGGCGATGGTACCAAAGTGGATGGACAAGGCGGCTGTATGCCCGCTTGTCCCGAGCGCTCGGCCAAGCGCCAACAAAAAGGCGCGGACGCGGGGCGATGTGCCCGAGCGGCCGCGCCCACAAAGACGCTTATCGAGTGCGTTCGCCCTGCATCAACTTAGGCAACGAACTTCTCGAAGTACTTGATGGTGCGGACCATCTGGGAGGTGTAGGAGTTCTCGTTGTCGTACCAAGAAACAACCTGCACGAGGGTCTGGCCGTTGCCCAGATCGGAGCACATGGTCTGCGTAGCATCGAAGATCGAGCCATGGGTCTCGCCGATGATGTCGGTGGAGACGATGTCGTCCTCGTTGTAAGCGAAGGTGTCCGGAATGGTGGCGGCGTAGGCCTTCATAGCGGCGTTGACCTCGTCAACGGTGACCTTCTTGTCAACCACAGCGTAGAGGTTGGTGAGCGAGCCGGTCGGGGTCGGGACGCGCTGAGCGGCACCGATGAGCTTGCCGTTGAGCTCGGGGAGCACGAGGCCGATAGCCTTAGCAGCACCAGTGCTGTTGGGGACGATGTTGATGGCGCAAGCGCGGCTGCGGCGCTTGTTGCCCTTGCGCTGCGGGCCGTCGAGCGGCATCTGGTCGCCAGTCCAGGCGTGAATGGTGGTCATGATGCCGGACACGATGGGGGCGAAGTCGTTCAGACCCTTGGCCATCGGGGCGAGGCAGTTGGTGGTGCAGGAAGCGGCAGAGATGATGTTGTCGTCAGCCGTCAGCGTCTCATGGTTAACGTTGTAAACGATGGTGGGCAGGTCGTTGCCAGCCGGAGCGGAGATGACGACCTTCTTGGCGCCAGCGTCGATGTGAGCCTGGGCCTTGGCCTTGGAGGTGTAGAAGCCGGTGCACTCGAGCACAACGTCAACACCGAGCTCGCCCCACGGGAGGTTGCTGGCGTCGGCCTCCTTGTAAATGGTGATCTCCTTGCCATCGACGGTGATGGAGCTCTCGCCGGCGACAATCTCGTGATCGCGGGAGTAGTTGCCCTGCGTGGAGTCATACTTCAGCAAGTAGGCAAGCATGTCCGGAGAGGTGAGGTCGTTGATAGCAACGATCTCGGAGCCCTCATGACCGAACATCTGACGGAATGCCAGACGGCCAATGCGGCCGAAGCCGTTGATAGCAACCTTAACTGCCATATGTGTCTCCTTTCGTTAGGCTCCCGCAGACGAGCGTCTGCCGTCAAAGCCCACAAACTAACCACTCGTCAAATATACCTGTTTTTAAGAATCTCAATCACGTCAACGCAGATTTTTTGAGTAAAGGCTTTGCATGAAAGCGTTTCAAAATACCTACTTAGATGCTGGATTAAAACGATTTAACACGTATAACCCCGCATAGTATGCCAAAAAACTATGTCACGTTGTCCTGTGCTTGCACATCGGCTGTACGCTTATCGGCCGTGTGCCTACGCCTCGGCAAGAAGCTTTTCTAAGCGGAGCACTCGATGGTACAAGGCAGACTTTGAAAGCGGCGGCGTGCACACCTCGCCCAGATCGCGCAGAGAAAGATCCGGGTGCGCTTCGCGCAAGTCACAGAAGGCAGCAAGCGCCTCGGGCAACTGGTCGCGAAGACCGCGCGCCTCAAGCTCAGCGATAAGCTCCAGCTGGTGCTGAGCCGCCCCGGCGCTGCGCGTTTGGTTGGCCACCTCGGCATTCACGCGGCGATTCACTTCGTTTTTGACCGACTTCATGGCGCGGGCATCTTGGATATCGCGCACGCTGCGCTTTGCCCCCACCGATTCAAGCAGCCGGCAGATATCGGTAGCGCTCTTGAGGTACACCGCATGTGCGCTCCTCCGCGCATTTACACGCGCGTGGACGCCTGTTTGCTCGATGAGGTCCGCCAGGGCGCGGGCAAGGTCCTCGCCTTGTACGGCCACCTCAAGATGGAAGTCCCCCCGGGGGTCGGCCACAAAACCGCCCGCGATAATCGCCCCGCGAATATACGAGAGCCTGCAACACGGACGTGACACCACGTGCCTCGGAACACCCCGCACGAGGCCGCCTTTGCGGTTGAGAATTCCCAGGAGCACGAGCGCCTTGTCGAGCCCCGGCTGGTCGGGCAGGGTGATGAGGTAGTTGCGCACCTTATGCAGCACGGAGCGCCTCACGGTGAATTCTGTTTTGAGCTTGAGCACCGAATGGGTGAGCGCGATCATGGTGCGTGCCACCGCGCCCGTTTCGGTCGCCACCGAGAGCCGGTAATGTCCTGGCCCCACGATCGACAGCGTACCGCACACGCGCGTAAGCGCCGCCAGTGTGGCAAGCCCGCAATACTCGCAGGTAGGTTCGCAACGCGCGAGCTCGTCTCGCACCTCGGCGGTAAATGACATCGCACCCTCCCCTCGTGGCAACCCTCACCCATGGTACCTCAGGCGCGGGGAGTCAGGACAGGGGCAGCTCAAGGCGCGTGCCATCTTCTCCGGGTCGAGGAAGACCTCTTGACCCGCGGAAGGTCGAGCGGCTAGTGCGCCTCGCCGTTGGCGGTCATGTTGGCACGGGGCAGGTCGCGGTGCGATATGCCCACGTGGTACTGCTGGCGCTCGAGATAGTGGCCCGTGGCCTCCGCGATGGCAACGCTGCGGTGCTGGCCACCTGTGCAGCCAATCGCAATGGAAAGGCGCGGCTTGCCCTCGGCCACATACCCCGGCATCACGGCATCAAGCAGGCGGAACCAAGCGTCCAGAAACTCCTTGGTCTTGGGATGGCCAAGCACGAAGGAGGAAACTTTCTCATCGAGGCCCGTGAGCGGACGCATCTCGGGGTCGTAGAAGGGGTTCGGCAAAAAGCGCACGTCAATCATAATGTCGGCCTCAACGGGCAGACCGTGCTTGAAGCCGAAGCTGAACACCTGCACATCCATGAGCTGCTGGTCAGTGAGCTCCGAGAACTCGCGGCGAAGAAGCCCCTGGAGCGCCGAGGTGCGCATACGGCTCGTGTCGATGATCATGTCCGCGCGGGCGCGCACGCTCGCCAGCTGGGTGCGCTCGCGTTGGATCGCGTCCGCGGTGGTCTCCCCCGGCGTGGCGAGCGGGTGCCGGCGCCGGTTCTCGTTGTAGCGACGCATGAGCACCTCGTCCGAGGCCTCCAAAAAGACAATCTTGCACGACATCTCGTGCGCCTTGAGCGACTCGATCACATCGAGCAGCTCATCAAAGAGACCCTGGCTGCGCAGGTCGCAGGTAACGGCCAGGTGGCGTCCCACGCCGGTGTTGATCCCCACCAGCTGTGCCAACTGCAGCACCAAGCGCGGTGGCAGGTTGTCGATGCAGAAGTAGCCCATGTCCTCAAATACGTGCATGGCCTGCGTGCGGCCAGAGCCGGACATGCCCGTGATGATCACAATGTCGGGTACGCGATCGGCCAGTTCAGCCGCGGTGATGGAGTTAGGGGTAACGTCAGCCATGATGCCTCCTGCAAATGGTCAGTCCCCTCAGTATACCCGCGTGCGATGAACGACGCGTGCGCCACACATCGTGGGGTGCCCGGTCGCATCGGGAGGAGCGATTATGTCATGAAAACCGCTATCTTGTTTTTTTGACCTTGAACAGCCCTTTTAAGACTCCTTCAACGTCAAAAAAACAAGCTAGCGCTCGCGACTGGGATGAATGGGTGGATGAAACACCCCGTCCCCGTCCATCCAAGAGAAACGGGCCCGCCCCGGAGTTGGGACGGGCCCGTTGGAAGGAGGCTGAGACGTGACAGCTACTCTTCCGCCCCTTCTGACTCAGCCTCGGCCTGGCGCATGAACATCGCCGCCGTCTGAGCGCGGCTGAGGGCTCCGCCCGGGGCGAGGGTGCCGTCGGAGAAGCCGAAGAGGAGGCTCGTCTCCACTGCCCACTTGAGAGCGGGCACAGCATATGCCGAGGCAGAGGAGCCGTCTGTGAACGCGGAGAGATCCGTCGACGCCTCGGGCTCGCCAGCCTGCCGCCAGAAGATGACGGCAAGCTGCTCGCGGGTCACCGGGTCCTCGGGGCCGAAGCTCGACCCGTCGCCATAACCCATGACGATCCCCTCGGACGCCGCCCAGGCGACCGCCTCGGCATAGAAAGCATCCGGGTCGCAGTCGGTGAACGTGAGCTCCGCGTCCGTCTCGGGCGAGCCGGCGCGACGCCAAAGCATTGTTACGAGCTGGCTGCGGGAAAGCGTGTTGTCCGGGCCGATCGTCCCATCCTCATAGCCGGTGAGCAGGCCCTCCTCAACCGCCCAGTCCATGGTGTCGTGGTACCAGGCGTCCACCGGCACGTCGCCGAAGGGGCGCGTGGGGCACGCTTCGCCGCCAAGGCAATGGAAGCCAACCTCGACCGTCACGGGCCCGGCGGGCATCGTGAAGGTCCAGATGCCGTCCTCGCCCTCGGTCACGGGCACCTCCGTGCCATCCTCGGTGGTCACCGTCACGGATTCCACAGCATAACCCTCGTCCGGAGCAGGCGTCACGGTCACGGTCTGCCCCTCCCGCGCGCGTTCGGGGTCGACCTCCACCGTCCCGTGCCCGTTACCCTCGGCAACTGTCACCGGATTCCCGGTTGGCGCCGGCAAGGGCACGTTGTTTGCGATGACCAGGTAATAGGTTCCGGTCGTCATGCCGTCGGGCGCGGTCACCACAATCTCGAAGCGGTTCTCGCCCCTGCTGAACGATTGCAGGTAGGCGCTGTAAGGCTTGCCGTTCACGGTCACCGTGGCGTCCAGGTTCTCAGGGACGATGGTCACCAAGCTCTGCGGCAGGTTGTCGCCCGAGCCCGTCCACGTCTTCGTTGCCTCGTCATAGGTGAGCGCCACGCCGTCAACGCTCACGGAGGCGAGCCTTGCGTTGTCCTTATCGAGCACTGCGTCGGAGTAGGTCACGCGCACCTCGGCGGCATTCGTCACGCCTTCGAAGGTGAACGTCCGCGTCTCGACACCCTCGCCCCCAAGGGTGATGAGGCCGTTACCTTCACCCTCTTCCGTGCCTTGCTTATAGCTCTGCTGCTGGGCGATTACCTTGCCATCTGCATCGAGTAGGGTGACGATGAGGTTACCGGTGGTCTTCTGCGCCAGGCGGTTGTTCTGAAGGTCCACGGTCACCGTGGTGCCCGCGTCGTCCACCGTCATGGCGCTGTTGATGGAGACCTCCTCGCCCGTGCGCACCGCCAGGTTCTCAGCCGTCACGTTGCCGTAGTTGTTCGAGGGGACCGGATCGCCCAGCTCCTGCGGCTCGGCGTCTGCGGTGTCCTCGACCCAAACTCGCGCATATACAGGAATGCCTGTATCCGGAATCTCCTCGACCTCAGCGGCGTCATCGCCCTTGGCATCCTTCGCGAACTGTGCGGCGTCGAAGGTGACCTGCACGGCATAGCCGCCGTCGTCGACCATGGCCAGGTTCGCATTGTCATCAACCGTCACCACATAGGCGGCGTCACTCGAGTCCTCGATGTCGCCGGACGAGAAATACTTCGCTGCAAGGGGCGTCTCACAGGCAGCATCCGAGTAAAAGCCCAGCTTCACCTGGCGCCCGGAGTTCACAAGCGCTGCGTCCGCATGGTTGTTGAGCTTGATCTGGATCGTGCGCTTGCCCTCCTTTTCCGAGACGATCGAAGCATCCGTGACCTCGACATCGGGCAGGTCCAGATAGACCGTGCCCTTGGCCTCGTTGTAGGAGGCCTCGCCGCTGAACGTGCGCGCCACCGCGCCCATGATGCTGGTATCGTTGCCGCCCGCTTTGCCCGCGGCCCCGCTTCCCTCATCAAATGTGGCGGTGACGGTAAAGTCGGGGTCTATGACCCCGTTCTCTGGCACCCGGTAGTTCGCGGCGAGCTGAATGGTCTGCCCGGGCAGCAGGTTGATCCTGCTCGCGTCGGACCCGTCACCGTAGGTGGTTTCGATGTCCCCCACCTTGATTGTCAGCTTATTGATCGCATGGATGCCCATGTTCTTTATGGTGAACTGGATCTGCGTGGTGGCGCCCAGACGCACGGTCTCGTAGTCCGCGACGAAGCCCGGGACCTCGATGCCGTCCGCGTAGCTCTCGGTCGCCGTGTACATGCCGCTCTCGCTCTGGGGCACCGTGAAGCTCACGGTGTCGCCCGCCACGGTCTCGGCGGTCCGGGTGACCGTCTTGCCGCCCTCGCCGTAGGTGGTGCCCAGAATCACGGCCCTCACCGTGTTGTTTGTGGAATCGCTCACGTAGGCGTCGAAGTGATCGATAAGCGTGCCACCGCCCATCTCCGCCACGTCGATGGCGCCCGTCGTGCGCACGAGCTCGTTGTCAGCGCCGTAGGCGTAGAACTTCACGCCCTTGAGCACGTCGCGCTCGGCGCCGGCAACAGGCTTAGAGCCGTCGTCACCAGAAGCGCCTTCGCTGCCCGAGGTGCCGCCAAGCTCTCCCGCGGCGCGCTCCACCCACAGGATCGAAAGGTCGTTGATGGTCTCGGCATTCTTGGTGAAGCGGAAGTTCGAGGTGATGGACACGTCGATGTCTGCCGCGACGTCGCCGAGCGAATCGGGCAGCAGCTGCGTGGCGGCGCCGTTAGCATCAAAGTCGAGCAGGCGGATGTCGGAGGTCGCGTCGCCCTGCGTTTCGCCCGTGCCGCCATCGAGCGCCTGCGCGCCATCGGACGAGGCGCCCTGCTCGGAGTACCAGCCGAGCACGAACCGCTCGGCACCCTTGCCGTCCTCGCCCGCATCCGGGAACGTCACCGCTGCAATCTGCGGGTTCTCGTCAAGGTAGGCGTCGTTAGTGGCAATGACGCTGCGCACTACCTCGCCCTCGGCATCTATCACGCCGTAGGCAATCTCGCGATCGTCCGCCGTCGCGTCACCTCCGGTGCTCATGGTGGATATGCCCTCGGGCGCGGCACCCTTGTCAAGCGTGTAGGCAACCGCCGCCGTGCCATCTTCGAGCATGGCGGCCACGATGCCCTTCACCGAACCGGAGGTGCCGTTGTACAGGGTCTCAGCCTCTGCCTCGCTCCACTTCCCGTTCTCGTAAACCTTGTAGACGATGGTGTCCTTGAGGTCGAAATCGGTGGGATTGGTCATCATCGTGCCGTCGGCGTTGACCTCGCGCCCGCTCGACTGCACGGAGCGCCACGCCACCACGGCACGCAAGCCATTGCCCGTCTTGCCGTTGGTTGCCACGACGGGAGCCATGTCCGGAGAGCTGTTGTCAGAGAGGCGCGTGGTCGTCCAGCTCGAGCCGTCCCACACCGAGGCGTAGACATCCGTGCCGTTCATCATGATCATCTGGTCTTCATCGGTAAGGGTCGCACCCTCATCCTTGGCGACACTGACGGTCTGGCACGTCCAAGCTGCAACGGCACCGTTGCTTACACCTCCGAGCGAGAGCTGGCTGTCGCCGTAGCCGCCGTCCTCACCCTTAGGTGTTGGGAGCTCACCACCCTTGGTATAAGAGTCGCCTGACTTTGTTGCCCACGCGACGCGCGTGTCCTCGGCATTAATAGAATCCCGATCGGTCACATACGCCAAGAGCTCGCCGTCGTCGGTCACCACGGGGTTGGCGTACGGGTAGGAGTTGGTCTCCAGGTCCTCAAGCCCGTTTTCTTTATCGAGCGAGAAGAGTTGGATTCCTCCGCCGTTCCAGGTGCGGTCACCCTGGGAGAGGTAATCGCGGCTTTCAACGGTGGGCGCCAGGTTGAGCGACACCATCTGCTGACCGCCTACATCGCTCAGCGTTGCCGAGCCGTTGCCCAGCAGATCCTCGATTGCCTTGCGCTGCGCTGCCGAGTTGGCTGCCCAGCTCGTCTGAATCTGCTCCCAGTCCCCCGTGCTCTCATCGAGCAAGTTGAAGCTGTAGGAGAACAGCACCTTCTCGTAGCTGATGAACAGCAGCTTCATGATGAACTCAAGGCCAACCTGCCCGGTTATCTCAAAGTGCTGCCCGTCCAGGTTGTAATCTTGCTCTACACCGTTCTCATCGCGGTTGGCGTGCGCGTCCGCCGCATTGATGATGCGGTCGGTCGAATCCATGTAAGGACGGTTGAGCCACTGGAACTGCATGTCCAGGTCCACCTGTCCAAACACGCCCAACTTAAAGGCGACGATGGAATAGTCGAAGCCCACCCCCGCAAAGAAGCGCAGGTATAGGTAGATGCGCAGCTGGGTGAGGAAGTCGTTGCCAAAATCATATTCAAAGTTGGTCGCGTTGAGATAGCTCACCGTGAGCGCGTCCATGGAGACCTCCGCGGTGCCACCCGCGGTGAGCGACGCCGTGAAGGGAATGGGACCGCACATGGTGTTGTAGTTCCAGGTGTAGCTCATGCCACCGCCGGCGTTAAAGCCGCCGTTGAGAATCTGGATGCTCCACTTTCCGGTGTTCTCGTTGTAGTAGATGAGCGTCTCGGCATAGCCGCCGATGTCAAACGAGAGATTGCGCACGCCGCGATGAAGCATGGACTTGTTATAGTCATCCATCTGACTAAAGGCATACTGCTGGGGCGTCCGCATTCCCGAAAGCATCATCATCTCGCTGATACCCGGCGTGTAGTCAAAGTCCTCGGTACTACCCGTGTTTCCGTATACGCCCGTGACCTGATCGACATCAGACATATTGCCGACGTTTGCCTCAATGAATCCCAGGAACTTGGTTGGATCATCGGTTGGGGCTAGTTGTATAGAGAAGAGCTTGTCGTCCCCTGTGGTGTAATCGTCAGTCGCAACGAGATTGAGCAGCACGCCCACAAACTCGTCGCCCCCGCTCATGGAACCATCATTTTCAGCATTAGTACCAGCAAATGAACCCATATCATGCAACATATCGGTAATGACAGTTTGATCCTCGACGCGACCGACACCGACCAAATTGCACAACTTGAATGGGAGCTCTTCAGAGCGCACGAGGTTTTCGCCGTCGCGATAGTAGTTGAGTCGGGCACTTGTCGCTGCACCAGACCTGATAACACCGTCAAGAGATTCCTGGTTGAGCTGAACCGTGTACTCCGTTATAAGGGCATCGGAGAAGGGATAGGCCGTATTAGAGAGTCTGTGATGCTGACTCGAAGCGCCCACTACTGCGTTGTCTGCAGTAGAAAGAGCGACGGTCGCCTCATCCGCCGACGCCTCTTCTCCCCACCACATAACCATAGCTGTGAGAGAGGCTTCAGTAAAATCGTCCGTGGGGCCAATTTTGCCAGTGTAGTCAAGCACATCCCGAGGGGCGCCATTCGCCCCATATACACCGACCTGATACATAATAAAGGGATGTTTTCCCTGCTCCTCGTTCTGCCTAAACGTGGCAACGGTCTCGCCAGAACCAACCACGGCGTGCTCGTTGGTGGTGCCGTTTATCTGGAGCATCATAGGCAGGTAATCCGTACCGCCATCCATCTCTATCTGGAAGACGTACTCTACTTTATCTCCAGCAGTTACAGCGCCTTCCTCAAGGCCCCACTGGGTCTGGTCCATGGTGACCTCGAGCTTGCCGCTGGTGTCAGAAAGTTCGACCGTTGTGTCCTGATTGCCCGGGGTGGTCACATCGCCGGCACCGTTGAGTTTGAACTGAGCCCCTTCGACGTACTTGTCGTTCACGTACACGCCGCCGCGGAAGGTGATGCTTCCCTTGTAGGGCGTACCGTTCGGGTTCTTGAGATACACGTAAGCGTACGCCGCACGCCGCATCTGGAGGTTGTTCACGGGGTAGAGCTCGAGCTTGGTGGAATCCTGCTCGCCTGATTTGAGAGCTGCCTGATAGAACGTGCCCAGATAGGTATAGCCGTCATCACCCGTGCTCGTGCAGTAGACGTCGCTCGCAATGCCATGCTCCGCGTAGTAGGCGGCGCGACCATCGCCCTCAGAAGTGATGGTCACGTGCTCGGTGGCACTATGCTCGGCATCGGTGTAGATGTCAAAGCTCAACGTGGTTGTAGCCTGCGGGTAGCACTGGAACAGGTAGAGCTTGTCGGTGAGCGTCTCCACCTTCACGTCGAGCAGGTCCTCCATGCCGGTGAGCTTGTGTGTGGCCGTCACCGAGACCTCGCCGTCCGAGAGACCGGAGAGCACGAAGTCCTCGGTAGGGCGATAGCTCGTGTAGGCGAAGTTCTCGATGTTCTCGTAGAGAGTGCCCTGCTGATAGTTCACGCTCGCAACGGAGCTGTTGGAGGACGCCCAGGCAATCTGGTCGGCCAGTTCCTGCCACGCATATTCGCCATAGTTGATGGAAATGGCATTTTTGAGCGAGATGTCGCGATTGAAGGCAAGGATATCCTCTTGGCTCATCTGGGAGATGACCTCACGGTTGGACATCACAAGTGTGCCATCTTTGGCCTTTCCGTCCACCAGAATCTGCAGCGCCTCAGCATCGTAAACATAAAGGATGAACGAGTCGTAACTCCAGGTGGAATCTGTGCCGTTCTTGGCCTGCACGGTCACGGTGTAAACGTCACGATAGCTTGTGGGATCGCCGGGATTAGCCTGCACATCACCCAGGTCGATCGTATGGCCTCCCGTGGCGGTACCACCATTGCGAGAGAGCACAACGTCTTCCGTGTCTACTTCTTCATCGTTCTTGGTCAGCTGGAACTTGAAGACGTCATCAAGATTGTCGTCCGCGCGGTCAAAATGCTCGATGGTCCAGGAAAGCTGCTGCGAGCGTTGAGTATCCAGAATGTAATAGCTCGGAAGTGAGGCCAGGTCCACCACCGCAGGACGCGAAGCGAGGGAGATAGTAGCGGTGTCAGAGTACTCCTCGTTCTGATAGCTCGCCTTCACCTCGACGGTAAACTCGTTGGACGCGCCTTCATCATAGCTATATTTCAGCAACGCCGCCGGAATAGTCGCACTCGCCGCGGGCTCAGACGCCGTACCGGTTACGGTCATTGGGTTAAAGACACCCTCGGCACCTTCCGGCACCTCGATCGCCTCTCCCTTTTCATTCTTCACCTCTACCGTGAAGCTAGTCGGCTCGTCGCCATTCTTGTCACACAGGTTGCTCGACCAATAAACAGTCACGCCCTGCCCGTCCACAGCGGTAAGCTCGTCGTTGGGGATGAGCAGGAAGGGCGTGAGGCCTGCGCCAAAGTTTAGCGCCTCTAGGGTCTGTTGCTCGCCGCCTCCGGATGTAAAGGTGTAGGAGGCCGTTTTGGTGACCATCTGGGATACGCCGCCCACTTCAACGCTGCCGTTGAGCGCCACAAGCTCGAACGAAGCCGTGCCCGTACCCGTGGGCGTGATGTTGCCGTCCTTGTCGATGGCGGCCACGTCCGGCGCGGTCGAGCGCCATGCGAAGTCGGCGTCGGGGTCGACGAACACGAATGTTCCGTCGTCATTCTTGGTGAATGTGGTGGCGTTGGACGTGTCACCGAACGAGAAATCTTTGCCCTGCGCAAGCCCGATGCTCGCCTTGATCTTGGGCGCATCCTGAGCGTAGATGGTGTGGGTGTCGTCGGCAAAGACGTAGTCCTTGCCCTCGGCGTCCTTCACCGAGATGACGGGCGAGAGGTCCTCCTCCGTGATGAAGACGACCGGTTCCTGGATTGCGGTGCATCCAAAACCAACGGCAATTGAACCGTCAATATAAAGTTCAATGTAATGAGTTACATCGCTATCGGTGATGTTCCTGTCGATTGCAACATCCGCCGAGAGAACCAACGGTTCGCCATCAGCTAAATTGAGAGGAGCCGTCAGGGCAACAGGCTCTCCCCCATCCACCGCAACGGTAAGCGATGAAGCGGTGCCATATTGTCCGTCCGCACTCTGATTGTCGCTCAGTTCAGCAACTAACCACGCGGTCATCTTTTCATTGGGGTTTGTCGCAACAGAAACGTGAACAACCGGGTTGTCCACAGGCTCATTCACAATTGCAGAAATACTCTCAAGCGCCTCACGCTTGTCGGGAGTAATGAGTTGGGCGGCAGATAGAGAGTCGTTAATCTCAGTCTGGTCAGGAAGGGTGACAGTGATGTCCCTCTCATTGGCACCGCGTCCGCCTAGCGTTTTACCCCCACCGTTCACAACGATTGAAGAACCGTCGGCGCTGTCCACGGTATACAGATAGGTAGCCACACTTGAAGTAGACCCAATCTCGACCGGCACGAGCTTCTTGCCGTTATCGCAGGACAGCACCATGTCATCAGTAATCTCAATCGGGAAACCTAAGTCGACAGAAATGGGCACTTGTTGACCAGGATAAAAGCTTCCTGACGGAACGGTAAAACGAGCCGTCGTCTGCTCGGTAGCTTCGCGATAGGTCACATCCGCACGCACATTTACGGTAGATGGGAGCATTGAGTACTGAACGGTGAGACGGTACCCATTCGTCTCGTCTTCGTCGTAGATGTTATATCTTGAGGCCTGCATCTCCATGACAACCGATGTCTTCGAGCTCTCAGTTCCTCCTATCGATCCATCGACGGTGAGTTGTCCTCCCGACGGCGGATTGTCCGGATCGTATTCCTGAGTCGTCAGCTCTGGAACAGTCCCCTGCCACATCTCCTGGGACTGGACATTGCCATCGTCCTCCCGCTGAAGCAGAACCCGCATGTGGCCGCCCGCGTATGAGAACCTTGAACCGCTCGGATTCTTCTCAAACGCCTGCCTTATCCTGAGGTAATAGAATGGGTCATCAACCACTGAGCCAAATGTCTGCTGTAGAATTGCAGCACATTCATCTGGGTTAAAATAGCTGGTCATGTCATATAGCTCAGAACCCACCATGTCTCTGAACAACAATCCCTGTTGATCGGCAGCAACTGATAGGGAGGGCATGACCAGGCTTATTTCATATTGTCCAGGGTAAAGCGCGCTAGACAAGTCGGGCAGCGAGGCACTGACCGACTTGTACTGGTTATTGGTCATCAAGTCATATATCTCTTGATTTCCATAGTTTAGGTTGTGTGTAGTAGCTCCCTCACTATTATTGAATGCAACTAAACCCTGACCGTCACCTTCAAAGCTGCCAAAGCGAACGGTCTCGGTTTTGATGTAAACCTTGTCAAACTGCTGCTTCACCTTCACCGTCTTGTTCCAAGCGGTGGCATCGCCCTCGAAGAGAGCGTTCTTCACGTTGAAGAGCGAAAGCACGAAGACGCTGTCGCCGTTGGTGCTGCCGGCGGCAGAACCCACCTTGACGGTCACCGTAGTCGAAGACTGATCAACCGGAATGGCAGCGGTACCAGAGCCTTCTGCCGTCACGCTACCGGAAAGCGCCACATAGTCGAAAGTGACTTCCTTCTTTACGGGCTGCCCATCAGCCGTGGAAACGGTAACGGTGTAGTCCTGCCCGTTCTCGGCCGTGTCCTCCGCCTCGACTTTGAGGCGCAGGTTGTGGTCCACGCCCGAGGGGAAGGTGAGCTCGCCCTCGGTGCCCAGGATCTCAATGCCCTCGGAGTTGATCTGGTTCTCAAGGCTTTCGAGCGAGGCCTTCTGCTCGTCGGTCCACTCCTGGTCGGAGAAGTAGGTGTCCTTGACGTGGGCCACGTAGTCCTCGATCTGGAGCATGGTGTCCAGGTCGCCAAGGGTCACGGGCGTGCCGTCCACGGTCACGGTCTTGGCGGCATCGTAGTCACCGGCAAGGGTCGCGCGAATCTCGTCGAGCGTGACGTCCTTGCCGTCCATCTGGATGGTCCACGACTCGACGGGGTTGCGGTCCTCGTCCAACAGACCATAGCGCTCCATGAGCTCGTAGTAGCGCTCCGCCTCGTCCTCGGAGCCGGCAATGCTCCCAAGCTCAGAGAGGATCTGCTCGTTCTCCGCCGGTGCGTTCGACAACACCGACGCCATTGCCGGAATCGGTGAGGCATCGAACAGCAGCAGCGCCGTCAATACAGCAACGACGATGCGCTTCCATCCATGCAGCATATGGGCTCCCTTCCCGACAGACGTCCAGAGCCGGCGGAGGCCTCGTCCACCACACCCATCCAGACGACAGCTACAGTCATGCAGCTTTATTTTGTCGGTGGACCGCACGACGAGCATTCCGTCCGTGCGAAATCCCTGCCGTTCGTGAGAAAACTTGCTGATAGACCCCCTTGCCACCCCTCAGAACGAGTCTCCTGCTGTGCTCGTTTCTTCTCTGCGACATAGCGCGGGCGTACAATGCATGGCTAGACGTTTCTCCGCAATAGAAAGGGCGTGTCACAAGGTGGCTGCGGTTGTCCTGCGCAATATCATCGGATTTTTGGTGCAAGTACTTCCGTGCGCCGTGCTATGCGTGGCCCCCTTCACGCGGCGGCTCGACCTCCCCCTGCGCCAGCTTGTTGCCATGCTCGGTGTCGCCATCTGCGTGGCCCTGGTGCCTTTTGTCTACGTTGCCACCGGTCCCCTGCCCGACGTTCTTGACCCCTGGCGCCTCACCCTGCAAAATGCCGTCTTCCTCACGCTCGCTTGCGCTTTGGTGGCGCTGATGTTCTCACATGTTGACGCTCCAGCCTCGCAAAAAGCATTCGTGATCCTCATGGTGGGAAGCCTTGCGTATTTCGTCACGCAGGCGGCAGCCTTGATAGGAGACAACGTTTGGACCACCGGGCACGACGGCTATATGTATCCTTTCCGGACCCTCGTCCTGCTCAGCCTTTCCAACACGGTGTTTCTCGCGCTCGCATTACCGCTTGCTCGCTACGTGCGCAAGCTGCTCGACACCCTTGTGGACCCCGCGCTCTGGTGGGGACTTTCTCTGCTGCCAGCCTGCCTGCTTGTCACCATGATGTTTGGAAACTGGCTGCCCCTGACATTCATGAGCTACTCCGAGGTGTACCTCGTGCTGGTGTTCGCGCTCACGGTGTTCGCGCTCTTCTTGTTCTGGTGGGTTCTACGGATTGCCGAGACCGTGCATGAAGACTCCCAGAGGCGAACACAGCTCGTGAGAGCGCTCGATGAGCACAAGCACACCCAAGCCGAGCTGGAGCAGCAGCTGGTGCTGGCGCACGCCCGCGTAGACGAGCTGGAACGCGGGCTCGACACCCGAAGCGAAACCGCGGATGGCGTTCCCAACGACATCATGGAAAGCTCTTTTGCTGGCACGTCCTTGCAAGGTGTGTGGAAAGACCAGGTGATAACCATCGGTGGGCCGCGCACGGCGTTGAGTTTCTTGGCGGGAGACCTTCTTTTTGCCGAATCTCAAAACAGAAGCCGCCTGCTTCATCTCGCCGACGGTACCACGCTCCCCTGTGACATGGCTCTCTCGCAGCTTGCCGGCCTGCTCCCAGAAGGACATTTCACCTTCTGCCATAGAGCGACGCTCGTGAACCTACACCATGTGGCACAGGTTGCCCAGGATCGCATCACCTTGGATAACGGCACCGTGCTACCCATGAGCCGCCGCCGCTCTAGCGAATTCACCGCCCAGCTTGAAACCATCCGGCACAATCGCTGAGCAGGGCAGCTCAAAGGACAGCGCAAAGCACAGGCAGCGCCTAGCGCGTTGGCCGACGTGACAACCAATTCGTCGGCCGGCGCGGCAACCGAATCACTCGATCCAAATTCCGCTACCTTGTTATTTTTACGTTGAAAGGGCCGAGAAATGGTGCTTCAGCGTCAAATAAACAAGGTGGCGGTTTCGATACAAGCCGGGCCCGTCCCATGAGGGGCGGGCCCGTCAGATAAGGTGCAACCTTGGCCGTGGTTATCGCCTTGGGCGTGGTTGGAGCTGCCGTGCGTTTACGCCTCGAGCGCGGCCTTGAACCAGGAGGTCAGACTCGTGGGATGCGTGATGGCGGTACCCACGACCACCGACCAGGCGCCGGCATCGATGGCGGCGCGGGCCTCCTCGGGCGTGTGCACGCGACCTTCGCACACCACCGGGAAGCCGGGGAACTCCTCGGCAGCCTGACGCAGCAGCGGCAGGTCGGGACCGTCCGCCATGGTGCAGTCGATGGCGGCAACGCCGTGGCTGAGCGTGGTGGAGACGATGTCGAAGCCCATCTCGACCGCACGACGGATATCGTCGATGGTCATGCAGTCGGCCATGGTGAGCACGCCTTCAGCTTTGAGCGGCTCAAGGGTGTCGGCGACGGTCTTGCCGTCGGGACGCGGACGGTCGGTGGCGTCGATGGCCACGATATCGGCGCCGGCGGCCACGCAAGCGCGCGCATGACGGAGCGTCGGGGTGATGTAGACACCCTCGTGCCCCTCTTTCCACAGGCCGATGACCGGCACCTCGGTGCGCCCTTTAATGGCCGCGATGTCGGAGAGGCCCTGGCAGCGGATAGCGGCCGCGCCGCCGAGCTCGCAGGCGCGCGCCATCTGGGCCATCGTCTCGGGATGGCGCAGCGGCTCACCCATGTAGGCCTGCACGCTCACAATGAGCTTGCCCTTCAATGATTGAATCAACGGATCGATCGCCATAGCGACGCTCCTTTCTAGAAGAATACGAACGAGCGGGATTTGCCCCGCCCCTCCGGCCAACCGAGTCCCCCAGGTGCCGCAGATTGGAGCGAAGCGTGCGCGGGATAGACCTAATAGTCATCCCGCCGCAGCTGAACGCCAAGGTGCGGTGCCCGTTACACCCGGGTTTCCGCAGTGCCCGAGGTTACCCCGAAAGCGGAGGGCATAGACCTTGAGGTCATGCCCGAACGCATCCGAGCAAAGAAGGCGCACCTCCAACCCCTCAGGTCGCCCGGGTTTCCCAGGTGCCGCAGATTGGCGTGAAGCTAGGCGGGATAGACCTTAGGGTCATCCCGCCACAGCTGAACGCCAAGGTGCGGTGCCTGGGGAAGCCGGAGCCGGACCTAGCATTCAGCGTAACCTGACTTCACAAAGTTCTCGGCCGCGCCGATCAGCGGCGCATCTCCACCCAGCTCACCATCGACCACAGGCGTGGTGGCCACGGGCGGCATGGCCTGGCCACGGAAGGCTTCCTTCATGGCATCCGACCAATCGGGACCGCACTGGGCAACCGAGCCCGAAAGAATGACGCAGGCGGGATCGAGCATGTTGCACATGGATCCAAGCACCTCGCCCAGGGCACGCCCGGCGCGGGCCTCGGCGGCCTTTGCGGCCTCATCGCCAGCTGCCGCACGGCGATCAATCTCGGCGCCGTCCATGGGCTTGCCGTCAAAGGTCTCGTCGCCACCGAGGCGGATGTACTCGGCGATGATGCCCGGGCCGGCCGCGATGGGCTCCAGATGGCCCGTGGCACCGCAGGAGCACGGCACGCCGGCCGCCGCCGGGCAGCACACGTGACCGATGTGGCCCGCCTCGTCGTGGGCGCCGAGCATGATGTGCCCATGCTCCACAAACGCGCCGCCAATACCGGTGCCCACAGCCGCCACGAGGCAGCTGGCCTTACCGCGGCCGCCGCCCCAGCGCGCCTCGCCGAGCGCATGGGCATGCACGTCGTTGAGGACGCGGCAGGCAAGCCCGGTAGCCTTCGTCACCTCAGTCGCAAGCGCCGTACCGCCCCAGCCGGGCATGAGCTCGTTGGCGAAGGTGATGTCGCCCGTGCGGGGGTTCACCACGCCGGCTGAAGAGATACCCACGCCCACCGGCTCAACCGTTGCGCGAGCAATAGCGGCCTTAACCTGCTCAATGACGGTGGCAAGCACATGGGCGCCACCCTTCATCGCATCGGTGGGAACCTTCTCAACCGCTTCAATCACTGGAGCGTCGCCGCCGAGCGTCACCAATCCGCAGGCAATCTTAGTGCCGCCGATGTCCACAGCAACGATGGTTTTGCTCTCCATGAGCGCCGTCCTTTCTCAAACCATTCTCAAACGCGAAGGCGCCCGCCAGCGGATGTTCGCAAGCGGGCGCTCATAACAAGCAACTTACAGCAGGCCGTTATCCTCAAGAACCTTCTTTACTGCCTCAACGTTGGCACCCTTGAGCGAGTGCACAGGGCGCGGCATCTGGTTGGTCTCAAAGATACCCATGAGCTGCAGCGCCGTCTTGAAGGCGCCAACGCCCGCGCCAAAGCCGGCAACGCCAGAGGTCACCGAGGTGATCTCCATGATGCGGGCGAGACGATCCTGCTCCGCCTTGACCGTGGTCCAGTCACCCTCCTGCGCGGCCTTCCACTGACGCACATAGCCATAGGGCTCGACGTTGGCGAGACCCGGCACCGAACCGTCAGCGCCAGAGAGATAGGCGCCGTCGACCACAACCTCGTGGCCGGTCAAGATCGACATGGGATGGCCCGCGTCCTCGTTCTTGAGCACGAGATAACGGAAGGAGATGTCGTCGCCCGAGGAGTCCTTCACGCCAGCCAGCACGCCGTCCTTGCCAAGGCGGACGAGCATGTCGGTGTTGAGCTTGTTGTGCACGCACACCGGAATGTCATAGGCGAAGATCGGCAGGTCGAGCGCGTCATGCAGGCAGCGGAAGCTCCACTCAATCTCATCGATACCCTGGAGCGCGTAGAAGGGGCACGTGGCCACAAGGGCGTCCACACCCATCTGCTCGGCGCGCTTGCCGTGCTCGATCATGCGCTCGGTCTCGGTATCGATGATGCCCGCAAGCACCGGCACACGGCCGTCAACAAACTTAACGGTGTTCTTGATAATCTCGGCGCGGCGCTGGTCGGTCGAGAAGACCACCTCGGAGGACGAACCCAGAATAAAGAGGCCGTCTACGCCAGCTTCAATCATGCGATTGATGCTGCGCTCCAAAGAAACGGTATCAAGCTGACGGTCCTGCGTAAGAGGGACGACGACCGGAGGAATGACACCGGTAAAACGCTTGTCGGACATAACGGATTCTCCTTAATGTGAGAGGCGTACAAACATCGTGCAGCAGGTTGTCATCCTGCATGCACGCTCCCCCGGGCACCGCCCGGTCGCAACCACGCGACCGCATGCGGCGCCGAGGGCGTACATAGGATACCCAAGACGCGGGCGTGCAATAGCGACATTGCGCCATAACAAGCGGCGCGCGCCTCGGAGTCTCCGTTGCGCGCGCCGCCACATCATGTGCTACTGCCCCAGCTTGGGATGGAGCAGCGACGGCGCTGCCCCCAGAAGCAGCTTGGTGTAAGCATCCGTTGGATGCTCAAAGATCTCTTTCGCGGGACCCTGCTCCATAATCTGGCCGTGGTTCATCACGATGATGCGGTCAGAAATGTAGCGCTCCGTCTGGATGTCATGGCTGATGAAGACCATGGCCAGGCCGAGCTCCTTCTTGAGGTCGGTCAGCAGGTTCAGAATCTGCGCACGCACCGACACGTCAAGAGCCGAAGTGGGCTCGTCGGCGATGATGACATCGGGGTTGAGCGAAAGGGCACGTGCGATGGCGACGCGCTGACGCTGACCGCCCGAGAGCTGGCCCGGAAGGGCGTACATCGCCGAAGACGGCAGGCCAACCAGGTTGATGAGGTCCTTGGCGCGCTTCTCGCGCTCGCTGTCGGTACCCACCTTGTGCACGATCAGGGGATCGAGCAGCTGGTCGTGAACAGACATGCGCGGATTCAACGCCGTGGCGGGGTTCTGGAACACTACCGATACCACGCGGCCAATCTTTTTGCGCATCTCTGCCGTACGCTTGGTAACGTCCTCGCCCTTGAAGTAGACATGGCCCGATGTAGGCGATTGCAAGCCGCACATAACGTTGGCGGTCGTGGACTTACCGCAGCCCGACTCGCCTACGATGCCGATGGTCTCACCAGGCATGAGCTTAAGCGTGAGCCCATTGACCGCATGTACCAGATTGGGGTGCAGGAGCGACCCCGTACGGGTCTTGAACGTGACCGAGATGTTGTCAAGGAAGATGATGGGGGTCTGCTCAGCCATCTACCTCACCTCCAGTCGGGAAACGAGACCGTTCTTGCGAAGCTCCTCGTCCGGGATCTCCGACACTAAGTGGTGGTCGGCGCCGGGCACGGGCTTCAGGATGGGATGGACATCGAGGCCAACCGTGGGATGACTCGAACGCGGTGCGAAGCGGTCTCCCTTGGGGAAGTCCGCCGGGCTCGGCACGGAGCCAGGCACCTGGTGCAGGCGCTTGCCGTCGTGCGCCTCGATGGAGAGCACGGAGCCCAGAAGGCCCTGCGTGTACTCGTGGATGGGGTTGGTGAGCAGCTCTTTGGTGGGAGCAGACTCAACAACCTGGCCGGCGTACATAACGGTGATCTCGGAGGCAACCTCGGCCACGAGTGCCAGGTCGTGCGACACGAAGATCATGGCGAAGCCAAGCTTCTTCTGCAGGTCGTTCAAGAGCTTGATGACCTGCTTCTGCACCGTCACGTCGAGCGCGGTGGTGGGCTCGTCGCAGATGATGAGCGACGGGTCGCGCGTGAGCGCCATAGCGATGATGACGCGCTGGCACTGGCCACCGGAGAGCTCATGCGGGTAGCTCTCAAGCGTACGCTTGGGGTCGAGGCCCACGAGCTCCAGGAGCTCCTCGGCCGAGCGGGTGCCGCCGCGGCTGGTGAGCTGCTTCATCTGCGCGGAGATGAGCATGGAGGGGTTGAGCGCGGAAAGCGAGTCCTGGTAGACCATGGCGAGCTCATGGCCGAGCAGCTTACGATGCTCTTCTTTGCTGAGCTTGAGCAGGTCCTTGCCCTTGTAGAGCACCTCACCGGTGATGCGGGCGCTGTCGGGCAGAAGGTTCATGATGGTCTTGGTGGTGATGGACTTGCCGCAGCCCGACTCGCCCACGAGCGCCATGCACTGGCCGGGACGCACGTCGAAGGAGACGTTGTCCACCACGGAAACGTCGCCGTGGCGCGGGAAGCCGATGGAGAGGTTCTTCACCTGCAAAAGCGGCGGTACCGAGTAATCGGGCACGCGCCGGTCGGTGCGAGCGAGCTCAACCTTGCGAAGTGCGCTCAGGCGCTCGGAGAGCGTGGCTGCCTGCTCCTTGTAGGCGCGGACCGGGTCGGCCACGAGGAGGTCGGCCTCGCGACGGCTCTCGGCGTTCTCGTTGCTCACGGGAGCGGAGGGCGCAGCGGCCATGGCGTCGGTCAGGCCCTCGGAGAGGATGTTGAGCGCAAGGCAGGTGACCATGATGGCGATGCCCGGGAAGAGCGCCTGCCACCAGCGGCCCAGAAGCACGCCGTCGCGCGCCGAGGACAGGATGTTGCCCCAGGTGGCGGTGGGCTCAGCGATGCCGGCGCCGATGAAGGTGAGCGACGCCTCGAAGATGATGGCGTCGGCCACGAGGGTCACCGTGAAGACCATGATGGGCGCGATGCAGTTGCGCAGCACGTGCTTCATCAGGATCCACGGGGCGCGGGCGCCCGACACGATCACGGCGCGCACGTAGTCTTCGCCGTATTCGGACACCACGTTGGCGCGCACGATACGCGCGATCTGAGGCGTGTACATAAAGCCGATGGAGAAAATGATGGCCGGCACGGAGTTACCAAGGATCAACACGAGGATGGCTGCAAGCGCGATGCCCGGGATGGACATGACGACGTCGAGCACACGCATGATGACCTCGGAAACCGCCTTGCGCGACACCGCGGCGAGCGCACCGATGATCGAGCCGCACACGAGCGCGAAGAGCGTGGCGCCAAAGCCGATGATGAGCGAGTAGCGGCCACCGTAGAGCATACGCGACAGAATGTCGCGGCCGGTGTTGTCGGTACCGAAGATGTGGTCTGCGCTCGGCGGCTGGTACGCGCGGGTGATCTCGAGCGGGTCATGCGGGGCGATCACCGGCGCCAGGATGGCCGAGAGCGCCACGAGCACGAGCAGCACGAGCGAGATCTTGCTGGAGAGGCTCATGTTCTTGAGGCCGTGGAACTTGGCGCTCTTCGCCGCCGCCTGCTCGAGCTGGGCGGTCTTCTTCTCACGAATCTTAACCATGGGGCCTACACCGTCCTAATGCGCGGGTTGATGAGCAGGTAGAGCATGTCAACCACGATGTTGATGATGACGAAGGCCAGGGCCACGACCACGACAACACCCTGGACGAGCATGATCTCTCCGCCGGTGATGCCCTGCTGGATGAGCGTGCCCATGCCGGGGAGCGCGAAGATGACCTCAATGACCACCGCGCCACCCATGAGGTAGCCAATCTTCAAGCCGAGCGTCGTGACCGGGGTGATGAGGGCGTTGCGTAGCACGTTCTTGGCGATAACGACCTTCTCGGGAATACCCGAGCCACGAGCCGTCTGGACGTAGTCCTTATCGAGCTCCTCGACCATGGCGGTACGCACGATACGGGTCATCTGACCAATCACCGGGAAGGCGAGGGCGATGGAGGGCATGATCATGCGACCGAAGTAGCCCGCGGGGTTGGTGAAGAGGTTGGGGAGCGCGCCCGAGGAGGGGAACACGCGCGTGAGGCCGCCCATGGAAACGGCCAAGATGAGGAGTACCGCCAGCCAGAACGACGGCGTGGCGATTCCTGCGATGGATATCACGCGTATGATCTGGTCTGGCCATTTATCTCTATAAAGTGCCGATATCACGCCGAGCGTGAACGAGAAAATAGCAGCAAGCAGCAAACCGAAGAACGTGAGCTGCATGGTGATGGGCAGGGCCGATGCGATGGCCGTGGCCACCGGGGTCTGACGGCTGCCATAGGTGCCCAGGTCGCCCTGGACAAGTCCGGCGATGTAGTCGACGTAGCGAACGGGCCACGGATCGTTCATGCCGTGCTCGTCCATGTACTGCTCGACCTGCTCCGGGGACGCACCCTCGCCCAGGACGGTACGTGCCGGAATGGAGGGGTCGGTGAACGACATGAGGAAGAACACCAGCAGCGTAACGCCAAGGGCCATGATCGGCAACGCGATGATGCGTCGACCGATAAGGCGCAGAAGGTTATTCATACCCTCTCCTCTCTCTTCTTGCCAACGTCTTTCTAGAGAAAGGCCCGAGCAACAGGTGCCCGGGCCCCTCGTTCAAATCTGTGTCCCCCCGTATGTTGGGAAGACGAGAGATGGGCTGGAGCCTTACGCAGCGACCGTCTTGCAGTCGATGAAGCTCATGCCCGTGGTGCCAATGCCCGCGAAGCCCTCGATGGCCGTGCCGGACGGGCTCTTGGATGCATCGTCCCAAGAAGCGGTGACCGTCTGGACGTGCACGAGCGGGTACAGGACGCAGTTCTCGGCGATGATGTCGTAGACCTGCTTCCAGGTGGCCTGCTGCTCGTCACCGGACTGGCCGAGAGCGGCGTCCATGAGCTCGCGGATCTGGGCGAACTCGGCGGAGCTGCCCCAGCCGGTACGGGTCTGCTGCCAGACGTTGTCGCCGTACCACCAGTTGAGGAGCAGGTCGGGGTCGGCGCCCCAGCAGGACGGGTCGCCCGGGGCGATGAGGATGTCGAAGTCATCCGAGCCGCCGTCGATGGCAGCGTAGGTGGCCTGCGAGGTCTCGGTCTTGATCTCGACAGTGAAGCCGAGGGCCTCGAGATCCTGCTGGGCCTGGATGCCCATCTGCTCAGCCTGGGTGTTGTCGGTGGTGCGGATGATGAGGTTGCCCGGGGTCACGCCCGCCTCGGAGAGCATGGACTCAGCCTTGGCGCTGTCGTAGGCGTAAACCGTGGCGGCCTCCTGATAGTTGGGGAAGTCCTGCGGGATGTAGGACTTGGCCGTGGCGGCGAGACCGCTGAAGATGTTCTCGATCATCTGGTCCGTGTTGATGGCGTACATGACGGCCTGGCGGGCGGTCACGTTGTCCCACGGAGCCTTGGCGGTGTTGAACATGATGAAGCGGGTGCCGAAGCCCTGGACCTTGTCGACCTTGCAGCCGGCGTCCTCGACGGTGGGGATGGCGTCAGCGGTGACGGACTCCATGACGAGCGTGGTGCCGTTCTGCTGGGCGGTCATACGCGCGGTGGCGTCGGTCAGGATGTCGTAGTGCAGGCCGGAGTCCTCCGCCGGATGCTCGCCGTTGTAGTTGGGGTTGGGGACGAGGTCAACCGCGTTGTCGGTGATGCTGTCGTACATCCAGGGGCCGGAGCCGACGGGCGTGTCGGCCAGCTCGTCATCGGTGGTGCCAGCGGGGAACACGCGGACGAGCGCCAGGCGCTCCTTGAGGAGCGAGAAGTTCGCGATGGCCGTGGTGACGGTGATGGTGGTGTCGTCGGTGGCCTCGAGCGAATCGATCGGGGTGAGGAAGGCCGCGTAGGTGGCGTTTGCCTTGGTGCGGTCGAAGGACTCGACCACGTCGGCCGCGGTCACAGCGTCGCCCGTGGAGAACTTGGCGCCGTCACGCAGGGTGATGGTGAAGTGGGTCTCGTCAACCTGCTCCGGGTCGCCGGTGGCGAGCTCGGTGAAGGTGCTGTAGTCATGCGGATCGGTGCCATAGAGGCCCTCGAGCACATGCCAGTTGGAGCCCAGGCAGAAGGCGGAAGAGGTGGACGTGGGGTTGTAGTCGGACGGAGCGTAGGCGGAGCCGGCGGTGATGGTGCCGCCGCCCGTGGTGGTGGCGCCGTCGCCCGAGCCGGCGGGCTCGGTGGTGTCGCCGCCGCAGCCAGCGAGGCCGAGGCCGGCAACCGCAGCAGCGGCTCCCGCAACGCCAAGGAACGAACGCCTGGTCAGGTCACGCATGATGTCTCCAATCTTTTGGCGCCCTCGCTCACGCAGGAAAGGGCGCATTTGTGGACATATCTACCATACCGAGCATGGATGAAATACCTCTCGGGTTCTCGGCGAACGGACTCCTATGCGTACAGACGGTAAAACCTACCGTTCGTGGTATTGGTTGACTAATTGGACTGGTGGTGGTAATCACCATACCAGTTGACGCATTTTGATGAATTTATCTCAGGGTTTTCCGTGCTGTTTACTAGTATTACCAGCACATACAGAAAATGGCAATCAAAAATAGATTAATACCAGTTTGGAAACAAACACCATTATGGAAATATGCGCGGCGCGCCGAAGTACCATGGCATCGCGAAGTCCACACATGCGCACCCGGACCCTGCCATCGGCGGCAGGGGGCGCTTGCATGCACCCCCTGCCGCCCTCAGGCCTGGCTCCACGCTCGGAGCGTCTCGTACACCGCTTCTGCCACCTGCCGGGGCACGCCCTTCACTTCGGCGATATCGTCCACGCTCGCCGCGCGCAGCCGCTTCATGGAGCCAAAGTGACGCATGATAGCCTTCTTGCGCGTGGGCCCCACGCCCTCCACCTCATCGAGCACCGAGACGGTCATGGCCTTGTCGCGCAGCTCGCGGTGGAAGGTGATGGCGAAGCGGTGCGCCTCGTCGCGCACCTGCTTGATGAGGTAGAGCGACGCCGAGCCGTTGGGCAGCACCACTGGCGTCTCGTCCCAGGGCACGAACACCTCCTCGTCCGCCTTGGCGAGGCCGCACACCGGGATGTCGAGTCCTAGCTGCTCAAGCTGTGTGAGCGCCGCCGTAAGCTGCGGCTTGCCGCCATCGACCACCAACAAATCGGGGCAGCTACCAAAGCGCTCGTCGGCCATGCGCTCGGGGGCATAACGACGCCCCAGCACCTCTTGCATCGAGAGGAAGTCATTGGCCTCCCCTGTCACGCTCCTCACGCGAAACCGCCGGTACTGGCTCTTGTCGGGGCGCCCGTTGGTGAAAACCACCATCGAAGCCACGGTGAAGCGGCCGTGAATTGTAGAAATATCGAAGCACTCAATGCGCAGGGGCGGTGCGGGCAACGCGAGCGCGCTTTCGAGCTGAAGCAGCGCTTGGTTGGTGCGGTCATCCGCATAGCCCGTACGCATCATGTAGCGCATGAGGGCATGACGGGCATTGCGCTCGGCAGTCTCGAGCAAATGACGCTTCTCGCCACGCTGCGGACGATGAAGATGGCACTGATGCCCGCGTTTCTCGGAGAGCCACGCCCCCAAGAGCTCAGCATCGGCAAGATCGATGGCCACGTTCACCTCAGCAGGGATGTCTGCTGTCTCGTCGTAATAGCGCTTGATGAAGCCGGCGACGAGCTCCTCCTCGTCAACATCGAGCCCCTTGTCGAGGATGAACTCGCAGGTGCGCACGGTGCGCCCCTCGCGCACCACAAACACGCTGGCGCCTGCGATGGTCTCTTCGCGATAAAACCCTATGAGGTCGATGTCCACTCGCGAGGGGAAGACCACCTGTTGGCGATCATCCAGGCCGTTGATCACCTCAAGCCGGCGTTTGATGCGCGATGCCCGCTCAAAATCAAGCTCCGATGCAGCCTCGGCCATCTCGGCCTTGAGCTCCCCGGTGACCTCACTCCGTTTGCCCGCCAGGAAGCGCTCCACCCGGCGCACGTTCCGGGCGTACTCCTCGGGCGTCACCGCACCCACGCACGCTCCCGGGCCGCGCCCCACGTGGTAATCAAAGCACGGTCGGCCCTTCTGGGCGCACACGAGGTTGATGATGTCGGCGTCGTCGGCATGCGACGCTATCAGGCGGCGCGTACGCTTCCACTCCGCGCAGGTGGCCGAGCAAATAGGAATCACCTTGCGAAGAGTATCAATGGTGTCGCGCGCAGCACGGCTATCGGTGTAGGGCCCAAAATACCGGGTGCCCGGCTTATGCTTTTCGCGCGTGTACTTGATGGCAGGGTACACATCGCCCTTGGTAAGCGCGATGAAGGGATAGCTTTTGTCATCTTTGAAGTCCACATTGAAGTAAGGACGATACTGTCCTATGAGGTTGCGCTCGAGCACCAAAGCTTCGTGCTCGTTGTCCACCACAATGTAGTCAAAACTCTTGACGAGCTGCATCATGAGCGGAATCTTCTGCCGCTCATCGGAAAGGGTCACGTACTGGCGCATGCGGGAGCGCAGGTTTTTGGCCTTACCCACATAGATGACTTCACCAGAAGCGTCTTTCCACAGATAACAGCCCGGCTGCGTAGGCACCTGTGCCACCTGCTCGGCAAGCGAGGGCGCAGGCGTTGCAGGTGTCATAGAAGGCGTATCGTCAAACGCGGACATCTTAGCGCCCCGCGCGACGCACGAGCGAACGTAACATCTCGGCCTCCGGCAGCTTGAGCAAAACGGCTGGCACAAAGGTCACCGCGAGCGAAACCAAGCCCGCCACCACAATGTAGGCAAAGGTCTGGAGCATAGAAGCCGTCTGCACAGCACCATCGGGAAGATAAGTCACCAGCGGGGCCACCACCGTATCAAGCAGCGCCAACACACCAGCACCCGCCGCTGCGCCCAAGCCGCCCAGCACCAGGCCAAACACCAGACCATGAACAATGGTTGAAAGGTTGAGGCCACGCAGGCGCTTGCGCATCCAAACGATGGCACCCAGGTCAGAAACCACATACGAGGCCGTCAGAGAAAGCGCGATGAAGGGCATGCCGCCACCCATGCCTACGGCAAGCCCCAGCGACCACAACACCTCAACAATGGCGCCCATCAGCATGAAGATCGCATAGGGACGCATGTCGCGCAGGGCCGAGCAACCCTTTTGCATGAGCATGCATACGCCGTAGAACGGTAACGACACAGCAAGGAAGCGCAGGTACTCGGCAACAAGCCCCACGCCCTCCACGTCAAACTTGCCAGCGCAGTACACCATATTGAGCGGAAAGCTGAAAACCATGAGGTAGAGCGCGAAGGGAATGAGGAAAAAGAGCTGCTGCGCTATACCACGCGACATACCACCGCGCACCGCATTGTAATCCCCCACCGTAACGTCGCGCGCCAGCTCGGTGTAGAGCGCTGTGTTGAGCGATACAGAGAGCAGGGCGTACGGCAGGGTGTACCACAAGCGAGCGTATGCGATCACCGAAGCACCCGTGCCTGGTTGCACGGCAAGAGCCGAGGAGTTTTGCACCGACGCGGTGATGAGCGTGCACACGGTGGCCAAGAGCGTGGGTACGCCCAGCTCAAGCGTCTTTTTAAGGAGTGGGTCGCGCAGGTTGATATGCAAGCGGGGATGCACGCCATGCCGGGCAAGTGCCGGAATCTGGCACACCATCTGCACGAACACGCCAAGCGTGGTGCCCACGGCAAGCACAGTCACCGCCAGCTGCTCGTTCACGCCCGAAAGCCAGGGGTAGGACGCAAAGCTCGCAATAACAACCACGTTGTTCAAAATGGGCGCGAAGTTGCTCCAGAAGTAATCGCGATGCGCGTTGAGCACGCCCGAGAACACCGAGCCCAACCCATAGAACAAGATTTGGATTGCAAAGAAGCGGAAGAAATATACCGCCGCGTCCATCTCGGAGCCCGAGCTCATAAACGATTGCGTCCAGATGAGCCCCGGCGCAAAAACAATAGCCAAGACCGACACAACACCCAGCAGCACAAGGAGCACCGAGAGGAGATTCCCCACGTAATCGTTGGCGCCTGCACGCCCGCCTTGGCGGCGTGCATCCATATACACCGGCAAAAACGCCGTGACGAGCATGCCACCCATCACAAGCTCGTAGAGCATGTTGGGCAGATTGTTCGCGATGTTGTACGACGACGCCAAGAGCGATACGCCAAAGGCAACACCCATGACCCACGTGCGCGCGAAGCCCGTGAGGCGCGAGATGATGATGAGACCCGTCATGAGGGTTGCGGAGCGGCCCACGCCCTCGTAATCGCCGGCACTGCTGAAGTCATCATCGTCGTTTGCAGCGGCTTCTTTGGAGGCTCGGGAGAAGGCCGTTGTAGACTCAACGGCGGGAATGGCCGCCCCGGCCGAGGCGACAGGGGTCGCGGTGTCCAAATGACCCGTTGCCTCCGCACCTGCGGAATCCTCCTCGTCGTGCAGCGCGTGCCCGCCAGCATGCGCCGAGGCGGCGCTCAGATTACCGGTGACCGCACTATCTGCGCCATCAGCATCTCCACGCATATGGCGCGGCGCGCCCGGAGCAGCAGGCTTATGTGGGGTAGCGGCAGCACTTTGTGCAGCAGCCAAAAACACCGAGGTCTCATCGGGGCGTGGAGCAGTATGCGCATACGACCGCGCGGCAGCAAGAAACACTGCCGTCTCGTCCGGCCGGGGAGCCGGCTTGGGCTCGGGTTGAGCAAAATGAGCCCCCTGCGGACGCTCCTCTTCGGTCATGGCGCACTCCCTTCACGCTGAATATCAAACCTCACATGCCCAAGGCGCAGAGACCGCGCGAATCTTAGGCGTAGTTTTTGGCCTCGGGGCCCCACACATATTTCTTGAACTTCGAAATCTGATGATAATAGGTGATGCTTGCCCAGAAATGCTGAGCCACGCCATCGCCCTTCCAAAACAGCGGGAAGGCAGCGGTGCCGTCCTTAAACGCGTCGAGCACCTGACGGCGCAGATCGGCATCGGCAACGGAGCGCTTCACCACATAGGGCGGAACCGTGGTGTATACAAACGGCTTCTCCGCCGGAAGAAGACCGATGGACTTACCCATCAGCACATCGTCCACTTGTACCTGCGCAAAGTTAACGCCCGCCTGACGCACAAAGGCCGAACTCCTGCCAGGGCGCGTATTGATCTCGAAGAAGCGGTACGACCCATCGCGCTCGTCAAACTTCACATCAAAATTGGCCATGCCGTGATAGCCAACATGCTGCATAAAACGCAAGGCGTCATCCATCACGCGCTGATTGCGCTCGGGGATGATGATCGCCGGGTTGCCAATGGCTCCCGGCGAGTGGTCTTCCAAAATCACGCGGCCACCGCACATAAAAATGGGATTACCCGCAGCATCGGTATAGGCGGAAAGGATACGGATCTGTGTATCGTCACCCGGCACAAACTCCTGCACAATGAGCGAGCGATCGTAGCTCGACGCCTGGAGGCTTGTGAAAATGCGCTCCAGCTCGTCTTTGCTGTGGACGAGGAAAACCTTCTTCTTGTTGGGAATCTCGGCGTAATGGTAGGCAGCGGAGTTTGACGGCTTGGCGATGAGCGGATAGGTGAATCCGCCGTCGTCCGCCTGCGCTGCGGGATCGGCGCAGTCAAGAAACACCGTCTTGGGGTACGGAATGCCAATCTCCTCGCAGATCTTGTAGAAGTTCTCCTTCTGCGTGATCTCGTCCAGCAGATCAAAATCGATGTAGGGAACGTAATAGCGCTCCTCGAGCTCACGCTTATGCTCGGAGATAAGGCGCGCGTAATGGTCGCCGCAACCCACCAGGAAGGGAACCTTCCCAGCACGTATAAGCTCGTCGCCCAGGCGCTCCAGATGCGCAAGCATGGTCGCAGCGTTATCCAGGCCATCCACCACGCGATAATCTACATGGCGGCTTCGCGAGACCGATTTGATGTCCGCCGAGCCAAGCATGATGGAGCGGACGGCATAGGCCTCCCAGAAACAACGTATATAGGCATAGCCGCAAAAATCGGCACCAACAATCACCGGCTGGAGTACACGGGAGATATCCTTCTCGTCCGGTCGTGCAGGTCTCATAGGTACTACGTCCCTTCAACAGGTCCGAGGGAATAAAAACATCGAGGCCCTCCTCCTCGCCACAGCCAGAGCGTGCGGGCAAAAATCAGGCCCAAAGCATTGTAGTGAACGCGATGCCCCGCAGGGAGAATCCCACATAAAGAGGATAGCGCTCACTGCGTGATGGCCGCCACCTTGGCGTCCACCACACGCACCAGATCGTCGGGCGCAAGCTCCACTTGCAGCCCACGTCTGCCGCCCGAAACATAGATGGTGTCGAACAGCACACACGTCTCATCAATCACCGTTGGAAAGCGCTTCTTCATGCCCACCGGAGAGCAGCCGCCTCGGATATAGCCCGTAACATCAAGAAGGTCACGCATGTGCAGCATCGAGAGCGACTTTTCATGCAAAACCCGTGCGGCTGCCTTGAGGTCGAGCGTCTCGGCCACGGGAATGCAGCACACGGCATATCCACCCGACGCTGTGGCGCACACGAGCGTTTTAAACACTGACGCCGGGTCTTCTCCCAGTTGAGCACACACATGCACACCGGAAAGATCGCTTTCATCAACCTCATAGGTGTGCTCGCAAAACGTCACACCAGCACACTCCAACTCACGCATGGCATTGGTCTTTTTGACCGCTTTGGCACTCACGACGTGCTCTCCTTCACAGCATCGGCATAGTCGTCGATGTGGTAACTGGTAGTATTTCTATAGTTAATGGTACTCAACTCATGTTCGAACGGAGCTGCGCCCGCATGGAAAAACAGACGCTCGGCGTAATCGGCGGCATGGGGCCGGAGGCGACCGCCTACTTTTACGAGCAGGTTATCCGGCACACCCGCGCCTCATGCGACCAAGACCACCTGGACATGGTGATCCTCTCGTGCGCTTCCATGCCCGACCGCACCGCCGCGATCGAGGCAGCCGATCACCAACCTATCCTCACGTGCATGCGCTCCTGCATCGAGCGCCTGGACGCCTGCGGCGTGGGACAGATTGCCATCCCGTGCAACACGTCACACTACTTCTATGACAGCATCCAGGCCCTCACTACAACGCCCATCATCCACATGCCGCGCGAAACGGTGCGCGTGGCCACGCAAGACCCCACGGTGCGGCGCGTGGGCATTATGGGCACTGATGGCACGGTCGATGCTGGCGTGTATGCGCATGCCTGCGAGCAGGCGGGTGTAACCCCGGTGAACCCCACGCCCGAGCGCCAGGCAGATGTTATGTCGCTCATCTACGACGACGTGAAAGCAGGGCGCACACCACGGCTCGACAAGCTTGAGCGCGTTTTGGCGTACTTTGAGCACGAACGCTGCGACCGCATAATCCTGGCGTGCACTGAGCTCTCGGTGCTCAACCGCTATCGCACCATGCCCGAAGGCACCATCGATGCCCTCGACGTGCTGGTTCATGAATCCATCGTCCGCTGCGGTGGGACTTACGTAGCCTAAACGACCGGCATGAGAAGCAATCGCGCCGGGGCCATCACGCTCGACATAACAAGGGGAGACAAGCGCATCGAGCCTGTCTCCCCTCTCTGCTTGCTTCTGCGGTTAAGCGCCCTTAAGCTTGCGCCTGGCGTGCGCGGTCGCGCTCCAGAATAGGTGCCAAAAACCGGCCGGTGTAGCTCTCGGGGCAGGCGGCAACATCTTCAGGCGTGCCCGAAACCACGATGCGCCCACCGCCGTCACCGCCCTCGGGACCCATGTCAATCAAGCGGTCGGCAACCTTGATCACATCCAGGTTGTGCTCAATCACCAGCACCGTGTTGCCCGCATCAACAAGACGTTGAAGCACGTCGATCAGCTGGCGCACGTCCTCAAAATGCAAACCGGTGGTAGGCTCGTCAAGAATGTAGAAGGTCTTGCCCGTTTGCTTGCGATGTAGCTCTTTCGCGAGCTTCACGCGCTGCGCCTCGCCACCCGAAAGCGTCGTTGCCGGCTGCCCCAGACGCACATAGCCCAGGCCCACGTCGTAAAGCGTCTGCAGCTTGCGCTTGATCTGGGGGATGTTCCCAAAGAACGCCAGCGCCTCGGTGACGCTCATGTCGAGCACGTCGGCAATAGACTTGCCACGGTACGTGACTTCAAGTGTCTCGCGGTTGTAGCGCTTGCCGCCACATACCTCGCACGGCACATAGATGTCGGGCAGGAAGTGCATCTCAATCTTGATCTGGCCATCGCCCTTGCAGGCCTCGCAGCGGCCACCCGGAATGTTGAACGAGAAGCGGCCCGGCGAGTAGCCGCGCGCCTTCGACTCCGGCGTGCTCGCAAAGAGCGCGCGCAGATCGTCCCACAGGCCAATGTAGGTTGCCGGGTTGGAGCGCGGCGTGCGTCCGATGGGCGTTTGGTCGATGTCGATAACCTTGTCGATTTGCTCGAGCCCCTGAATCTTCTTATAGGGGCCAACGGGCCGCGAGGAACGATGGATCGCATTGGTGAGCGCCGGGGCGATGGTGTCGGTCACCAGGGAGCTCTTGCCCGAGCCCGAAACGCCCGTCACCACCGTGAACGTGCCAAACTCAATTTTGGCCGTTACGTTTTTGAGATTGTTGGCGGTACACCCGCTCACGGCGAGACAGCCACGCCCGGGATGGCGGCGCTCCTCGGGCAGCCTCACCATGCGCTTTCCCGTAAGGTACGCGCCCGTGAGCGAGGCGGGACAGGCCATAATCTCCTCCGGCGTGCCCGCACACACCACCTCGCCACCGTGCTCGCCCGCGCCGGGGCCCATGTCCACCACAAAATCGGCCGCACGGATGGTGTCTTCGTCGTGTTCGACCACAATAACCGTGTTGCCAATGTCGCGCAGGCGCGTGAGCGTTGCAATCAGGCGTTCGTTATCGCGCTGGTGCAGGCCAATGGAGGGCTCGTCCAAAATGTAGAGCACGCCCATAAGGCCGGCGCCAATCTGCGTAGCCAAGCGAATGCGCTGCGCCTCGCCGCCCGAAAGCGTCGCCGAAGCGCGATCGAGCGTGAGGTAGTCCAAGCCCACATCAACCAAAAAACGCAGGCGCTCAATAATCTCCTTAACGATGCGCCCGCCAATAAACTCCTGGCGCTCTGTAAGCTCAAGCCCCTCAAAGAAGTCGAGCGACGCGCGGCACGAAAGGCAACACACGTCATAGATCGACTTGCCACCCACGGTAACCGCGAGCATCTCGGGGCGCAGGCGCGCGCCGTGGCAGGCACGGCACGGCTCCTCGCGAATGTACTTCTCCAGGCGGGCCTTGGTGTTTTCGTTGGTGGTCTCAACATAGCGGTCATAGAGAATGTTACGCACGCCCGAGTACGTGGTGAACCAGTGCGTATCGCGGCCATCCTGGGTGTGGTAGTCCACCCGCATCTTCTTATCGCCCAAGCCATCGAGGAAGATCTTTTTCACGCGGGCCGGCAGATCCTTCCACGGCGTTGCCGGATCCACCTTAAGGTGCTTGGCAAGCGCGCGGAATATTTGCGGGTAGTAGTTCGATTTCCCAAAGAAGCTGCCAAACACGCCCTCCTCAATGGAGAGATTGGGGTCTTCGATAAGCGCCTCGGCGTCCACAACCTTTTTAAAGCCCAGGCCATCACACTCGGGGCACGCACCATAGGGCGCATTGAACGAGAAGTCGCGTGGCTGCAAATCGTCGATGGAGTGGCCATGCTCGGGGCATGCGAGCGCGAGCGAATAGGTAAGCAGCTCACCCTCTGTGCCCTCGGGGGCATCGCGGTCGGGCAGCAGGTACACGCCCACGCGTCCCGCCGCCAACTGCGTGGCGCGCTCCACCGCCTCGGCGATACGGCCGACGCTCCCCTCGCGAATGACCACGCGGTCCACTACCACCTCAATGCTATGGCGGAACTTCTTATCTAGCTCAATGGGATCATCAAGCGAGCGCACCTCGCCATCAATGCGCACGCGTGAAAAGCCCTCACGGCGCAGATCGTCCAGAAGCTTTGCGAACTCGCCCTTACGGTCGGTGACCACAGGGGCCAGCACAAAAGCGCGCCTGCCTGCTCCCGCCTCCATAATCTTATCCGCCACTTGGTCGGTCGTTTGGCGCTCAATAACGCGCCCGCACTCAGGGCAGTGCGGCGTACCCACGCGAGCAAACAACAGGCGCAGGTAGTCGTAAATCTCGGTTACCGTGCCCACCGTGGAGCGCGGGTTTTTCGAGGTGGTCTTCTGGTCGATGGAGACCGCAGGTGAGAGGCCATCTATGGAGTCAAGGTCGGGCTTGTCCATTTGGCCCAAGAACTGCCGCGCGTAGCTAGAAAGGCTCTCTACATAGCGGCGCTGGCCCTCGGCGTAGATGGTGTCAAACGCCAGGCTCGATTTTCCCGATCCTGAAAGGCCCGTGATGACTACGAGCTTGTCGCGCGGAATCTCAACGTCAACGTTGCGCAGATTATGTTCGCGCGCACCGCGGATGATGATGGATGAATCGGACATGGAACCCCTTTCGGCGTGTCCCGTGACATACAACCGTTGAGTGTACCGCACCCAACCGGACACGTGTTCGTATTTGTGCTACCCCATGGGATATTCACCCGGGGGTTTGCTATGCTATATAAGCATCTGCTGAGCACGCGCCACATGCGGCGCGGGGTCATGAATAGGTAATCAATGGAGTCCATCTCGTCGCAGTACGCCGCCATCCCTTTCGTGGGGCTTGCAGTACTCGTTCTCATCGTTGTTGGCACGGTAGCACTCTCGATCAAACAGCGGAGAGACATCACCCCGGGCATGATTGCATGGCCCCTTCCCTTTGCAGCGCTTCTGGCCTTTGTGGGCGCCTGGTGCTCAATCGGCCTGGTGTCTACGAGCCAGCCCGAGCTCGTTTTCATCACCTTCACCGTCGGCACCGTCCTTTTGGGGGCAACCACCCTCCTGCGCCGCCGTACGTTCACCCGCATCTTAGATATGGGCGGCAAAGCGGCCCATCTCCTGCGCGCCGGCCGTGACCTTGCACTCATGCTCGCCGCATCGGTGCTCTCCGTCTTTGCCCTCGAATTTGCCTGCAACGAAGACTTCGCCCAAATTGGTGCCTCATTCATTGCGTTCTCAGTGGCCCTGGTATTTGTGTTTATGCTCGTCTGCTACTTCCTGGGCCAGCGCACGGGCGTACTTGCCGCCATCGTGGTTATCGCTTGCGTGGTCATGGGCATTGCCGAGCACTTTGTCCTTGAGTTCAAAACGGCGGCCATTCTTCCCAACGACCTTTTGGCGCTGGGTACGGCAGCAGCCGTGAGCGGCAACTATACCTATATGCTCACGGGCAAGATTATTGCCGCCCTCCTAGCGGGCGGCGCGGCGCTCTGTGCGCTCTCGTTTATCCAGCCCGCTCCCCTCCGTTCCTTCCACAGCAAGGCGACCATCGGGGCCAACATTGCGTGCAACCTGGGTGTTGCCGCCGCCCTCTGCATGGGCTGTGTGCAGTTTTTCTCCACCGTCAAAGTGGAGGATCTGCTCGACTTCACCTATGATGCCTGGATGCCCCAGACCACGTATGCCCAGCGTGGTTTTATTCCAGCGTTCTGCGCGCTCGCCCAAGACCTGCCCATCCCCAAGCCTGAAAACTACTCCGACGAGCGCGCCGATGAAGTGCTCGCATCCTATGTGGAGCGCTACGAGGTGACTATGGGCTCCCAGCCCTCGCGCAAAGAGGCAGAAGCGCAGTTCATGGAGGTTAAGCCCGCCGTTATTGCCGTTATGAACGAGAGCTTCGCCGACCTCTCCATCTACCAAGACTTGGCCGACCTGGGCTATCAAGGCCCCCAATACTTCAAGTCGCTCTCTGACACCCTGCAGCGCGGCACCGTCCTTTCGTCGGTATACGGCGGAGGCACGGCAAACTCTGAATTTGAGTTCCTTACCTCCAACAGCATCGCCTTTGTGGGCAGCGGCAAATACCCGTATCAGCTCTACGCGTTCGACGATGTGGATAACCTCGCACGCCAGTTTGGCGAGCTGGGATATCGCACCACTGCCATCCATCCCCAGGCGGGAAGCAACTGGAACCGCGACCGCGTGTTTGAGCAGATGGGCTTTGACGATTTCATCGAGAACAAAGACGCCTTCTCAACAGCCCCCGGATATCACTCGGGCGCCACCGACCGAGCAACCTACGACAAGATTCTTGAGCTTCTGCGTGAGGACGATACGCCTCAGTTCATTTTTGACATCACCATTCAAAACCACAGCGGCTACGACCCTTCGACCATTCCCACCGGCGACATGCTCAACTATCGTCTGCCCGGCCTCTCCGACGAGCAAAACGACCAGCTCAACGTTTATCTGGCATGCATGGAGCGGTCCGATCAAGATCTTGCCTACTTCATTGAAGAGCTCAGCCAGCTCGACCGCCCGGTGGCGCTCGTCTTTTTTGGCGATCACCAGCCCAGCGCGTCCAACCCCATCAACTATTCGGGTTCCTGCGCTCAAGACGACGACTTCACCCGTGCATGGCGCTCGTCTGAAACGCAGTATTTCATCTGGGCAAACTACGATGTCGCAGGCAACGACCAGACCGGTTACAACGAGGAGCTAGGTATGAGCACCCTGGGCGCGCGCCTCTTGCACGACATCGGCGCACCCCTTTCCGACTACCAGAAGGCAATTTTGGCTGCGCGCGAAACCGTGCCTGCACTCAACGTGAACGCCTTCCGTGCATCCGACGGCCTCTGCTACAACTTGGAAAGCGAAACGCCCTACGACGACACCCTGAACGACTTGGCAGTCATGCAGTACCGCCATTTTGCCGAGCAGGTGAGCTGAGCAGACCACACGGCAGCAAGGCCCGCGGTACAATGAAGGCCGCATCATCCCACACATGAAAGGAACGCACATGGGTTGCGAACATGCAGAAGCTGCCGGCGGCGCCACAGCCCCAACGCAGTTTGAAGAGAACAGCCTTTCTGAGGTGAAACGCGTTATTGCCGTTCTTTCGGGCAAAGGCGGCGTAGGCAAGTCGTTTGTGACCGGCGCCCTCGCCGTGGAGCTTGCCCGCCGCGGCAACAAGGTGGGCATCCTCGATGCCGACATCACCGGCCCCTCCATCCCCAAGATGGTGGGCATGAGTGGCAAGCGGGCAAGTGGCCTGGGCAATCTGCTTCTGCCCGAGATTTCCGCCACCGGCATCAAGGTCATGTCCTCGAACCTTCTTTTGGAGCACGAAACCGATCCGGTGCTCTGGCGTGGCCCCGTTATTGCCGGCGCCATCCGCCAGTTTTGGAGTGAGACCTCGTGGGGTCCGCTCGACTATCTCCTGGTGGACATGCCCCCGGGCACGGGCGACGTGGCGCTTACCGTATTCCAGTCGCTGCCGGTAGACGGCATTGTGGTGGTAACAAGCCCGCAAGACCTGGTATCGATGATTGTGGCCAAGGCCGTGAACATGGCCGATAAGATGCATGTGCCCATTCTCGGTGTTATTGAGAACATGAGCTACATCACCTGCCCCGACTGCGGCAAGACCATTGAGATCTTTGGCACCAGCAAGCTTGAACAGGTAGCAGAGACCTACGGTGTGAAGGTGCTTGGCCGCCTCCCCATCGACCCGGCACTTGCCGCCGCATGCGACGCCGGTGAGATTGAGACCGCACTGCCCGATAACCTGCTGCCCGATGCCCTTGCTGCCTGCGAGGCCGTCGCGCCCCACGAAGGCACGGAGCCGGAGGCCAGCGCATAGTGGCGGCAGCGGCACACACCTCATGCTATGACGTTGCAATTATCGGCGGCGGGGCTTCCGGCCTCGCCGCCGCTTGCACAGCAGCGCGTGCGGGAGCTCGCGTTGTGGTACTTGAGCGCGACGTAGCCTTGGGCCTCCCCATCTTGGCCACGGGTAACGGTCGCTGCAACCTTTCCAACCGCCATCTTGACCCCGCGCGCTACAGGCACCCTGACTGCGCTCGTGCGGTTATGGGCGATCGCGCCGAGGAAGAACTCGAGGCGTTTTTTTCATCGGTGGGCATAGTCACCTGCTCGCTGGAAGACCGGCTCTATCCCATGAGCAAGCGTGCGGAGTCTGTGCGCGATGCGCTGCTCAACGCTTGCACGCGCGCAGGCGTGAACGAGCGCTGCGGCATCACACTCCTGGATGCCTGCTACCAGCCTGATCAGGCGTGCTGGACACTTACGTTTGAGACCCCAACACGCCCCCTGCGGGCAAAAGGGAAAACCGATGGTCACGCCCAGCTGCGCGCATGGCGTCGCGACCTTGCTGCGGCACCACGCGTTGTTGAGCAGCTCGGCGCTCGCCACATCATCATTGCCTGCGGCGGCACCTCGGGTGAGGTTGCCGAGCTTTTCCAGCTTCCCCACCTTGCCGAGGCTCCCCAACTCTGCCCCATCGCCTGCACGCTTCCTCATCATCCCCGTGCACTCAAGGAGCTTGATGGCATGAGGTCCGACGTCAAGCTCACCCTCAAACGCGCAGGGCAAACCGTGTGGACAGAAACGGGCGAGGTGCTGTTTAGATCCTATGGCATCTCGGGCGTGGCGGCATTTAACCTCTCGCGTCGTTTGCAGCCAGGAGACGAGCTCATCATTGATCCGTTCTATCAGTTCTCGGACGATGCCTTCACGCGCCTGGAAGCCGAACGTTCCCGTGCACTCGGAGGTTCCTGGAAACACCTCGGCGCAGCATGGTTTGACGGCCTGCTCGTCCGACCTCTTGCAGAGGCTCTGCTGCACGAGCACAACGATGAGAGCACCTGTCCGCGGACTCTTCGCCTTGCCGTACAGGGGACCACTGAAGAGCGCGTGGCTCAGGTGCGTCGCGGCGGCATTCCCTTTGAGGCTATTGATCTTCCGTCGCTTACTGTACGCCCCGCAATAGCACCGGCACTTTCGGTCTGCGGCGAGTCGCTCGATATGGACGCCGACTGCGGAGGCTACAACCTGGCCTGGGCTTGGCTTTCAGGCATGCGTGCCGCCTCCTCCGCTGTGAAAGATCTGGGTTTATAGAGACGCCTAGCTTCCTGCCCACCCCGTCTTAACCGCAAGCTCTATCACCCCTCCACCCACCATGCGACGCACGCGCGGCGCACTAGCATCCCGTTCACGCTATAAGATGCGACGTGCGATGCATCAAATTGGGTATAACTCTCACATTGCAACAAGCAGACGAATCACTTACGAAGGAGGAGCTGCGTGCTCGAGATTTCTGGTATCACCGCCACCTTGGCACAAGGCCGTGGCCCTCATAGTTGTTTGGCCGTTGGACTTCGTGATGTTGTGCGCCTGCTGCGCGTACTACCGCATGAAATCGCTTCGATTGAGCTACATCGCAAATCTATCGATGCGCGACACAAGGACCATGTTCACTTCATCTTGAGCATCCGCCTTCAGTTGATCGATACGTTGGACGAAGAACGCGTGCTCGCACGCGTACCTGCCGCAGACAAACATCGCGTACGCCAAGTGCGCGCAAACGAGCTTTCTTTCCCAACGCCCATTCCCCATGGCTCCATGAAACGCCCCGTGGTGGTAGGCGCAGGCTGTGCCGGCTTGTTTGCCGCGCTCGCCCTGGCCGAAGCAGGCCTTGAGCCGCTCCTCATCGAGCGTGGCGACGATGCGCGCCGTCGTTCACAAGCCGTAGCCCACTTTGAACAGACGGGTGAGCTCGACTGCGAGAGCAATATCCAGTTTGGTCTGGGCGGTGCCGGCACCTTCTCCGATGGCAAGCTCACCACCGGTACCAAAAATCCCGCGCATCGACTTATCCTAGACACCTTTGTTGAAGCCGGCGCCCCTCGTGACATTCTCTGGGACGCCAAGCCCCACATTGGCTCAGATATCCTTCCTACCGTTGTGGAGCATATCGTAGACCGCATTCGCATGCGCGGAGGAGAGGTGCGTTTTCGCACCAAGCTTGTAGATATCGAGCGCTCGCAGGGCACTTCGGGAGACATCGTCGGTGTTACGGTGGAGCACACCTCAGACAGCACAGCCTCAACGGAGCGCATCCCCTGCGATCACGTGATTCTTGCCTGCGGCCACTCAGCCCGCGATGTGTTTTTCCTCCTCGCGCAACGAGGTTTTGCCCTTGAGCGCAAAACCTTTGCCATGGGCGTGCGCATCGAGCATCCGCAGGCAGATATCAACCGTGCACAATACGGCCACGCCGCAGACGCCCCCGCGCTTGGAGCCGCCCCGTACAAGCTCGTGCATCATCTCAAAGATGGTCGCAGCCTCTTCACCTTCTGCATGTGCCCCGGCGGCACCGTAGTCGCTGCCACGTCTGAGCCGCATGCCGTGGTCACCAACGGCGCAAGCCTGAACGCACGTGATGGTAGCAACGCCAACGCTGCCCTCTTGGTGAATGTGCATCCCACCGACCTTGCAGGCGATAGCCCCCTCGCCGGCATTGAGCTACAACGAACCTGCGAACGAGGCGCCTATCAACTCGGCGGCGGAGCATATCGCGCCCCCGCACAGCTTCTCGAAGACTTTATGCACCATGTCCCGAGTACGGGATGCGGGGATGTTGTGCCCACCTATCCCCTCGGCGTTACCTGGACCTCTCTCGACGATGCGCTTCCCCCGTATGTGATAGATACCATGCGACGCTGCCTGCCACACCTCGATCGCAAGCTTCATGGGTTCATGCGGCCCGATGCCGTACTCACGGGCGTGGAATCGCGCTCCAGCTCTCCGGTAACCATTGTGCGCGACCGGTCGTGCTCTGCACTCGACGCTTCGGGGCTCTTCCCATGCGGCGAGGGAGCGGGCTACGCCGGTGGCATCATGAGCGCCGCAACCGATGGCATCCGCTGCGCGCAGGCGCTTATCAACACACTTGCTGGATGAATAGGGACGTAGTCGTTTCATCCACTAAACCATACGCAAAGCGCCGGTACCGCAAGCGATACCGGCGCTCATGCTTAACGCATCCGTAAGACGAGAAACCGCTTAGTCGGCAAGCTCAGGCTCAGCGGGCATCGGGGGAACTGCATGGGGATCCACCCCGGTGAGTACCACAGCACCGTACACAAAACCCCAAGCAGCTACGAAAAAGGCCAAGCTAGCAAGCATAACCTGGCCATCCAGGCCAAGCGCGCCCACAAGGCCCATGAAGGCCAGAACCCACACCACAACGGCAAGGGCAAGCTCCACATACCAAACGCCAACACCCTTCGCATACATCTCAAGCGCGGCAAAGAGCACGTAGAAGGCCAACAGGATGCTCACGATGCCAAATGCGCCAGCAAAGCTGCTCATAAGCGAGGGGAAGTTAAGGGTAGCCAGACCACCCACAAGCATCACCACGCACAGCACCGGCTCGGCCACAGAGGCCGTCCACGGCGCCCGTGCAAGCACCGTACCCAAAAAGCCCAGCAAGCCGCCTGCGATGCAGAACCATGGCAGCATGCTCAAAAGCTCATCTGCAGCCCAAGATGGGGTCACAAAAGCCCATGCAGCGGCAACGAAGCTCACCACCGCCATGAACACCAAGCTCCACTTAACCTTTGGAAGCCCAGCAGCGAGCGCCTTAACATCCATCTCGCGATACTCAGGCTCAAACTCTTCCTGCATACGCACCCCTTCATCTCTCGAGGCTACGCCCCGTCATTCCCAATGGCGCAATTATACCATCGAGGTACCGCGCGCCGAGAGCGCACGGCGCACTGCCTGGCCCAAAGCGCAGCCGCAAGCCAGTTTGATGATATCTGGCACAACAAAGGGAAACACGCACACCGCAAGGCCTGCAAGCGGGCTTGAACCCGAAACGAGGGCGAACTGAATAGTTCCCGCGATATACGAGCAAAGAATGAGCAGAACGAGCGCGAGCACGGTACGCACCATCGCAGGGAGCATCTTCTGGGCACGCACCGCCACCGCAGCTGCCGTGCCAATGAAAAAGCCCCACAGGAAGCCCCCAGTAGGCCCCGCAAACATCGCAAGGCCTCCACTCATATTGGAAAACACCGGCAAGCCGATTGCTCCCAAAAGAAGATAGCAACCAACCGCCCAGAGCGCAGCCCTGCCGCTCAGCACCATGGGCACGAGGGCGAGCACCATCGTCTGCAAGGTGAAGGGGACGGGACCCAAGGGTATGCTCACCCATGCCGACACTGCCAGCAGCGCCACGCACACCGCGATGCGCGCAATTTCACGAGAACTCATAGATGGGGACCTCTTTTCTGCTGTGCGCACCTCTCATCCAGGTGCCCACACCGCCTAATGCTTACCCTTCCAGCCCTGACGCTTGCGGCCGCCGCCAAAGACCGATCCCTTGCGGGCATCGCGGCGCAGACGCTCCATAATCTCATCCTCGGTGCCGCCCTCCAACACAGCGCGAAGATGCACGATGCTGTCGCGCAGGCGTGCCGCCTCCTCAAAGTCCATCGCCTCCGAGGCTGAGCGCATGTCTTCCTCCATGGTGGCCACAATTCGCTGCAGCTCGTCGTGCGGCAAATCCGCGAGCTCCTCGGCAAGCCGCTGGCCGGCCGATTCAAACTCGGAAGGTGCTGATGTGGCACCATCTTCGCCTGCCGGCGTAAAGAATGCACCATGGCCCAGCGTGTCGCCACGAGAGCGGTCGCGCTTCCCCACCGTCTCTGTTGCTTCAGCGATAAAGCTCGAAATATCGTTGATGGCCTTGCGCACGGTCTTGGGCTCAATACCGTGCTCCTCGTTAAACTGCATCTGAATCGCACGACGGCGATTGGTCTCATCGATGGCCTCACGCATCGAGTCGGTGATGACATCGGCGTACATCACCACTTCGCCGTCAGCGTTACGCGCAGCACGTCCAATCGTTTGAATAAGCGAACGCCGGTTGCGCAGGAAGCCCTCCTTATCGGCGTCGAGAATCGCCACGAGCGAGACCTCGGGCAAATCCAGGCCCTCGCGCAGCAGGTTGATACCCACGAGTACGTCAATCTTTCCTTGGCGCAGATCGCGCAGAATGTCCACGCGGTCCATGGTGGCGGTGTCTGAGTGCATGTAGTTGACCTTGATGCCCGCATCGAGCAAATGGTCGGTAAGGTCTTCGGCCATGCGCTTGGTGAGCGTGGTTACGAGCACGCGCTCATGCCGCTTCACGCGCTCACGAATCTCATCAAGCAGGTCATCAATCTGGCCGCGCACCGGACGTACATCAATCTTAGGATCCAAGAGACCCGTAGGGCGAATAATCTGCTCCACGTTGTTTTGACTTACGCGCAGCTCATAATCACCCGGCGTGGCGCTGACATAGATAAACTGCGGAATACGCGCTTCAAATTCGTCAAAGCGAAGAGGACGGTTGTCGAGAGCCGAAGGCAGACGAAAACCATGCTCCACAAGCGTCACCTTACGCGAGCGGTCGCCTTCGTGCATACCACGAATCTGCGGCACCGTCACATGGCTCTCGTCGATGATGCAAAGCATGTCTTTGGGGAAATAGTCGATTAAGGTGAACGGGGGCTCACCGGGCTTACGACCGTCGAGATGACGCGAGTAGTTTTCGATACCGTTACAGTAGCCCATGGTTTCGAGCATTTCCAGGTCGTAATCAGTACGCTGCTGCAAACGCTGAGCTTCCAAAAGCTTGTCGTTGGCCTTAAGTTCAGCCACGCGCTGCTCGCACTCGGCCTCGATCGTTTTCAAGGCGGCGGTCACCTTTGGCTTCTCGGTTACGTAGTGCGAAGCGGGCCACACCGGAATGGCATCATATTCGCGTAGGAGCTCCCCTGTGACCTCATCAATCTCGGCAATAAGCTCAACCTCATCACCAAAGAACTCAAAACGCAAGGGGTGCTCCGCATAGGGCGGAAACACGTCCACCACGTCACCGCGCACGCGAAACGTGCCGCGCGCCAAATCAAAGTCGTTGCGATCGTACTGGATGTCGATAAGCGCATGAATGAAGTCATCGCGCTCGAGCGGTTCCTTCTTGTCCACATTGGGGGCAAGGCCCGCATAATCCTCAGGCGAACCAATGCCATAGATGCACGACACCGATGCGACCACAATCACATCACGGCGTGAAAGCAGCGATGCGGTTGCCTGATGGCGCAGCATCTCCACCTCTTCGTTGATGGAGGCATCCTTCTCAATATAGGTATCGCTCTGGGGGACGTAGGCTTCAGGCTGGTAATAGTCGTAGTACGAAACAAAGTAGACAACCGCGTTATGAGGGAAGAACTCTTTGAGCTCGCTCGCCAACTGCGCAGCAAGCGTTTTATTAGGAGCCATGACGAGTGTGGGCTTACCGAGCGCCTCAATGGTTTTCGCCATGGTGTAGGTTTTGCCCGAACCAGTAACACCCAAAAGCACCTGATAGCGGTCCCCGTCCTGAACGCCCTTTACGAGCGATGCAATAGCCTGGGGCTGATCACCTGCAGGCTCATAGGGACTGACCACCTGAAACGACGCGTCGCTTCCCGCAACGCCAAAACGACGAAGCTCTCCGCCTACACGTTCAACCTCAAAACGCTCCATGCCACTCCCCTCTTCACGCTGGGTGCACAGTATAGCACCGCACACAAAGGGCACATATCATACGGCAGGAAGCCACTCAGGCGCTTACTTGCCAAGATATAGCTCAGGATACAGATCCTCGTAACGCGACTGCGCGGTGGTCACACGGAAGAGATAGGCCTGCGTCTCCGGAAAGGTAATAGCATTATGCAAGGCAGTATCTTCCTGCGCCCAATCATCAACATTGCCCATGCCCGCGTTATAGGCCGCAATCGCGCGATCGGTCGCGCCATTAAAATACGTCAGCAAATAAGAAAGATACGCGCAGCCAAACTCAATATTGGTAGCAGCATCAAACAAGTTCGATGCCGAATAACGAGCACCGTCCACATACCCCTTATCAATCATGTCTTGAGCAGTCTCGGGCATAAGCTGCATCAAGCCCTCAGCACCACGGGAAGATAGCGCATCATCATCCCAGCTAGACTCAACTTTGATGACCGCTGCAACAAGATACGGATCAACACCATGCGTCTGAGCGGAGGAGAGAACATACTCCTCGTAATCAAGCGGATAGAAGACCTTAAACAAGGCTGACGGAGCAAAGGTATACGTGAAAGAAATGGCGCCAAAAAGCGCCACGATGACAAGAGGAAGCACGCGATACCACGCACATGCTCGAACACGTCGTGCCATAGCGATCCTCCTCTCACTCAAATGAAACAGACTGCTGCGGTGAATCCGCGTGAATCAAGCCGCGAATGCCTCGACTATCTACCCACGCATCAAGGGCTCGAAACAGCGTATCATCGCCCTGCGTATTATCTATGACGAAGGAGGCCATCGCACAAAGCTCATCGTCGGTGGGCTGAGCTGCCGCGCGTGCCTCAAATTGCTCGGGCAACAATCCACGAGCGCACGCGCGTTCGCGTCTCACGTCATACGGCGCATGGATAGCAAGAACCTCATCAACCAGAGGAAACATGTCTTCAACCGAACGCGGTACCGAAACCTCTATTACCATGAGTGGATAACTGGCAGGCGTGGCGCAGCAGCATGCGTCAGGAACCAACTGGTCGGCTAGGCGCTGCTTGAGCGCAGGATGGACAAGCGCGTTCAAACGCTCAGTTTGCTCATGAGAGCTAAATGCGTGCTGCGCAAGACGCGCAGGGATGATAGAGCCGTCTGTATCGAGGATGTCGCGTCCAAACGTCTCTGCAAGTGCAGAGACAAGATCTGATCCCGGAACATACAGCGATTTAGCAAGCTCATCAAGATCGATGCGGCGGGCTCCACGAGACTCGAGATACCGCGTAGCGGTGGATTTACCCGACGCGATGTTACCAATGACAAATACCGTATACACAGCGCCTCACAACCAACTACGTGAATGAATGAGCATATGAAAGGCCGAAACAGTAAAGCTAATAGGACATACAGCTAACAGTAAAAGAGGCCATAAACAGACCTCAAATAGCAAAAGGCCCCCGGGTCACCCCGGGGGCCTCTGTTCTCGGATCGGCGGACGGTGCCGTCCACCGGTCAGCGGCGCCCTGCCCTCCCACGGACTTCCTCCGCAGTACTCTCGGCGCTCGGGGGCTTAGCTT
>DVID01000008.1 GCA_018711625.1 Candidatus Limicola stercorigallinarum | reverse complement strand
CCTCCTTAGCTAGAGAGGTTACAATCTGACTCTTTGCGCCTTAACCCATTCACTAGGGGCTAACGCGCATAGAGCCTTAAACAGTATAGAGAATATGTGTATATCGGGCTATTTTATCCCGTGAACGGTAGTTTTCGCAGGTAGAGACGATTCGGTAAACGGTCTTTACACGATGTGCTAGATGTGTATGTTTAGCGATGAAAGCCACGTTTCTACCGTTTGCCGCTTTGTTTATACCGTTCGCAGAAGAAGTTGGATGCAATTTGCGTTCATCGCTTGAGCGTATCGAAATGAAAAAGCCCCGGAAACCGGGGCAAGTTGGCGAAACGCAAACGACGTGCAGGGGCACCCGCTGGTACATCCTTCGCGGAGTACCCCTGAACAGTCACTCATTGTTGTTGATCGAGCCAGGTTTGGAGAAACAGGCTCGCAGCCACGCTATCCACTTTGCCACGCATCTCGCGCTCAGAAAGGCCCTGCTCGCGCAGGATGCGTTTAGCCTCGCGCGACGAGAGGCGCTCGTCTACAAACTCCAACGGAAGACCAGTGGCGTCGGCCACCGAGCGTGCCACCTTCATAACGCGCTCGGCCTGCGGGCCATCCTCCCCTCCCAGGGTTTCTGGACGCCCGCACACGAGCACATCGGGCTCGTAGTCTTCAAGCAGCAGGCGAAACGGGCGCGCCATGCCGGCAACTTCAGCTGCCGGAAGCACCTTAACCGGCATGGCAATGCGCCCCGTGGCGTCGGAAACGGCGATGCCCACGCGGACCTCACCAATGTCGAGCGCCAGTGCAATCATGGCTTAGAGACCAAGCTGGGCACGAGCCGCATCGAGTGCAGCCGCAATGCCCTCAGCGTTTTTACCACCGGCCTGCGCCATAGTGGGACGGCCACCACCGCGGCCATCCACACAGGGGGCGATAGCCTTGATAACGTCACCCGCACGGAACCCGGCAGAAACGGCCTCATCGGTGGCAGCGGCGAGCAGCGCCGGCGTACCCTTTTCAGTAACCGTAGCAAGCACGCAGGCCACAGGACCCGCAACCTTCTGGCGAATGGTGTCCCACACATTGCGGAGCTCGGCACCCTCAAGGCCATTCAGCTGGGCAATGACCACCTTGTAACCGTTTGCGTCGACGGCGCCATCAATAGCAGCGCCAATGGCATCAGACGAGCCGCCGGTAAGCGCAGCCTTGAGCTTCTGATTGGCCTCGCGCAAATCCTTCTGCAGGCCAGCAACGCGAGCAGGAACCTCGTCAACACGGCACTTGAGGCCGGCTGCAACCTCGGCAAGAACGCGTGCGCGCTCCTCCAGGTAAGCGATGGCGCCTTCGCTCGTAACCGCCTCGATACGGCGCACATTGGAGCCGGTGGACGACTCAGACACGATCTTGAAGAGGCCAATCTCCGCCGTGTTGCGAGCATGGGTACCGCCGCAGAGCTCGCGGGAGAACGGGTGCTCCTCCTCGCCCACGGAAACAACGCGCACCACGTCGCTGTACTTCTCACCAAAGAGCGCCACCGCGCCGGACGCCTTAGCATCCTCAATGCCCATCACGCGGGTGACCACCGGCTTTGCAGCAAAGATCTCGCGGTTCACAAGCTCCTCAATACGCTTCAGTTGTTCGGTGGAAAGCGCCTCGAAGTGCGTGAAGTCAAAGCGCAGATGCTCCGGCGCCACGAGCGAACCTGCCTGGTTCACATGGTCGCCCAGCACCTCCTTAAGAGCAGCATCGAGCAAGTGCGTTGCCGTGTGGTTGCGGCGCAGAAGTTCGCGACGATGATGATCGATCGTGGCCGTGCACTCCTGGCCCTCGGCCACCGTGCCGGCTGTTACCACACCAACGTGGGCATACAGGCCGTTGTGCACCTTGGTGTCCTCAATCGTAACCACGGTATCGCCCAGGTGCAGCTCGCCAGCGTCGCCCATCTGGCCGCCCATCTCGCCATAGAAAGGCGTGCGATCAAGCACAACCTCAACGCGGGCACCCTCGTGCGCGTTAGCCACGCGCTCGCCCTCGCGCACCACGCCCAGCACATGCGCACCCTCAAGCACGTCGTTCTCGTAGCCGCAGAACTCCGTCGCGGGCAGCACGTCGGAAAGCTCCACCCACACGTCGTTGAACGAGCCCCACGCGTCGCCCTTCACATTGGCGCGGGCACGCTCGCGCTGGGCCTCCATCTCGCGGTTGAAGCCCTCAAGGTCAACCTCGTGGCCTGCGGCGCCAGCAATCTCAACCGTAAGATCGATGGGGAAGCCGAAGGTGTCGTGCAGCATGAAGGCAGAAGCGCCATCAAGCACCTCGCCCTCGCCCAGCTTGGCAAGCGCGTTATCCAGATACACGCGGCCGTTATCGAGCGTCTGGGAGAAGCGCTCCTCCTCGGCACTCACAATGCCCTTTACGAGCTTGGCCTCGCTCACCAGGTTGGGATAGGCCTCGCCCATGAGCTCGTTCACCTTCTCGATGAACTTCACGAGGAAGGGGCCCTCCACACCAAGCAGGCGGCCGTGGAAAACGGCGCGGCGGAGCAGACGGCGGAGCACGTAACCGCGGCCCTCGTTGCCCGGCAGAATGCCGTCCGCAATCATGAAGTCAACGGAACGCGCGTGATCGGCAATGATGCGGAGCGAGCGGCTTGCGCCGGCGTAATCGTCGCTTACATACGTGGCGCCCGAAATCTCCTCGCCAAGCTTGATGAGCCCCTGCATGATGTCGCTATCAAAAAAGGAGGTCTTGCCCTGCATGATGGCGCTCATGCGCTCCAGGCCCATGCCCGTGTCGAGATTGCGGTGCGGAAGCTCCGGCATGGAGCCGTCCTCCTGGCGGTCAAACTGCGTGAACACGAGGTTCCAGTACTCCAGGAAGCGGTCGCAGTCGCAGCCAGGCGCGCAGTCCGGACGACCACAGCCCACGTCCTCGCCCATGTCGTAATAAATCTCAGAGCAAGGACCGCAGGGGCCGGTGGGGCCTGCTGCCCAGAAGTTATCGTCCTCACCCAGACGCGAGATATGGCTCTCCTCAACGCCCAGCGAACGCCAAATGTCGAAGGTCTCATCGTCGTCGGTGAACACGGTGAAGTACAGGCGATCCATGGGAAGGTGGAACACGTTCACCGAGAGCTCAAGTGCCCACGAGCAGGCCTGACGCTTGGAGACGCCGCCAAACGAGAAGTTACCAAGCATCTCGAAGAACGACGCATGACGACCATCGGAACCGATGATGTCGATATCGTTGGTACGCACGCACTTCTGGCACGACGTGGCGCCAATCTCGTGCATGGTCTTCTTACCCTGGTAATACTCCTTGAACTGGTTCATGCCAGCGTTGGCCAAAAGGAGCGAGGGGTCATCGGGAATAAGCGACGAACTGGGATAGAGCTTGCAGCCCTTCTGTTCAAAAAAGTTCAGAAAGGCGGAGCGAATCTCAGCGGTTGTCATGGTTGGAACATCTGCACACATGAGAGATCTCCTGATCCAAACACACTATACGAGCTAAAACGTCCCTAGAATACCAGACTGATGGGCACCTGCGCACGTAAAGCGGCCTGTGCATGGTATGCGCAGACCGCGTTTACATGGAGATTCGGTTATAGCAAATGCTGCTTGTGAGCCAAGTGTTTGGCCTAGCGCCCGTCATCCGAGGAGTCGTTTGCATCGTCCGCGCGATGATCGGCGTCCGCTTTACCCTCCTGCAAGCCCTTCTCGTCATCCGACGAGATAAACGGCATGCGGAATACGCCGGTAGCACCCGGCTGTAAGCTCGAAAGCTTTTGCCAGGGGTTATCAAGCTCCGGCTTAGGCACGGGCGCCGCCTCGGGCACCACGTCTTCGGTAAGAATCTCGGACTCGGATACAAACTTGTCATCACCCAGAGCATCGAAGGCGGGAACGGGATGCCCCTCTTCATCGCGGAACGGCGTTCCCTGGAAGATGGCACCGTCATAATCCACAAGCTGGCGCTTCGTGGACTTCTCGTAGTAGAAGATAAAGAGGCCCTTCAGCGCTGCACAGAGCGGAATTGCCACCACCATACCAAGCGGGCCCATGAGAGCCGAGCCGATGACAATGGCGGCCAAGCTCATGGCGGGGTGCACCTGAACGGTGGACTGCATCACCTTGGGCGAGATCACGTTATCGGTGATGTTTTGTGCGACCACCGTGATCACGAGCGTCCAAAAGGCAAGAGCCGGGCCGTAGAAAAAGGCCACAACAACCGCAATAGCAGATGAGAACACAGGGCCGACCACCGGGATAAGGTGGAAGAGCGCCGTGAGCATACCCATGAGGCCCGCGTACGGATGATGGCAGATGGTGAGCCCCAAAAACACCAGCACGCCGTTGATGACGGAGGTGATGATCATGCTGCGCATATAGCCGCCCACCGAGCGCGAAAGAATCGCCACGATAAAGCGGTAGTCATCATCCTTCTCCTCGCCCAGGGCAAGGCCAATCTCGCGGTGGATCTTGGGGTAATCGCGCGCAAGCCAGTATGCCAGCACCAAACCCAAGAACGCCGTGAAGAGCGTATTGGCAAACCCGCCGATAACCGGCACCACGCCACGACCAAGGTCGCTCGCCAGATCGGTCACAAAGCGCGTAGCGGTATCCTGCAGCGACATGAGCAAATCGTCGAGGCCGCTAAAAGCATTGCTGGAGGTAAGCTCCCGAATACGATCAATGATGTCGGTCGCCCACGCCTGAAAGGCATCAAGGTAGCGCGGCATCTGATAAAGCATGTCGGTAACCTGATCTGTGAGCGTAGGCAACAGCAGCGTCAGCAGAAACGCTATAACGGCGATCACGACAAAAAGGCCAATAAGCGCGCCAACACCGCGCGGGCAGCCGTGGTGCTCGAGCATGTTCACCACAGGCGATGCCACAAAGGCAACAAGCGAGCCCACGGCAAGAAACTCAATCACAGGAGCAAGAACTCCGAGCACATTGAAGAAGGCGCTCGCGATGATTATGGCGCCCACCACGATCCATACGCGGAGGGCACCTCGTGCAAGCGAAGCGGTTTTTGCCGAAGACGACGCCGTTGTTTGTGTGGGCCTCGTTGTCATGCGCGACTCATGACCCCCTCCGGATCAATCTTGTCCTGAATCTTCTTAAGGGTACGGCGCAGCAAACGCGACACCTGTACCTGGGAGACACCCAAGCGCTCGGCAATCTCAATCTGCGTCATACCCTGCAAGAAGCGCAGCTCAATAACCTCGCGCTCACGCGGCGAGAACGACTGCAAAACATCCTCGATAACCAAGCGGTCGTCGGTGAAGGCAAGCGCGTTGTCCTCTGATGCATAGCGGTCGAGAATAGAGGGGGCCTCGTCACCCTCTTGCGAACTCGTGCCCTCAAGCGGCACCGAAGAGTAGGCCGAGGAAGACTCCATGGCCTCAAGTACCTCGTCCACGGTGGCGTCAAGGTGATCAGCAATCTCCTGCACGGTAGGCGAGCGCTGCAGCTTTGTGGTGAGCTCATCGGTTGCCTGGTTGACCTTGGCAGAAAGCTCCTGAAGGCGACGCGGCACGCGGACACTCCAGCCCTTATCGCGAAAGTGACGCTTAATCTCACCCAGGATGGTAGGCGTGGCATAGGTGGTGAACTCAAGGCCACGGCTGGGATCAAAGCGGTCGATTGCCTTGAGGAGGCCCAGGTAGCCTACCTGCATGAGGTCGTCCAGGGGTTCTCCCCTGTTTTTGAACTTGTTGGCCAGGAACCGCACAAGGTTAAGGTGCGACATAACGAGCTTCTCGCGTGCATCCTTGTCGCCCTCTTCCTTGTACCTGCGGAAGAGCTCGCGCGTTTTTTCCTTGTCCCAGGCCGATTTTGTAGACCGGGTTGTATCAGGCATGGTTCAAATCCGCCTTGAGGTTGAGGTGAAGCGTAGTGGGTTCCGAAGACTTGGTGTAAGTATCGCAAACCGCCGTGAGGATAAGATCAGCGTAGGTGGCCTCGGGAAGATCAAGCTCATCGAGGTTGACGTTACCCAGGTTGACATCGATCGTAACCTGGTCATCATCCACGTCGAAGGCAAACTCGACCGAAGTCTCCGGCTCTACAGAGCAAGCGAAAATAAAGGCTTCCTCAGCGGCCATGCGGATATCTTCAACGCGGTCGTACGACATAGACGAGAGTGTGGCGATATTGGCAGCCGTCATGCGGACAAGACGCGCGAACCGCGGCTCAGCAGAAACGGTGAGCGTGGCGCACGAGGGGGACGTTTGTGCCATGGTTACTCCTTTGTAGCGGCGATGGCGTCTGTCGCCTCGTGAGCAGATGCAGCCGGAGAATCGGTGTCGTAGGTGAAATACTTGTGCTCCGCAGGAGCCGGCTCCTCCTCCTTGGAAGATTTGGAAGCCGATGACTCGGACGCGGGGGCCTCGGGTGCGGGCGTCTGCGCAGCAGGTTTATCCAGGGCAGGCGTTTGATTCTTGTGCTTGGAGAAGAGGCGCTGCACCGCCTCAGAAGCCGTGCCAGTGATGCCCGAGACAGCGTTGCTCGCGTTTGCCGCGGCGCCTGTTACTGCAGACACGTCGCGCACCACGCCCTCAACCTCAACCAGGTTTGCGGAGAGCGCGTCTACTGCAACCGTGACCGACTCAAGCAGCGGCTCCACCTGCTTTGCCGCAGGTGCCAGGTCATCAACTACGCCATCGAGCTTCGTGATTACAGGGCGAGCTTCTTCAATAGTGTCCGAAAGCTCGTCCACCGTTTTATCCAGATGGTCTACAGCGCCCCGGGCGCGGCGCATCACCAGCGCGCACTCCACCACGGCCCAGATGGCTACCAGGGCAAGCACCATTAAGATGATCTGCAGGGGATCCATAACGCCTCCAGCATCTCGCGACATGCAAACACACGCCGCAGCATCAACATAACTAGGCCTATACTACCCCATTGGCTGCGTTTCATCCCTTACTGCTCATCACCGTAACGTTTAGGTGGCGAGCATCGCGCCGACGCTGCCCATAGAGGCCGCACGGCTACGACTCTGGCTGAGACGTGTTTGTGCCCGGCTGACTGCGACGGGCACCCATCTCATAGCGCCATTCCTCCCAGCCGCGTCCCGCCGGATGCCAAAAGGCCCCGCGCTCAAGACCCTCAGGAAGATACTGCTGTTCCACCCAACCCTCGGAATAGTCGTGCGGATACTTATACGTACCGTATTGATCGGAACCGGGTCGATGGCGGTCGCGCAGATGCGAGGGCACCTCGCGCATGCCGCTTGCACGCACATCGGCAAGCGCGGCGTCGATAGCCGCCTCACAGGCGTTGGACTTAGGCGCCAGCGCAAGGTAGATGGCTGCCTGCGCCAGGTTGATGCGACACTCCGGATAGCCGATCACCTCGGCCGCTTTGAACGCAGCGTGCGCGACGAGAATGGCCTGCGGATCGGCATTGCCAACGTCCTCGGAAGCTGCAATAAGGATGCGGCGCGCAATGAATTTAGGGTCTTCACCTGCATCAATCATACGCGCAAGCCAGTACACCGCGGCGTCGGGGTCGCTGCCGCGCATCGACTTGATAAAAGCCGAGATGATGTCGTAGTGCATGTCGCCCGACTTATCGTAGCTTAAACCACGGCGCGGGTTGGCCATGCGAACATCGTCCATGGTGAGCTCTACGGGCGCTGTTCCTGCGTTCGCGTCCCGAGAAGCTGCGGCGCCTGTCGCCGCTCCATCGGCTGCGGCCATTCCGTCCGTCGGCTCCCTTGTCAGGGCAATCTCACTTGCGAGCTCAAGCGTGGTAAGCGCAGCGCGAGCGTCACCTGCCGCAAGCGTGCAAATCTGCGCCACGACCTCATCGGATGCCGCAACGCGGCCACCCAACCCCTCTGGCCTGGTAAGCGCCCGGCGCACAAGCACCGCGATGTCATCGTTCGAAAGGTGCTCGAGCTCCACCACGCGCGAACGGGAAAGCAAGGCGGAGTTCACCTCAAAGTAGGGATTCTCGGTCGTTGCCCCCACCAGCACCACGGTGCGGTTTTCAACCGCATGGAGCAGGGCATCTTGCTGCGACTTTGAGAACCGATGAATCTCGTCGATGAACAGGATCGTGCGACGGTCGTACGCCATAAGGCGGCGCGTGGCGGCATCAATCTCGTGGCGAAGATCCTTCACCGTACCGGTAACCGCCGAGACCTCAACAAACTCGCTCCGCGTATGCGCGGCGATGATGTGAGCAAGCGTTGTTTTGCCGGTACCGGCAGGCCCATAGAGAATAACGCTCGAAAGCACGTCGTGCTCAATAGCCGAGCGCAGCCACGAACCCGGGCCCACAGCCTTTTTCTGACCAACGTAGTCATCCAGGCTGGTAGGCCGCATACGCACAGCAAGTGGCGCGTTTTTCAACGTTTTGACGGTATCAATCTGCGAGAACAGCGTCTCCATGAAGTCGAGGACCCTTTCGTTGTTATGGCTCAGCATTCGTTGATGTAGGTGCGCCGTGGGAAATGAACCTGCGGGAAGAGCTTTGTGGCAAGTTCGGCAAAGTACCCGTCACTCATACTTGCGATATAGTCCACCACCGTCTGATCGAGGTCGTCCTCCCACGCATACGTACGGCCGTAATGCGCAAGATGCTGCTCGATGCGGGCGATATGGTGCTTAAAGATATAGCTTGAGGTGTCGCGCTCGGCAAGGTCAGACCTAAAGCGGTCGTACATAAGCTCGAAGGCTCGCGCCAGCACCTCAGCTGATTCTCCCTCAATGCCGCTCGACCGATAGATTTTGGCATAGTTTTCGGCCTTGGCACGACGGATCTCGGCAAACAGGTCTTCGCTCATCTCAATACGGTTTTTGCCATAGCTGTGCTCGATGATGTCCACGGAGGCATGGCTCAGCACCCATGAGTTATAGGCACCGCCCAAACCATCTTCAAAGGCGTCCTCATCCAGAAGGCCCGCCGCTATAGCGTCTTGCCGGTCGCGGCCTACGTAGGCAATGATGTCCGAGATGCGCACCACGCACCCCTCGAGCGTCATGGGGCGCAAGTGCCCAATGGCGATGTCGCCCTGCGTATAACAGCGCTCCACCACCGCATCAAGCTCGTCGAAGGAGGAGAGGTCAGAAAGCTCAAACACGCGCTGCTCGTATTCGCCGTTATGGCAAAGCGCGCCGTCGAGCACCTGGAGCGTAAGGTTGCGGCCGTAGAGAACGTCGAGTACACGTACCGAGTGCACGTTGTGGAAAAACCAGCGCCCCGTGCGCTCATGGAACACATCGTTGAGGCAGCGCTCTCCCGCATGGCCAAAGGGCGTATGGCCCAGGTCGTGACCGAGCCCAATGGCCTCAATAAGGTCGCAGTTGAGGCCGAGCGCGCCGCCTATGTCGCGCGCGATGCGTGCCACCAGCTGAACATGGAGCCCCCGGCGGGAAAGGTCGTCGTTGCTGCGGAACGAGAACACCTGGGTTTTGCCAGCGTAGCGGTTGTACGCTGGGGTATAGAGGATCTTTTCAACATCGCGCATATAAGCCGGACGCCAGAGGCTCGCGCGGTCACCGGGACGATCCTCGCGACGCAGCGCGTCCTCGTTAGAAGCGCGGTAGGGACAACGCCAACCAGAAGCACGATCCTCCTGCATACGCTGGAGCAAGTCTTCCGAGAGGGTATCGGGAATGCGCTGCATGCGCTCTTGCACCGAGCGGGCAGATACGTCGCACATCTACATCACCCCTTTCGAGGGAGGTTCTTTTGTGCATCATCGCACGACATGCGGACACCCGTCCACCTTGAACGCTGTGGTGAGCGGAATGGGCGCAGCACGAGCGCAAAAGGGGTCAAAACGAACCCGTCCCCAAACGTCAAATGGGTCAAACGGAACACGTCCCCAAACAACCCATCAGGAGCCAGCCGAAGGTGAGGAATGGGAGGAACGGGAGCGCACGCCGGTGCAGAAGAAGGCCGGCGAGCGCAAGGGCGAGAAGACCCACCGCAAAGGCCATGAGGGCGCACGAAGGATTGACCACCATGAGCGGCACCAGCGCTTTGATGTCACCCATGCCCATGCCACTTGAGCCGCGTACCCGGCGATAGCCGAGCTCAAAACCCACAAGCGCAAGCGTTATCACAGCACCGGTGACCCCATTTGCCAAAAGCGCCTCCATGCCTGCGCAGGCGACGGTCGCCACAACCGACACCGCAAGCATCACGGCCGCATAGGCATTGGGGAGTCTCCGCTCGCGCATATCAAAGATAGATGCGCCCACCAAAAGCACCAGCATGAGCACGGCGGGGAGCATGCGCGTCCCCGCAACACTCAAGCCTGGCACAATCAGTAGCGTGGCGCTAGTCTTCAACAACAAAGCACCCCATGTTGAGGCGGCCGGTGAACTCACCAATCACGGCATTCGTGCCGCAGCGCGTGAAAACACCACCAAAGGCGTTGTCAAAGAGGAAGAGCCCCTCCATGGTGTAATGAGGCGTGGGCTCGTCGTTCTCCCCCGCCACGCCACCTTCCATGGTGAGCGTCGCGTAAGGCAGCACATACTCCTGCATCACGCCGCCCGTGCTGGCGATTGTGTGGCAGACCTCCGCCCACTCCTCGTCGGTGCAGTCGCTTCCAGCACGAACACCCACGCTGTTGTAGCCTTCGCGCGGCTTGGCGATCCAGGCGTCTTTATTGGTAAAGCGAGAAAGATCGCTTCCCGGCTCCAGCAGATAGGTTGCAGGCACATGGGCATCAATAAAGGCAAGCTCGTCTTTGGTGAAAAGGTTCCGCACATACGGGTCAAAGAGCAGCGCGAAGACGGTCTTGGTCGCACAGGGCCAGGTACGGAAGCCGCCCACCACAGGAACAACACCCTCACGTACGCACTGCATGAGCGCATCGGCACCCGCGCAGGGCTTCTCAAGCATCTCCGAGATAACCACGCGGCGCCACACCACGTCGATGGGACCTTCAGCATCAGAAAGCACACCGTTTTCGTAGGTGAGTGAGCGGATGTCAGCAAAGCGCATGGTCGCACCCAAGCGAGCAAACACCTGCTGGAACTCGCGCATCTCCTCAGCAGCAATGCTCTCCGCGTAATCTACCGCGCAAATAACCGGGTGCTCAGAGGTGCCGCCCGCATCGCGATAGGCCGCCAGCACCGTGCGCGCGCAGGTGCCACAAATGTCAAAGGCCGAAACCGCATGGCGCGTCGCAAAACGAAGGCCCGTAGATGTGAGCGCATTTGCCCGCGTAACCTCTTGAGTTGCCAGCATGCCCGAGGAGCCATCGGTGTTGAGCTCACAGAATTTAAAGTCGCCCGTCTCCTCGTTGAGAAAGATATCCACGCGTGCGATGGGAATCTGCGACGCATAGGGCACGGGAGCACACACAAGCTCTTCAATCTCGGGCGAGAAACCAAAGCGCCGACGCACCTCCGGGTCGTCCACACAGGCACGTGTGAGCTTTTCCATGATGGCACCCATGGTCTCGGCAATCCACGCCAGGTAGGAAATGTCGCGGCGCGAGAACACCTTGGGAACAAAGCTCCACTGCACAGGGCCACCATGGTAGAGCGCATTGGTACCCAGCAGGTAGTTGTCGCCCGCCGCGTGTGAAGGGATGTCTCCTGCAAGCTCACGCACGCATGAACGATACTCCTCCTCCAGGGCAACGCTATCGAGCGGGATATGTGCAAGCGGATGTGCCGCCACGGGCAACGCACAGGTGGAAATCGTCATAAGACCCCTCCTCTAAACGGGCACGGCTTCGAAGGCTCACTCACCGCGCGCCGTCGATAACCTCATCCAACGTGACCGATACGCTATGCGGCGTAGGAACCCAGTCCACCTTAAGAAAGAGCGCGGCGACCGTGATGGGAATGTAGGTGAACATGAAGAGCGGGAACGTGAAGAGATTGGTGATGAGGCGCCATTTTTGCGTGACGTGGAAATGACGGAACTCAACAACCGTAGTCAAGAGCCCCATCCAGAAGAAGAGCACATAGAACGCAACAAGGGTGGAAAGAAGCGACGAAGCGCACTGCTCCATCTCAAGCGGCGTGGCCAAAAAGCCATGACTGATGCGCCCCACCACCAAGAAGACACCGTTGGCAATGAGCGAGGCAATGGTGAGAAGCGAGGCGGGCGCAATGGTCATGAGCAGGTCATAGGCAGCAAAACGGTGGAAATACACGATCGACTTCAAGAAGTGTGCCTTATAGGTAAAGAACACCTGGTAGAAGCCCTTGGTCCAGCGCATGCGCTGACGCCACGACGCCTTGAAGGTCACCGGCTGCTCGTCAAAGAACTCCGCCGGCGCATAGGCAATGCGGATGCCATGGATGGCGCAGAACGAGGAGAACTGGATGTCCTCGGTGAGCGTATGGAAGCGCCAGCCCTGCATGCCCTCAACAATGCGGGCGGAGATGAGATAGCCCGAGCCCGAAACCGCGCAGGAGGTACCGCAGCACATGCGCGCGTTGTTGAGGAAGCGCGCCTCGCGGATAAACCAGGTAGCGTAGGCCGCGCTGATCCAAGAGCTGCCAAAGTTTTTGGAGTTGCGATAGCTTGTGACCGCCTCATAGCCCTGGTCGAAGGCATCGTTCATGATGCGCGTGTAATCGGGCGAAACGAGGTTGTCGGCATCGAAGATGAAGTAGCCCTCATAGCGATTGGGATACTCTTTGAGAATGCGCTTAAAGCCATAGTCCATGACCCAGCTTTTCCCCTTGCGCGCGAGGTCGTTGCGCTCGTAGACAATGGCGCCTGCCTGACGAGCGGCCTCGGCGGTGTTGTCGGTGCAGGCATCGGCCACCACAAACACGTCGATGAGCTCGGCGGGATAGTTTTGCGCCTTGATCGATGCCACAAGGTTTGCAATCACCGAAGCCTCGTTGTGCGCCGCGATGAAAAAGGCGTAGCGATGCAGCTTTTTTGCAGGTGGCAGGGTGTTCTTGTTGCTAAGAAGCCCCACAACACAAAAGACTACCTGGTAAAGAAAGCAAAGGGAGAAAAGCACCATAATGATTATGTTGAGTACCGATATGGGTGCAATCTCTGGTTGGGGCATGAGGATAACCTCCGTCGCGTGTTTCCGTACACCGCGAAAGTGTACGCCCACCAACCCCTCCGCTGCCATGAGGTAGCCGTTTTGTATGAGGATTACAGATACATGCGGCCAGACGATCCACCGATGACGGCCGGTGCGCGCACGTACGCCAGCGTTTCCCTAGAGGTAGAGCCCCAACTGAGAAACAATCTCCTCCCCGGCCGCGGTGCGGCCAAGCGAGCGCGGCGCCAAATCTTCCAGCACCGCCGCCAAGTCCCACGGAAGCGTATCCCTACACTCGATGGCCTCGCCCGTAACAGGATGATCAAAACGCACGCGCCACGAATGTAAAAACTGCCGCGTAAGATCGCAATTGGCACGGTCGTCACCCTTGCCATAGAGCGGATCGCCCACACAGGGGTGGTTGATATAGCGCATATGCACGCGAATCTGGTGCGTGCGGCCGGTATAAAGGTGACACTCCAGAAGCGTATAGCCGTCGTTGCCGCGGGTGGCGTCAAAGCGCTCAAGCACTCGGAACGTGGTGATAGCCTGGCGCGCCATGGGGTCGTCCGATACGGCCATCTTCACACGATCGCGCGTTGAGCGGGCAATGCCTGTGTCGATGGTTCCCTGGTCGTGAGCCACATCGCCATGTACGAGCGTGATATAGCGGCGGTCGAGCGTGCGAAGGCGAATGAGGTCTTGCAGCGCGCGCTGCGTCTCGTCATCCTTTGCCGCCAGCATGAGGCCAGAGGTGTCGCGATCAAGCCGATGCACAATGCCCGGTCGGTCCTCGCCCTGAAGCGTTCCCAGGTGGTCAATACCACAGTGGTACATGAGCGCATTCGCAAGAGTGCCCGAGGCATGTCCATGCGCCGGATGGCACACAAGCCCACGCTGTTTGGAGAGCACGATGAGGTAATCGTCTTCATAGCGAATATCGAGCGGAATGTTCTCGGGCTCTACCACGCCATAGTCCTCGGGCGCAGGTACGGCAACCTCAACCACATCGCCTGCAGCCACCAAATAGCGCTTTGAGGTGCACTCGGTGCCATTCACCAGAACGCCGCCCTCCTCAATAATGCGCGCGCAGGCAGAACGAGAGGGACAACGATCGTCAGCACCAATAAACGAATCAAGGCGGATACCAGCCTGTGCCTCATCCACCACCAGCTTAACCGTCGTATCCATAGCTAGTGCTTCTTTGCAGCATCGTCGCGGGCACGTAGGCGCTCAGCGCGATCTTCTTCAGCGCGGCGTCGCGCATCTGCGTTGGCCGGCGAGAAGAACAAAAAGCCAATGAAGGCTATGGTCACACCCACCGTGATACCAATGTCCGCGATGTTGAACACAGGGAACTGAATGAAGGTCGTAGCGATGAAATCGGTCACAAAACCAAAGAGCACGCGGTCGATGGCGTTACCGATGGCGCCACCCACGAGCATGCCGAGGCCCACTACCTCCAAGCGCGAGAGCAAGGGCGCCCGGAGAAGGTAGAGCATCGTCACCACGGTCACCACCACGGCAAGCAGCACAAAGGTATAGCCAAACCCACTCGCCAGCCCAAAGGCCACCCCGTCGTTCATAACAAAGTCAAACTCCAGAACGCCCGGAATCACCGTGATAGGAAAGACACCCGCAAGCGCGGCGCTACGTACAATCACCTTGCTCACCTGGTCAAGCACCAAAAAGGCAGCAGCAAGTGCGAGCGCTACGCCAAAGCGCCATGAGCGGGCAGGAACAAGCGCAGTTGCAGAAGGTTTGTCTTCGCGGGAGGACACAAGGGCTCCTAGCAAACGAGGTGGTTAGAGAGCACGCCGCGGGCTGAGGCTTGAGGCCCCACCCCGCGGCATAAACATACATGAAAAGACGCTAGCTCAGCGCCTCGGCACAGCGATCACAGATGTGCGCATGCTCACCGTGAACACCGGTGGAAGTGCGGTAGTTCCAGCAGCGATCGCAACGCTCGCCCTCAGCAGGCTCGATGGTAGCGGTGTATTCCTCGCCAGACGTGAGCGCAACATCGGACACGATGAAGAACTCTGCAAGGTCGCAGCCCTTATCGCCGCAAAGCAGCTCATAGGCCTCCGCCGGAACGGTGGCAACCACACGCGCCTCCTGGCTCTTGGTGAGGGTGCCTGCGGTGCGGGCGTCCTCAAGCGCCTTCGTCACCACAGCACGGAGCTCCAGCGATGCATCGAGCACCGTGCGGTACTCCTCGGCAACCTCGACCGTAATGGGCGCCTTGTACCAGTCAAGCAACGCCGCGTAACGCTGGTTGTCGCGGATGCCCGCCGGCGCGTACTCCATGACCTCATCGCAGGTAAAGGCCAAAATAGGCTGAAGGTCGCGCAGAAGCATAGAGAGCAGCTCGGCAAGCACCGTCTGGGCGCTACGACGAGGACGCGCGTCTGGCTTCTCGCAGTAGAGGCGATCTTTAAGCGCATCGAGGTACACGTTGGAGAGCTCCGTGACCACAAAGTCGTAGAGCACACGGTATGCGCGGTTGAACTCGTAGGTGGCGTAAGCGGCGTCAACCTCGGCCTGCACGAGCGTCATGCGGGCAAGCATGAGTTTGTCGAGCGCCTCAAGGTCATCGAAGGCCACCGTATCGCGCTCGGGCACAAAGTCGTCCTCTAGCTCGGAGAGCAGGAAGCGGAAGGTGTTGCGGAAGCGGCGATACGCGTCGGAGGTGCGCGCCAGAATCTCGTGGTCGATGGCAACATCGGTGGAGGTGTCCACACTCGCCACCCACAGGCGGATGATGTCGGCGCCCATCTCGTCGCAGACCTTGTTGGGGTCAATCACGTTGCCGAGCGACTTGGACATCTTGCGGCCCTGGCCGTCGAGCGTGAAGCCCTGAGAGACCACGGCCTTGTACGGGGCAACGCCGTTGGCTCCCACGCTCGTGAGCAACGAGCTCTGGAACCAACCGCGATGCTGGTCGGAACCCTCAAGGTAGAGGTCCGCCGGATACTCAAGCTCGGGGCGCTTCTCACAGACAGCCTTCCAGGAAACGCCGGAGTCCCACCACACGTCGAGGATGTCGCGATCGGCCTTGAGATGATGGCTGCCGCACTTGGGGCACACGCAGGCATCACCCAGGTACTCGGCGGGCTCGTCGGTAAACCACGCGTCGGAGCCCTTCTCCTTGAAGAGCGCGATCACGGCGTCGAGCGTGGCGTCGTTCATGACCTTCTCACCGCAGTCGGCGCAGGTGAAGCTGGGGATAGGCACACCCCAGTTGCGTTGACGCGAGATACACCAGTCGGGACGGCCCTCCACCATGGCGCCAATGCGGTTCTTCGCGCGATCGGGATACCAGGCAACATGGTTGAGCACCTGGTCGAGCGCCTGTTCGCGCAGGCCCGTCTCGTCCATGGACACAAACCACTGGTCGGTGGCGCGGAAGATCGTGGGCTCCTTGCAGCGCCAGCAGTGCGGATAGGAGTGGTTGATCTTGACCTCGGCAAGGAGGGTACCGCGATCTGCCAGCCAAGCGATGATCTTGGGGTTGGCCTCGTCGGTATCAAGACCAGAGAAGGGGCCGCCCGTGCCATAGGTGTCGCCCACATAGAACTTGCCGTCGTCGTCGACCGGCATGATGATGGGCAGGTTGCAGCGCATGCCGGTGTAGTAGTCGTCAACGCCGTGGCCAGGCGCGGTGTGCACGCAGCCGGTACCGTCCTCAAGCGTCACGTAGTCGGCCGTGACGATGGTGCACGTCACGCCCTCAAAGATGGGCTGCTTGTAGGTGATGCCCACAAGCTCCTCACCCTTGACGCACCACGGCTCTGTGGCGCCTGCAGGCACGTAGAGCTGGGCATCCTCGAGCTTGGCCACACCGTGGAAGACCTTCTCCCAGAGCGCCTTCGCCATGATGCCCAAGCGTCCCTGGGCCTCGACGGCCACGTAATCGGCGTCGCCCAGGAGCGCCACGCCGGCGTTTGCCGGCAGCGTCCAGGGGGTCGTCGTCCAGATGACCACGTCAACAGGCATGCCCGATGCGGCCAGCGCCTCGGGCACGTCGATGAGCTCGAAGCGCACGAAGATAGACGGGCTCACCTCGTCGGCGTACTCGATCTCGGCCTCGGCAAGCGCGGTGTGGCAGTGCTTGCACCAATGAACCGGCTTGCGACCACGATAGATCATGCCCTTGTCGAACATCGCCTTGAAGACCTCGATGTCGGCGGCGTCATGCTCGTGATAAAGCGTGAGGTAGGGGTTGTCCCAGTCACCGAGTACGCCCAAGCGCTTGAAGCCCTCGCGCTGCAGGTCAAGGTTCTCAACGGCAAACTCGTGGCACATCTCGCGGATCTTGGCCGTGGGGGTGGCGTTGAACTTCTCGGTGCCGAGCGCCTCTTCAACCTTGTGCTCGATGGGCTGACCGTGGCAGTCCCAGCCAGGAACGTAAGGCGTTTGATAGCCCTGCATGGCCCAGTAGCGCATGATGATGTCTTTAGAGATCTTGTTCATGGCGTGGCCGATGTGGATCGGGCCATTCGCATAGGGAGGGCCGTCGTGCAGGACGAATTTGTTGTGGCCCTCGTTCTTTTTCTGCAGCTGCTCGTAGACGTGGTTCTCGTACCAGCCCGCCAAACGCTTAGGCTCAGCCTTCGAAAGGCCGGCGCGCATGGGAAACTTAGTCTTGGGCAGGTTCATGGTGTCTTGGTAGACACTCTTCTCCTTTTTGGCCATCGCACTCCCCTTCTCATCGGGGCACGTGCCAGCGCCCCGATTGGCCTTGGCCGAAGATATCGGCCTCGTGTGGGCGCAAAAAAAGCGCCCGTCCCTACAAGCTGGGACGAAGCGCTCCGCACACGGACCTTAAGCCCGCGAAAGCTCCTCGCTATACCACCCAGCTTAGGTGCCTTCGCACCCGTACTCGGCCGACCACATAACGACGGTCGTCCCGGCGACGCCTACTTACATGAAGCGGGATATGCCACGCTTGCCATATGTTCGGGCCGCAGCTCTGGGGTGATATTCACACGGTCGCGCAGACGGGTCTCTCAGCCGGGCGCAAAGCACACAGAACCCGCTCTCTCACCTGCACGGAGGCCGGTTACTCCTCCCCTTCACAGCCATTAGCGAGGATTGTAGCACGTAACAGCGACATACAGGCAACCATGGCCCCACTGTCACAGGAATTCACGGAGATTCACGGAGTGGACAGATGGGAACGGGGGTGAGCCGTTCCTATCCGTCCCGTTTGCCCGCCTCAAGAAAAAAGTGCGTCATTTCAGTACGTGTTTTGGAATCTTGCTGGAAGACACGGTTTGCAGTGGGGCGCCAACTGGGGTTTTGTTGAGCGCGAACAGCGGTGTACTCGGCAAAACGCGAATCACGTACTGAAATGACGTACTTTTTTTCTCGCGCCGGAAAACGGTGTAAGAATCGCAGGCCTCTGGGCAGACAAGCAGCTGACAGCCCTCCGACCTGTGCATTCTTCAGATGTGCCGGTTGGTCTGCTCGAAGCGTCCCGTCTCTTGCACCGTTTTCCGGCATGAGTTGGCAACGGGGGAAGGAGGTGGGGCCTGTGCCCACGAAGTAGCGCGCCGGTGTGAGTCCGCGCGATGCCCAGACGACGGAATGAAACAACCTTGCGCCCATCCACCCGAGGTCAATCAATCCTCCTTATTTCGCAAGGATCACAGGAAGCGCTGGGTCGTCAGCAGAGACGCACGGTATGCCGCGCTCGCGGAGCAAAGTCGCAAAGATGCCATCGCCCGGCACCAGCGTGCCGGTAAACGTTCCATCATAGATCGTGCCAACGCCACAGGATGGGCTTCGCGGCTGGAGCACCGCAAGGTCGCAGCCTCCTGCCGCCTGCATGCGCTCCCACGCCGCCTCGGCACCACGCCTAAATGCAGCGTCGACGCTCTCGCCCTCTCGGTTGCGGACCTCGCCTTGCACAATCTCGGCAGGTACGCGCGGCGTAGTGAGACCTCCGAACACCTCGGGGCACACGGGCACCACCTCGTGGCCCTGCAATGCCTCAACAAGCTCGGGCCTAAGGTTGTTGCCACCGTTATACTTGCAGGTTTCACCCAGCAGGCACGCACTTACCGCGATCCGCACGATGCCCTCACGCCTCTCACGACTCGCGCAGGCGCATGTAAATCTGCCGCTGGCCGGAGGTGCCGTCCGGCTCGTCAAATTCGTACACGCCAAGCGACTTCAAAAACGGACGGAGCTTCTTGAAGCCGTAGTTGCGCACGTCAAAATCGGGCAAGCGCTTGGAAAGCTCGTCGCCCATGCGACCCAGCGAGACCCAGCCCTCTTCATCGGAAAACTTATCGATGATGGCATTCACCGTGGAGCGAATCTTTTTCATGTGGCGCCGGCGGTCGGCCTTGCTCATTTCGCCAAACTCAATCTCAGCGGTATCAGGCTCGTCGAAGAGGTCTCCCGCCGCCACAATACGTGCAACACCACCTGCATCGCCTGGATGGCGGCGCGGCGCCTCCTCAGTTGCCAAACGTTCGGGGTCAGCCTCAAGAGCCTCCTCCGCCTCGGGCTCGCGCTTGGCGTCCTTGGCCTTCTCCGACTTAGCGGCGCGCTTGCCCGCCGGCTTCTTCTTCCGGCGCCCACGCACGGCCTCGTCCTCTGCCGCCTCGGCCTCGTCTTCCTCAAGCTCTTCGGCCTTGCGCGAGGCATAGAGCAAGTCGAGGTACTTAAACTGATTGCAAGCCGAAATGAAGGGCTCAGGCGTCTTTTGCTCACCCATACCGATCACTTGCATGCCACTTTCGCGCAGGCGCGCGGCGAGGCGCGTGAAGTCGGAATCGGAGCTCACGATGGCAAACCCGTCAACGTTGCCGGAATAGAGAATGTCCATGGCATCGATGATCATTGCGGAATCGGTCGAACTCTTGCCGTAGGTGTAGCTGTATTGCTGCATAGGAATGATGGAATTCTCAAGCAGCACCTTTTTCCACGACGCAAGGCGCTGACTGGTCCAGTCGCCGTAGATGCGCTTATAGGTGGCCACGCCGGAGTTGGCCACCTCATCAAGAATGATCTTTACGTATTTGTCTGAGATGTTGTCTGCATCAATAAGGATGGCGAAACGACATTCGGAATTAAGAGAATCTGTCATGGGAACCTTTCGTATGATGTACCGTCTCATGGTACCCCATATGTCGAGGTCAAACCATGCGCCCGGTACACGTCAAGGATGGACTCGTTGAAGCCCTCGTATTCCGCAACGCACAAGGCAGGATAGGGCGCCAAGTCTTCATAGGAAACCTGACTCAAGCTATGCAGCGGATGAAAACGAGAGAAATACACCCCTGTTGGCAACGTGCCAACCTTGATGGTCTCGCAGCGTGGATGCTCAAAGGCCCCTATGGTAATGAGCGCGTCGAGCTCACCTTCAAAGAGCGCCTGCAAAGCGGCGGGGCCAGCAGAAAGTGTCATGCGCGTGCGGACACCCGTGCGCTTCCTCAAAAGCAGGGAGAAACCAGCACACATGAGCTCATTTTTGGAAAAAGGATGATAGATAAGCGAGAGCCGCAGGTCGTCTCGGCCTTCCACCGAGCGCCGATGGCTTTGGCACAGATACGCCGCATGCTGCTCAACGCGACCGAATGCGTCTACTGCGGCCTGTGCCGTGCGGTAAAGCTCCCAACCAAATGAGGTTGGCGTGGCGCCCTTGTTGCCACGAATAAAGAGCGGGGCGCCCAGCTCATCCTCCAGCTCTACGATGGCCTTGGACACCGCCTGAACCGAAACCCCCTGCTCCTGCGCAGAACGAGAAAAGCTCCCTGTTGTTACCACGGCACAAAAGTACTGGAGTTGCCGGATGTTCATACGACCGCCCATCGGATCGAGGTATACAGCTGCCGCAACAACATCCGCCTTGGCTTTCCCGTATACAAGCAGCATCGAATTAGTTGTGAGGGACAACATGTTGTGCATGCAAATTCTGATGAATTGCACGCATGCCGGTCAACAGCTTAAAGAGATAGTTGAAATGGCAGTCGATACCGATGATGTGTCTGAAGCGACTGGAGCGGCACCCTCAACGCGACATGACGGGCCGTTCCAACTATAAAGGAAAGGAGGCCGTCCGTAGACGGCCTCCCTCACCTGGCATGTTCTGTCACACCACCACGCGGCGCTTATGCCACCTTACGCCTGGGGCTTCGGCGGCATCAGCGGGTTCTCGCGCTTGAGCAACGTCATGAACTCTTCGCCCGTGATGGTCTCCTTTTTATACAGGTAGCGCGCCAGCTCGTGTAGTTTGAACTTGTTCTCACGCAATACCTGCATGGCGCGGGCATGCGCCTCCTCGATGAGCTTCCGCACGTCCTCATCCACGCGTTCTGCGGTGCCTGGTGCGCACGTGAGCGACGTATCCTGCGAGAGGTAGGCGTTCTGCACCGTACCGAGCGCCATCATGCCAAACTCGCTCGACATACCAAAGCGGGTGATCATGTTGCGCGCGAGCTTGGTTGCCTGTTCGATATCGTTTGCCGCGCCGGTTGTCATCTCGTTGAAGATGAGCTCCTCGGCAGCACGGCCACCGCAGTACACGGCCAGCTTGTCGAGCGCCTCCTGGCGTGTGGTGAGGAACTTCTCATCCTCTTCCACCTGCATGGTGTAACCAAGCGCACCCGAGGTGCGGGGCACGATGGTGATCTTGGTAACAGGCGCGCCTTCCTTCATGTTTGCCGCCACGATAGCGTGGCCTATCTCGTGATACGAGACAACCTGCTTCTCGTGGTCGGAAAGCACGGTGGACTTGCGCTGCTGGCCGGCGATGACAACCTCTACCGACTCTTCGAAGTCTTCCTGCGTGGCACGGTTGCGCCCCTGGCGCACGGCACGAAGCGCACCTTCGTTAATGATGTTCGCCAAGTCTGCACCTGAGGCGCCAGGCGTTGCGCGTGCGATGGCGGTAAGGTCGATAGGCGGTTGGATCTTCACGTCTTTGGCATGAAGCTCAAGGATCGACTTGCGACCAGCCAGGTCGGGCAGCTCAACGGGGATGCGCCGGTCAAAACGGCCAGGACGCAGAAGTGCCGGGTCAAGCGAATCCGGGCGGTTGGTAGCAGCGAGCACCACGATGCCCTTGTGGTTGTCAAAGCCGTCCATCTCGGTAAGCAGCTGGTTCAAGGTCTGCTCGCGCTCGTCGTTGGTGGAGAGGCCCTGGTCGCGGCGCTTACCCACGGCATCAATCTCGTCGATAAACACAATGCAAGGCGCCTTCTCGTTGGCCTGCTTGAAGAGGTCACGCACCTTAGCGGCTCCGCGTCCTACGAACATCTCTACAAACTCAGAGCCCGAGATGCTAAAGAACGGTACGCCGGCCTCGCCAGCAACTGCCTTAGCAAGCAGCGTCTTACCGGTACCCGGAGGGCCCACCAGCAGGGCACCGCGCGGCAGGCGGGCGCCGATGTCCTCGTAGCGCTTGGGGTTCTCCAGGAAGTCGACGACCTCCTTGAGCGACTCCTTGGCCTCTTCCTGGCCGGCAACGTCCTTAAACGTAACGCCCACGTCTTTGGAGGCCACAATGCGGGCACCGCTCTTGCCCAGGCCGCCGCCCATGCCGCCAAAGCCGCCGCCAAAGTTCATCGAGGGGTTATCGTCACCCGCTGCCTTCTTCATGCGGCGATTCAGCCACACGCCAAGCAGGAAGAAGATGAGGATAGGCAGGCCATACATGAGGAGCATATAGGTCCAGAGCGAATTGTCCTGCTGCACGATGTTGGTCTGGGTAGCGCCCGATTCGCGGATGGCCTGCTCGAGGCTATCCTGCGCGCCAGACATGGCCGTCGTGGTATAGACGGTGCCCTCTTCGCCCTCTTTGGTGTAACGAACATCCAGCGAGCTGTTGTCGTATTTAATCTCTTTAACGTCTTTGCTCTCGAGGTCGTCGAGCATCTGCGTGTACGACACGTCAACAACCTGCTGCCGCCGCCCCATGTTGGGGAACAGCAACGAGCTCAACACAAGGTAGAGCACACAGGCGATAAGCACGTAGAGGATCATGTTCCGTCTACGTTTGTGATCGTCCATCTCCATGGGTGTAACTCCGTTCTAACCAGTGAAAACGCCTTCGTTGTTCTGTGAAAGCGATTATCCTAAGATACCCAGAACGGCAAAGAATAGACACCCGGCCCAGCACGGGCTCGTAGGCTTGCAGCGAAGACAACAGGACACAGCGCGTCTTGTGGGCGATCGTTCTACAGCAAAGGGGCGGAGCCTGAGCCCCGCCCCTCAAGCCATAAGGGCTGGTGGTGGATTGTTAGAGCCGGGCGCCTATCACCCGAAAATCTCGCTGTAGCGCATGAGGATCGCGGCGCCCTCGGCGCGGTTGAGGTCTCCGGTGGGGTTGAGCTCGCCCTGGGCGTTGCCCTTGAGCAGGCCCACGCCGACGGCCCAGCGCACGGCACACTCGGCGAAGGGGCTCAGGTCGTACGCGTCCGGGAAGCGCTTGAGGCTCTGGAACGACTCGGGCTCGCCCTGCATGCGCCAGAGCACCACGCAGAGCTGCTCGCGGCTCATGGGCGCCGAGGGGCCGAAGGTACCGTTGTTGTAGCCGGAGAAGACGCCCTCGTCCACGGCCCAGGCCACGGCCTCCGCGTAGAAGTCCTCCGGCGAGCAGTCGGAGAAGTCCTCGCCCACGGCGGAGCCGTCGGC
>DVID01000046.1 GCA_018711625.1 Candidatus Limicola stercorigallinarum | reverse complement strand
ATTATGCCATTGGTAACTGTGAGCACATTTTTGCTCAGATCGATTCGCTCATGGCGTAACGATCCTCGCGTCTTTTGCATCAACGGTCGTTAACGACTCATTCATCTGAAAGGAGGCACCATGGAAGCCCTCCAAAAGTTTCTGGAGAAATGGCTGATGCCCATCGCTTCGAAGATCGAGAAGCAGCGCCACCTGCAGTCCATCAAGGACGGCATGATCGGCGTCATCCCCTTCGTGGTTGTTGGCTCGATGTGCCTTTTGCCTACGGCCTTTATGAACCTGCTGGGTTCTGGCCCGGTGTACGACGCGCTCAGCGCGGTGAACCCGTTCTTCTCAAAGATCGCCGGCTTCACCAACGACTGGGTGTCCATCTATGCTGCGTACCTCATCGCTCGCTCGCTTGCTAAGCGCTACGACATCGACGGCCCCATGCTTGGTATCTCCGCTATCGCGGTGCACCTCATCCTCGTGGGCTACACCGTCGATGCCGGTGACGGCGTGACCGCGTTTGGTACGAGCTATGTGGGCGCAACCGGCCTCTTCGTGTCCATCATCGGCGCTATCATGACGGTCGAGATCACCAATGCGCTCATCAAGCATCATGTTGTGATTACGCTCCCGGATAGCGTGCCCTCGATGGTTGCCGAGAGCTTCTCTGCCCTTATCCCGCTTTTCGCTACGGCTGCCGCTGGCTCGCTCATCGCAACGCTGTGCTCCACGTTTGCTGGCGCTACCTTCCCGCAGGTCATCATGAACCTTCTGGCGCCCGCCATCTCCTCCATGGACTCGCTGCCGGCGCTCCTCATCGTGATGTTCCTCACGCAGCTCCTGTGGTTCTTCGGTCTGCACGGCCCGAGCATCACTCAGGCGGTCTGGGCCCCCTTCGCCCTCACTTACACGGCTGAGAACGCCGCCGCCTTCGCTGCCGGCGAGACCGTCACCCACGTGTTCACCTACGGCTTCTACTACAACATCATGCAGGTTACTGGTTCGGGCCTTACGCTCTTCCTCGTCATCTTCATGATGTTCTCCAAGTCCGACACCTACAAGGCCATCGGCCGCGCCGCCATCGTGCCCTCGATTTTTGGCATCAACGAGCCGGTCATCTACGGTGCGCCTGTTATGCTCAACCCCTTCCTCTTCATCCCGTTCGTGTTTGGTCCGGTCATCTGCACCGCCATCGCCTACCTCTCCATGACGAGCGGCATCGTGGCCATGCCGGTTATCAACCCGCCCGGATTCCTCCCGCCCGGAGTGAGCGCCTACCTCATGACGCTCGACTGGAAGTCGGTTGTCCTCGTGTTCCTGCTCCTGATCTTTATGGGTCTCCTTTACTACCCGTTCTTCAAGGCTATGGAGAAGAACCAGGTGGCCGAGGAGAAGGGTCTCGAGGCGTAAGTTTCGCCCTACTCATCTCGTGATATGGCCTCAAAGCGGGGCCGGCTCCCCTCGGCCCCGCTTGAGATAGGCTTCCGGCCCGTATGGGTCTACCTGCGGGCTTTCCGCCGGACAGTACGTTTTTTTGAGCGAAAGGAAGTAACATGTCTGACAAGAAGAAATTCTCCGTCGTCATCGCTGGTGGCGGCAGCACCTACACCCCCGAGATTATCCTCATGCTGTTGGATAACCTCGACCGTCTGCCGCTGCGCGCCATCAAGATGTACGACAATGACGGCGAGCGCCAGGGCAAGCTTGCCCCCGCCTGCGAGATCCTCATCCATGAGAAGGATCCCTCGATTGAGTTCATCGCCACGACCGACCCCGAGACGGCCTACACCGACGTGGACTTCTGCCTGGCGCACATCCGCGTGGGTCAGCTCCCCATGCGTGTGCTCGACGAGCAGATCCCGCTGAAGTATGGTGTCGTGGGCCAGGAGACCTGCGGCCCTGGCGGCATCGCCTACGGTATGCGTTCCATCCCCGGCGTGCTCGAGAACATCGACTACATGGAGAAGTACTCGCCCAACTGCTGGATGCTGAACTACTCCAACCCGGCCTCCATCGTGGCCGAGGCGTGCCGTCGCGAGCGTCCCAACTCCCGCGTGATCAACATCTGCGACATGCCCATTGGCCTGGAGAATGGCTATGCCCGCATCCTTGGTTTCAACAACCGCAAGGAAATGGATATCCGTTACTTTGGCCTGAACCACTTTGGCTGGTACACCTCCATCAAGAACGCCGCGGGCGAGGAGCTGCTGCCGAAGCTCATTGAGCACGAGAAGCTCTATGGCAACACCATGCCCGAGGACGGCGCCGAGGCCTACACCGATGATTCGTGGCGTCAGACCGCCCTCAAGGCGCGCGACCTGGTGGCGATCGAGCCCACCATGGCCACCAACACCTACCTGCAGTACTATCTGTATGGCGACGACATGGTTGCACACACCGATCCGCACTACACCCGCGCCAACCAGGTGATTGACGGCCGTGAGAAACGCGTCTTTGGCGAGTGCGCACGCATCGCGGAGGCCGGCACGGGCGAGGGCACCTCGCTTGAGATTGGCATTCACGCCGAGTTCATCGTCGACCTTGCTACGGCACTTGCTTTCAACACGCATGAGCGCATGCTGCTCATCGTGCCCAACAACGGCGCTATCGAGAACTTCGACGACGACGCCATGGTCGAGATCCCCTGCATCGTGGGCAAGGACGGCTATGAGCCGCTCTCCATTGGCAAGATCCCCACGTTCCAGAAGGGTCTTATGGAGGAGCAGGTTGCCGTGGAGAAGCTTGTTGTGGATGCATGGCAGCAGAAGAGCTACCTCAAGATGTGGCAGGCGCTCACGCTTTCCAAGACCGTGCCGAGCGCCAACGTGGCCAAGAAGATCCTCGACGACTTCATCGAGGTCAACAAGGATTACTGGCCTGAGTTGCACTAGTTGAGACGGTTGGGCCGACAAGGCTCCCGCACGGGGCCTTGAGCCCGGCACACGCCGGCGGCCCTTCTCGCGCGTGTTCGCCCGAGCGGGCGGACCGGGCTTCGTGGGGCGGCGTACCACTCCCCAGGTAACACGCCGCCCCCAGGCTTAACGCCTCACCGTTCCGCCTTGTTTCGGTGTTTGCCGAGGCAGGGCGGAATTTGTTTTCGGGGTGATGCTTGGAGTTGCGTCGGGTGTGGGCACCAGGCGGCCGCTGCCCGTGGCGCTTGCCCGGCCGCGCGGCCGCGCGCCGGGCTCTCGCTTCACACCCTCGCAGGTTCCGTCGCGCATTCGGACAGCATAAGAAAAGGTTGTTGCCGCATTGCGGCATGAAAGAAAGGGGCTCGGTATGAGCTATTCAATGTGGGAGCATGCGACCACCAAGCATGGCATCGAAGTTGACGAGGCGGTCTCTGCGCTGCAGAAGTGCATCCGCCGCGCCAAGGAAGAGGATGCAGTGCGCTTTGCGTACGAGCTGTACATCACCAGCCCAGTGCTCCTTGAGAAGGTGTGGAGCCGCTTGGTTTCCATCTCGGTTGAGGACATTGGATTTGGCAACCTCAATGCCGCTGTGTACATCAATATGCTCAACCAGATGCGTAAGGGCTATGCCTACGACGACGTTGACCAGCCCATGTTCTTTGTGCACGCCATCCGCATCCTCTGCGCGAGTGAGAAGGACCGTTCCACGGACTTCCTCAAGAACATCGTGATCAAGACCGCCGCCATGGGCCAGGTGCCCGAGGTGCCCGATATCGCCCTCGACAAGCACACCCGTCGTGGCCGCGAGATGGGTCGCGATTCGCGCCACTTCTACGAGGAGGGTTGCCTGGTCTTCCCGCAGGCCGAGGTGGAGAACGACTATCGCGCCCGCTATGGCGAGGTGCTGAAGGAGTACAGCCCCGACAAGGTTGAGGACGACGCATTCCAGTATGCGGTCGGCCGCTTCTAAAAGGGTGCGGTGAGCCGACGCTGCTGCTGCGTCGGCGCACTGTTGCGCGGATCCCCGGAGAAACTCCGCGCCAGAAAGGAGACAAAGTGTCTGACACGAGGATTAACGAGGCGCTTGCCGAGCATCCATTTGAGCGCAAGCTCGACGGCAAACTCATTGCCTCAATCGTGGCGGCAGGAAGCCTGTCTTTCTCGGCCGTGGTGTTCGAAACGGCCATGAACGTGGCGCTTCCGGCGCTTATGGAAGAGTTTTCCGTCGATACCGCCACGATTCAGTGGATCACCTCGGGCTATTTGCTCATGCTCTCGGTGATGATCACCACCTTCTCATTTTTGAAGGCGCGCTTCTCGCTGCGGAGGCTCTTCATTGCCGCGGTGGCCTTTTTCTTAGTGGGCACCACGCTTTGTGCCGCCGCTCCGGCGTTTCCCGTTTTGCTGCTGGGCCGTGTTGTACAGGGCATAGGAACGGGCATAGCTATTCCGCTTATGTTTAGCATTGTGGTGGACCAGGTGCCCTATGAGCAAACGGGGCTCATGATGGGCGTGGCTTCGCTCATCACGTCGCTGGCGCCTGCTGTGGGCCCTGCCTATGGCGGTGTTGTGATGGAAATCGCGGGTTGGCGCATGGTGTTCATCTGCCTCATGCCGCTTGCCGTGATTTCGTTTGTGGTGGGTGCGCTCTGTGTGCGCCAGGCCACACCGCTGAGCCGCCCGCGCTTTGACCTGCTGGGCTTTGTGCTGCTAGCGGTGGGTTTCTTCTCGCTCATCTATGGCATCAACCAAGCCTCGCGTGTGGGGGCAAGCCCTGTAGTGCTTGCGATCTTTGCCGTGATGGTGGTCGCGCTTGTGGCCTTTGCGCTCCATGCGCGCAAGAGTGGCCATCCGCTCATCAACATGCAGGTGTTTAGCCACCCCGCCTTTGTGTGCTCGGTGGTGGTTGTGGCGCTCGTGGCCTTCGCCATTTTGGGTTTTGCCTACCTGGTGCCCAACTATGCCCAGCTCGCACTGGATGCATCTGCCTCGGTTTCGGGCACGTTGCTTCTGCCGGGCTGTGTACTCGTGATGTTTTCGCCGGTGGGCGGGCGCATTCTCGACCGTGTGGGCGCGGCCGTGCCTATTGCACTTGGCATGGGCTTTTTGCTGCTCTCGTGCGTGCTCTTTGTGGTGTTTGCCCCGACGCTTACGCCCGCGATGATGATGGGGTTCTACGTGTTCTTTGGCTTGGGCCAGGGCTTGGGCTTTAGCACCACCATGACGCATGGCCTTCAGTGCCTGCCCGAAAACCTGCGGACCGATGGTAACTCGGTGTTCAACACACTGCAGCAGCTTGGCGGCTCCGTGGGTGTGAGCGCCGTGACTGCTGTGGTGGGCGCAGCACAGGTGGGTGCCACCGATATGGCCGCGGCTACGGCCGCAGGTGGATTTGGGGCCTTTGTGCTCTTGGCAGCTGTGATCGCTGTGGCAGCGTTCTCTAACTTTATGGCGTTTAGGCTTAACAAGCGCCAGAAATAGCCAACGATATCAGCGTGGGGCTGGCAGGCTCTAAGCATTTGTGCGGACATCTGCTTCGCAATCGTCGATGCGCTACGTTTCGGTCAGCATAAGGCTCGCTTTTGACCGAAATGTAGTGCATCGGCGTATGGGACCTGCAGATAGGGTTTGCATGTGGGGTTTGGCATGGGGGCTTGGCATGGGATTTCGCGCCGGCTCGCCCTCGAAGGAAAAACGTCCACTATGTTGTAACTTGTAACGCGTCCATTACTTTGTGCGTTATTCTCAAGCGGATATTCATAATCCCTATGATACTGTAGGAAATGCGTCCCATGCGTGGTACCATGCAGTACCATATGTGGGGTGGGGGTTAGTCCCCGTCATCCGAAACGGCTGGAGCAAAACATCCATGAAACGCACTGTGTACACCGCAGACACCCGCAAGCAGGCGGTTGAGATTTTGGCCTCGGGCGTGGGGCATCGTACCCTCGCGGCCCAGCTGGGCATTCCTGTGGCGACGGCACGTCAGTGGGCGCGCTCCTACCTGGCGGGTGGCAGCGAAGCCGTGCTCAACGCGGGCGCGCGTCACCGCGTGTATGACTACGACCTCAAGCTTGCCGCCGCGCGCGATCGCGTAGACCGCGGCAAGACGGTGCGCGAGGTTATGATCAAATACCAGATTCCTAGCGAGTCGTCGATCAAGGCATGGTGCCGTGTGTACCGAGCGGGCGGTGCCGCTGCCCTGCGCGACAAGCCGCGTGGTCGCAAGCCCAATAAGCCCAGCAAGTCCGAATAGGCTAAGGTCCTGCTCGCTGTGCCCGCCGTAGCTATCCATACGGCGGGGGATCGCCTGCGGTGAAGCCCCGGCATCTCGAGCAAGATTCACAGTCTTACGCTGGCGCAATCCCTGCGGACCAAAGAAATCTCTAGTAGTTTAGTAGCAATTATGTTGCCACATGAACATGGCGGTTCCTTTGTGGGGGCGTGCTATTATGAAGCGCGAATACGCAGCCTATTTGTTGCGACGTCAGAAAGGACGTGCCATGCTGAACGCAATTGAGATTTCGCCCGACATTTGGTGGGTTGGTGGCATCGACTGGAACGAGCGCCAGTTCCATGGTTATACCACCGAGAGCGGCATCACCTACAACGCCTACCTCATCATGGATGAGAAGGTCACGCTTATCGACACGGCAAAGTCCACGTTTACTGGTGAGTTTGAGCAGCGCATCTCGCAGGTGGTCGATCCTTCGAAGATCGACGTGGTTATCACCAACCATGTTGAGATGGATCACTCCGGCAGTCTGCCCGCAATCCACCGTCTAGCTCCCCAGGCCACCATCTACGCCAGCGCGCCTGCCGGCGTGAACGAGATTCGCGCGCACTACGGCATTGAGGTCGAGGGCGTGAAGACCGGCGACTCCATCTCTATCGGCAAGCGTACGCTCACCTTCCTGCAGACGCCTATGGTGCACTGGCCCGACAACATGGTTACCTACTGCCCCGAGGACAAGATCCTCTTCTCCAACGACGCGTTTGGCCAGCACTACGCCACCACCAAGCGTTTCGATGACGAGAACGACCTCTGCGAGGTTATGAAGCAGGCCAAGAAGTACTACGCCAACATCGTGTGGCCCTATGGCGCCCAGACCCAGAAGGCGCTCGCTGCCGCGTCCGAGCTGGATATCAAACTCATCGCACCTTCGCACGGCGTGATCTGGCGCAGCAATATCGACAAGATTCTCGAGAAGTATCAGGCGTGGAGCACCTATCAAACCGAGGAGAAGGCCGTTGTGGTTTACGACTCCATGTGGCACTCCACCGAGATGATGGCGCGCGAGATCTGCGATGCCTTCATCAAGGAGAACGTGCCGGCCAAGCTCATCGACGTCAAGGCAACGCACATCTCGGACATCATGCTCTACCTCTGCGATGCCCGTTATGTGGCCGTGGGTTCGCCTACGCTTAACTCCAACATGATGCCCACGGTGGCGAGCTTCCTCACCTACCTGCGCGGCCTCTCGCCCAACAACTCTCAGCGCATCGGCTTGGCATTTGGTAGCTATGGCTGGGCGCCGCTGGGTCCCAAGCAGGTATATGAGGAGATGGAGAAGATCAAGTTCAACATGGCCTCACCGGTGATCGCCCAGCAGTGGATTCCGAGTGCGGAGAAGCTGAGCGAGCTTCAGGAGACCGTGGTGAAGATTATCGAGGATGCGCGCGCTCAGTAAGCAAGCGCGGCGCTTATAAAACGCAGCTTTTGGCGGGGCGTTCTGGGGTATACCCGGAGCGCCCCGCTTTCGTTGGTAGGGAAGGGGCTGCATCTCGGGCGCGCCTTTTTACCCTCTGCCCTATGCTTTCATACAGACTTGCGGCATATCGTGGGCATTTGTGTTCGTTGCGTGTGCATACTTCGGCTACAATACTGAAAGTTATGGGTGCAGGCCATGGGACGGGCCTGCGCGACCGGTCAAGAGGGGATAGCATATGGGTCTTATACCATTTCTTGTTGCCGTGCCTCTGATCGCAGCTGTGTTGCTTATGCTGTTCCGTTCCGAGCAGCAGCGCGCTGTGATCACCATTGCAGCGGCAGCGGCGACAGGCGCGCTTGCGCTCGCTTTCGCTGCCCAGTATCTGTTTGCCGGCTACAACGCGTTTGAGTTGCCGCAAGAAACAAGCTATGTCATCACGTGGATTATGACCGCGGTTGATGTGGTGCTGTGCGCGGTGATCCTGTGGTCGGCGGTTCGCTATAAGAACCGCACGGCGCTTGTGTTGGGCCTCATCCAAACGGTGGGCGTTATCTGGTTTGCCAACATGACGCTTTCCGAGGGCGCCGAGCACATGCTCGAGGTGCCGCTGTATGTGGACCAGCTATCGGTGATCATGGTGCTCATCGTAGGCCTCGTAGGCAGCGCCATCTGCGTGTATGCCCTTGGCTACATGAAGGACTTCCAGCATCATGAGCCCGAGGGCGCGCCCGACCGCCGTCACTTCTTCTCGATGCTCATGTTTGTGTTCTTGGCGGCCATGTTCGTGATCGTGCTCTCGGATAACCTTGAGTGGATGTTCACGGGCTGGGAGATCACCACGGTGTGCTCCTTCCTTATGATTGGCTACACCAAGACCGAAGAGGCCATCAAGAACTCCTTCCGCCAGATCAACCTCAACATGATTGGCGGCTTGGCCTTCTTGGGCGCCCTCATCATCATTCACATCTGGGGCCTGCCGCTGTCGCTCTCTGCGCTCACGCTGGTTGCTCAGTCGTTCCTTGCACCGACGCTCATCGTGCCGCTCGTGCTTTTCTCCATCGCCGGCCTCACCAAGGCAGCTCAGATGCCCTTCCATAGCTGGCTTTTGGGCGCTATGGTGGCACCGACCCCCACGAGCGCTCTTCTGCACTCCTCCACGATGGTTAAGGCGGGTGTCTTCCTTCTGGTGAAGCTCGCCCCGCTCTATCTGGTGTATCCGGCGGCCTCCACGATGGTTGTTGCCGTGGGCGGCATCACCTTCGTGCTCTGCTCGTTCATGGCCATTACCCAGAGCAACGCCAAGCGCGTTCTGGCCTACTCCACCATTGCCAACCTCGGCCTCATCTCTGCTTGCGCAGGCGTGGGCACCGCCGAGGCTGTGTGGGCGGCCATCTTCCTCATCATCTTCCACACCGTATCCAAGTCGGTCCTCTTCCTGTGCGTGGGCACGGTCGAGCACCGCATCGGCAGCCGTAACATCGAGGACATGGACGGCCTCTTCAGCCGCCTGCCGCGCCTCACCCGCTTCATGATGCTCGGCATCATGGGCATGTTTGTGGCGCCCTTTGGCATGCTTATCTCCAAGTGGGCCACCCTCGTCTCTTTTGCCGAGACGGGCAATGTCATCTTCCTCATCCTGCTTGCCTTCGGCTCTGCCGCGACCTTCTTCTTCTGGGCCAAGTGGCTCGGCAAGCTCGCCGGCGTGGCGCAGAAGGCCGAGAACGTGGAAGGTGGCGTGCACAAGACCGAGTGGTTTGCCATCGGCTTCATCTCCTGCCTGCTTCTGCTCTGCTGCGTGGGCCTGCCGGTGATTTCTGAGATGGTCGTGGGTCCGTACCTTGCGGGCACCTATGGCGAGGCGCCGCAGCTTATTGGCGTGGACAACCTGATCATCATGGTTGCCATCGTGGTCTTTATCGCTATCGTGCTGTTGACTCCCTGGGGTCGCGCTACCAAGAAGCGCCGCGTTGAGGTGTATCTGGGTGGCAGTTGCACCGATCCGGACAGCCGCCAGTATCACGGCTCCATGGGCCGCACCATGACCTCCACCAAGCGCAACTGGTACATGGAGGACGTCTTCACCGAGTCCACCCTCAGCAAGGTGGGCGTTGTGGTGTGTCTCTCCATCATCCTTATGGCCATTGCCGCGTGCTTCATCTTTAACGCGGGTGCCCTGGTGGGTGGCGCCTTCTTTGTTGATCGCACCGTGCTTTTGGTGGGCCCGGGCCTGCCGGGCATCCTTTTGGGCGTGCTGGTGTTTGCCATCTGCGCTCCTGTGGTGGGTTGTTTGCTTGACGGCCTCGACCGCAAGGTGAGCGCGCACATGCAGGGACGCGTGGGCCCGCGCCTGCTTCAGCCCTACTACGATGTGCGCAAGCTCATGAGCAAGGAAGCGGCGAGCGTGAACGCCGTCGACGAGGCGTACGTTACCTGCGCCCTCATCTTTGCCATTTTGGCGGGCGGCCTCTTTATCTCAGGCTCCAACCTGCTGATGTGCATCTTTTTGGTGACGCTTGCCACGCTCTTCATGATCATCGCTGCTTACTCTTGCCGCAGCCCCTATGCCGATACTGGTGCCGATCGTGAGTGCCTGCAGGTTATGTCCTACGAGCCCATGCTTATGATTATGTCCGTGGGCTTCTTCACGGCTACCCAGTCCTTCGACGTGGCTCGTCTCTTCACCTTGGATCAGCCCATCATCCTTTCGCTCATCCCCATCTTCCTGGGTCTGCTCTTCATCCTTACCATCAAGCTGCGCAAGTCCCCCTTCGACCTCTCCTACAGCCATCATGCGCACCAGGAGCTTGTGAAGGGCATCACCACCGAGATGAGCGGCCGCACGCTTGCCAAGGTGGAGATTATGCACTGGTGCGAGAGCGTGCTCTTCCTCATGTGGGTGGGCATGTTCTTCGTGTGGAACAACCCGCTTTCGCTCGTGCTGGCGCTTGTTGTGATTGCTGCGGCCTGGTTCTTCGAGGTTCTGATTGACAACAACTTCGCCCGCATGAAGTGGCAGGCCTGCCTTAAGAGCGCCTGGCTGGTGGCGCTCGTTATGGGCCTCATCAACCTGTTCTACGTCCTCATCACCCCGTTCATCTAAGGAAGCGAGCGTATGGGATACTCATCGAAATCTCCGTGGCTCATCCACTACGACGGATCGAGCTGCAACGGCTGCGACATTGAGGTGCTCGATTCGATGATGCCGCTCTACGACATTGAGCGCTTTGGCATCATCAACACCGGCAACCCCAAGCACGCCGACATCTTCTTGGTTACCGGCTCGGTGAATCACCAGAACATCAGCGTGGTGAAGCACATCTACGAGCAGATGCTCGAGCCCAAGGTGGTTGTTGCCTGCGGCATTTGCGCATGTACGGGCGGTGTGTTCCGCGATTGCTACAACGTGATCGGCGGTGTGGACAAGGCCATCCCCGTAGACGTGTATGCTCCCGGTTGTGCCGTGCGCCCCGAGACCATCATCGACGCGGTGCTCAAGGCTGTGAAGATCCTGGACGAGAAGGCGGCCAAGATGGGCGCTGCCGAGAAGAATCGATAGGAGGACGTGGATGTACACCACTGAGTTCACCGAAGTCCCCCTGCGGGATTTTCTCACCTGCGTGCAGTCGCTTAAGCACCAGGGCATTCGCTTTGTGCAGATGTGCGGCGAGACCACGGCGGCCGGCGTTGACCTGCTGTACACGTTCTACGACGAGACCTGCGACAAGGCCATCAACCTCAACATTTACGGTGTGGATGATTCGGTAGAGGTGCCGTCGATCCAGGGCCTGTACTTCGCTGCGTTCTCATATGAGAACGAGACGCACGACCTGTATGGCGTCCGCTTTGCCAACATGACGCTCGACTTTGGCGGGCAGTTCTTCAACGTTGAGGGCACGGCTCCCATGAGCATCATCACGCCCGAGATGAAGGCCGAGCGCGACAAGCTTGCCAAGCAGAAGGCTGCTGCCGCGGCCAAGGCCCGCAAGGCCGCTGAGGCCAAGCAGGCCGCGGAGGCCGACGCTGCCACCGCGGCCAAGGTGGAGGCTGTGGCCGAGGGCAAGCAGGCGGGAGCCGTGGCCGACAAGGCGGATCCCGCTGCGGCGCCTGCGCAGAAGTCTGCTGCTGAGGTGGAGGCCGAGCGCGCCAAGAAGATGGAAGAGAAGCTCGCTGCCATGGATCCCGAGAAGGCGGCGAAGGTCCGCGCGGCGCTGGCCGCCAAGGCCGCGAAGGCATCTGCCAAGGAGGGAGCGTAGCCATGGCAACACGTTCGGTCATTCCGTTTGGCCCGCAGCATCCCGTGCTGCCCGAGCCCGTCCATCTTGACCTGGTGGTCGAGGACGAGCACGTTATCGAGGCCATTCCGCAGATCGGATTCATCCACCGCGGACTCGAGAAGCTCGTGGAGAAGCGCGACTTCAACCAGTACGTCTACGTTGCCGAGCGCACCTGCGGCATCTGCAGCGTGGGCCATGGCTGGGGCTACGTGAGCGCCACCGAGAAGCTTTTGGGCGTTGAGGTGCCGCGCCGCGTGGACTACCTGCGCACCATCCTCGAGGAGCTCTCCCGCGTGCACTCGCACCTTTTGTGGCTCGGACTTTTGGCCGACGCCTTTGGCTTCGAGGCGCTCTTCAACCATTGCTGGCGCCTGCGTGAGACGGTGCTCGATATCTTCCAGCGCACCTGCGGCGGCCGCATCATCCTCTCCATCATGATCGTGGGCGGCATGAACCACGACATCGAGGACTCCGAGCTCCACGCTATCTGCGACAAACTCGACGGCATCAAGCGTGATTACCGCGAGATTGTTGACACCATGATGAACGATGTCTCGGTGAAGAATCGTCTGTGCGGTGTGGGCGTTATCTCCTTTGAGGACGCAATCGATCTTTCCATGGTGGGCCCCTTCGCCAAGGGTTCTGGCGTGGAGCACGACATGCGCACCACCGGCTATGGCGCCTATGGCGACCTGGACCACTTTGAGCCCATCATCTCCAACGAGTGCGACTGCTACGCGCGCTGCAAGGTGCGTTGCGCCGAGGTCTTCCAGGCTATCGACATCATCAAAGAGCTTGTTCAGAAGATCCCGAACGATGGCATTGGCGGCAAGCCCAAGGCGAAGGTGGCCCCCGAGGGTCAGGCGCACGTGCTCATTGAGCAGCCGCGCGGCGAGGCGTTCTACTACGTGCGCGGTAACGGCACCAAGTACCTCGACCGCTTCCGTCTGCGCACGCCCACCTCGCAGAACCTGGGCGGCCTTGTGCGCGCACTGCAGGGCGTTGACCTAGCGGATGTGCCGATGATCATCCTGACGATCGACCCGTGCATCAGCTGCACGGAAAGGTAGGCGAGCATGGGAAGCTTCAAACTGGGAAAGATGACGCTGCGCTCGCTCTTTAGCAAGCCCGCCACCGTGAGGTACCCCTACGAGAAACGTGACCTCGAGAACCTGTTCCCGCACCTGCGTGGTCATATTGAGAACGACATCGACGCGTGCATCCTCTGCGGCATGTGCCAGCGCGTGTGCCCGGCCGACGCTATCACCGTCGACCGCAAGGCAGGCAATTGGACCATCAACCCGTACAGCTGCGTTCAGTGCGGCAACTGCACGCATGAGTGCCCGAAGAACTGCCTGACGATGAACGTGTTCACGAGCGATCCCATTGAGGAGATGGCCGAGATTACGCTGCACAAGGAGGTTGCCGCAAAGCCGGCCGCTAAGGCCGCCGGTGCCGGTGCTGCCAAGGCGGGTGCTGCTGGCGCGGCTGATGCCGCCGCGAAGCCCAAGCGCGAGCTCACGCCCGAGCAGCAGGCGCGCGTGGAGGCAGCCAAGAAGGCCGCTGCTGCCAAGAAGGCAGCGAAGGCGGCTGCCGCTGGTGCCGAGGCTGCTCCCGCTGAGGGTGCTGAGGCTGCAAAGCCTGCCGAGCCCGCTGAAGGGGCTTCTGAGGTGGACGAGCGCACCAAGAAGATGGAGGAGAAGCTCGCCGCCATGGATCCCGAGAAGGCTGCCAAGGTGCGTGCCGCGCTTGCGGCGCGTGCGGCCAAGGAGGCTGCTGAGTAGGCGTTTGCCTACGGCCCGAGCGGGCAGGATTCGTTTCGGCGACGGCGTGAGGCTGGCGAGCCCGGCGCTCTGCTTGGCCTGCGCCCCGACGAGCGCCGCGCTGCCGTGAGCGCGGCGCCCCCGTCGTGTTTCAAACCTTTAACCAACGGATGAGAAAACCCCGATGACCTCGGGGTTTTCTTGTATGTCGAGCGAGCAGTCCCCGTGTAAACCCGTAGATTGGGTGCACATTCAGGGAGCGTTCCACTTCGCATGGTACAGTTTTGCGGAATTAATCAACGCCACGCCGGGCACCTGGCTTGCATGCAGGCTTGGTCGCCGGGCCGTGTTTGCATAGCGCTCGTTAGGCGACACGCGAAGGGAAACATACGTTATGTGCGGTTTCGTAGGATTCACCGGCACAATCGACAACAGGCAGGACGTGCTCACTGCGATGATGGATCGCATTGTCCATCGTGGGCCCGATATGGGCGGCACGCGCCTTACCGACGAGGTGGCGCTCGGGTTCCGCCGTCTCTCGATTCTCGACCTCACCGAGGCGGGCGCCCAGCCCATGGGCAACGAAGACGGCAGCGTCTTTGTGGTCTTCAATGGCGAGATCTATAACTTCCAAGAGCTCCGCGCCGAGCTTGAGCAGATGGGTTACACCTTCCACTGCAACGCCGACACCGAGGTGCTGGTGCATGGCTATGAGGCGTGGGGCGAGGACCTGGTCAACCACCTGCGCGGCATGTACGGTTTTGTGGTGTACGACGCGGTGCGCCACAAGCTCTATGGCGCGCGTGACATCTTTGGCATCAAGCCGTTCTACTACTACCGTGCCGACGGCAAGAACGGCCGGCCTGCCACCGGGGATTTCCTCTTTGGCAGCGAGATCAAGAGCTTCCTCGAGCACCCCCGCTTTGTGAAGGCTGTCAACCCCGAAGCGCTGCGCCCTTACCTCACCCTGCAGTTTCCCGCCACCGACGAGACCTTCTTTGCGGGCGTGTACAAGCTGCCCGCTGCGCACTGCTTCACCTACGACCTGACCACGGGCGCATTCGACGTGCGCCGTTACTGGGATGCCGACTTCTCGGACGACAACTCCAAGACCTTCGACGAGTACGTGGAGGAGTGCGACCAGGTGGTGCACGAGAGCGTCGAGGCGCACCGCATCGCCGACGTCAAGGTGGGCTCGTTCCTCTCGGGCGGTGTGGACTCGAGCTATATCGCAGCGTGCCTTATGCCTGACACCACCTTCTCGGTAGGTTTTGACTACAAGGACTACAACGAGACCAACTACGCCGCCGAGCTCTCGGACAAGCTGGGCATCAAGAACGTGCGGAAGATGATCACGGCAGACGAGTTCTTTGATGCGCTGCCTGAGATCCAGTACCACATGGACGAGCCTCAGTCGAACCTGTCGAGCGTGCCTCTGTGGTACCTGGCCCAGCTTGCCGCCGAGCAGGTGACCGTGGTGCTCTCGGGCGAGGGCGCCGACGAGCTCTTTGCCGGTTACGCCTATTACGAGGATGTTCCCGCCGTTGCGCGCTACAAGCGCTTGGTGCCGCTTGGCATCCGTCAGGCGCTTGGCCGCTTCGTGGAGAACAAGCACTACTTCAAGGGACGCAACTTCCTGCTCAAGGGTGCCGAGATGCCCGAGAAGTGGTTTGTGGGCCAGGCGTATGTATACCGCAAGGACGAGGCCGACGACGTGCTCAAGCCCGCGTATGCCAGCGGCAAGGACGCCTTCGACCTCTGCCAGCCCATTTACGCGCGCGTGAAGAACTTCTGCTCGCTCTCTAAGCGGCAGTACCTCGACATGAACATGTGGCTGCCGGGCGATATTCTGCTCAAGGCCGACAAGATGTGCATGGCGCACTCGCTTGAGCTGCGCGTTCCCTTCTTGGATAAGAAGGTCATGGAGTTCGCTGAGCACGTGCCGGCGCGTTTCCGCGTAAACGAGCACGGCAACAAGCAGGTGCTCCGCCATGCGGCGAACCGCTGCCTGCCCGACGAGTGGGCAACGCGCCCCAAGAAGGGCTTCCCGGTGCCGCTGAGGTATTGGTTGCGCGAGCAGAAGTACTACGACTATGTGAAGGAGTACTTCACGGCGCCGTGGGCTGAGGAGTTCTTCGACACCTCGAAGCTCATGCAGATGCTCGACGAGCACTTTGAGGGCAAGGCGCTCAACCAGCGCAAGATCTATACGGCGCTCACGTTCCTCATCTGGTACAAGCGGTACTTCATCGACGAGGCGTAAAGGTTCCGCCGTT
>DVID01000045.1 GCA_018711625.1 Candidatus Limicola stercorigallinarum | reverse complement strand
TGAGATAGAGCGGCCGCCGCGCGGTGGTGGCGTAGGTGAGCGCCACTGCCTCGTCGCCACGTTCAAGGGACTGCCGCAGGTCTACGAGAGGGTTCACGGTCGTTGTGGTAAGAAGGTCTGTTGCGCCCGTGGGCCGCGTGAGGGGAATGCGCGCGGCGAGACTGAGCGCAGCGTTGGCGCCGCTAAGAGCTATTACGGCGGCGAGGCATGACGTTGTGACGGCAGCGATGGGCAGACGCCGGCTGGATGTGTGATACCGCGCGTGGGAGCGGCTCGTAGCTTTGCGCGCGCGACGTGGCACGTGGTGTGCCGGGGCGTCAACGGGGCCTTCGCCATCAAGAAGCCAGGCGTCACAGGCAATAAGCACAAGGAGGCTGGCGCATGCCGCTGCGATCCACCAAGCAGGCGTTTCGAGCCCCAACAGGGTGGTACGTGCCACAAAGCAGGCGAGAGCAAGGAGCGCGCAGACGGGCCGAAGCAGGCTCAACGATGTGAGCACAAGCACTAGAGCGCCACCGGCGCCAGCGATGAGGAGCGTGAAGGCGGCATCGGCCACAGCGTCGAGGGTAAGAGGAACCCACTGGCTCATATACACATCGCAGATTCCTTGCACCACCATGGCGGTGATGGGGCCCGGGGCAAAATGCGCGTATTCGCCGAGCTGCTCAGCCAGCTCGGGGTGGGCGATGACGTCAATGCCCAGAGCATCGGTCACCAGGTTTCGCGCAACGAGCACGGTGCCTACGCCAACGGCAAGAAGCGCCACGGAACGGATAAGCGTCCTGATCCCTAAGCGCTGGCCACCGGGTAAGCGGCGTGCCAGTACGGCAATGAGTACCGCTGAAGTAAACGTTACGTATGATGTGGTGAGCCAGGTGGCCGGCTTGATGAGCGACGAGGCCGCTGAAAGCGCCAGTGCAAGTGAACCCGCGCAGGCAAGAGCGGCAAGGATATCAAACGCGAGCGGCGTGGTGTCCGCCGCCTGTCCTGCAGCTCTTCTCTGTTGGTAGCGGTTGGGGGCTTCCTCGGAACGAGGAGCGCCGTCATCATGCGCAGTCCAGATGCCGCGCACACCGGCATCGCCGTTGGGAGCCACGGTGACGAGGGGTGTGCGTGGCAAGGCAGCGCGCAAGGCTCGGGCGAGGGGGCCCGTTGCGTCGGGCGTGATGAGCACCAACAGAGCGCCGCTGCCCGCTTGTCGCACCTGCCGCCATATCTCGTGGGCACGCGCCTCGGCGGTTTGGCTGAGAGCAGCTGGATCGTTTGGTGCATCAACTTCAAGCGCGGCGACAAAACGGATTACATCATCGGTTGTAGTGTGGCACTGAACGCCGTCGGTCACTATGGGAGTGCCGCGATGCGCAACACCTCGCCTGAGCGTAAGCCAGCAGGTGTAGGTATGTGCTGCGAGGGCATCGGCATCAGTTGGACTGAGGGTATCTGCCACCACGATGGGCGTTTGCGCGCGCTGCTGTCGTGTTTCAAACGACATGAACGTGCCGTGATGCGCGCTCTGGCGCCAGGCGATGGAGCGCAGAGGGTCACCCGGCTCATAGGGGCGCACCTGAGCGGTGTCGAGCAGCGTCTCGACATCAGTGGCGGTGCCTGTTGCACGAAGGAGTGCTCGCTCAAGGCGTGGCGAAGAGGTGGGGGCGGGCGGTACGATTCGTTCGGCATCGTCAACCACGGGCACGTCGCGCCGCCAGAAGCCAAAGCAGTCGCGCAGGCGGCTCACCCCTGCCGGAAGCCGATACCAGCCGCGTTTGCGGGGTGCCTCCTCCGGGGGAACCATATCAACAACCTGACCATGCTGATCGAGCTGTTCCCATGCGGCATCAAGGCGCCATGCATGGGGAGCAAATGCTCGTGCAAATATGTGCTGCAGCCGCTTGCCAAGGGGTGCATCTGCAGCATCAAGGCCTGCTGCGCCTTTTGCACCTCGTATGCCGCCTGCAGGGGTAGGCTGTGCATCCGCGAGCGCGCGCAGCCGCGCTCCAGCGGTTACTTGGACGAGGCCCGCCGCCAGCGCCGCGAGTAGTGCCACGGCGGTAGCGGCCAGCACCCGAGACGCAAGGGCCGATGCCCCCAGCATGCAGGCGCACAAAAGTATCAGCGCGCCAGCGCCGCGCCGCGTGATCATGAGCGCCGGATGCAGGCGCTTGAGCTGCCGCGAATATGTGCGTCGTCGGGCGGCCATGGCGTTCAGGCGCCACGCGGGGCGGGGACCGTCTTCACCATCGCGTCAAGCAGCTCTGCGCGGTCTTGGGTGCTCAACACGCCGGTGCTTTCGTCAAAGAGCAAGCGGTGCGTAAGGACGGGGGCCGCCGCAGCGCGAACATCGGCGGGAAAGACCGCCTCGTGTCCGCGCATAAGCGCCCGCACGCGGCTTAAAGCGAGAAGTGCCAGGCCCGCACGAGGCGAGGCACCTAGGCGTACGCGGGGGTTGGTGCGTGTGGCGGTAAGGATTGCTACGGCATAGCGTGCCACCGCGTCGCTCACATGGATGTGGGCCGCCGTCTGGATAACTGCCAAAAGATCGGAGGTGGTGCACACCGGTTGAAGGCCGGCAAGCGGGTCGTGTCCACTCGGCACCACCAGCATGCGCGCCTCGGCCTCAGCGGAGGGATATCCCAAGCTCATCCGGGTCATAAAACGGTCGAGCTGCGCTTCGGGCAGAGGATAGGTCCCTTCCATCTCAACAGGGTTTTGTGTAGCAATGACCGTGAAGGGACGTGGCAGGTCGTAGCTTGTGCCGTCAACTGTTACGCGTCGCTCCTCCATGGCTTCAAGAAGCGCCGCCTGGGCTTTGGGGTTGGCGCGGTTAATCTCATCTGCCAACAAAATCTGCGTGAACACCGGCCCGCGGAAAAACGTGAAGTCGCGCGTGTTCTGGTCGAACACGGTAACGCCGGTGAGGTCGGAAGGCAGCATGTCCGAGGTGAATTGCACGCGGTTGACCGTACCTTGCACTGAGGCGGCAAGTGCGCGTGCCAGGGTGGTTTTACCAATGCCGGGGACGTCTTCCAGCAGTAGGTGCCCGCCTGCGGCAACGGTCATCACGGCGAGCTCGATGGTCGGGCTGTCGCAGGCGAGCACACCGGACAGATTAGTTACGAGCGCGGTAAGGATACGCCGCGCGGTGGCGCGGTAGCGTTCGGAGGTATAGCGGGAATCGGGCATCGAATCCCCTTTCGAGAGGTGGGCGACGGCGGGGGAGGGTGTGACCATCCCCCGCCTGTATATTAGTCGCCGAAGGAGATGCCGAGCGCCCGCGCCTCGCGTACAAGGTCGCTCTCGGGGTCGACATACTTAAGCTTGCCGGCGATATCTTTGAGCGGAACGCGCGTCATCTTGTCGTCTATCTGGGCAATCATGTTGCCAAACACGCCGTTCAAGAAGTCAAGACCTGCCTCAACGCCACACTGCGTGGCAAAAATGCGATCCTGGGCATCGGGTGCGCCACCGCGCTGCGTGTGGCCTGGAATGGCAACGCGCGTCTCGCGTCCGGTCGTGGCCTCAATCTCCTTGGCGATGTCGTACACGATGGAGGGGCTGGTGCGCGCCGCAACCTTCTTCTTGTATTCCTTCTTGGAAAGCTGTGCGTCTTCCTTAGAAATAGCGCCCTCGGCAACCGCCAAAATGGTGAAGCGGCTACCGGTTTCCATACGGCGCTCGATGGTCGTGATGATGTTCTTCATGTCGTAGGGGATCTCGGGGATGAGGATCACGTCGGCACCGCCGGCAATGCCAGCGTACAGCGGAATCCAACCCACCTTGTGACCCATGATCTCAATCACGAACACGCGGCCATGTGAGCTGGCGGTGGTGTGAATGTCGTCGATGCACTTGGTGGCAATCTCCACGGCGCTTGTGAAGCCGAAGGTCATGTCGGTGCCCCAGGTGTCGTTATCGATGGTTTTAGGCAGGCCGATAACGTTCAGGCCCTCTTCCGAGAGGCGGTTGGCCGTCTTGAGCGAGCCGTTGCCGCCCAGCACAAAGAGGCAATCGAGGCGAAGCTTTTCGTAGTTCTTTTTCATGGCGGGGACTTTTTCCACGCCATCGGCCTCGGGACGGTCGAGGTACTTGAAGGGCGTGCGGCTGGTGCCCAGGATGGTGCCGCCGCGTGTGAGGATGCCGCTGAAATCTTTGGCGGTCATCTGGCGATAGCGCCCGTAGATAAGGCCCTGGTAGCCATCTTCAAAACCATAGAACTCCACCGGCTCGTGGCAGTTGTTGAGAATGGTTTTGACGATGCCGCGCATGGTGGCGTTGAGCGCCTGGCAGTCGCCGCCACTGGTGAGCAGACCAATTCGAGGCATGGTTCCCCCTCTTCCGTTGCGCGACACTTTGTCGCGAACAAACACCTAGACGTGCATTATCAACGTAATTGTAGACCTCGCTGGCTACCGGATAAAGTTGGTCTGCACGCCGTTTTCCTGCTCGGGGAGGGCGACGCCTGCCGCGCGGCCCGCTTCAATGCAGCGCAGCAACCATGCCATGTTGCGCCCAAGTTGGCGCATGGTCCACAGGCCCTCTTCATCCTGTTCAACTTCGCTTGCTGTGTTGCCGTGCACGTTGTTCCAGTAGCGCGAGCTCACGATGGGCATTTGAGCGAGGGTGAAGAACTTCTGGATGTCATCGAGGGCGGCGGTGGTGCCGGCGCGGCGTGCGCTCGTAACGGCTGCTGCCGGCTTGTTGCGGAAGACATTGGGTGCGCCGGCGCGACCGTTGGCATAGAAGAGGCGATCCATAAAGCCGAGGAGCGACCCCGCGGCGTGGGCATAGTGCACGGGCGCACCAAAGATGAAGCCGTCGCCCTCTGCGGCCTTCGCGCGGAACTCGTTTACCACGTCGTCAAAGGCGCAGCGCCCAAGCTTTTTGCAGGCGCCGCACGAAACGCAGCCGCCAACCGGTTTGGGGCCAATCCAAAAGATTTCGGCCGTGATGCCTTCGCCTTCAAGGGTGCGGGCCACCTCTTCGAGCGCGCGGTTGGTGCAACCCTCTTTGTGCGGGCTTCCGTTGACAAGCATGACCTTCATGATTCCTCCCCTACAGAGCACTTCACGCCGCCTTATGGGCGGCTTCGATACCCATGGTACCCATCTTCGGAGCGTGGGCTGACAGGAGGTGCCCCCGCACTCCATATGAGGTGCGTATAAGCGAGACTTGGAGCAAAGCTTTGCGATTAATTACAGTTTGATCGGGCTATCGAAGCAGCGTATTTGGCGCTATGGCGGGTCATGCCATGTGCGCCG
>DVID01000007.1 GCA_018711625.1 Candidatus Limicola stercorigallinarum | reverse complement strand
AAGGTTTCGGCCAAGGACAAGGGCACCGGCAAGGAGCAGCAGATCACCATTTCTGGCTCCACCGCGCTTTCCGACGAAGAAGTCGACCGCATGGTGAAGGATGCCGAGGCGCATGCCGAGGAGGACAAGCGCCAGAAGGAAGAGGTCGAGGTGCGCAACCAGACCGACAGCCTCTGCTACTCCACCGAGCAGACCCTCGCCGACCTGGGCGACAAGGTGCCGGGCGACGTGAAGGCCGATGCCGAGGCTGCTATCGCCGATGCTAAGAAGGCGCTTGAGGGCACCGATGTCGATGCCATCAAGACCGCCGGCGACAAGCTGCAGGAAGTTGCCTACAAGCTCGCACAGATTGTGTACAGCGACGCTCAGCAGGCCACGGAGACGCCTTCCGGCTCTTCCAACGCTGATGACGACGTGGTGGATGCCGATTACGAGGTTGTCGACGACGATCAGGACAAGTAATCATGTCCGCCCGGAAAGCTCGCACGGAGGCGGCCGCCGCTGCCGCCTCCGCTGACTCTGAGGAGAAGGACGTGAAAATTCCCGTAGAGGCCGCCGACGAGGCAACGGAGGCGACCGAGAACGCGCAAGGCGCGCAGAGCGCAGAGGCTCCGCAGGCAGACGCTGCCGCTGAGGCATCCGGCGGGGACACCGCTTCCGTCGATGATTCCACCACGGGTATGACCGAGGAGGAGATGATTGAGGCAGCGATTCGTGCAGGTGAAGAGGCTGCGGAGAACGATTTCAAGCTCAAGTATGAGCAGGCATCTTCCGAGCTGGTTGATGTGCGCCGTCAGTTGAGTGAGGCCGAGGAAGCCCTGAAGGCGGCCGACGCGCGCTCGCGCGAGGCGCAGGATCGTGTCCAGCGTCTGCAGGCCGACTGGGAGAACTTCCGTCGCCGTACGGCGCAGGAGCGCCTGGCCGAGCAGAGCCGCGCCACCGAGAAGCTCGTGAGTGCGCTGCTCCCTGTGATCGACGACATGGAGCGTGCCATCGCGCATGCTCGCACCCAGGAGCTTGACGACTCGTTCTCGCAGTTCGTGGACGGCGTGGACGCCGTGCACACCAAGATGCTCGACGTGTTTGCGCACGAGGGCGTTGAGGTGATCGACCCCAAGGGCGAGGCCTTCGATCCGCTTGAGCATCAGGCGGTGGGCCGCGTTGAGGACTCCGACCAGTTTGATGAGACGGTGAACGACGTGTACCAGAAGGGGTACCGCATGGGTGGGCGCGTGCTGCGCTCGGCGATGGTCACCGTTACGTACGGCGGCGCGAAGCGCCCTGCTCCCGAGGAGGACACCTCGGCGGGGGACGATGGCGCGCAAGCCGATGCGACGGAATCTGAGGCGTCGGAACAGTAAGACAAGGGCCCCGGAGCTCACGCGGCACCGGGGCCTTTCAGTTCGAGGGGAGGGCGTGCTATGGCACAGAAAAACTTCTACGATGTCCTGGGCGTCAAGCGCGACGCCTCCGACAAAGAGATCAAGACCGCGTTTCGCAAGCTGGCGCAGAAGTACCATCCCGACGCCGGCGGCGACGAGGCAAAGTTCAAGGAAATCAGCGAGGCGTACGAGACCCTCTCTGATCCCAAAAAGCGCAAAGAGTACGACCAGCTGCTCATGTTTGGTGGCATTCCCGGTGCCGGTGGCGCTGGTGGCTACACCTACGCGGGCAACCCGGGTGCGGGCGGCTGGAGCGATATCTTTAGCAGCATCTTCAATGGCGACGGTGCCTTTGGAGGCGACTGGGCCACAAACTTTGGTGGCATGGGGGGTGCCGGTCGCGCGGCGTCGCGCCCGCGCCGCGGTGGCGACCTTTCGCTTACCGTGGACGTGAGCGCCGAGGATGCGTTCCGTGGTGTGACGCACAAGGTCACCTACCGCATTCCCTCCACTGGTGAGCAACAGACCATTACGGTTTCGGTGCCGGCAGGTGCGGTGGACGGTGGCAAGCTGCGCTACAAGCGGCGCGGCGAGTACGGCGTCAACGGTGGCGAGCGCGGCGACCTGGTGGTGACCACGCACGTGGCGGAGCACCCGCTTTTCAAGCGTAAAGGTGCCGACGTAACCATGAAGCTGCCTATCTCGGTTGCCGAGGCGGCGCTGGGTTGCACCGTGGAGGTGCCCACGCCCGGTGGTGCCACGGTGCGCCTGAAGGTGCCAGCGGGCACGCAAAGCGGCAAGACGTTCCGCTTTAAGGAGATGGGCGCCCCCGACGTGAAGCATCGCGGTCGCACCGGCGCCTTGCTGGTAACGGTGGAGGTTGCTGTTCCCACCAAACTGAGTACGGCTGAGCGTGAGGCCTTTGAGCGCCTGCGCGACGCCGATACGCGCGACTATCGGTCGGAGGTCAACCGCTACCGCGCTAAAATCTAAGGGTATGTTAAGAGCGGGTGCGAACCCTGTGGCGCCCGCTCGTGATTGAGAGGTCTGGGGATTTACATGGCAGATGATGCGCGCAACAAGCCGCTCTACATGATTTCCGTTGCGGCGGAGCTCACTGGTATGCACCCCCAGACCCTGCGCGTGTACGAGTCCAAGGGCCTGGTGAACCCGCAGCGCTCGGGCGGCAACACGCGCCTGTATTCGCGCGCCGACATCGAGCGCTTGGAGCTCATCAACCAGCTCACCGACGAGGGTATCAACCTGGCCGGTGTAGTGCGTATCCTCGATATGAAGGAGCGCGCCGAGAAGCGCGAGGAAGAGATGGAGCAGCTCCGCGCCCGCGTGCGCGAGCTTGAGGACGAGGTGCATGAGCTGCGCGTGCAGAAGAAGATCACCGCGCTTGTGCCGCGCGGCGGTTCGGCCGATCCCGAGCAGGTGCTTCGTGGCCTGCTGGGCGGCGGCAAACTGTAGAGGATGCGCTTTCGGTCTTCCACGCGCCAAGCGGGAGTTCGTTGGCAGATTGTGTTTGCAGCCCTGTTGGCTCTATTGCCGACAGGGCTGTTTTTGTGCCCGTGTTGTTCGGAGAGCCGGCGTGTTACCGTTCGCTAACGTCTCGATGAGCCCCAGAGTTCGCGGATGCGGCGCAGGAACGCCTCGGCGGCGGCGGAGAAGGTTTGGTAGCGCTTCCAAGCTATGAAGATGTCGGCCGTGACGGCGGGGTCGAGCGGGCGGAAGGTCAAGCCGCTGCCGGGGCCTGTGTCCACGATGCCGTCCAGGCTGATGACGTAGCCCACGCCGCGCCGAGCGAGCAGCGATGCGTTATAGAGCAGGTTGTAGGTGGCGACGATGTCGAGTTCGGCGGCATCCCGTCGAAACCAGGCCTGCATTTCGTGACCGGCCTGTGCCGAGAAGATGAGCGGCTTGTCCTGGAGGTCTTCGGGTCGCACGGCGTCGAGGGCAGCAAGGGGGTCGTCCTGCCGCATGAAGGCGCCCCAGCGGTCGTGTGCTGGAAGCCGGAGGCTCTCATAACGGTCGAGGTTGGTGTGGCCCACGAACACGCCGAAGTCGATGCGGCCGTTGTCGAGCCGCTCGCTCACGTCGGCCGCGTTGCCGCTGTGCAGGGCAAAGCGCAGGAGCGGGTGGGCGGACTGCAGCTCGGCGACTACGTCGGCGACGAGTGCCATGGCGGGCGTCTCGCCGCCGCCAATGCGCACCTCGCCGGCGAGCATGTCGGCGGACACGAGGAACTCCGACTCGGTGCGGCCCACCAAATCGACGATCTTCTCCGCACGGCTCCTCAAGCGCATGCCTGCCTCGGTAAGCTCGATGTGGCGGCTGCCGCGGTTGAAGAGCTTGCAGCCCAGCTCGCACTCAAGATCGTGCATCTGACGCGACAGTGAGGGCTGCGAGAGGTGGAGCGCCTGCGCTGCACCCGAGATGGTGCCTTCGCGGGCAATCATAAGGAAGTACTGCAGGTGGCGGAGTTCCATGGGCACCTCTCTTTGACGGGTGTGTATGGGGAGAGTCGAGCGAGCCGCCGCTGATGTTCTCCCTATATCCGGCGCGAGCGTGTTTTACAGGGCGTATTGCGCCGGTTGCTATCCCACGCCGCTCGCTACGCCGCGTAGTGCGCGAGGCACATGGCAATAAAGTCTCGCATCTCGGTGCGGAAGTCCGGCTTGTGGGCAGGAAGGCCCGCGAGCTCGAGTGCCTGGCTTATCAGGGGATTCTCGTAGCACCCGCTATTCATACCCACTGCGTGGTAATACACCGCCATGAGAAGCTGTGCGGCGCGCTCGGGCGCAATACCCAGGTTTTCTGAAAAACGTGCCACAAGCGCGTCATGCCCGGTGTAGTAGCGTGTTTTAAACGCGGCAAGGCGCTCGATCGAGCAGTTGGTCTCAATGATGGCGGACAACAGGTCGCAGTAGCGGAAATAATCGCGATGGCTCACGAGCTGCTCGGTCCACACTTCGGTGAGCACGCTGGGTACGTATGCGCTGCCAGCGGGGTAGGCGGTAAGCAGGGCCTGCTGGTAGGCTGCCATCTTGTCGGAACACACCTCAAGGAAAATATCCTCCTTGGTGCTCACGTATTTATAGAGCGCCGCGCGCGACCAGCCCAAATGCTCCGAGATCGCGGCAAGCGTGATCTCGTGATAGGGATGGGTGGAAAAGAGCTCGTCAACCGCATGTTTGATCTCGGACATGCGCTGCTCTTTTTGTTCGTCGCTACGTGCGCGGATGAAATCGGCCATAGTTATCCTCCGGGTAGGTCGCATAAAAGTATAACGCAGCTAAATAAAAATATAAGAAAATAGTTGTTACTAAACTCTTTACAAGATACGTGACGATGCGTAATCTATAAATCGTCTTAGAGATGAGAAGTTGCTCTTTTAGATGAGTGCGACTATATGCGGTCCGCAAACGGTTCCCGCGACTCTTTGAAGGAGACGCCCCTACATCTCAAGACGCATTCCCTTTTGCGACGGCGCGGCGAGGCTGGGCCTCAACCGCGGCGTCTTGTCCCAAGGCGGACGGACGTACTCAGAATCGAAGCCTAAACACTGTTCGTCCGTCCATATGTACCTGAAAGGAAGCTCATGCTCGGCAACTTCACGTATCACAATCCCACGAAGCTCATTTTTGGCAAGGACGCTCTGCAGGCGCTTACCGCAGAGCTCACCGCCTATGGTTCGGTGGTGCAGTTGGTATACGGTGGCGGCTCCATCAAGAAAAACGGCATCTACGACCAGGTTGTAGACGCTCTCAAGGCGGCGGGCAAAACGATTGTGGAAGATGCGGGCGTTATGCCCAACCCCACGGTTGAGAAACTGCACGAGGGTATTGCCATCGCGCGCGAGAACCGCGTGGACTTTATTCTGGCCGTGGGCGGCGGCTCGTGCATCGACTACGCCAAGGCCGTGGCGGTCTCGGCCAACCTGCCCGAGGACGTTGACCCGTGGCAGAAGTACTGGGTTGATTTTGACGAGCCGGCCGCCGACCTCGACGTCATCCCCGTGGGCTCGGTGCTCACCATGGTGGGCACTGGCTCTGAGATGAACTGCGGCTCGGTTATCACCAACCACGAGGCCAAGATGAAGGTGGGTCACGTGTTTGCCGACGCGCGTGTGTTCCCCAAGTTTGCCGTGCTCAACCCCGAGTTCACCTACACGCTACCGAAGTATCAGATGGTTTCGGGCGTCTTCGACATCATGAACCACATCACCGAGCAGTACTTCTCGGGCGAGGATGACAACACCTCCGATTATCTCTCCGAAGGCCTTATGAAGAGCCTTATCGCGGCAAGCCGCATTGCGGTGGCAAATCCTGAAAACTATGAGGCGCGCTCCAACATCATGTGGTGCGCCACCTGGGCGCTCAACACCCTTGTGGCCTGCGGTAAGACGACCGACTGGGAGGTACACATGCTTGGCCAGGCGGTGGGTGCGCACACCGACGCCACGCACGGCATGACCCTCTCCGCTGTGGCGCTGCCCTATTACCGTCTCATCATGCCCTACGGCCTGTCCAAGTTTGCGCGCTTTGCCACCAACGTGTGGGGCATCGCGCCCGAAGACAAGACTGAAGAGGAGCTTGCGGCTGCAGGTCTGGATGCCATGGAGGCCTGGATGCGCGAGATTGGGTGCGTGATGGGCATCGCGGAGTTTGGCGTCACCGAGAAGATGCTCGAAGGCATCGCCGATAGCACCCTCATCATGCAGGGCGGCTACCATGCGCTCACTCGCGATGAGGTGCTTCAGGTGCTGCGCGAGAGCCTCGAAGCCAAGTAGGCACAGCCCATGCGCAGGGGAGTTAGGTGGGCAGATGTTGCTATGTTGAGCAGGAGGGACTTTGTTGGCGTGGCAACGGGAGCTGCCGTGGTGGCGCTGACTGGTTGCGCGCAGGCTCCGAGCAGCGCCGCATCGACGCCCGAGGCTGGCTCGACAGGGGCTCCTGCCAGCTTGGCGGATGCCAATACGTCGGACGGGAGCGAGGAGGTACGCGCTGTGCCTACGGTTTTCTTTACACATGCCATCAGCCCCGCGAGCCTGCAGATGGTGTTTGACGCACTCGATGTAGCGCCTGCTGGCAACGTTGCCGTGAAGCTATCTACGGGTGAACCGGGTGGTCATAACTTTCTTTCCGCCGAGCTCATCGGTGACTTCGTGCGTGGCCTCGGCGCGACAATCGTTGAGTGCAACACGGCGTATGGCGGCGCGCGTTCTACCACCGAAAGTCACCTGAGGGCTGCTGCCGAGCACGGTTTCACCCAGATCGCAAACGTAGACATCATGGATGCCGAGGGATCGCTCTCGTTGCCGGTAACGGGAGGGTCGCATCTCACGGAGGATTTGGTGGGCGCTCATCTTGGCAACTACGACTATGTAGTGAGCCTTGCGCATTTCAAGGGCCACGCGATGGGCGGTTTTGGCGGAGCCATCAAGAACTGCTCCATCGGGATTGCTTCGCGCGAGGGCAAGATGCTCATCCATTCTGCTGGCGCCTCAACCACAAGCTGGGGAAACCCCGAGCAGGATGATTTTCTTGAGTCGATGGCGGAGGCTGCCAAGGCTGTTTCGGACCACTTTGGTGGTGTGGGCGGCAACATCTGCTACATCAACGTTATGAATCGCCTTTCGGTAGATTGCGACTGTGATTCGCACCCCGCGGAGCCGGAGATGGCAGATATTGGCATTCTGGCCTCAAGAGACCCCACAGCACTCGACCGAGCGTGCGTGGATTTGGTTTATGCGGCTCCCGATGGCGAGGCTTTGATTGAACGCATGGAGAGCCGCCATGGCGCTCATACGCTGGAGCATGCCGAGGCAATCGGTTTGGGCTCACAGGCCTATGAGCTTGTCGAGTTGGACGGGTAAGCCCAGCGGGTGGCAGCGGTGAAGGTTCTGCCCCGGCATAGCGGGGTTTGAGCGGCACGGCCGACGCGTTTGTGCTCGCTGGTGGTGCTCGATGCCGCCTGGCCGGTTAAGACGTTTGCCGAGGGTAACGATTTCTCCGGCAAGACCGTGGTGCCCTTCTGCACGTCTGCCTCCTCGGGAATCGGCGGCTCGGGAGATGAGTTGGCCGGTTTGGCCGGAACGGGCGAGTGGGTTGATGGCGAGCGCTTCTCGGCGAGTACGCCCACGGTCGATGTTACCGATTGGGTCGATGGTTTGGGGCTGTAGCCAGCTGCTTTGCAACGACGCTTGCCGAGTAAAGGCACGGTGCAAGGCTGGGCAAGCGCTGCTGCGGATATATAGGGCATACCAGTGGTTGCCCGCGTGGAAGGGAACAAGATCATGGCGAAGACATTGGTGGCTTACTTCTCGGCAAGCGGTACGACAAAGCGTGTAGCGGAGGCTATCGCGCGTGAGATGGGCGCCGACGCGTTCAAGATCACTCCGCAAGAGCCCTATACCGCGGCTGATTTGAACTGGAACGACAGCAACAGCCGTAGTTCTCGCGAGATGAACGACCCTGCTTGCCGGCCCGCGCTTGCAGGCGAGCTGCCCAAGGTTGCAGCGTATGACACGGTGCTCGTGGGATTCCCCATCTGGTGGTATGTGGAGCCGCGCTGCGTGGATACGTTCCTGGATGCGGTTGCTCCGCAGCTTGGCTATGCCTCGGTGGTTCCCTTTGCAACATCGGGCGGGTCGGGGATCGACCACGCCTCGCAGCATCTTAAGGAGCTGTACCCGGCGCTTGATTGGAAGCGCGGCAAGCTGCTGCAGAGTGTGTCGAGTGCCGCGGCGTGGGCGCGTGAGCTGTAGCGTCAAGGTTTTCGCGTCGTCTCAAGGCGGTGCTGCTCACGGTTGCCTGGAATGCGGACAGCTGGGCGTTCGACGCGCTCGCCTCACACTACGAGACGCTTTGTCGCTACCTTTCTATGACCGATTGCGGGCAAATTCTGCGTCGTGCTCGAGCGCCTCTATGAGCGGACGAGCACCCTCAACGACCTGATAGGTGCTGCCGTCGCGATGGTGCTTGCGGCGGCTGTCCGTGCTGGATGCGCCATGCTCGTGACGCGCATGGGTCACCTCGCCAGTTGCGAAGTCAAGCGGACCGTGCGTCATCGCATCTACGAGAAGCTTCTGGCCTTGGGGCCGAGCTAGGCGACACCTTCTTGGAGAACCTCCAGGGTCTCACCACCCTCAAGGTCTACCAGGCGGACGGGTTCAAGCAGGACCAGATGAACGAGCAGGCCGAGAAATTCCGGCGCATCACCATGCGGGTGCTCACGATGCAGCTCAATTCCATTACCATGAGGGAGCTATTCTGCGCTCGATTCGTGAAGAGGGGGCGGGGCGTACGGTGCTTCTGGTCTCGCATCGCCCGTCTACCATGCGCATCGTCGACACCGTCGTGCCGGTTGAGAGAGGGAGGATGAGCTGATGGCGGACCAAAGGAGCACCGCACGCGTCGCCACCAAGCGCGAGCGCGAGAAACGCATGGTCTCCCAGATGATTGAGCTGTACTGCCGGAAACGCCATGGGAGCCGGTCCGGCGAGCTCTGCCCGGAGTGCGCCGAGCTCGCCGCCTATGCACGGCGTCGGAGCGACTGCTGCCCGCTTATGGAAACTAAGACGTTTTGCTCCAACTGCCGTGTGCACTGCTACCGGCCCGACATGCGCGAGAGGATCCGGGTGGTCATGCGCTTCTCAGGACCGCGCATGATCTTCCGGCATCCCCTTGCTGCCATCCGCCACATGGTCGAGACCAAGCGGGAGGCGAGAAGACTCAAGAAAGGACGCCAGACATGAGGGTTAAGAAGGTGCTGTTTGTTGTGCTCGGCTCGTTGGCATGGTGCTGGCGTGCGTCTGGACCTTCCACATCCTTTACTTCTGCTTTGGCGTGAAGACTTGCCCAGAGAAGCGCGCCGAAGCGTAAGGGCTCACCCTCCTGCGGCGCGCCTTCACGTTCCTGCGGCGCGCCTTATGAGTCCCGGAGGCTTTCCAGAAAAAGGCGCACCGCACGCGATGGCGTGGCGCCGCGCCGCCATGCCACATCGATGATGGCGACGGCGGGCGGATAGAGCAGCTTGAACACAAGCCCGCTTTCCGCGCCCGTGCTCACGAGCCCCTCAAGTGTGATCATGCGGCCCACGCCCTCCTGAACAAGCAGGGCCGCGTTGTACGAAAGGTTATAGGTGGCCACGACGTCGAGCGCGTCGCCCTCGTCGCCAAACCACGCGCCGAGCGGGCCGCACGCGCGCTCGCCCGTCCACGAGCGCTCGGGCATGATGAGCGGGCTTTCCAAGAGGTCTCCCGGACCGATGACCTCGCGCGCGGCAAGCGGGTCGTCTGCACGCATGATAACGCCCCAGGCATCGCTGACAGGCAGCCGGAGGTGTTCAAAGCGGTCGTTATCGGGGTGCGACATAAGCACCGCTAGGTCGTCGAGGCCGTGCTCCAGACGCTCCACCAGGTCGGTTGCCACAGCGCTATGCAGATGAAAGCGCACCTCGGGGTAGCGTTCGCGAAACGCACGGATGTAGCGCGCCATGAGGCGCAGGCTCGCACTTTCGCCGGCGCCAATGTGAATGTCGCCCGCCACGATTCCCTCGTTATGCGAGAAATCCGCCGCAGTCTGATCTGCCAGTCCTACAATCTCCTGGGCTCGTCTTCTAAGGTAAAGCCCCTGTTCGGTGGGTGTGACACTGCGGCTGTGACGTTCGAGCAGCTCGCACCCCAGCTCGCGCTCAAGCCCTGCGATCTGCCGCGAGAGAGCGGGCTGTGTGACGTGCAGCTCCTCCGCCGCGCGCGACATGGTGCCGCATTCACAGACGGCAAGGTAATAGCGAAGTGCCCTGAGTTCCATGGTGTCTCCCGCAGTAACCGTAATGATGCCAATGCTATAAGGAATTCTCATATCACGATATGCAACATAAGTAATTGTACTTTGTTATAAGGCGGAGCACACTTAAGACAGTGAGAAATGCGAGGTTTTGAAAAGGACAAAGGGGCGCCATGGGGAAGCACATCACAGTACAGCTGGGCGAGGTGAAGTTGCCTGCGGTGCTCAATGACACCGAGACTGCCCGCGCTTTTGCTGCACGTTTGCCCCTGACGCTTCGTATGTCTATCTCAGCGGTGGGCTGCTGTGGCTCTCTGCCGTTCTCTCTTCCGCATGACCCGGTACGCATTCATCGCGGCTGGGTGGACGGCGATATCAATTACAACCCGTCTGGCGGCTGGCTCGCGATTTTCTTCGATGACGAGCAAAACTCTCGGCGCTATGGCGACCAACTCACGATTGGCTGTATAGAGGGTTCGCTTGAGCCCTTGCATGCGCTCACGGGCCCGCTGGACGTTCGGATCGATCGCGTTGCGAAAGACATTCCGGCTGGCTCGCGCTCATAACATTCCACGAAGAATCAGGAGGTTTACATGCGCTACACCACACTCGGCCATTCTGGCATCAAGATTAGCCCTATCTGCTTGGGCGGCATGAGCTTTGGCCGGCCCTCAAGCGACTTCCATCAGTGGACGATTGGCCCAGATGAGACGCGTGCCGTGATTGCACGGGCGCTTGAGCAGGGAATCAACTTCATCGACACCGCCAACTGCTACGCGCACGGCTCGAGCGAGGAGTTTATTGGTACCGCTTTGCACGAGCTGAGCGTGCCGCGTGACGAGGTGGTACTTGCGAGCAAGGTCTTCTTCAACGAGGGAGGGCTTTCCCGCGAGGCTATCAACCGCGAGATTGACGGGACCCTCCGCCGCCTTGGAACGGACTACCTGGATCTCTACATCATCCATCGCTTTGATTACAACGTCCCCATGGAGGAGACCATGGAGGCGCTCGATGGCTTGGTGCGCGTGGGCAAGGTCCGCGCCCTCGGTGCGAGCGCGATGTACGCTTACCAGTTCCATAACCTGCAGCTCGTGGCCGAGCAGAACGGATGGACGCAGTTTACGAGCATGCAGAACCATTACAACCTGCTCTATCGCGAGGACGAGCGCGAGATGATCCCGGTGTGCCGCCAGTATGATGTGGCGCTCACGCCCTATAGCCCCATGGCTTCGGGCCATCTGTGCCGCCCGACTTGGAATTCTGAGAGCAAGCGCAGCACGACGGACAGCACCATGCGCAACAAGTACGACGCGGCCGAGGCGCAGGACATGCCCATCATCGCGCGCGTGGCTGAGGTTGCCGAGAAGCATGGTGTACCTATGGCGCGGGTGGCGCTTGCGTGGCACTGGGCGCGCGGCGTGGCGGCGCCCATCGTGGGTTGCTCTAAGCCCGAGCGTGTGGACGACGCGGTTGCCGCACTTGACGTCGAGCTCACGGCCGACGAGGTGGCCTACCTTGAGGAGCCCTATACCGCGCACGAGCTCGTGGGGCCGGCGGCGCGTCCGGGCGAGAAGCAGCTTGCTGGTACCACGAATCCCAACGCAAAGTAGGGCAGGGCGCCGCTGGTTTGACGGCGCGCGTAGAGAGAGGCGGATATGATGGCAGCTTATCGGGGAGTGGCTGGTCTTGAGGGTACCGACCCTGAGTTTTCGAAGCGGTTTGCCTATTTTGCTGGCGAGGAGGTTCCGGCCGAGCCGGCAGCAGCGTTGCCCACGCGTGAGCGCTATCTTGCGGTGCTGGCGGCGCTCTTGGGCTGTCAGGGTTTGGACGAGTTCCGCCTTATGGCGGCAGAGGCGCTTGATGAGGGCATAACCCCCGTTGAGCTTAAGGAGGTCGTGTATCAGGCATGTGCATATTTGGGTATCGGGCGCGTGCGGCCGTTTATTGATGCGACGAACGAGCTTCTGGGCGAGCGCGGTGTGGAGCTGCCGCTTGCACCCCAGGGGACCACGACGCTCGAGACGCGCCGCGATGCGGGCAACCAAAAGCAGGTTGACTACTTTGGCGAGGGCATGCGCCGCGCCTGGGAGACCGGTCCTGCCGAGCGTGTCGTCGTCAATCGCTGGCTTGCGGAGAACTGCTTTGGCGACTATTACACACGCAGAGGCCTTTCCGACCTTGATCGTGAGCTCGTGACGTTTTGCTATATCGCAGCGCAGGGCGGATGCGAGCCGCAGGCAACGGCGCACGCCGGGGGCAACATGAACCTCGGCCGCACCAAGGACTTTCTCTATCGCGTGGTCCTGCAGATGCTGCCCTATATTGGCTATCCGCGCAGCTTGAACGCACTTTCCTGTATTGACAACGCGGCCGCTGCCCGCGCGTAGGAGTGGCATATTGAGGCGTTCCCGCGGCGGGGCCATTCCTGCCGCATGCCACCGAGCACAACAACATCATTGAGAACAAGGAGGACAACATGGACTACGCAGCTGAGTTTGAGCCAATGTTTGGCATGGGCGTCTCGAATCCTTATGGCGAGTTCTTTATTGGTGAGTCGTATTTGAACGGTCTGCTTTTGGCCGACGAGTGCGGCCTTGCCATTTCAAACGTTACGTTTGAGCCGGGGTGCCGCAACAACTGGCACATCCACCATGCCTCGAAGGGCGGTGGGCAGATTCTTTTGTGCACCGATGGTCGCGGCTGGTATCAGGAGTGGGGCAAGGAGCCGCAGGAGCTCAAGCCGGGTTCGGTGGTGTACATTCCTGCTGGTGTAAAGCACTGGCATGGTGCCGCCGCCGATAGCTGGTTTAGCCATGTGGCGTTTGAGGCTCCGGGCGAGGAAACCTCCAACGAGTGGCTTGAGCCGGTGGAGGATGCAGATTATCCGGCATAACGCATGCAGCGTGCGTAGGGCGTGGGCAAGAGGCTATGATGTCTCTTGCCCTTTTGCTTGGGCGCCGGCAAGTGATCGCGGGAGACAACATGGATACCACAGCGAAGAACTACACGTTTTTTAACCATGCTACCTGCGAGTTCTACCCCTGTCACAACATGCCGGCGGAGGACCTAAACTGCCTCTTTTGTTTTTGCCCGCTCTACGCGCTCGGCCCCGACTGCGGGGGCAACTTTTCCTATGTGGGCGAAGCCGGCGACATCAAGGATTGTTCTGCGTGCACTGTGCCCCATCGCCGCGAGAACTACGACTACATCATGCGGAAGCTCGCCGAGCTGCAGAAACGAGTATCTTCAGGTCAGTAAGACGTTAAGGGCCGGGTGCCGGGCGCTCGCGAGAGGCTTGAGATGCTGGGCCACGTGCAGCCGGGGCGTTTTGCCCTTCGAAACTCGTGCATGACGTGCTCAAAATAAAATCAATGCGGTTTGCCGACGTTTTAGCCGAATGCCACGAGTAGACCTCACTATGCATCGAAAAAAAGCGCAGGTAGAAGCGTTGGGCTCTCGTTGTGTATTCGGAGGATTGGGGCAAAACGTCGGCAAACCGCATCGATTTTTTCTGGGCGCACCGAAATGGGGCGCCAGCGTGCATCGAATGCACCGTATTCGTTATTACAAAGCATGTAATAATCGCTTGCCACAATATTACATAGTGTGTAACATAATAGGTACCCAAAGATGAGAGGGGTGCCCATGGCAGGTCGAACGCGTGGCATTGAAGATGTAAAAAGCAAGGTTGTCGCAGGCAGCGGAGCTGCAATGCCATATGCGGTGTCTCAGGACGCTGCGGCTCATGGTGACACCTCGGTTCCAGAGACGGTAGGTCAAGGCTCCGTGTTGCAAGACAGTGGGGATGCAACGCCTGCACCACAGCGGCGTGAGCTCGACATCACCACGAGCGAGCAGCTTGATATTTATATGAACCCGCAGCGCCAGCGCCTGCTGCGCGAGATGGCGCTCATTGCGCGGCCAGCCACGTGCAAGGAGCTGGCAGACCGCTTGGGCATTTCTGCCTCATCGGTGACGCACCACATGAAAAAGCTTGAGCAGTTGGGCCTTGTGCTGCTCGATCACACCGAGCGCATCCGCGGTGTTGTCGCGCGCTTTTGGGTGGCGCCTCCGACCAACGTGAACGTGCGGATGGGTATCCAGGACGACCTTCACAGCGAGAAAAGTCTGCTGGTAGATTATCTGCACCAGGCGGTTTACGACCAGCTGCGGCGCTATGTGCGAGAGGGGGGCGCCCGGCGCGACGAGGCGCGTGGCGTGCCGACGGGCGATCTGAGGACGGGTTTTGTGTACCTCACCGAGGAGGAGGCGCGCGAGCTGCAAGATGTGGTGACCGCATTTTTGGTGCGGCATGATGCTCCGCGCGATGGGGCCGTGCCGTGGGAGTTTTCGCTGATGTGGGTTCCCCATCGAGCGGATTCTCAGGCGGGGGACACGGAAGCCTAGCTTTTGACATAAGAGCGTTGGTCGTGAGGCGGCAGGTGCTGTGAGCGCTGCGGCTCGGCGGAGCCTGGCTCGTCGCAGCCCGGCGTGGCGCGCCTGTGTGGCTGAGCGCTGCTCTGTGGGGCACCAGTACGATTTCCCTTCAAACAAGTTCATTTGAATGCACATAACTCGAGCCCGAGAGGTGGGGATGACTATGCCCGTTTCGCACATGCTTGCATTTGCCCTCATGAACTTTGGAACCGGCATCACGGTGCCCGTGCTATCGCTTTTGCTCATGGCCCGTGGAGCCACGCTGGAAACGTTGCCGCTTGTGATGGGCGTAACGCTTGTTGTGACCGTTGCGCTCGAGGTGCCAAGCGGTGTGGCAGCAGATGTGCTGGGGCGCCGGCGGCTCTTTGTATGCTCCATGGTCTTGGGTATTGCGGTCTATGTGTTGCTTGCCTTGGGTGTGAACGTGTGGCTTGTGGTGGCGTCTTCGGTGCTGCGCGGCATCGCGCTGGCCGCGCGCACAGGTACGCTCGAATCAATAGAGGTTGACCGCGTGATGGCGGCACATGCCAAACACCCAGGCCTGCGTCTGAGTGCTCTGGACAAGCTCAACAGCATGTTTGCCGTGCTTGAGACAGTGGGTGTTGGCGCGGGTGCGCTGGCGGGCGGCGTGCTGGCCACGCTTGACGCGAGCTATCTGCTGGTGATTGCCGCCGTGTGCGTGGTCAACGCGGGCGCTCTTGTGGTTGCGCTCCTGGTTTATCCGCGCGACGAGCGTAGTGCTTGCTCGGTGCATGCGGAATTCCAAGAAGGGCCTCGGCGTCCCTCGGTTGGCGAGGCGCTCCATCAGATAATCGCTGCAATCAAAGATGGCGGTACGCTCAAGATGGTGCTGCTGGCATCGGCGGCTGCCGGCGTGGTCATGCTCACGGTTGAGACATACTGGCAGCCGGCACTTTTGGCGCTTGCGGGTGACGGAATGACCTGGCTGCTTGGGCCGGTGAGCTGCGCCGGTCAGGCGGCAGCGGCGTTGGGGAGCGTTGCTGCGTCGCGCATGCGTGGCCCACAGACGGGCGGATGGGGTGCCCACGGACGTTCGGTGTGGATGCTCGGTACGCTTGCGGGGGCTGTGCTCATGGTTGTGGTGTTGGGCGCGGTGACGGTGCCGGGCCTTTTTGTGGCAGCCTATGTGGCCTTTTACCTGCTTCTTGGCGTGCGCACCGTCTTTGAACAGACGCTGCTCCACGAGGCGGCGCCCTCAGAAGAGCGTACTGGGATGATGTCGATTCAGTCCATCGCGCTTCGCGCGGGCGGTCTGGTGGCAACGGGGGTTTCGAGTGTGGTGACAACATTCAGTACGCTGGCGTGCTTGTGGCCAGCGCTTGCGCTTGTAGCGGCCGTTCCCAGTGTGCTTGCGGCTGTGCGCGTGCGGAGGATGTAGGAGGCGGTGTTTGGCGATGGGTGTTGGGCGCCAGATACCAGGTGCCGGATACTAGGTGCCGGGTACTAGGTGCCGGGTACTAGGTGCCGGGTACTAGGTGCGCCGCGCCGCTCACGGCACTCGCCGGTCGCTCGTGTTCCGGCGTTTGGTCTACATTGTTCCTGCATAGACGTTCTTAATCACGGCGCAGCATTCGCGCAGCAGGTTGTTGGGCAGATACCACGGCGTTGAGTAGGCGCTGATGCCATAGGCGTGAGCGACGCCCGCCCGGCGTGCAATGCGAAGCGCGCGGTAGAGGTGGAAATCGTTGGTGACAATGCCCACGTGTTCACGATTCATATCAATAAACTGGCTTGCAAAAGCGATGTTCTCCGCTGTAGTTGTTGATGCGTCTTCAAGGGTAATGCGCTGCTTGTTTACGCCGTGCTGTACGAGCCAGCGCGCCATGGCAGAGGCTTCGGTTTCGGGCTCGTCGGGGCCCTGTCCGCCGGAAACCACGACGCGGGTACGCGGATGCTTTCTTAGATAGGCCCGAGCGGCTTCGAGTCTAAAGCGCAGCGCCTTAGTGGGTAGGCCATCGCGGCGCACTTGCGCCCCGAGCACGATGATCACATCAAGCTCGGCGGGCGGTGTGCGGCGTGCTGTGGCCATAATGCGACAGCTCAATAATACAAACGCGGCCATCAGTGCGAGCAACATACCGCTTGCCGCGCGTACGGCAGTTAGCGCCATTCTGCATGCAGCGTTATCTTCAAGCGCGGTGGGAGCGAGTGCGTGCAGCAAGATGCCTAAGACCGCCAGCGCCGTGCCGAGGACAAGCCACACCATATGGAAGCGCGACCGTGAACGTACGCGGTGCATGGCACGCGCGAGCGCGCAGCCGTAACCCAGGCACACCGCGCCAAGCACTATGAGCACAGTCCACCTCCTAAGTGGATGGATGGCGACGGGGTCGTTTCATCCACCTTCGCCTCAACTCATTATGAGGTTCCGTGGTGGCGGGTTCAAACCATAGCTAACAGGCATAGTTGAGCATGCAATATAGGTCTTTTACCTAGTTCAAACAGAAACCTACCATATCAATTAAGGAGGCGAAGGAATTGACCCTTCGTTGATCGTCCTGCTTATCAAGCCTATCCAACCAGAGAGGAGCTGCCGCTATGGGCGATTTGAGCGAAGATGTTGAGCGCTGCTTGGCCGATTGCGCCTGCGACCGCGCCACCGCGGAGCGCGCGAAAACCTCGTGCGAGGCGGGGCGCGTGCGCGAAACAAAGCGCGTGCTGCTGCATGAGCGGCAGCGTCTGCTCGATGCGATGCACATCTCGCAGCGGGGCATTGATGCCATCGACCATATGCTGCACCGGGTGAGCTGCGAGTGCGGATGCGGTGCTGCGCCGTCCGCTGCTTCGTCGGGGGGCGAGGATGCCCATGAGTGATCGCGTAGCCCAGATTTTGCTCGATTCCTTTTCGAAAATTCTCATCCCGGGCCTCGCCGCCACCATCCCGCTGGCACTCATCTCGTTTGCCATCGCACTGGTGATTGCCATTGCGGTGGCGCTGGTGCAGTACGCGCGCGTGCCCGTGCTCACGCAACTCGCGCGCTTCTACATATGGATCATCCGCGGAACACCACTGCTTGTTCAGCTCTACGTGGTGTTCTACGGCCTGCCCGATTTTGGTATCGTCCTCGACCCCTTCCCAACGGCTATCATCGTGTTTTCCATCAATACGGGCGCCTATTCTGCCGAGACGATTCGTGGCGCGCTGGAGTCGGTGCCGGCGGGTCAGCTTGAGGCGGGCTACTGCGTGGGCATGAGCTTTATGCAGGTCATGCGCAGGATCCTTCTGCCCCAGGCACTCCGTGCCGCGTTCCCGCCGCTTTCCAACGAGCTCATCGCACTCGTGAAAGACACCTCGCTTGCGGCCAACATCACCGTGCTCGAGATGCTTATGGCCACGCAGCAGATTGTGTCGCGCACCTACGAGGCACTGCCGTTGTATCTGGAGGTTGCCGTGATTTACCTGCTGTTTTCTACGGTGCTCACCTGGCTGCAGGGCGTGGGCGAGCGCAGGCTTGCCTCGTTTGGCATGGAGAGGGGATAGCCATGGCGGAGGATATGCTTCGGCTTGAGGGCGTGCACAAGGCGTTTGGCGGCGTTGAGGTGCTGCACGGGATCGACCTGACGGTCCGGCGTGGCGAGGTTGTTGCCATTCTGGGGCCGTCTGGCTCAGGCAAGACGACGCTGCTCCGTTGCGCGAACTTTCTTGAGCACGCGGATGCGGGCACGTTGACCCTAGGGAGCGAGCGCATCGACCTGGCGCACGCGACCAAGCGCGAAATTTCCGAGGCGCGGCGGCGTACGGCCTTTGTGTTCCAGAGCTACAACCTGTTCCGCAACCGCACCGTGCTGGGCAATGTGACCGAAGGCTTGGTGGTGGCGCGGCATATGGCGCGCGCGAAGGCCGAGGCTAAGGCAAGGGCGTGCCTTGAGCGCGTGGGCATGGCGGATCGTGCGGATGCGTTTCCCGTGCAGCTTTCGGGCGGCCAGCAGCAACGTGTGGCCATTGCGCGCGCCGTGGCAACGGATCCCGAGATTATCTATTTTGACGAGCCCACCTCGGCGCTCGATCCGGAGCTCACGGTTGAAGTGCTGGGTGTCATGCGTGCGCTTGCCGAGGATGGCATGACCATGCTCGCGGTGACGCACGAGATGACATTTGCCAAAAACGTGGCCGACCGCGTGGTGTTTATGGAAGGCGGCTCCGTGGTGACGGAAGCGCCGGCGCGTGAGTTCTTTGAGCACCCGGCCAATGACCGTGTGCGTGCCTTCTTGCGTACCGTTGCTGGCGCATAGCCGTGGGTCGGATGGGGGTTGGATGGGGACGTGTTCGCTTTGCCCCATTCTCCTGTCTGATGAGGGGGGGGCGAATGGGGCAAAGCGAACACGTCCCCAAATGAACCACGTGGACGGGGCAATAGGCTTCAATGAAAGGAATCAAAGCCATGAACAAGCTCAATACTCTCGATCTGGACCTCAACCGTCGCTCGTTTCTTTCCGTGCTTGCGGGAACGGCGCTGCTTTGCCTTGCTGGTTGCTCCGCGGGCAATGGCGGCGCGACGGACGGCGGCTCTGCAGGCGCGGCGGAATCGGGTGATGACCTGCTTGCCCAGATCAAAGGCCGCGGCGAGATGGTTTTTGCCACCGAGGGCACTTGGAGCCCTTGGACGTTCCACAACGAGGCGGGTGAGCTTACCGGCTTCGATATCGAGGTCGCGCGCGCTATTGCTGGGCGCCTGGGCGTGGAGACGACCTTTGCCGAGGGCGAATGGGACGGCCTGCTTGCCGGTCTTGATTCGGGCCGCTACGACACCATGGCAAACGGCGTTTCGGTGACACCGGAGCGCGAGAAGAAATACGACTTCACCGAGCCGTACGCCTACAACCGCATCGTGGTGATTACCCGGAGCGATTCTGACATTGCCTCAATGGAAGACCTTGATGGCAAGACCACGGCGAACACGCTTGGGTCGAGCTACGCCACGCTTGCCGAGAGCTATGGCGCCACCAACACGGGCGTGGATGACTTCAACCAGACCATCCAGCTGCTTGAAAGCGGGCGCATCGACGCCACCTTAAACGACGAGGTGGTGTTCCAGGATTACATGAACCAGCATCCCGAGGCAGAGCTCAAAGTGGCGGCGGAGAACGACGAGCCCACGCATGTGGCGTTTCCGCTGCGTCGCGAGGCGGCAACCGAAAGCCTGCTTGATGCCATGAACGACGCCATTGCGGCGCTCCGCGACGACGGCACGCTTTCCGAACTCTCGCAGGAGTTCTTTGGTATCGACATCACCGAGGCGTAAAGCAACGCGCCCCGCGCCTGGTATCCATCTCCAATTGGACAGATGGGTGGACGGATGGGGACGGGGTCATTTCATCCACTTTAGACGAGGCCATTTCATCCTATGAAGCTCGCTAGAAAGGAGCACAATCATGCAGAACGCAGAGCTCACGTTGACGCAGGAATGGGATAAGACGTTCCCCCTGTCAGACAAGGTTGATCACAGCAAGGTCACCTTCCACAACCGCTACGGCATCACGCTGGCGGCCGACCTCTACAAGCCCAAAGGCGCCGTTGCCAACCAGGACGCGGCGGACGGCAAGCTTGCGGCGATAGCCGTGTGCGGCCCCTTCGGCGCCGTGAAGGAGCAGTGCTCGGGGCTCTATGCGCAGACCATGGCGGAGCGCGGTTTTCTAACCATTGCGTTCGATCCGTCGTACTGCGGCGAGTCGGGCGGCGAGCCACGCTATATGGCCAGCCCGGATATCAACACCGAGGATTTCATGGCTGCGGTGGATTACCTCTCCTGCCGCGGCGACGTGGACGTGGAACGTATTGGCATCATCGGTATTTGTGGCTGGGGCGGTCTCGCCCTCAACGCGGCTGCGCTCGACCCACGCATCAAAGCGACAGTGGCGAGCACCATGTACGACATGAGTCGCATCGCTGCCAAGGGGTATTTCGACGAGGCGGATAGCCCGGAGGCGCGTATGACGCAGCGCCACGCGTACGTCGCTCAGCGTACGAAGGATTACGCGTCGGGCGCCTACGATCGAGCGGGCGGCGTGGTTGACCCGCTGCCCGAGGACGCGCCGTGGTTCGTGAAGGATTACTACGACTACTACAAGACGCCGCGCGGCTATCATCCTCGGTCGCTCAACTCCAACGAGGGCTGGAACGTGACGGGCACGATGTCCTTCCTCAACCAGCCGATTTTGGCCTATGCGGGCGAGATTGAGAACGCGGTCATGGTGCTTCATGGTGACGCGGCGCATTCGTGCTACATGGGTAAGGATGCGTTTGCGCAGCTCAAAGGCGAGAACAAGGAGCTCGTGCTGGTTTCGGGCGCGGTGCACACCGACTTGTACGACGGCGGCGGCAAAGATGCGATCCCCTGGGACAAGATCCAGGCCTTCTTTGCGACGAACCTGGGTTAGCGCGATGTCGCGGAAAAGAGCGCTGGGCCATTTGCTTTCGCTTGGCCTTGCCGGCGCGCTGCTTGTTGGCGCAGCAGGGATGGTCGGATGCTCGGGCGCGGGGGATGCCGCGGGAAGCGCGGCGGCTGCTGCCGCATCAGGTTCGGCGGCGGGCACGCAGAACGGCGGCGCGTCGCGGGGCGTTGCCGCCGCTCCCGGGAGCTCTCGGCAAGCGGAGGATTCGACAGGCGCGCAAGGCGAGGCACTGGAAAAGGAAGAGGGGGCAGCCATGGCATCAATCACCCTGGATATCAATGGTGTGCAGTTTGAAGCAACCCTTGAGGACAACGATACGGCCGCGGCGCTCGCCGCGCGCCTGCCCATGACGCTTGAGATGTCTGAGCTTAACGGTAACGAGAAGTATTTCTATCTGGATGAGACGCTGCCGGCTACCGCAGAGCGCCCCGGCGCCATTGAGGCCGGCGACATCATGCTGTTCGGCAGCGACTGCCTCGTGCTGTTTTACGAGAGTTTCTCAACAAGTTACAGCTACACGCGCATTGGGCATGTGGATGACCCGTCCGGCCTAGCCGAGGCACTGGGCGGCGGCTCTGCCACCGTTGTCTGGGGCTAATCCGCACCTGTTCACAACGACGTGATTCGTTTGGAGGAAAACCATGGACTATCGCATCCTGCCGCACGGCGGTGACAAGATAAGCGTGATTGGTCTTGGCTCAGCAGGATTGCATAATGCGAGCGATGCCGAGGTTGAGCGCACTATCGATGAGGCGGTTGAAGCGGGTATCAACCACTTCGACTTCATTCCCAGCGAGGCCAAGCCGCTGGCAGCTATGGGGCGCGCCCTGCATCGCCATCGGGCTAACGTGCACATCCAGGTGCACATTGGAGCGATGTATGACGGTGGAGACTACGCGTGGACCACGGAGGCCGCGCCTGCTATCGCCGAGTTTGAGCAGCGGCTCGCGACCATCGGCACCGACTACGCAGATTTCGGCTTCATCCATTGCATCGACGAGGACGCCGACCTTGACCGCGTGATGAACGGCGGCATTTGGGATTATGCGCAGACGCGCAAAGCGGACGGCACCATCCGTCATCTGGCATTCTCAACGCATAACCCGCATATTGCGCGCCGGCTGCTGGCAACCGGCGCCTTCGATCTTGCCATGTTCAGCTTGAACCCCATGTATGACTACACAGACGAGTCGGAATATGGGCAGGGCGAGGCAGCCGACCGTATGGCGCTGCTGCGCGAGTTCGAGCACGCTGGTGTGGGCGTGAGCGTAATGAAGCCGTTTGCGGGTGGTCAGTTGCTCGACGCTTCGCAATCGCCCTTTGGCCAGGCCCTTACACGTACGCAGTGCATTCAGTATGCGCTCGACAAACCGGGTGTGGTAACGGTGCTGCCGGGTGTGCACGGGGTGGACGACCTGCATGATTTGCTCTCGTACTTTAATGCAGCGCCTGAGGAGCGCGACTACTCAATGCTGGCCGACATGGCGCCGCAGTCGCGTGAGGCACGCTGCGTGTACTGCAGCCATTGCCAGCCGTGTCCGGCGGGCTTGCAGATTGGCCTTATCAACAAGTATTACGACCTGGCGCGTGTGGGCGACGACCTGGCGGTGGAGCATTACCGCAACCTTGCCCATCATGCGAGTGAGTGTGTGAGCTGCGGCCATTGTGACCGCCGCTGCCCCTTTGGCGTTGAACAGTCCGCGCGCATGCGCGAGATCGCCGCGTATTTTGGTGAATAGGTTGGATGGGGACGGGGTCATTCCAACCCATTCCTGCGCAACCCTCCTGTTTTCCAGGCGGGGCGTGTGTGGCCGCTCGGGAGCCGGTTGCGCCGCCGCGTGGCTCCGTGGCGCCGGTCGTGGCGGTGCCGGCTCCGCCGTTTGGAAAAAACTACGCCATTTCAGTACGTACTTCGTGTTTGGCTGAGTAGACCCCTGCCTGGACTCGATAAAACCCCAGTTGGCGCCTCATGCCAAGTCGTGTCTTCCGGCAAAATTCTGAAGTACGTACTGAAATGGCGTACTTTTTTCTTGCGGAACGCTTTGCAGGGTGCCGGGAACTACTCGATAGGGCTGCGCCCGCCTAAAGAAATCCCGGACTTGGCGCGTGGGGGACCTGTCGGCTTCGCACTACAGCTCGCGATAACTGCGCGGCGAATGAGGTGGGGTCGTTTCATCCCATATTCGCGGTTGTGCCACTGTCTGCCACAAAAAGACACTTAGAAAATCTTATATATAGAGACTTAGATTTTGGTATAGGATGCTCATAAAGCGGTGATAATACCTCTCGAACAGACGCATGCCGCCCCGTAGGGCGGCGCACCGAGCCGCGGTGCTACAACCCGGCCCGGCGCACCCCAAGAGAGGTGATCGATATGAGAATCGACAAACTGGCTATGACCTCGCGCGAGGCCCTGCAGACAGCCATGGGCATTGCGAGCGACGCGCAAGCAGGCGCGGTGGAGCCCATCCACCTGCTTTCCGCGCTGCTCACGGCAGGAGAACGCAACATTTCCGTCATCATCGAGCGCATCGGTGCCGAGCCGTCTCAGCTTGCCCGCGCAACGCAAGATGTTATCGACCGCGCCCCTAAGGTCTCAGGCGATGGCGCCGAGATGGGGCTCTCGCGCGATTTGGTGCGCGTGCTCGAGCGTGCCGAGAAGCATGCTGCCAAGATGGAAGACAACTTTGTTATCACGGAGCACCTGCTCATGGCCCTGTCTGAGGATAAGGGCGAGGCGGGTCGCGTGCTCAAGGCGGCCGGTGTTACGCCGGAGCGCGTTGAGGAGGTGTATCAGGAGCTGCGAGGCGATGACCGCGTGACCTCGGCTGATGCTAAGCCTCAGTACGAGGCGCTCGAGCAGTACGGCCGCAACATCTGCGACCTCGCACGTGCCGGCAAGCTCGACCCGGTTATTGGCCGTACGGACGAGATTCGCCGTACCATCCAGGTGCTCAGTCGCCGCACCAAGAACAACCCGGTGCTTATCGGCGAGCCGGGCGTGGGCAAAACGGCCATTGTGGAAGGCATCGCCCAGCGTATTGTGGCGGGCGACGTGCCGAGCACCCTGCGTGACCGTGACCTCATCGAGCTCGACATGAGCGCGCTCGTGGCAGGCGCCAAGTACCGTGGCGAGTTTGAGGATCGTCTGAAGGCCGTGCTCAAGGAAGTCGAGAAGTCGGAGGGCAAGGTCATCCTCTTCATCGACGAGCTTCACACCATCGTGGGCGCTGGCGCCACCGAGGGCTCCATGGATGCCGGCAACATCTTGAAGCCGGCGCTTGCCCGCGGTGACCTGCATGCTATCGGTGCCACCACGCTTGACGAGTACCGTAAGTACATCGAGAAAGACGCCGCTCTTGCGCGTCGTTTCCAGACGGTCATGGTGCCCGAGCCCAGCGTAGAGGACACCATCTCCATCCTGCGTGGCCTCAAGGAAAAGTACGAGATCTTTCACGGCGTGCATATCACCGATAGCGCGCTGGTGGCGGCGGCTGACCTTTCCGACCGCTACATCGCCGACCGCTTCCTGCCTGATAAGGCCATCGATCTGGTGGATGAAGCGGCGAGCCGCCTGCGTATGGAGCTTGACTCCATGCCGGCCGAGATTGACCAGACAGAGCGCCAGCTCACGCAGCTCCAAATTGAGGAGCAGGCGCTTATGAAGGAGACGGACGACGCCTCGAAGGAGCGCTTGGAGGCTTTGCGCCAAGAGATTGCCGAGGTGCAGGAGAAGCTCAACGTGCAGAAGGCCGGCTGGCTTAACCAAAAGAACGCCATCGACCATGTGCAGGAGCTCAAGAGCCAGCTTGACGACGCTCGCGGCGAGGAGGAGCGCGCCACGCGCGATGGCGACCTGGCCCGTGCCTCGGAGCTGCGCTACGCACGGATCCCCGAGCTTGAGCGCCAGATCGCGCAGGCCGAGGACGACCTGGCGGTCCAGCGCAGCCAGGACGAGAAGGCCTTGAACGAGCAGGTGACCTCCGACGAGATCGCCGAGGTGGTTTCTGCCTGGACGGGCGTGCCGGTATCTAAGATGATGCAGGGCGAGCTCGACAAGCTGCGAGGCCTCGAAGACGAGCTTCACAAGCATGTGATTGGCCAGGACGAGGCGGTGAGCGCCGTGGCGGCGGCCGTGCGCCGTAGCAGGGCGGGACTTGCCGACCCCGATAAGCCCATCGGCAGCTTCTTCTTCCTTGGCCCCACCGGCGTGGGCAAGACCCAGCTTGCCAAGACGCTCGCGGCGAGCCTCTTTGACGACGAACGCGCACTCGTGCGCATCGACATGTCGGAGTACATGGAGAAGTTCTCGGTCCAGCGCCTCATCGGCGCGCCTCCGGGATACGTGGGCTACGAGGAGGGCGGCCAGCTTACCGAGGCCGTTCGCAGGCGCCCGTACAGCGTGATCTTGCTTGACGAGATGGAGAAGGCGCACCCGGATGTGTTCAACGTGCTTCTGCAGGTGCTTGATGATGGACGCCTGACCGACGGTCAGGGCCGCCAGGTGAGTTTTAAGAACACGATCATCATCATGACGTCCAACGTGGGCTCTACTGCCATCGCCGAGCTTGCGGGCAAGGATGACGAGGAGATGCGCCGCCAGGTTGACGAAGCCATGCGTGCGACCTTCCGTCCCGAGTTCTTGAACCGTATTGACGACATTGTGGTGTTCCATCCGCTTGGCATGCATGAGATTGAGAAGATCGTGGACATCCAGCTCGACGACGTGCGTGCCCGTATGGCGAAGGAGCGCATGACGCTGGTGATTACGCCTGGCGCGAAGCAGATGCTTGCCGTGGGCGGCCTTGACCCGGTGTACGGCGCGCGCCCGCTCAAGCGCCTGGTGCAAACCGAGGTGGTGGACTGCATCGCGCGCGCTATCATCGATGGTGTGGTGCGCGAGGGCGATCAGGTTACGATTGACGTGGACACCGACGGCAGCTTCTTTGTGGTTGAGGGCGACACGGCCCCGTCGCCTACGTATGAGGTGCCTGAGGCGTAAAGGCCCCGGCGCTCGATTGAGATGTGCTGGCGGCAGCGGAGTATAGGAGTGATGTGGTGACAAGGGCAGATGATATGGGGCAGGTGGACGCGAGCAAGCAGGCGGCAGGCGAGGGTGCCGCACGGCCGGCGGCTTCGGCGGCTCCAGCCCGTGCCGCGGAGCCGGACCGCGCACGCGACCCGTTTGTGCGGGCGGAGAACGAGGATGATGACGGGTACGATCCGTACTCCGACCGTCGGCCCGACCCCGAGCCGCTCTTTGAACGCGACCCCTGGAGCTAGACTCCGCTGGATTGGACATTGATGTGATGACGCCCGCGCCTGGCTGTTGAGCCGGGTGCGGGCGCTTTGGTGTGGAGACGCTTGCGGTGTGTGGCAGTTCGGCCCGTGGCGGCGCGCGGTGATTCGGCACGCGGCGATGAAGCGGTACTAGGCAGGCAGCGGCTCTGCAAAGCGCTTGCTGTAGCCTATGCTTTGAGTAAATCGTCAATATGGAGCGTGCTTGCCACAATGTCTTTCACCATCGACGGCGAAGCGTCGGGGTTGTAGCGCACAAACATGATGAGGCCGCTGATGAGCACGTAAAGCGTCTCGTAGATGTGGTCGATTCGGACCTCGTGGCGACGCTTAAAGTCCTCAAGGGTGGTGTCGCAGATGTAGCGGGCGCAGCGCGCGGCCACGCGGTCAACGAAATCGGCGAAAAGTACGGCGTTGCTGCCAACGGCGATGGTGTATGAGAGTTTGGGCGTTTTGATAACAGAGGTGCGAAGCTGCTCAACAAACATCTCGAGCGCGCCCTCGATGTCGCCGGGCACGCGGCGGGTGTTCCAGTCGCGCAGCTGTTCAATGAATGAGTCGATGGTGTAGTCGAGCGCGGCTTCGAGGGCCGCCTCTTTGCTGGGGAAATAGTGGTAGAACAGCGACCGCGTGCAGCCAGCTTGGCGGGTGACGTTTGAAACCGAGAGCTTGCCGATGCCTTCGGCGCTGCATACGTCAATCACTGCTTGGAGGAGCCGCTCCCGGCGGACGTCGTGGCTGAGCCGGGTTTGATGCGCCCGGGGAGTTTGCTCGATATCCACGACGGGTACCTCCTTTGCGTATGCTCGCGACGGCATGGTTGCCTGCTTGGTTGCCTGCTCGATGGAATCTTCCACCATGTCGGTGGGGTTATTTACCACATTCTAACCGCCGCGTCCGCGCGTCAATTGCCATTCGCCCAAGCGATGGCTCCGCTCCGCAAATGGTGGTGCTGTACACCACATGCGCTTCTGCTAGAATCGATATGACATGCCTCCGTAGCTCAGGGGATAGAGCACCGCTCTCCTAAAGCGGGTGTCGACGGTTCGAATCCGCCCGGGGGCACCATCAAAAGCCGGCAGGCCAGGGCATCTGCGCTCTTGGCCTGCTTTCTTTTTGCGGGTGGGGCGGCGCCTGCGGTTTGGGTTTCCCGGCGACTGTGTTGTCTTGTCAGCGAAAAGGCCCCGCGAACGGGGCCTTAAGCAAGCTGTGGTGGGGTAGAGGCTGGTATGTGCCCGAGGGGCGAGCGGCTATTCGCCGGATCCCTTTGAGACGGTAACATGCACGGTCGTGCCGCTGACGGTGGCGTTGACTACGCGGCCTGTCTCGTAGTCGCCGCTTTCAACGTATTCCACGGGCGCGAGGGTGTACCCGCTGGGAATCAGGCTCGAAAGGTTGGATTCCCAGGCGCCTACGAGCGACTTCGGGTCAAAGCTGCCGGTTTGGCCGCCGTTGCCGTTGTTCGAATCGTCGTTGTCGCCGTTACCTGTGATTCCCGTCTCAGGGTCGGGCTCCTTACCATTGGAGATAACCACGGTGATCTGGGTGCCAGCAGGCTGTGCGCCGCTCGGGTTCCACTCAATCACGTGCCCCTTGGCAACGTCGTCGCTGTAGGAGCGGGTGACGCTCATGCCAAAGCCGGCATCACCAAGGGCATCGCGGGCCTCGGACTCAGTCATATCGGTCAGGTCGGGAACCTGCGTGCTATCGGGCTCGGCTGCCACGGTGATGGTAACGGTGTCCTCGTCCTTATTAACCTGGGTGCCCGCGGTGGGGTCCTGGTCGATGACGGTGCCGGGCTCAACGCTGTCGTCGTCGCTCGCCTTGGACTCAACTTTGTAGGAAATGCCCAGCTCGTCAAGCTTATCTTCTGCCTCTTCTTGGGTGTCGTTCAGCAGGTCGGGCATCTCCACCGTGGCGCTGGGGTCGGGACCCTTCGAGATGGTGATATCCACCGTGTCACCCTCGCGCACAGGTGTGTTCTCGCTTGGGGTCTGGGCCATGATGTTGCCCTCGGGGATCTCGTCATCATAGCCCTCGGTTACGCGGGCGATGTCGAGGCCATACTGCTCAAGCTCGGTGCGAGCCTCTTCTTCCGTCATGTTGATGATACTCGGCATGGGGAAGGTGTCGCCGCCGCCTGAGCCAAAGAGGTTCACAGCGAGCGCCACAATCACGCCCAGAAGCGCGATGATGGCGATCACGCCGGCAACGATCTTGCCCTTGCCGCCCGAGGGATGCTCGGGCTCGCCGTATTCACCGTAGCCGTTGGGGCTGCTGGCAACAGACGTGCGGCCAGCAGTGCGGCTCGATTCAGCAACTGGGCGCACCATGGCGCGCGTCTGGTCGGACATCACGCGGGTCTCGGTGGCGCCCACGGCCGCTGCGCCGGCAATCACGCGCGTGGGTTCGGGTACGTCCACCGTATGACCTGCGAGGTAGGCGTTGAGCACCTGACGCAGCTCGTCGGCCGTTTGGAAGCGGTTGGCAGGGTCCTTCTCCATGCAGCGCAGGATGATGCGCTCAAGGTCGGGGTCCACACGGGGGTTCACCTGCGAGGGCGGCACGGGCAGCTCGTTCACCTGCTTGAGCGCTACCGAGATGGCGTCGTCGCCGTCGAAGGGCACCTTGCCGGTGGCGCACTCGTACATCACCACGCCCAGCGAGTAGATGTCCGAGGTGGGGCCCAGGTCCTGGCCGCGCGTTTGCTCGGGCGAGACGTAGTGCGCCGTGCCCAGCACGTTGTTGTCCTGTGTGAGCTGGCTATTCTTGGCGCGCGCGATGCCAAAGTCCATCACCTTGATGTTGCCATCGGGCTGCACCATGATGTTTTGCGGCTTGATGTCGCGGTGGATGATCTCGTGCTTGTGTGCCACCGAGAGAGCCGCGCAAATCTGCGAGCCAATCTGCGCCACCTTCTTGGGGTCGAGGGCGCCATGGCTGCGGATACCGCTCTTAAGGTCGGTGCCACGCAGGTATTCCATAACAATGTAGTAGGTCTCGCCCTCTTTACCCCAGTCGTACACACCCACGATGTAGGGGCTCTGCAGGCCAGCTGCCGCCTGCGCCTCCTGCTTAAAGCGTGCGGCAAACGTGGCATCAGCGGCGTATTGCGGCAGCATGATCTTTACGGCAACCGTACGGTCGAGCACCTGATCTTGTGCACGGTACACCGTGGCCATGCCACCAGAACCAACTTTATCTTTGAGGAGGTACCGTCCTCCCAGAACCTGCTGCTCCATCTTACAAGCTCCTAACCGTCTCACCTATATCCGCAGGCGCCTGCCCGCCGGATTCATGTACATCCTCACGCCGGGGCGATAGTCCCGGCTCGCGTAACACCTCATAGCACGGGGTCCCTCGGGGGATCTCCGCTTGAGGCCTTGGGTCTGCCCGTCCCGGCAACGCAACTCTCGTCATCGCATCACGACCCATCACGACCCCTGCGCGGCCAGCGCCGCAGCCAAGACGCGCCCGGCAACCGATGCTGCCGAGACGTCGGTGTCGTAATAGTTCTCAATGCACACCGAGATTGCAACCGTAGGCGTATCGTACGGTGCAAACCCGATGAACGTGGAGTTGGCGTTTTCCTTGGAGGTCTCGCCGGTGCCGGTTTTGCCCGCCACCTGCACGCCCGACACGCGGGCCTCATAGCCGGTGCCGTTTTGCACCACGGCGAGCATGGCTTCTTTAACCTGGTTGGCCGTGTCGGCGCTGATGGCCTGGCCAAGCGCGCGCGGCTGCGTGGTGTTGACCACCGTGCCGTCGGGGGAGAGGATTTGCGCTACCACGTAGGGGTTCATGGCGATGCCGCCATTGGCCACCGCTGCGGCGACCACGGCGTTTTGCATGACCGTGACCTGCGGGCCGGGGGTATGGCCCTGGCCCACCGGCTGGCCGGCGCCCGCCCAGGCAAGCTCCCACTCGGTCATAACGTCGGGGTCGGGCATGAGCGAAGGCGTGGTGGAGAAGTCTTGGCCCAGCGACTGGCCAAAGCCAAAGGCACGGGCGTAGGTTACGAGCGAATCGGCCCCCACGTCAACAGCGAGCTGGCCAAACGCCACGTTGGACGATACGGCGAAGGCGCGCTCAAGGCTGATGGTGCCAAAGTTGGATTCGTCGATGTTGGTTACGTCGGCGCCACCGATCTCCATGCGGCCGCGTGCGTCGTAGCGCGTCTCCAGCGTGGCCGTACCCGTCTCAAGCGCAGCGGAAAGCGTCACCGTCTTGAACGTGGAACCCGGGGTGTAGAGCGCCTGGGTGGCACGATCATAGAGCGCCGATTCACCAGATTCGTCGGCGAGGGCGGCAGCGATGTTGGTGTTGTCGTAGGTGGGCGAACTTGCGCGTGCAAGCACCGCACCCGTGCGCGGATCGAGCACCACCACGGCGCCACGCAGCCCCTGGAGTGCCTGCTCGGCTGCCGTCTGGATGCGCGAATCGATGGTGAGCATCACAGAGTTTCCCGGCTGGGTGGAGCCGGCGAGCGAGGACAGTGCATTCTCCCAGCTCGAGTAGTCCTTAGAGCCGGTGAGCGTGTCGTTCATGGTGTTCTCAACACCTGCAGAGCCATACTGCGTGGAGTAGTAGCCCACGGTGTGCGCGGCAAGGTTGCCGTTGGGGTAGGAGCGCGCGTAGGTGCCATCTTCCTGCTGCAGAGACTCGGCCAGCGTTACACCGTCAGAGGTGATGATAGAGCCACGCTTGATGTAGGCGGCCTTTGCGATGGTGTGGTTGTTGCTGGGCATGCTCTGGTACTCGTCGGCCTTGATCACCTGAATGTAGGTGAGGTTGCCAATGAGCACGGCAAAGAGCGCGGTGAACAAAAAGACGGTGCGCGTAAGGCGCTTGGCGAGAGCCACGCGGCCCAGCACGCCCGATTCCGGTGTGTCGAGGAGGCGGCGGCGCAAGCGCGAGCCTGGACGGGCGTGCGAGCCGCCCGTAGTGGCGGGGGCGTCGGAGTTAGCCTTGCCCGCAAAGAAGCGGGTGCCCGCCTTGGCAAGGGAAGCGGCGGCTCCCGCTCCCTGTGCTCCGGCGGCGCCAGCGTTACCCGCGGCAAGCGGCACCATGGTGCCCGTGCCTGCAAGGTCGGTCTGACGGCCGGTAGCCTCGTCTCCCGCACGCATGAGCAGGGCCACGATAATAAAGCTCGCCAGCAAGGACGAGCCGCCCTGGCTCATGAAGGGCAGCGTCACACCCGTGAGCGGGATGAGGCGTGTTACGCCGCCCACGATGAGGAAGGCCTGGAACGAGATGGCCGCAGTAAGGCCCGTGGCCGAGAAAGCGGCAAGGTCACTCTTGGCGCGCGCCGCTGTGGTGAGGCCGCGTACGGCGAAAAGCATGAACAGAAGGAGCACGGCCGCGGCGCCCAGAAGGCCCATCTCCTCACCGATGGCAGAGAAGATGAAGTCGCTCTCCACCACAGGGATGAGCGTGGCCATGCCTTTGCCAATGCCCGTACCTACAAGGCCGCCATCGGCAAGCGAGTAGAGCGACTGCACAAGCTGGTAGCCCGAGCCCTGTGCCTCGGAGAAGGGGTCAAGCCAAATCTGGAAACGCGTTTGCACGTGGCCCATCACCTGGTAGGCGCCAAAGCCGCCTATCGCAAGCAGCGCGATGCCTATAACAACATAGGATATGCGGCCAGTGGCCACATAGAGCATGATGAGGAAGAGCGTGTAGAACAAAAGGGCGCTTCCCAGGTCGCGCTCGAAGGCCACGATAACCAGGCACACACCCCACACCACAAAAAGCGGGGCAAACAGGCGCAGACGCGGCAGCTTGAAGCCCAGGATGTTGTGGTTGGCAATGGAGAGCAGCTCGCGGTTTTCGGCCAGGTAGCCGGCCAGGAAGAGCACGATGAAGACCTTGGCAAACTCGCCGGGCTGGATGGTGAAGGAGCCAATCTGGATCCACAGCTTGGAACCCCAGCGGTCCACACCAATAAAGATAGGCAGGATAAGCAGGATGATGCCCGCAAGACCTAGCGTGTATTTATAGCGTTTGACGATGTCGAGGTTTTTCACCACAGCAAGCGTGCCCACCATGAGGGCGATGCCTACAAAGAGGAACACCACCTGGTTGAGGGCGGCGTCGGGGTTGAGGCGCGTGACAAACGTGATGCCCACGCCCGAGAGCGCAAACACAACGGGCAGAAGCGCTGGGTCTGCCCCGGGGGCAAGGATGCGCACGCCAATATGGGCGGCGGCGAAGCCGGCAAAAAGGCCAAGCGGCACGGCAAGCGTGCCAAAGGTGAGCGCCGTGCCTGTGGTGACCACATAGAGCGCATAGAGCAGCGTCACCGGAAAGGCGGCTGCGATCAGAAGCATAAGTTCGGTGTTGCGACGGCTACTCATCGGTGCCTCCTTCCGTGGTTGCGGTGGATGGGGTGGGGTCTGCTGCCGGTGGTGTAGAGGCGTTGGCAGCACCGTCGGCTGAAGCACCGGCACCGCCGCCTTCGGTGGCACCTTCGATCACCGCGGCATCGATTGCCTGGCGTGTTTGGGCCTCGTCAATCTGCTTCCAGTAGCTCGAAACGGTGTCGCGTGCAGCGTCCATCGACGATTGCGGGATGCCCTCGCTCAGACGCTTCTGCGTATCTTCAGGCAGGTCGTCGAGGTCAATGGCAGTTTCGTCGTTAAGCCAGTACAGGTTGACCCCCATAAACGATTCGGGGATGCCGTTGTAGATGGCTACGTGGTCGTTGCACACGCCCAAAAAGACGGACTGCGTGATGGAGACCGTGAGGGCTATGGCGGCGATGGCAAAGGTGGCAAGCACCGCCACAAGGGCGATGATGATGTTGCGTTTGCGCCGGCGCGTGATCTCGCGCAGGCGGCCGTCGTCCACCACATCCACCGCAACAACGGTGACGTTATCCGAGCCTCCTGCGGCAAGTGCCGCATCTACCAGGTTGTCGACGCACATCTGCGCGGTGCTGGACTGGTTGGAAATCTGCTCAATCTCGCCGTCGGGGATCATGCTCGAGAGGCCGTCCGAGCACAGGATGAGCCGGTCGCCCTCCTCGATGTTGAGCTGGAAGTGGTCCGCATACATAGCCGGGTCGGAACCAAGCGCACGGGTGATAACCGAGCGATTGGGGTGCACGCGAGCCTCGTCGGCAGTGATTTCGCCAGCGTCCACAAGTTCCTCCACGAAGGAGTGGTCGCGCGTGACGCGAATGAGCGTGCCCTCGTGCACAAGGTAAGCCCGCGAGTCGCCCACGTGCGCGAGCGCCACCACGTCGCCCTCAATGTAGGCGACGGTGGCCGTGCAGCCCATGCCGGGCTTGCCCAGGCCGTTTGCCGCGGCCTCGATGATAGCGGCATTGGCGGCCTCAACCGCCGCAGCGAGCAGGGTGGGGTCGGCTGCCTTGGGCGCCATGCGGGCGATGGTCTCAACAGCAATGGAAGAGGCCACCTCGCCGGCCGCGTGTCCGCCCATGCCGTCGCTCACGCAGAAAAGCGGCGACTGCACAAGGTAGGAGTCCTCGTTGTGGGTGCGTACGCAGCCCACGTCGGAGCGGGCACCCCACATGAGCGACATGGTGGTGCCGGCGTCGTAGGTGGAATCGGTGTCGATGCGCTCCTCGGTGATGGCCGGGAAGCTCTGCGTGGAGCCGGGGTCGTTAAGGCGCGACTCCACCACGGCCGTGTCAATCTCTGCGGTGGTGTCGGGCGGTGTGGGCACCGAGGCTTCCGGCTCGTCTGCGGCGGAGCTGTTCGCGGGTGCGTCCTCGGCGAGCGGGGTGGCAGGAGCTTCAGCGCCTGCGCGCTCGTCTTCTGCTGTAAGCGCGGCGGCGAGGGGTGCCTCGGCTGTGCCCGTTGCCGGGTCTGCGCTCTGCTCATGGGCGGGGAAGGGCGCGGCCACCGCAGCATCTGGGGCACTGGGGGCAGCACCTGTGCTTGTCTCGCTCATGCCGGCATGAGCGGCGTGCGCCGGCGCAGGCGACGCGGCCTCGGCTGCTTCCGCGTGGGCCGCGTACGCGTCCCATGAGGGTGCGTCGGCGGGTACGGAAGGCTCGCGAGGCACTGCCTGCTCGCGGGGCTCATCTTCGCCCGGGTTAAACGAGTATGTTCGGACTTCGTCCGTCATCGGCGATTCACTTTCATCACCACGTCGCCAATCTGCACTTCGTCACCCTCGCGCAGCGTGGCGGGGTCGAGCAGTGGGCGGCCGTTTACCAGTGTGCCGTTAAGCGAGTTGAGGTCTTCAATCACAAGAGCCGGCCCCTGCAGCGAGAAACGCGCATGCGAGGCGGAGACAAAGGGCTCGTTGATGCAGATGTCTGAAGAAGGGGAGCGGCCTACGATGACCGGGCCGAGCATATCCACGTGGATGCCGCGGATGCCACGCGGGCCTTTGTCGACATCGATGGTCCAGATGGCGGAGTCGCGCCGCTGGCCGCGTACCAGTCCCACGCCGGTTTTCATAACGGCGAAGAGGAAGATGTACAGCAAGACCACTAAAACGATCCTGCCCACAAAGAGGATGATGTCGATCATAGAGCGGATCAACCCCTAAATTCGAAGGTACTAAGGCCAAGAGTGAGGATGTCGCCATCGCGCAGCGGGCATCGCGTGATGCGGCGGTTGTTGACCATGGTGCCGTTGGTGGAGTTGAGGTCTTCGAGCGACCAGGCTCCGGCGGCGTAGATGAGCTGCGCATGGCGGCGCGACACGTTGGGATCGGTGAGGGCGATATCGCAGAGTGCGCGCTCGCGGCCAATGGTGCTTTGGGAGCCGCGCACCTCAAACACATCACCCGTTACCACGTCTACCAGCTGAGCCGTAGGCTGGGCCTGGGCACGAGCATTGGCCATGTTAGATGCGATGCTGGTGCCCGCCATCGTGCCCGCGGTGGCGGCAGCGCCACCCATGCCAGAGAGCATCTCGCGCGAGACGGTCTTAGGCACCGGGATGGGCGCAACCTCGGGAATGGAGGATGCAAAGGCGCTCTCGGCGGCACCAGCAAAGCCGGCGCCAGCGGAGGCAACCTCGGGCACGCGCGCGCTCACACCAGCGCTTGCCTTGCGCGGGGTGGGGCGCTGCTTGCTGGGCTGCGGCTCCACTTCGGGCTCGGGCTCCGCCGCGAGGGGCTCTGACGGCGTGCTGATGTTCTCGGAGATGCCGCTTTGGTAGGCGCGCTCCTCCTCATACAGGCGAGCCAAGGTGGGGGCGTCCACGTTCTCGCCAAAGACCGAGAACTTGCCCGCCTTGAGCGAAGGATCGATCATAAAGCGCACGAGCGGCTCGCCCACAAAGCTGTAATGGCGTCGCTGGGCCTGGGCCTTCACAAATTCGCTGAGCTCGCGCGTGAGCTCAGGATAGTAGGGGGCCATGAGCGGGTCGTCGTCGTTGGCGATAAGTACGGTGTAAAGCGCGGGTGCCGTGTTGACCCCGTTTACCACAAGGGTCTGCTCTTCCATCTCGCGGGCGGTCTGCTTGGCGAGCTTCTTGAATGAAAAGGGCGCCTGCGCGGCACCAAGGATGCCGGCGACATGGTTCTCAAATATATTCAGGAAGTTCACGAACGATCACCTTCCGACGGTTCTTTGCGGTATCCGAGCAAATAGACACATATACCGAGGATTATAGTTGATAGCGCGCCAGCACCCAGGGCCGTGACGGGTCCGGCAAGCCCAAGGGGGGTATTTTCCATAGGGTTTGCAAGCCAGAACAGCAAAAGAACCACAATTCCCACGGCGGCGCAGACGCCCCACACAAGGCTCTGCCCGCGTCCGTTTGCGGCGCGGGCCGCGGCGCGCTCAAAGCCCATGGAAGCTAACGCCGCAAGGGCGGCGAGGATGATGACGGCTACGAGAACGCGGGGCTCTGCCAGCGCAGAGAGGGCCACAGGGCCGGGGAGCGCCCCGCCGGCGGCGTGGGCGGCAACGGCAAGCTGTGCCAGGAAGGCGCCCATGGCACACGATGCCGCGGCGGCCACCGGGGGCAGCAGGTAGGTGGCGAGTGGTGAGGCCAACACGAGCGCGGCGGGCGTGCTTTCCGTGGCGAGTGCCGCCGCCATGCACACGGCCACCACGGCGGAGGACGCGGCGTGCGTACGGCCCCACACGTACCACCAGCCCGCAAAGAGGGGGCAGAGCACGAGCAGGGTGGCAAGCAAGGGTAGCACCTCGGTGGCGCCCGCGGCGGTCATCACCAGGGCGCATGCTAGCAGCGCCGAGCCTATCTGCGGCGCGATGAACGCGGCCAGGCCAGTTGCTGCCGCAGCGGCCGCAAGAGCGGCTGTGGCAATGGTGCCGGAAGAGGCAAGCAGGTATGCCGTCGCGACAAGGGCGGAGATTCCGCAGATAACCCCTGTTGTATAGGTGCGGGCGCGCTTGGTGCGGCTACCCCACCAGCCCTCGGCGGGGTCGAGCTCCCAGGCGGCACCCCTGTACTCTTCAGGGGCTTCCTCTTCGTCGTCGCGCGTGAGGCGAGCGATGATACGCGCCAGGCTGCGGCGCCCTTCGCGCGCGTCGCCCAGGCCGTCGAGGAAGCTCTCGGCAAACTCATCAATGCTGAAGGGCCGGCCGGAAGGGTCGGGATCCAGCGCGGAGAGCAGGGCGTCTTCTGTTGCTTCGGGGATATCGGGCAGCAGGAGGTTGGGGATGACCACGCCCTCCTCGATGCGCTTGAGGGAGTCAGCCGGTGTGCCAGCGCGAAAGGGCGCCGTGGCGCAGAGCGACTCATACAGGAGCGCTGCCAGCGAAAAGATGTCCGACCGCTCGTCCACCATCTCGCCCGACAGCTGCTCGGGCGCCATGTATCCCAACGTGCCGCCGCGCGCGCCACCAAAGCCAGCGGCGCTTGTGAGCGTGGCCATGCCAAAATCGGTGAGCTTGACGTGGCCGCTGTGGTCGATGAGCACGTTCGCAGGCTTGATATCGAGGTGGAGCACGCCGTTTTCGTGCGCAAACGCGAGCGCCTGCGTAAGGGCGTCGGCGATGCAGGCGCACTCGTCGTAGGTGAGCGAATTGCCGTCAACCTGGGCCAGGAACTCCTCGAGCGACATGCCGTCTACATACTCCATAACAAGGTAGGCATAGGCGTTGTCGTAGGTGAAGTCGATGACCGAGACGATATTGGGGTGTTGCAGCATGCTCGCCGTGCGTGCCTCGGCAAGCGCCGCCGAGCGTACGGCTGTCGGGGTTGAGCTCATGGGTGCGGCGAGAGGGATGCGCTTGATGGCCACGCGACGCTGCAGGCGGGTGTCGAGGCACACCTCGACGCTGCCAAAACCGCCGGTAGCGCGGGTTTCGAGCGGGCGGTAGCGCTTGAGGAGCGCCGCCGCGGTGGCCCCCGACGAGGGTACCTCGTCTTGGATACGGCGACCGCGCACAACAACCCGGGTGGGCAGCGCATCGGGAGCTACGCCCTGGTTGGCATCTGCACGCGGCTGGGGCGTGGCGGTGCCAGGGTTGGGCCGGCGCAAGCGGGGAAGATGTGGCGGGAACAACGGCATAGTGTCCTCTGCGATTGAGCTGCGTTTACGATAGGGCCGTGTTAGATGATTCCCGCATTTTACCACGCGCGACGCTGCGGCTTTGGATGGGGTGGATGGGGACGGGTTCATTTCGCCCCATTGGTCGCGCGTTGCGCGGACGACACGGTGCGATTCATTGTGCGCGCTGGCCGGATGCGCTTAGCGGCGCCGGTGCCCCGCGTGCTCCTCCAGAAAACGCTCGAGCTCTTCGGCGGTACCGCGCTGGAATGTGTCGCGCGGAATGCACACGCCGTCACCGCCAAAAACCGCCACGATAATGCGGTCGTTGTGCTGGCAGCGGCTCATATCTTCAAAGCGGTAATAGCGCGAGGCGCCCGTGCGGGCAAACACCATAATGCCTTCGGGGCCCACGGCCACCCGGCGGTACCGGTCGCCAAACGGCGAGGGGTCCTTGTCGACGGCGTCGATGAACATGCGTGCGAAGTCGTGGCGCAGGTTCTTGCAGCGCCAGAACAAATACAGGGCAACCAAGATGCAGACGAAGCCCAACCAGTTCCACGCGCCGCCGCGCACCAAAAGCCACGCGCCACCTGCGAGGAAAGCAACTCCTGCAAGCACCATAGCCGCCCGCCGCCCGCGCGAGGCTTGTAGGCGCGCAAACTCGGTAATGAGGTCATTCTCGTAGAGGTATTCGTTCAAAAAGAGAATGCCGTCATCGACGGCGGAGGCGGTTGCTGGGGGTGTGGCGCAGTCGTTCATAGTGTTCTTTCAATGGGAGGCGACTTTTCGCGCGGGGCGAGGGCACTCGTGACAGAAGGTATCATAGACGGAAGGCTGTCTGGCGAGAGCACGGCGCTGCCGCTGCCCCTGCTGGACGTCCGCACCAACCAGTATACCTAAGGTGCACGGCAAGGAGGCGTACCCATGGACGACCACGAGCGGCTGATCGCATTCGACGCGTTTGCGCGTGGTGTGCGCGAGGACCTTGCGCGCATCACGGAGCAGATGGACGAGCTCAAGGCGCAGAACAAAGTAAAGACGGCCACCTACCGTCAGCTCTTTGCGAGCCGCATCACCTTGAAGGAGATTGACCGCCGCTTGGCCGACCAGGGGTTGTAGCGCGCGGGCCGGATGGGCTCGCGGACGGTCTGCCTGGGTTGGCATGCCGGCGGGGCGCGCTTGGGGCAGCGCCGCTTGCCCGGCTGCGAGAGGCGGCTTCACGAGCCGCTGTACACCCCGGCGGTGTTTGCCCGACGTATGATGAGTGAGGAGAGGGACATGGAGTCGCTCTACAGAACCTATCGCCCGCTAACGTTTGAGAGCGTTGTGGGGCAGCAACATATCGTCTCTACGCTGGAGCACGCCGTGCTTGAGGGGCGGCTGAGCCACGCGTACCTCTTCTGCGGGCCGCGCGGAACGGGCAAGACCACCATGGCGCGCATTCTTGCCAAGGCGCTTTTGTGCGAGCATGCTGCGGCGGCACGTGAGACGGGCGCCTCGGGCTGCATGCCCGATGGCACCTGCTCTGAATGCACGCAAATTGCCGAGGGCACGCACCCCGACGTGTACGAGTTGGACGCCGCGTCGCGCACAGGCGTGGATAACGTGCGCGAAGAGATCATTGGTTCGGTGAACTTTGCCCCGGTGCGCGGCGCGTACAAGATCTACATCATCGACGAGGTTCACATGCTCACCACGGCGGCGTTCAACGCGCTGCTCAAGACGCTCGAAGAGCCGCCGGCGCACGTGGTGTTCGTGCTGTGTACCACCGATCCGCAAAAGATTCCCGAGACCATTCTGTCGCGCTGCCAGCGGTTTGACTTCCATCGCATCTCCAATGAGGACATTGTGGGGCGGCTGGCCTACATCTGCGAGCGGGAGGGGTTTGATACCGAGCCCGAGGCGCTGGAGATTGTGGCCCGGCACGCCCGCGGCGGCATGCGCGACGCGCTTTCCACGCTGGAGCAGCTCTCGGTGTTTGGCAACGGCGCGGTGCACGCTGCCGATGCACGGGCGCTTTTGGGCGAGGTTGCGCAGACGGTGCTTACCGACTTCTCGAATGCGCTTGCAGCACGCGACGTGCCCGAGTTGTTCTCGCTGGTGCGCACGCAGGTAGACGAGGGCAACGACCTGCTTGAGCTTACGCGCGACTTGATTGCGCACGTGCGCGATGCGTATGTGGCGCACATGGCGGGTGCGCGGGCCGAGGTGCTCGATGCCACGCCCGAGGAGGCCGCTGCCTTGGTGCAGGAGGCTGAGCGCTTTGCTTCTGCCGACCGGCTGGCACGCGTGCTGACGGTGCTTGATGATGCCGCGCTTGAGATGCGCACGGCGGCGGACACGCGGTTGGTGCTTGAGGTGGCGCTGACGCGCTTGGCTCGCCCCGAGGCTGATCTTACCCTGGAGGCGCTGGCCGAGCGGGTGGAGCGGCTTGAGGCGCGCCTGGCCTCTGGCGTGCCGGCGGGCCCGCTTGATGCGCAGGCTGCGGCAGAGCTCATGGGCGCCTCGGCGGGTCGTGACGGGGCCGCTGCCGGGGCGCGAGAGGCGCAGGCGGCGGGTGGTAGCGCGGCTGCTCGTGTGGACGCTGCTGCGCCCACGGAGGCTTCGGTCACCAGGCGCGCTGCCACATCTACGGCCGGCTCTGCGCGTGTCGAGTCTGCTGCGGCGACACCCGCCTCTGCCCGTGTTGAGGCTGTGGCTACCCCTGTGGCGGCACCCGCACGTGGTGCGGCCGCTGTGACAGCACGGCCTGCAAGTGCCGTGTCTGCGCCAGCGGTGACTGATTCTTACGAACCTGCTGCGCCAACTTTTACATCTACGACCTCCGTTTCTGCTGCGCCCGTTGCGGCCCCAGCAGCTCCAGTAGCTCCTTCTTCTGAGGTATCTGCTGAATCCGCACCTGCGCCGGAAGCTTCTGCGGCGGCTCCCGTCGGTAGCGAGGTCACATCAGCATCTTCTGCTCCCTCCGCCGATGCCGGCGATCTGCAACGCAAGTGGTCCGAGGCCGTGCGACGTGTTGTTGCCAAGCAGGCTTCGCGCGGCGCGCTGCTGCAAAGCGCCCGCGCCACGGCTGATGACGGGTCGACGCTTACGGTGACGTTCCCCAAGGGGTCGTCGTTCGCCATCAAGATGCTTGGCCGCGAAGACACCAAGAGCGTCGTGCTGCCCATCATCAGGGAGGTGTTTGGCCCGCGCACGGTGACCTACGTCATGGAGGGTTCGGCGCCTGTAGCTGCGACGCCTGCCGCCGCGTCTGCACCTGCCGAGGTGCCTGTAGCGGCGAAGCCGGCTTCGGTGCCTGCGGTTGCGAAGTTCGCCGAGCCCACCGATGCACCTGCCAAGCCGGTTGCTGCTCCGGCCACGCCTACGCCTGCCGAGGCCGAGCGCACCCGCATGGCTGGAGAGCCCGGCACTCAGGTGGTCGAATCTGCTGCCCCAGGTGCCGCTCCCGCTTCGGAGGCGCATGTTCCCGAAGCTGCTCGTGCTCCTATTCCCGCCCCTACGATGCATGGTGAAGCTCCAGCCGCCAGCATCGCTCAGGCTTCTCCCGCAGCCTCAACATCGTCCACGCCGTCGCATGCCCCGCAGGCCGCCGACCAGGTGAGCGGTCCTACGTTTATCCTCGAGCCGGGCGATATCGAGGCCGACCGTCGCGCGTGGGAAGACGAGCAGGTGCCCTACGACGATGCCACCATCGCCGCGTATGAAGAGGAGGATCTGCCGCCTTTCGATATGCCTTTTGAGGAGGTGCCTGCAACGCCATCGGCGAAGCCTGCGGTGTCCACAGCTGCCCCAGCCCCTTCGCCCGCGCCTCAAGTGTCCGCCGCAACGCCGGCCCAGGCCTCGCCAGTTCAGCCGACCGCGTCCAATGCTTCGACGGTGCCCCAGGCACCGCCCGTACCCGCGGCGGGCGCGCCCTCGGGCGGCTCGGCGGTGCCGTTTAGCACCAACTCACCCTACGCCAACGCCACAGTATCCGACGAGGTCCCACACAGCAAAGAGGAGGCGCAGGAGCTGCTGAGCAGCATCTTCGGCGCCGGCGTGGTGCTCAAAGGCCCAGATGAGGGATAAGGTAATGGTGCCGGTGCGATTGCCTCACGTGCTCGCTGAATGGTTGGCGTGAAGCTGCGGGGCACACATCGCTCATGGTAGGATAAGCAGCTAATGACAGAGCAACTGGAAGGAATTCCGACATGGCCGGTATGAATATGCAGCAGATGATGAAGCAGGCGCGCAAGATGCAGGAGCAGCTTGCTGCCGCTCAGGAGAGCCTCGCCGAGACTACCGTTGACGCCTCGGCTGGCGGTGGCATGGTGAAGGTTACCGCGCGCGGCGACATGCAGATCACCTCGATCAAGATTGATCCCGAGGCCATCGACCCCGAGGATGTGGAGATGCTCGAGGACATGATCATGGCCGCCGTGAACGAGGCTATCCGTGGCATCAACGACGTGGCCAACCGCCAGATGGGCGCCATCACGGGCGACCTCAACATCCCGGGCATGCCGTTCTAGCTCGGATTTTTCTGATTGCCGGAGCACTTTATGGTGTGCTCGGCTCGAAGCATGGATTTTATTGTTTATGTATGAAACGGGGGTGCAGCATCCGTGCTGTGCCCCCGTCCTGCGTAGTGGGCCTGATGGTGTGCCCGCCTGCGTTTTCCGGACGGATTGGCAGTTCCTGGGCTCATCGTTGTACCAGTACAGCGATATAACGCGGCCTGATGGGATGACAAAAGCCTGTCCCCACCCGTCTGATAAAAAACTTTTCGATAAGTTGCAGTTTGAGGCCGGTCCGCAAAACACGCAGAGGGGGGCGAAGCGCTCCGCCCTGCCTTCCCGTTCCGCGCGGGGGCCGCCCGCTGGAAAAAAGTGCGCCATTTCAGTACGTGATTCGCGTTTTGCCGGGTACACCGCCGCCCGCGCTCGACAAAACCCCAGTTGGCGGGCGCCTCCAGGTCACGTCTTCCAGCAATAATTTGAAGTACGTTCTGAAATGGCGCAGTTTTTTCTGGAGGCGGGTGGAGGCGGGGCCGTTCCATCCCGTCAAACTGCAATATATCGACGAGTTTTTCGGGCCTGTCCGCTGCGGCTTCGCTCGTCGTCGATGCACTACGTTTCGGTCATTTTGAGGCCGGTTCTTGACCGAAATGTAGCGCATCGATGCAAGGAGCGAGCAGTTTGCCATCCGCGCTGGTCTCCCATGGCGCGCGCGGGGCGGTATCGTACAATGGGGTGCGGATTTTGTCAGGCGCGCGGCCTATGGATGTGCGTTGCTGTGGCATGACGAGGGCGTTACGAAGAGCGAGGTGCTATGGGGACCGAACGAGATTTGCAGCGTTTGCTGGATGAGCTGGGGCGTTTACCCGGCATCGGTCCAAAATCGGCACAGCGCATTGCCTATCATCTGCTTGAATGCGATCCGCAGGAGGCGCGCCGTCTCGCCGACGCAATCATCGACGTCAAAGAGCACGTGCATTTCTGCAGCCGTTGCTTTAACTACGCCACGGCAGACGAGTGCCCCATTTGCCAGGACAGCACGCGTGACCGCACGCGGATCTGCGTTGTGGGCGAGCCGCGCGATGTAAGCGCCATCGAGCGTACCGGCTCCTACCACGGCCTTTACCACGTGCTGGGCGGTGTGATCTCGCCCATGGACAAGATAGGTCCCGACCAGTTGCATGTGCGCGAGCTGCTGGCCCGTCTGGGTTCTGAGGACATACAGGAAGTCATCATCGCCACCAACCCCAATATTGAGGGGGAGACCACGGCGAGCTATCTGGCCCGTACCATCAAGCCGTTGGGTATCACGGTGACGCGCCTAGCGAGCGGGCTGCCCGTGGGCGGTGACCTTGAGTATGCGGATGAGCTTACCCTCGGCCGCGCCATCGAGGCACGCCGCGCGCTCTGAGGCGGCGAATCTCATCCCTCACTCGTCGGTCACCACCGCCAGGTGCGTTCCCTCCTCGTTCGGGCGAGCTTCACCGCCTCAGAGCGCGCGGGCCACGCGGCCGTCCAGGCTTTCGGGCGCCGCGCATGAGGCGTGCGCCCTCGGCTTTCGCGGCAACCTCGGGCACCTCAGAGCGCGCGGACCGCTGATAAGGGGTGCGTTCCCGCCTCGTTCGGGCGAGCTTCGCCGCCTCAGAGCGCGGGCCACGCGGCAGCCCAGGCTTTCGGGCGCCGCGCGTTTGGTGCGCCTTTTGGGCGCAGCGGCGCTTGTTGCAACGGCTCTTCTTTGCGATGAACAGCTATTTCCCAGCAAATCTGACGAGTATCCGGCGTTTGCAAACATGACGCTCGCGCAGGAGTGGGGCACCTGCGAGGAGGCGTTGCGCGAACTTGTTTCGACCGCCAACTGGGAGCATCTGGTTGAGGAGCTTACGGGCACGGTTGAATATGTTGAACGACAGACCCCTCAGAGCCGGGCGTGCCGGATGCGCCGGGCGCGTCCGAGAGCCTCGAAGTGCCCGGTCAGGTTGAAGGCGGGCAAAGGCAGCTCGCCTCGCACGCCTGTTTTTACTACCACATGCTGCCCAGAGCATCATTTCCGCAGTTCAACGGGCATGCGGCTAGGTACCTTGCAATGCGCCGGCGCATGCGGCACCTTGCACAATAGCGTCTACCAGCGGGGTCAAAATCAACGTGTCTGGCCCACAGTTTTACGTATGTGTGTGCATCAGACGCGGTACAATATCCGTGCATGTGGGTCTTCTGCCTAGGGGCTCCGGCGCTGCCTTGCTCACGGGCGGGGCGGCGTACGCAGGCCGGCGACATCGCCCGACCGGTTGCCCCACCGGACAGACGGCACCACAAGCGCCAAAGATCACCCGGCAGCACGGCGTTGCCGGGAACTGTATACCTACACGAGAGGAGAGGGTATATGGCGCGTAAGTTCAAGTCCATGGACGGCAACGAGGCCGCCGCATACGTATCGTATGCGTTTACCGAGGTTGCGGGTATTTACCCCATCACGCCGTCCAGTCCTATGGCCGACCACGTCGACCAGTGGGCAGCTCAGGGCAAGAAGAACATCTTCGGCACTAAGGTGAATGTCATCGAGATGGAGTCCGAGGCTGGCGCCGCGGGTACCGTCCACGGCTCGCTGTGTGCGGGCGCGCTGACCACCACCTACACGGCGTCGCAGGGTCTTCTGCTCATGATCCCGAACATGTACAAGATCGCGGGCGAGGGCCTGCCGGGCGTCTTCCACGTTTCGGCTCGTACCGTGGCCTCCCACGCCCTCAACATTTTCGGTGATCACTCCGACGTTATGGCATGCCGCCAGACCGGTTTCGCCATGCTCGCCGAGACCAACGTCCAGGAGGTCATGGACCTCGCCGCCGTTGCTCACCTCTCTGCTATCAAGGGCAAGGTGCCGTTCCTCAACTTCTTCGACGGCTTCCGCACCTCGCACGAGATTCAGAAGGTCGCCATCTGGGACTACGACGACCTGGCCGACATGGTCGACATGGCTGCTGTCCAGGCGTTCCGCGACCACGCGCTCAACCCCGAGCATCCGCACAACCGCGGCACCCATGAGGACGGCGACGTCTTCTTCCAGCATCGTGAGGCCTGCAACACCGCCTACGACGAGCTGCCTGCGGTCGTTGAGGACTACATGAACCAGGTGAACGAGAAGCTCGGAACCAACTATCACCTCTTCGATTACTACGGCGATCCCGAGGCTGAGAACATCGTGGTCTGCATGGGCTCCTTCGTGGACACCCTCGAGGAGGTCATCGACTACCTCAACGCTCATGGCGAGAAGGTCGGCCTTATCAAGGTGCGCCTGTATCGTCCGTGGTCCATCAAGCACTTCATCGCAGTGCTGCCCGAGACCGTCAAGAAGATCGCTGTTCTCGACCGCACCAAGGAGCCCGGCTCCATTGGCGAGCCGCTCTATCAGGACGTTGTGTCCGCGCTCTTCGAGGCTGGCCTCGAGGGCATCAAGGTGGTCGGCGGCCGTTACGGCCTCGGCTCCAAGGACGAGCCGCCCGCGGCTGCGTTCTCGGTGTACGAGGAGCTCAAGAAGGACGAGCCCAAGCACGAGTTCACCATCGGTATCGTGGACGACGTCACCAACCTCAGCCTGCCCATGGACGCCGACGCGCCCAACACCGCTGCTGAGGGCACCATCGAGTGCAAGTTCTGGGGTCTCGGCGGCGACGGCACCGTGGGCGCCAACAAGAACTCGATCAAGATCATCGGCGACCACACCGACAAGTATGTTCAGGCCTACTTCCAGTACGACTCCAAGAAGACGGGCGGCGTGACCATCTCGCACCTGCGCTTTGGCGACAGCCCCATCAAGAGCCCGTACTACATCACCAAGGCCGACTTCGTGGCGTGCCACAACCCGAGCTACGTCACCAAGCACTTCAAGATTGCTCAGGGCGTGAAGCCTGGCGGTACCCTCATGATCAACTGCCAGTGGAGCTTCGATGAGCTCTCGCAGCACCTTTCTGCAGCCGAGAAGCGCTACATCGCCAAGAACAACATCCAGCTCTACACCATCAACGCCATTGACCTGGCCGTTCAGGTGGGTATGGGCAAGCGCACCAACACCATCCTGCAGTCCGCGTTCTTCACGCTGGCCGGCGTGCTGCCGCAGGAGGACGCCATCAAGTACATGAAGAATGCTGCCGAGAAGTCCTACGCCAAGAAGGGTCAGGACGTGGTCGAGGCCAACTGGAAGGCCATCGATGCCGGCGCCACCGCCTTCGTGAAGCATGAGGTTCCGGCCGAGTGGGCCGACTGCGCCGACGACGCTCCTGCCGCTGCTCTTGAGGGCCGCCCCGAGCTCGTCAAGCAGGTCAAGGAGATCATGGAGCCCATCAACCGCATGGAGGGCGACGAGCTTCCCGTGTCCGCGTTCATGGAGCATGCCGACGGCCAGTTCGAGCAGGGTGCTTCCGCATACGAGAAACGCGGCGTTGCCGTTATGGTGCCGCACTGGGATGCCGAGAAGTGCATTCAGTGCAACCAGTGCTCCTATGTGTGCCCGCACGCCACGATCCGTCCGTTCGGTCTCACCGAGGACGAGATTGCCGCGGCTCCCGAGGGTATGCGCACCCTCGACATCAAGATGCCGAAGGACACCGGTCTGAAGTTCACCATGGCCATCTCCCCGCTCGACTGCATGGGCTGCACCAACTGCGCCAAGGTCTGCCCGAAGGGCGCCCTCACCATGGTTCCGCAGGAGCAGGAGCTTGCCGAGCAGAAGACGTTCGACTACTGCGTCGAGCACGTTGCTCCGAAGCCCGTCCTCGAGGCCGCCAACGTCAAGGGCAGCCAGTTCAAGCAGCCGCTGCTTGAGTTCTCTGGCTCCTGCGCTGGTTGCGCCGAGACGGCTTACGCACGCCTGGTCACCCAGGTCTGCGGCGACCGTATGTTCATCTCCAACGCCACCGGCTGCTCCTCCATTTGGGGCAACCCTGCGGCCCGTTCGCCCTACACGGTGAACAAGGACGGTCACGGCCCGGCGTGGAACAACAGCCTCTTCGAGGACAACGCCGAGCACGGTCTGGGCATGGCTCTTGGTTACGAGGCCGTTCAGAACAAGCTCGTGGCTGAGCTCACCGAGATGCTCGAGAGCGACAAGACTCCCGAGGCCACCAAGGAGCTCATCCAGGCCTACCTCGATACCCGCAAGGATGCTGAGGGCTCCAAGGCTGCCGCCGCCGCGCTGATCCCTGCTCTTGAGCAGGCCGAGCAGGACGGCTGCCCGCTTGCTGGCAAGATCCTTGCCGACAAGTCCTTCCTCACCAAGAAGTCCTTCTGGATCATGGGTGGCGACGGCTGGGCGTACGACATCGGCTTCGGCGGCCTGGATCACGTCCTCGCCTCTGGCCATGACGTAAACGTCTTCGTCTTCGACACCGAGGTCTACTCCAACACCGGTGGCCAGGCTTCCAAGGCTTCCAACATTGGTCAGGTTGCTCAGTTCGCTGCTGCGGGCAAGACCACCAAGAAGAAGAGCCTTGCCGAGATCGCTATGAGCTACGGCTATGTGTACGTGGCGCAGGTTGCCATGGGCGCCAACCCGGCTCAGACCCTCAAGGCCATCCAGGAGGCCGTGGCTTACGATGGTCCGTCCATCATCATCGGCTATGCTCCCTGCGAGATGCACTCCATCAAGAAGGGTGGCATGCAGAACTGCCAGGCCGAGATGAAGAAGGCTGTTGACTGCGGTTACTGGAACCTCTTCCGCTTCAACCCCGCTGCTGAGGTGGGCAAGAAGTTCACGCTCGACTCCAAGGAGCCGAAGGGTGGTTACCAGGAGTTCCTGATGAACGAGGCTCGTTACGCTTCGCTCAGCCGTGTGCTTCCGCAGGACGAGGTTGACGCGCTCTTTGCTGCCAACGAGAAGGCCGCTATGGACCGTTACCAGCACCTGGTCAAGCTGAAGGATCTCTACGCCGAGGTGTAGGCTGATCTAGAGCGTTAGCTCCCAACGGGAAGCCCCCGAAGGGTTCCCGGTCGATGTCCTCGCCGCTTTGCGGTTGCGGATTACGACCGGGAAATCCCTTCGGGGGCTTCCCTGCGTTAACGCACTCGATGCAGGCAAGGTTGATAGTTTAGTGTGGCTGCGGAATGTCCGCTTAGGAAATCCCTCCGGGGCTTTCTTGCGTAAAAGATCTCGACGCGGTCACATACGGCACCAGGAAGCGGCTACCGTCTGAGCCGATGCTGCCCTGTGATGCTGCAAATGTGAATGGACCTCAGAAGATATGCATAAAAGTAACTGAGGGGGTTGCAGCATCCATAGAGGTGGAAAAGCGTGGTAACTTCATGCATCACGCGTATACTTTAGCAGGGTAATGTGGTTAAACAGGCAAAATGACATCCTTTACGTTGGGCGGCAAGAAGCTACCGTTCACCCGGTTCTATCGATACAAAATGTATAAAACTGAGTCAAATGAGAATATACTTTCCTGCATCCTAACAGCCGGGCGCGTTTACGTGCCATTCCGAGACGAGAGGAACCGCCATGTCTAAGCCGTTTGGCAAGCCCGATCGCATCGTCGTTGCGCTGGGTGGTAACGCCCTGGGTGATAATCCCGCCGAACAGATTGAGCGCGTAAACAACGCTGCCCATGCGCTTATTGGTCTCATTGAACAGGGTAACGAGATCATTATCACCCACGGCAATGGTCCGCAGGTTGGCATGATTCAAAATGCCTTCGCTGCCGCTCACGAGGCCGATCAGGCCATTCCGGCGATGGACCTGCCTGAGTGTGGTGCCATGAGCCAGGGTTACATTGGCTATCACCTGCAGCAGGGCATCGGCCGCGAGATGCATCGTCGCTACAAGAGCTGGCACGTGGCCACTGTAGTGACCCAGGTCGAGTGCGACCCGGACGACCCGGCGTTCGCCAATCCTACCAAGCCCATCGGCCCCTTCTATACCGAGGAGCAGGCAAAGGCACTCATGGAGGAGAATCCCGAGATGACCTTTGTTGAGGACTCTGGTCGTGGTTGGCGCCGCGTGGTGGCGTCTCCCGAGCCCAAGAAGATTGTCGAGGCCTCCTCGATTCTTAATCTTCTCGACAACGAGTTCATCGTTATCGCCTGCGGTGGCGGCGGCATCCCTGTGGTGCGCGAGTATGACTACAAGCCCAACAAGGGTCGCTACAAGGGCGTTGCTGCTGTTATCGACAAGGACATGGCCGGCGAGCTTCTGGCCGAGAACTGCGATGCCGACGTGCTCTTCCTCCTCACCGCCGTTGAGCATGTAGCAATCAACTTTGGCAAGCCCGACCAGCAGGACCTCACCGAGCTCTCGGCCGATGAGGCTGAGCGCCTGGCTGACGAGGGCCAGTTCGGCAAGGGCTCCATGGAGCCCAAAGTGCGTGCTGCCATTAAGTTCGCGCGCAGCAAGAGCAAGAAGGAGCGCGTCTGCATTATTGGTTCGCTCGACAAGGCGGCTGAGACCATGGCCGGCCTCTCCGGCACGCGCATCTACGCATAAGCTGGCGCAGAGCGTTCTGCCGTGCGAGCACGAATTCGCGGTAGACGGCATATGTAAATGGCTTCTGACCAGGCGGCTTACATATCGCTGGAGAAGTCCTTACGACGAGGTTGGCGCCTCCTAACAATCCATCCCTATCGTTTCACCCTGGTATGAGCTGTCTGCTGATAGCAGGTGACGAGCAAGAAGACCACCGGGTGACCCCCCGGTGGTCTTCTAGGATGGAGCGAGGCGTATGCACGAGATGCCGGGCAAGACGAAAAAACGCTGCCGGGAGAGGGTGCTCACGGATAAGGTGAGCACGGCCCTTGCCTGGTTGCGCAGGCGCATGGGGGCGGTCGCCACCGTGCTTTTAATGGCATTGCTCTCCGTTACGGCGGTGCCGGTTGTGGAGGCCGTGGCAGAGGAGACGAACGCGGGCGCGCCGACAGTGGCGACGCGCGCGGTGAATGGCTTCTTGTTCGGCGTCATGAGCGACCCGCATTACTTTCCCGCGGAGTACCAGGGCACGCGCGCGGAGGCATACCAGAACCAGACCTCCGGCGACCTGCGCCTGATGGGAGAGAACGGGGCGCTGACGGCGGCTGCCGTCGACCAGATGCTCGCCGATGCTGAAAGCGGCGCGCGCAAACTGCCGAAGGTGCTGCTCGTCACGGGCGACCTGACGAGCGAGGGCGAGAAGGCGGGCCACGAGGGCTTCGCCGCGCAGATGAAGCGCCTGCAGGAGGCGGGCACGACCGTGCTCGTGATCCCCGGCAACCATGACCTCTACAACTACGACGCCATGACCTTCCAGAACGACACGCAGGTGAAGGACGGCGGCGCGGGCAGCCTTTGGACCACCGAGGCCGACTTCCGCAGCATCTACGCGTCGATGGGCCTTGACGAGGAAGCCACGAAGGCTGCTTCGAGCGGCACTATTGAGAGCATCGACTACTTTGTGGAAGACCTGGGCGAAGACGGCATCGCCGACTGCCAGGGCGGCCTGTCCTACGTGGCCAAGACCACTGCGGGCGTCGCTTTCATCATGATCGACTCCGAGGTGTACACCGCCGACTGGAACGGCAAGGACCAGGCATGGGGGCAGGGCGCCGGCATGATGAGCAACGACCTGCTTGCATGGGTAAAGGATCAGGCGGCCCAGCTCACCGAAGAGGGCTACAACATCGTCGCGGGCATCCATCATCCCGTGCTGGAGCATCAGGCCACGGCCGAGACCGAGTTCATCACCGACCGCGTGGACGTGGACAACGGTGACGGCACGCGCTCCACCGACAACTCCCGCTTCATCGCCACGCAGCTTGCCGACGCGGGCATTCACTACATCTTCTCGGGCCACATGCACGAGAACGACATCGCCAGCTATACCACGGCGGCGGGCAACACCATCTACGACATGGAAACCGGCGGCCTGTGCGCCTACCCCGCGCCGTACCGCTACGCGAGCCTCACCACGCAGGACACGGGCGAGATGACGCTTGGCCTGCGGTCCGTCGGCGTGAAGCAGGCGGCCATGAACCAGAAGCTCGATGCGCCGAACGGCATCCTCACGAACACCGACAAGGTGGACGTGTCGGAGTACATGAAGGACGCCATGTACGGCGACAAGAACGAAGACGGCGAATCCTTCATCACGCGCCTTGTCATGCGCTATGCGGCGCGCTACCTCGACCAGCTGACCGACATCCCTGCGGCGCTGGAGAGCATCGCGGGGCTTGACCTGTACGACACGCTCTTCGACGCGCTGCCCGGCCTGCTGGGAGGCGGAACGACCGTCGACCTCGACAGCCTCGGCTCCATCTACATTTCGTGGAACGATACCGGCGAATTCAACACCTCGGGCGTGAACCTCAACCCGTCGGGCACGGCGGGGCTGCTTTCCAGCTTCACGATCCGCAACGAGGACATCAAAGAGGAAGTGCAGAGCGTCCTCGATCAGATCGAGGTCAACTACATCGCCAACGGTCGCCTCGAGCAGGAGATCTCGAAACTGCTCGAAAGCGTGGGCGATGTCAACCTGTTGAACCCGGACAATCCGAACGACACCTCGGGCAACTGCTACACCCTGCGCCAGCTGCTGCAGGACATGTTCCAGCGCCACAACTCCGGCGCCGACAAGGAGTCGATGCCAGAGAACATGCAGCACGCGCTTGAGAACCTGCAGAGCAGCGACATCCTCAAAAACGAGGTGACGCACGTTCTGAACGGTACGCTCGTCCCGCTTATCGAAGATGTGCTGGGCAACACCACCATCAGCGTAGACAACCTTTTCGGGCGCAACACGCTGTGGCACACCGCCGTGCAGGCGCTGCTTGGCAGCGACAACCCCTCCATCGCCACGGTGCTCGACAAGTTCGGCCTTGACCTGTTCGGCGACGGCGGCCTGGTGACGGGCCTGCTGGACCAGTATCTCACCGACAGCGTGTACCAGCAGATCGGCGGGCTCGTCGTGGCCATGGTGACGGGCTTTGCGGGCGATGCCGATACGCTTGACGACGTGGTTGGCGGTGTGGCCGTGCAGCTGGGCGCCACGATGAACCCCGAGCCCAACCCCACGGTGGAAAACGGTGCGCTGCCCGACCAGGTGAGCATGTCGCTCGATTCCGAGAGCAGCGCCACGTCGCGCCAGTTCAGCTGGTACACCTCCACCGACGTCGATGACACCGACGTGCAGGTGATTCCCGCCAGCGCGGCAAGCAACGCCGACGACGCGAAGGCGAAGATGGATGCGCAAGATTCCTCCGTTACATCGTTCGACGGCGCCGCGCAGGAGGTCAACAAGGCGAAGATCACCCTCAACCTCGTGCTCATCACCAACTACGACATCGTGAAGGAGAACCGCCACACGGCGACGGCCACCGTGCCGGCGGGCGACTTCTACTACCGCGTGGGCTCGTCCGATGACGGCTACTGGAGTGATCCCGTGTACGTGGACGGCGAGGACAATCCCGCCGACGGCTACACGGCGCTCGTCGTGGCCGATTCGCAGGGCGCTTCCGAGGCGGACTACGAGGCGTACGAGGCGGTGCTCGCCAAGGCGGAAGAGCAGACGGACGGGGAAGCGTTCGCCCTGCATCTGGGCGACATGGTGGACGACGGCGTGAACGAGAACTACTGGAGTTGGCTCATGAACACCGATGCCTCCGAGGCTGTGGCCACCATGCCGGTGGCGGGCAACCACGAGGCGCGCCAGGACGACAACCAGCTCGCCAATGCCATCGCCGCGCACTACAACGTGGACATCCCCAATCAGGACACCTCCACGGGCCTGTACTACTCCTTCGTTTACGGCGACGTCACCTACATCGTGCTGAACACCAACGACGGCGATGCCGCCGTGGGCGAGGCGCAGAAGCAGTGGGCGGCCGAAGTTGCCGATTCCGCAGACACCACGTGGAAGATCCTCGTCACGCACAAGGCGCCCTACTCGAAGGGCTCGCACCAGAACGACTCCGACGTGGTGGCGTTGCGCTCGTGGCTGAGCACATTCGCCACGCAGCACGACATCGACCTTGTGCTCTCGGGCCACGACCACACCTATATGCGCACGCCGTCGCTCACCAATGGCACCGAGGCGAGCGTGACCACGCAGCAGGTGACCGACTCTGCGGGCAACGCCTACGAGGCGCAGGTGAATCCTGCGGGCACGACGTTCGTGATCCCCTCCACCTCGGGCACCAAGTTCTACGACATCGTGGAGAACGACCTGCCCACGGCAAAGTCGGGCCAGCCCTACCAGCCCATCTACTCGACGCTTTCCATCGAGGACGACACGCTGTTCTGGCGCGCGTACACCTACGACGCGGCGAGCGGCACGGGCACGCTCTACGACAGCTTCGCCATCAAGAAGGACGACAACCTGACGGCCGCCGAAAAGGTCATGCAGATGATCGACGCGCTGCCTGCGCCCGAGACCGTCAACAGCCGCGAAGCGGCCGATGCGGCCAGGCCGGCGGTGGAGGAGGCGCGCGCCGCTTACGATGCGCTGACCGAGGAAGAACGGGCGCAGGTGAGCAACCTCGCCAAACTGGAGCAGCTTGAACAGCTCATCGTGGTGTACCAGGACATCAACGGCAAGGAAACCGTCGACCTCTCGACGGGCATCTACTACGACGGCCAGGATGACGACGAGGCTCAGCGCAGGGCAGCCTTCAAGGAGGCTATCGCCAATCCGAACGTGGGCACGATCATCTTCCCCGGCGATTGGTCTACTGCCATTGGCGAGTATGGCGGATTCCTCGGCAACACGCTCGATGGCCAGTACTACACCGTCGACCACAACGTGGTCATCAAGGCTGCGGCAGGCTCCCAGGGCTTTGCCGACCTGCGCCTCTGCGGGTTCATCGTCACCAACGGCGCAACGCTCGTTCTGGAGGACGTGAAGCTGCAGGCGTGGCAGAAGAAGCCCATTGGCGGCAACACGACGCCCATGAACATGGTCCGCGTGGAGGATGGCACGCTCATCGCGAACGGCAACACGTCGGTGCTCGTGAACCGCGATGACGGCTCCACGGACGGCTTCAAAGACGAGGGCTGGCGCGGCCACGCCATCATCGTGGGCAACCCCGACAACAGCACGGCGACGGGCGAGCGCACGGTGTACCTCAACACCACGGGCACCATCTCCGGCCTGCGCGATTCGGTCGTGCAGCATGAGGCCAGCTCAAGCGAGAACGACCACGTTTACCTCAACGGCGGCACCTACAACACGATTTACGGCGGCAACAGCTCGGTGAACCTGTCCTGCCAGCTTCAGATCGACGGTGGCACCTTCACCAAGGTCACGTCGAATGAGGACCTCGTCATCAACGGGGGCGCGTTCAACGGGAGCAGCGTCGATTACCCCATCTGGATGGGTGAGGGCGCCAACCTCTACGTGAAGAACGCCGATTCGTTCACGGCGGGAACAAGCGGCAAAGTGTTCCGTTTGGGCTCCGAGCTGCATATCTCAAGCGACGCCCTCGCGAAGCTCGGAAGCGGCTTGAGCCTCGACCTTGTCGCCGACGCCGCCACAACCGACGGCTGGCCGCTCACGGCCACGGCGACAGGCCTGGGAGAGAACCAGGACGGCACCATCTTCCAGGTGGGGCAGCAGATCACGTCCATGCAGGGCATGGCTGCCAACAGCCAGGGCGGTCTGACCACGCAGGTGAGCGGCGACACGCTTTCTGCAACGGCGCAGCTTTCCGCCGACCAGACCGCGTACGCGTACGCCAAGTACCATGCGGCGCCTGGCAGCGCGCTTGCCGGCTACGTTGACGGCGCCACCGACGGGCTATACGCCTACAGCGGCTACACGATGCTCGCCAATCCGCGGGCGAATCTGAAGCTTTCCGCCAATATGGGGCCTGTTGTCGCGGCTGACGGCGAGGGCACGTGGCCCACGGTGAAGATGACCGCCACGGTTGACGGCGATGCGACCAAGCTCATCACCTGGCAGTCCAGCGACGCGGGTGTGGCGACGGTCGATGGCGAAGGCGAAGTGACCTTCAAGAAGCCCGGCCGGGTGACCATCACGGTGACACATGTTTCCACGGGCGCCACGGAGACGATGACGTTCTACGCGGTCGAGCCCGCGCTTGAGGGCAGCGAGATCTTCAGCGCCGATTCCGCCGAGGGGCAGACGTACGAGCTGAAGCTGGGCATGGGCGACATCAACTTGACTGCGCTGCCGGAGGGCTACACGGTCGCGTGGTCGCTTTCCGATGGCGCCGCCGCGAAGGTCGCGCCCACATCGGGCAACCAGCTGCGCGCGCTGCTCGAGCGCACCAGCAACGACGCGTCTACGCTCACGCTGACGGCGACGCTCATGAAGGACGGCCAGCCTACGGGCGTCACGGCGAGCAAGGGCATCTCGCTTGAAGAGGTCATCGCGGCGCCGGAATATGATGTGCTTGTCGGCCTGATCGATGTCAAGCTGGCCGACACGAGCAACGTCGGTCACGGTGACCTGACGTCCGATCTGCTTGCCAACACCGAGGGGCAGCAGGATTCCTACACCGTCAGCTCCACCTACCGCGTGGACGCGCCGGCCTCCAACCCGGTGCAGATGCTCACCGACTTCGTGGGGCTCACCGAGCCGGCGAAGATCTGGAAGGTAAACGTGACCGTGCATGCCGCGCCGTACGTGGCCGCGTACAACGAGAGCGAGCAGGCAGGCGACGTCGAGCACGTGCTTGCCAAGGGCGAGCAGGCCGACAAGACCGTGACGCTGGTGTACGACGAGGCGGCGGGCACGTGGTCGCTCGACGCGGGCTCGACGAGCACCATCGAGTACCAGGTGGCATGCGAAACCGTGCAGGTGAGCTTCGCCTACGTTGACGCGCCCGAGGGCACGGATGATTCGGAGCCGGTGACGGTTCCCGCCGGCGGCACGCTGGGTAACAAACTCCCGGAGCCGAAGGCGCCCGAGGGCTACGAGTTCGTCGGCTGGTTCACCGACGAGGATTGCGAAAACGCCTACGACGACAGCGCCATCAACGAAGACACGACGCTCTATGGCAAATGGGTGGCGAGACCGGGGATAACCGTCACGCCCGACGAGGACAACACGTCCTATGTCTACGACGGGTCCGGCAAGTCCTTCGCGTTCACCACGACCCCGGCCGAACTTGAGGGCTTCACGATGGAGTACCGTCTGGCCACCTCGACCGACAAGGATGCCTGGACAACCGAGCCACCGGTGAACGCCGGCTCCTACGATGTACGCGTGACGCGCGCTAAGGACGGCACCTACGCGGCGTTCTCCCAGACGTTCGAGGGCGGCGTGAAGATCGCTAAAGCGAAGTCCGCGACGCCCGACGTGCGCTACACCGAGGGAGATGTGCCCGGCAGAATCAAGGTCCTCCTGCAGAACGGGAATGCCGACAAATACTATTGGAGCAAAAGCGACAACAAGTCCGATGCCGTCAAGGCGGAGGATGCGAGCTTCGAGGTGAGCAAGCCGGGCACGTACTACGCATGGGGCGCGGGTGACGTCAACCACGAGGACAGCGACCTTGCCAGTGCGACTATCGTGCAGGTGAGTTTCGACGACAACGACGGCGTGGACGGCGCGGACGAGACCGAGGGCGCCACGTTCACGAAGGGTGCGGCCCAGGTGCTGCTGCCGAAAGGCCAGTGTCTGAACAGCTGGGGCGGTCTGCCCGCCGTCGAATGGGAGGACCACGAGTTCCTCGGCTGGCAGCTGGCGGGCGGCAAGAAGCTCACGGCGCTGACGGCGGTCAAGGAGAACGTGACAGCGACGGCGCAGTGGAGTGTGGCGCCCGGCGTGATGACGCCGGCGGCCCCCACGGGCGACTATGTTGCGGGGCTCGCGGGCATCTCGGTCACGCTCGGCGACGTGAACGACCTCAACAGTGCCGATGCGGGCGGCACGCATCCTGATGTCACGTTCGCGGCGTCAGGCGACAACGCGCAGGCGCTCCTCGCCGGCAGTTTCGCGATCGGGCAGCCCCAACGGGGTACCGACGGCATGTGGACGGTCAAGGTGACACTCGATGCGCGGAAGTATCTCGACGCCTATGCGGCGATGGACGATTTCGCCTACGGTACGCACTATTTCGCGAGCAAGGACGAGACGGGTGCGCGCAGCTTCTCGCTCGTGCTCGACGAGGAGGCGCATGCGTGGAAGCTCGCTGAAGGCGAAAACGCCGCTTACACCTTCGACATCACCTGCCTGACGCTGCGCCCGGCGGAGCTCGTGAAGTACGCGGGCGGCGAGGCCGGCGACCAGAGCCACTTCCCGGACGCCCGCGTGGTCGACGGGCAGGGCAACGTCTACACGCTCGAGCAGCTCAACGCGCTGCTGGACGAGGGCGAGGTCGCGCGCGTCGCCTACTTCGACGCCGATGGCAAGGAGATCTCCGACGACAGAAAGCCGGGTGTCTACACGGCGCGTATCGTAATCGAGAGCGCGGGGACAACCACGTTCGCGGCGGATGCCTCCGCCGGGGATTCCGTCAACGTGAACGTGGGCGACGCGGACTACCGCTTCGCGCTTGAGCCGTCGACGCTCACCGTCCGCAGCGTGTCGGACGCCACGGACGCCGAATCCGGTGCGCTCGGCGTGGAGCTGCTCGGCTCCGACGCGGATGCCAGCAGCATCGCCGACGCCGTGGCAGCGGCGAAGGGCGGCGTTGCGGCGCAGCTTCCGGCGGGCACGAAGATCTACGTGAACGACCGCGAAGCCGCCGAGCTGACCGGCGGCGACCTTTCCGGTGTCCGCCTATTCTCCGACGAGCTGCTAAGCGCAGCGGAATCGGATGGTGTCGACCGTCTGCAGGCGCTGAAGGACCGCGCCGCCAATTTCGGCTTCGAGATCGGCGACAACGCCGACTTCCAGTACCTCGACCTGGTGGATGCGGCGCAGTCCAACCTGTGGGTCAGCTCCTCTGCCGGCGCGACGGTCTACTGGAAGGTGCCTGAGGGCGCGGATCCCGCCAGCATCAAGGTGCTGCATTTCAAGGACCTGCACCGCGAGTACGGCGTGGACGCCGACGACCTGCAGAACCAGATCAACGCGTGCAAGGTGGAGGAGATGCAGCTCGACACGACGCATGCCGCCGACGGCTACGTGAGCTTCCAGGTGGATCGGGCCGGGTTCAGCCCCTTCGTGATGACATGGGCTGACCAGGGCGGATCAGAGCCCAGCCCCGATCCAAACCCCGATCCCACGCCCGATCCGCCGACGAGGCGGCCCACGGTCACCGTCGAGCCTGCCCAGGGCGGCACGGCCGAGGTGAGCGACCGCTATGCTGCCAAGGGCGACACGGTGACCATTTCCACAAAGCCTGCCGAGGGCGGCGTGGTCGACCGCATCATCGTCACGGATGCGCAGGGCAAGACCGTGCACGTGCACTACAGCGGCGTGAACGCGTACTGGTTCGAGATGCCTGCGGACGAGGCGACCGTGACGGTCACCTATCGCGAGCCCACGCCCCACACGCCGTTTGCGGATGTTGCTGAAGGCGCTTGGTACGATTCGACCGTCGACCGCATAACTGCTCTGGGCTTTATGTCCGGGTACGCGGATGGCGTGACCTTTGGTCCCGACGACCAGGTCAACCGTGCCATGATGGCGGCTGTTGTCTACAACATCTGCGGGCGTCCCTCCGTGGATGAGGGGGTGGTCGCCACCTTCGCGGACGTTGACCAGAACGCCTACTACGCTGAGGCGCTCGCCTGGTGCGAGGCGGAAGGCGCCGTCGAGGGCTATGGCGACGGCACCTATTACGGGCCGCTCGATCCCATCAGCCGCGAGCAGCTGGCGGTGATGCTCCTGCGTATCTCAGGCGATCAGGACACCTCCGGCACGCGCATCGACGCGTATGCGGACGCCAGCCGGGTGAGCGCATTTGCTGAAGAGGGTATGCGCTGGGCGGTTGAGCAGGGCATCATCAACGGCTTCCAGCCCGAGAACCTGCTCCGACCCACGTCGATGGCCTCGCGTGCTGAAGTTGCCGCCATGGTGCTCAACTGGTGGGACAACGTGGCAACAAAGTAAGAGGGAAGCAGCGACAAGGTAGCAGCTACTCACAGCTGGGCGTCCTGGGAAGCCTCTCAGGGCGCCCATTTTTTGCTCACCCTGCCATTGATGCTCGTAACCCCATGGTGCAAACGTCGAGAAGGAGCATGTCGATGAAAGATGCATAAAATGATCTGCATATTGTATATGGTTTTCGACAAAACGGCGGGAAATCGACGGTTTTCCAGCGTGGTCCGCCCAAGTGGACAAAAGTCCGAGAAGTCGGCGGCACGTCCCGGGTTTTTGAGGTGCGGAATCCCCATCGAGGAGATCCTGGCAACAAAAGCGCAGGATAAGTTTATGCATGGGCACTCCCGACAGCCCAAAATCGCCGACTTCTCGATTTTTTGTCCATCTGGACCATCCGGTCCGTCCGGTTCAGCCAACGCGCCGGAGCAGTTCCCGTCAACCAGATTTGTCGAGGATTGTTGAGGGGGAGCAGGGATGGTGGAACGCATCAAAGCTGCCGGCGATGTGTTGCGCCGCTGCCCGTCCTGCCAACTATATCCGCGCGCGATAGGGCACGCAGGAGAACCGAGTCTACCTACACCGTGAACGCCCAGCTGTTGCTCACCTGGCGCAGCACCCAGTCGAGGCGCCAGCCTTGGGCGCTGCGGAGCTGGCTGTTGGGGTCGTGCACCTCAACCATGCCGCGGTCATCGATGCCGGCCAGCACAATGTAATGGCCAACAGTGGTGAAATCGCCGGGGCGCATGGCGCAGATCACCGGTGTGCCCGCCTCAAGCGCCGTGGTTATCGTCGCCACATCAGGCGAGATGGCGCGTCCGGCAATGCCTAAACCCGAAGCACCGCGCGTCATGAAGCTCCACTCGGTAGCGCCGGTGGGGGCGTAGTTGCCCTGGTCGGCATAGGCGCTCATCTGCCCGGGATCCAGCGAGGTGTCGCCCGTGAGGTAAATGTAGACCATTGAAAGGCAGGTGGGACCGCAGCCGTTAACGCGCACGGTGTCTCCGCCGTAGGGTTTGGTGCTCCACAAAGGATCGGTTTGGTAGAGATAGGGCATACTGCCCTGCTTCCACGCAGAGCGCGGCGTAGAAACCATAAGCGACGTGCTATCAAGCTCTTTCATATCAAAGAGAAGCTGCTCCTGCTCGGATGTTATGCCGGCAGAAGGTACCGAGATAAAGGCAGAAAGCAGTCCCACCACCACAAAGCATAAGAAAGCGCGAACGAGGATTTCGCCCCTGAAGAAGCTACTGAACGATTGGCGGGACTGCGTGAGGTAGAACCCCCGATTTTGATATGGCCTTCTGCCGCCGCGCTGCGGATGCGAGAGATATATTTGGCGATTGTCGCGCGTGCGCGGGCCATTCAAGGGGAGGAAAATACCCTGGGGCCTCCGGGCTGGCCCGCGTCCGCGACGGGGCGCGCGTCCGCTGGCCCCAGGCTGTCCGGGTCGGTTGCCTCTGAGATAGGAGGGATTCTGTGGGCGATTGCGTGAGCCCCGCTGGGCACGCGCGTCATCGTTGCGCGGAGAGCGTTCAGCACCGCGTTGGTCCCGTCTACCGTCGCGTGAGGGGGCGGCGGAAGCGGGTGGATTGCTGCGGCTGCGTTGCCGGGGCGTCGCAGCAGGGGAGGGCACTAAACCTGCCGATGAGCCAGTGCGGCCGGGCCTGCCAGGTCTGCCAGCCGCGCGCGCTGCGTTCCTGCCGGCATCGCCTCGCCCTGAGGATGCGGTTTGTCGGCCTGAGGGTGCCTCAGAGGTACGGGGCGCACGGAAGGAGGCCAGACGCGGCGAACGGGAGCGGGGTACAGCATCGCTTGAGGCATAAGAAGAGCGGCTTGACGGAGGGGCGCCAGCCGTGTTGCGCTCCGGCGTGGGCTGGGAATCACGACGTGGCATGCCTGTGCGGTTACCGTTTGAATCACGTACCACCCTGACCGCCTCCTCGCTGCTTGGGAATTGCCACACATCAATACTACTCGATATTGCGCAGTTGGCGGCGGTATCTCAGCTACGTGCATGGTTGCATCCGCTTGCCGTTCAAAAGCGTGCCGCCTGCGGCCCCTCAAAACTGTTTCGCCCTGCGCGCCGTCGCACGGCCGCCGTTCGTGAGCGCCTGGGATTGTCGTAGGGCACCTTTGGGGAATAATGGGATGGACGTGGGCTGCCTCGCGTAAGCGACGCGGCGCCGTGTGCATCTCCCGGGGGTTCGGCCCGCCGCCAACTCCCTTACGAAAGGAGCCTCATGCCTGCTTTGATCACCCATCACCTCTTTGGTGAGGAAAGCATGTGCCGCCTGCCGCAGGGCATCATTTCCACCGAAGACGAGCGGTGTGCCTTTCTTATTGCCAACCAGGGCCCCGATCCCTTCTTCTTCCGCGTGCGCACCCCTAACCTCAAGAGTTGCATGAGCTTGGGGCACCGCATGCACAGCGAGCGCATCCCCGAGCAGCTGGCAGCTCTGCGCTCAGGCGTGGAGCATCTTAACCAGCACGACGCAGGGGTAGGGCGCGCCTTTGTGTTGGGCCTGCTCTCGCACTATGTGCTCGACCGCAATGCGCATCCGTATGTGTATGCACAGCAGTGGGGTGTGCAGGAGGCAGATACAACGCTTGCCGAGGCAGGCGACGAGGTGCATGCCATCATCGAGTCTGACCTGGACGTGCTCATGCTGCAGCGCAAACGCAACGGCGCTACCGTGGCCGATTATCCGCCCGAGAGCGAGCTGGTTACCACCGAACGCGTCAACAAGGTGGCGGGAGCTCTGACGAGCTACATGGCGCTGAGTGTGTATGGGCTTGATGTGGGTGCCAACGAGTACGGTGGCGCCGTGGCCGATATGAAGCTGGCTTATCGCCTCATCGAGCCAGCGGGCTCTCCGGTATCTGCCGCCATCGGAATCTTTGAGGGCATGGCGCGTGGGCACTCGCTTTTGGGCGCGCTGGCGCATCGTGTGACGCGCACGGCCCCAGTGCGCGCAGGAAACCTCAACCACTATGCCTGGGAGAACCCATTTACTGGCCAGGTCTCGCACGAGAGCTTCCCCGAGGTGTTTGACCGGGCGCTCGATGACTACGCCCATACCGCCGAGCTCTTTATGGAGGGTGCAGCCATGGAGCTCGTTACCGAGGGGCTGGACTATTCCGGCAAGCAAGTTTAGGCATGTAAGGTCGCTGCTCTGAAAGGGGCGGGCCATATCGTTCCGCACGCAGTTCGCGCAGCGCTGTTTGAGCACGGGACGATATGGCCCGCCCCTGTTTGCGCGCAGCACCCTTTACCAATTCCTAACCCGTGATACCCGTGCCCTGTTCTACCATAGACTTCGTATGCACATGCAGGAAGGACCATGGTATGAAATACACAACGCAAGAGCGTAACTGGGTTATGTATGACGTGGGCAACTCGGCCCTGGTGCTGCTCAACACCTCGGTGGTGCCCATCTATTTTGATGCTATCAACACGGCGGCCAACTCCGCCGAGCTGGTAACCGCGTGGGCCAACGCGCAGACGGTGGCCTCGTTGGTGGTGGCGCTCCTCATGCCCATCTTGGGCTCGCTGGCCGATTTCGCGGGCAACAAAATCAAGTTCTTCCTGGGGTTCTTCTTTACTGGCTTGGTGCTGTGCTTTGCACAGGCCATCCCCATGGGTGCTATGCCCTTCTTGGTGGTGTATGTGCTCTGCACCATCGGCCTTAATTCGTCCATGACCTTCTACGATGCGATGCTCCCCGATGTCACTACCGACGAGCGTATGGATGCCGTGTCGTCTTCGGGCTATGCCTGGGGCTATGTGGGCTCGTGCGTGCCGTTTATCGTGTGCATCGCCCTCATTATGGGCGGTCCGGCGGTGCTGGGGCTCGACATGATGCTCTGCACGCGGCTTTCGTTCATCATCACGGGCGCTTGGTGGCTTGCCTTCACCGTGCCGTTGGTGCGCAGCTACAAGCAGCGTTATTCCAAGGAGCTTGCCCCGGGCGAGACCTTTGCCAGCGAGGTCGCCAAGACGTTCAAAGGCCTTGTTACCACGCTGAAGCGCATCGTGGCCGATAAGGTGATCCTCATCTACATGATCGCCTTCTTCTTCTATATCGACGGCGTGCACACGGTTATCTCTATGGCAACAACCTATGGCACCTCGCTCGGCATCGATTCCACGCAGCTCATCTTGGCGTTGCTTGTGACGCAGTTTGTGGCTTTTCCGTCGGCCATTGCCTACGGCAAGCTTTCTCAGCGCTATGGCACGCTTCGCATGATCATCATCGCAGTCGCGGCTTACGTGGGCATCGTGCTTTTTGCGGCGTTCTTCCTGAAGACCGCTGTGGAGTTTTGGATCTTGGCCATTGTGGTGGGCATGTTCCAAGGTGGCATCCAGGCGCTTTCGCGCAGCTACTTTGGCAAGCTCATCCCCAAGGAGCGCTCCAACGAATACTATGGCTTCTTCGACATCTTTGGTCGTTACGCCAGCGTGATGGGAACTCTGCTAGTATCTGTCGTGACATCGCTCACGGGCGATCCTTCTTTAGGAGTGCTTTCCATCGGGATCTTGCTGGTTGTGGGCTTTGTCATGCTGGTAAGGCTTGCCCGCATGAGAGGCGTTGCTTAAAGCGCATGCATGGGTGCAGGAGCGCGTGTCGGCGTGCACGCGTAAGATTGCTACCCTCCTGCGATGCATCTCACCTTGTACGGAGGGCTTTCCAGCGTTAGTAAAGCCCTCCAAACATAGAAGGTGATTCTCAATGAAATCGAATGATGTGGTACGCGTGGGCGCCATCGCTGCGCTCTATGCAGCATGCACTCTGGTGACGATGCTCTTTTTGGGCAACCTCGCCTGGGGTCCCGTGCAGTTTCGCGTGTCTGAGGCGCTGTGCGTGCTTGCACTCTTTACGCCGCACGCGGTGCCCGGACTCACACTGGGCTGCGCCCTTGCCAATATCGCCAACATCGCACTTTCAGGCACCGGCATGCTCGGCATGCTCGACGTAGTTTTTGGCTCGCTTGCCACCTGCGTCGGCGCGTGGTTTACCTGGCGCATGCGCAAGCATCCGGCAATCGCCCTTCTGGGACCGGTGCTGGCAAACGCCATCATCGTGCCCGCGTACCTGCCTCTGTTGCTCCAGGCAACCGGCTTCTACACCATTCCCTTCACGTCCATCTCGCTTGATGGTGCCTGGGGACTCATGTATGTCTTTGGTCTGGTGAGCACGGGTTTGGGCGAAGCGGTTATCATGTATGTGCTGGGATATCCGCTGGCGCGTTCGCTTGCCCGCACCCCGTACTTCAAGGGTATGTCGCCCTTCGAACTGCCACAGCAGCGAGCGTAGACGCTCTTAGGCACTGCGCTTATGCTGGCTACCAAATGGCGACGCCGCGTCATTTGGTAGCGGCAGACATAGGAAGGTGCGGCTGGTTGGCTGTGAGCCCACTGGTGAACGAACAAACCGCAAGCGGTCATCTTAGCTCGAACCCCGGGAGACCCGGTCGTGCAGGGACGAGGAGTGTTGGCCGTGAACGCCGCGATCGTAATACCAACATATTGGGCAGATGAGCGCATGGGCGCCTATGCTCCCGGCGCCTACGATCACGCAACCGAACTGCACGCCCCACATCCAGAGCTTGAGCGTTGCCTGGCATCGCTTGAGCAGGTGCGAGACTTAGCGCCCATCATCTTGCTGGTGGTTTGTCCCATTTCGGCAACCGTGGAGGTTTCCCGCCGTATCCGCTTCATCTGCGAGGGCCATCCCAAGCTGTCGATCACCGTGGTCACCAATACCGAGGCAGCTCGCGTAATTGACGTGGTTAACCGCATGATGCCGCGCGGCTCGGGCGAGTGCATCTCGCTGCGCGGATATGGTGCCATCCGCAACATGGGGCTTGCCGTTGCTGCCGTTCTTGGTCACGATGCGGTGATCTTCCTCGACGATGACGAAGTGGTGCTTGGTCCTGACTTCATGAAGAAGGCGCTCTACGCCCTTGGCCAAGAGACCCGCGCTCAGCTGCCCATTCTGGCCAAGACGGGCTTTTTCTACGACCGCACGGGCTCCCCGTTTGCCGATACCTCCAAGGCCGGCATCACCCAGAAGTGGTGGACCAAACGGTTTGAATTCAACCGCTGGATGCGGCGCGCGCTTGCGGCGACGCGCATCTCGCGCTCCAACTATGTATGCGGCGGCCTTATGGCGCTCCATGCGCGTGTGTTCATGCGGGTTGCCTTCGATCCGTTCATCACGCGCGGCGAGGACCTCGACTACCTCTTTAACCTGCGCCTGCAGGGGCTTGATGTGTGGTTTGACAACGAATGGGCGGTCAACCATCTGCCGCCTGAGCAGCATCAGCGGTCGCCGCGCTTTATGCAAGATGTGTACCGCTGGTATTACGAGCGAGCCAAACTTGCGTATGCCAACCGCCAAAACGATCTGACGCCCGTGACCGCCGCTTCGCTCATGCCGTATCCTGGTCCGTGGATCTCTGATGAGCTGGACGAGCGTGTGCAGCGTACGGCTTTGGTGCGGTCGCTCGTTACCCGCGAGCACGCGGGGTATCGGCGTATCTTGCGCACCGGTCGCGAGGATGCGCTGCGCTATGCGCGCGAACACGAAAGCAGCTATCTTAAATTCCAGAGCTTCTGGCCCGCCATCATGGACGGCCTGTGGCGTAATCGGGAGCTTGCCAGTATGTTCAAGGGGGCTCGATGAACCCACGTTCGCCGTCTACTCGAACCGATACGCTTCTGCGCGTGCAGCTTGCATTTGGCGCACTGCTGTTAGCGTTGTTTCTCTATGTGATTCATCTGGTTGTGGTGGGGAATGAGCCGGTGTATATCGCCGTTTCATGCTCGGTGCTCTGCGTGCTGTTTGCCATTTTCGCGTTCTTCTGCCTCAATCCCGATATGTTACGGTCTCGCTATACCGAAGAGACGCTTTTTGTGGCATCCAACATGCTTGATGACCTCAAAGAGGGCCTTACCGCCGAAAGTGCGCAAAAGATCTGCGAGCGCCTGCTGCCCCAAACACGAGCCTGTAGCATCGCCATCACCGACTGTCAAAACGTGCTTGCCTGCGTGGGCAACATGGCCGATGACTTTCCACCGGGCTCGCCCATCCACACGCCGGCTACGCACTATGTGCTCGAGCATGGTATGACCCAGTCGTTTACGCAGACGATCGGCGTGAAGGGGGAGAGCGGCGTCACCCGCAAGATTCCCGCCGGCATCGTGGCTCCGCTCAAGATTCGCAACCGCACGGTGGGTGCGCTCAAGTTCTATTTCTCAAGCCCGCGTGCGGTCAATCGCACCCAGTATGCGCTGGTTGCGGGCTTCTCGGAGCTTCTGTCCACGCAGCTTGCAATTCACGCGCTTGAGCAGCAAGAAGAGCTCACAGCCCGCGCAGAGGTGCGTGCCCTGCAGGCGCAGATCAATCCGCATTTCTTGTTCAATACGCTCAACACCATCGCGTCGTTCACGCGTACCGATCCCGCCCGCGCTCGCGAGCTGCTGCGCGAGTTCTCGTCGTTTTATCGTTCAACGCTTGATAACTCCGGTACCCTCATTCCGGTTGAGCGCGAGATCGCCCAGACCAAGCGCTACCTTACGTTTGAGCTTGCGCGTTTTGGCGAGGATCGCATTCGCGCCACCTTTGATGTTGAGGACGGCGTGGCCGATATGCTGGTTCCCGCCTTTGTGGTGCAGCCGCTCGTTGAAAACGCGGTGCGGCATGCCATGCGCGACGAGGAGCCGCTGCATATTGCGGTGCGCGTGCGGTCGTGCGAAGACAACGCGATTACCATCGAGGTATCCGATGACGGTGTGGGCATGGACGAGGCGACGGCTAACCGCCTGTTCAATCCCAATGCATCGCCGGTGGACACCAAGCTGCCACAGGGCGGTGGTGCCGGCGTAGCTATGGGGAATATCTCCGCACGCATCAAACGTTTTTATGGCCCCAAATCCTTTGCCCGGGTAGATTCTCAGCCCGGCAAGGGTACAACGGTTACATTGCATCTGGATGTGTTGGAGAGTATCTTCGTTGAGGGGTAAAATGAGAATCTCGCCCAGCATGTAAGTTGGGCGCGGGGGCTTTTGCACCAGAGGAAGGGTTTTATCGGATATGCTACGTGCGATGATCGTCGATGATGAGGCTCCGGCTCGTTCTGAGCTGCGCTTTCTGCTTGAGCAGACAGGCAAACTGAGTTTCATCACCGAGGCTGCGAGTGTGCGCGCAGCGATTGAGACGCTCATGGAGAACCGGGTTGACGTGGTTTTCTTGGACATCTCGATGCCGGGTGCGTCGGGCTTGCAATTGGCAGAGGCACTCCACAAGCTTAAAAACCCTCCCGCGATTGTGTTTGTGACGGCCTATAGCGACCATGCGGTCGAGGCGTTTGAGGTTGACGCGGTGGACTATCTGCTCAAGCCAGTCGAGGAAGACCGTCTGGAGCAGGCACTCAACAAGGTTCTTGCCCGCGTGAAGCCCGCTTCCGAGAGCAAGGTCACCATCGAGCGTATCCCCGTCGAAAAGGGCGGACGCAAGGTGCTTATCCCCGTTGATCAGATCCGCTACATCATGGCGAAGGATGACTATTCGTGCATCTTCACCGATGATGATCGTTTTCTCTCCACTACGTCGCTTGCCCAGTTTGAATCAAAGTTGTGCGATTTTGGGTTCTTCCGTGTGCACCGTCGCTACATTGTGAACCTGGCGTGCGTGGAGGACGTTGAGACGGTGCCCTCGGGCGCTATCCAGCTGGGTGTGACCGGTGTGGAGGAGCGCATTCCGGTGTCGCGCCGCCGCGTTGTGCCGCTCAAGAAAGCTCTGAGCCTATAAGTTGTGCTGAGGAAGGTCGCCCGTGGAAACTGCATCACCCAAACGCATCGACGTTATCTCCGATACGCATGGTCATCTGTCTGATAGTTTGCTCGATGCGATCGCAGGGGCCGATTTGGTTATCCACGCGGGAGATATTACCTCGACTTCTGACTGGGACCATCTCTGCACGCTTTGCCCGTCCATTGTGGGCGTTGAGGGCAACAACGATTACTTCTATGATTACGGGCCCGACGTTGAACGGCTGAAGCTGTTTGACTATGAGGGCCTTAAGTTTGCTGTGGCGCACTACCGCGAAGATTTGCCCGTGGGCATGATTAACGTGGGTGTATGCGGGCACACGCATCGCGCAAAGATCGTGCAGACTGGTCGTTGCCTGGTGGTGAATCCGGGTTCGGCTTCGTATCCGCGCGGTAACCGTGGGCCTACGATTGCCCGCCTGATGGTGCGCGATGGCCAGGTGCTTTCGGTCGAGATCATCGATCTTCAATAATCTGGATACACATAGTGCACGCAGATGGCGTGCAATTTTGGGGCGTCCCGGGCGATGCTGGGTTTGTTGTGCGATGTGTTAGTGGCTTTGAGCTGCTGGAACGTTATTCTGTCATACCTGGTGGCTGTGGGAGCGAGCCCCTTCTTCATAAGACGAAAAAAAGTTTGAAAAAGATGCTTGCGTCAATTCTAGTCTTCTGTGTATACTAGCTCTCGCAGCAACTGCTGAGGGGAGTTAGCTCAGTTTGGTTAGAGCGCCGGCCTGTCACGTCGGAGGTCGCGGGTTCGAGCCCCGTACTTCCCGCCACTGCATGTAAGCGGCCCGTCCACTTTGGATGGGCCGTTTTGCTATATCGAGAGTCCGCGTGGCATCTCGGGCAACGAAGAAGGGCCACGCGCATGCGCATGGCCCTTGAGAGACAGCTCTTGTCACAACGTCGGTGTACGGCGTCTCTGGCGGGTTTTTAAGCCTCGAGAGCGCGGCGGGCGAGCTCCAGACAGCCCATGATGCCCTGCTTGCCTTCCAGCGAGTTGTTGACGATGTAAGAATCAAGGTCGGCGAACTCAGGCGTCACGATGTAGCCGTTCAACGCTGCGGCACACTTTTTGCGCGACAGGGGAACGATGGGTGTGTGGTCGGCCACGCCGCCGCCAATGATGATCTTCTGAGGGGCATAGCACAGGATGAAGGTTGCAAGTGCCTGGCCCAGGTATCCGGCAAGCATGTCCATGGCCTCGGCGTCGTCGGCCATCTGGCCGGCCGACTTACCATCCCAGCGCTTGGCAATGCCCGGTCCCGCAACGAGGCCTTCAAGGCAATCGCTGTGATAGGGGCAACCGCTCTCTTGAACAGGCAGGGTTTCGCGCGGGTCGCGCACCAGCAGAATATGGCCCGCCTCAGGATGCATGTTGCCGTGCACGAGTTTGCCGCCCGAAAGCACGCCGGCGCCTACACCGGTGCCAATGGTGAGATACACCACGTCGGTAAGGCCTTTGGCGCAGCCGAAGGTGACTTCGCCCAGGCAGGCAACGTTCACGTCGGTATCGTAGCCGCAGGGGACGTTCAGGCGGTCGCGTACCGAGCCAAGCATGTCAAAATAACGCCAGGCAGTCTTGGGCGTTTCCAGAATTTGGCCAAAGCGCGGGTCGGCGGGGTTGACGGCGGTGGGGCCAAAGGCGCCAATACCCAGCGCCGCAATGCCCTTCTCGGCAAACCAGTCGGCCACCTTCTCCATGGTCTCAGCAGGGGTTGTAGTGGGCATGGACACCGATTCAACCACCGTGCCGTCGCCGTATCCCACAGCGCACACCATCTTGGTGCCGCCGGCTTCCAATGCGCCTAAGAGGACTTGCTCCATCGTGGGACTCCTTTCGCGAGTGACGTTCCAATCCCATAAAGTATACGAGTGCCTGGCGCGTGCTTGTACTGCATCGCCGAACGTTGTCTGAGAGCCACTCGGCGGTCAGCGGGAGGTGGCAGATGGATCCTAGTGGTGGGCAGGTCTTCCGTGCATGCGCCCGCCTGCGGTTGACACCCTATGGATTGCCCCAATGCCGCTGCCGCGCCAATCAGGCAGCTGGTACCATGTCACACAGCAAAAATCAAAACGTACGACTGTTCACACCGAGGCAGGGGAGACGCATGACACCCACGATCGCCATCATCGGTGCCCTCGATAAAGAGGTGCGCCATATCTACCACTCCGTAGAACACGGCACGGTTACCGACGAGGCGGGCCTCACTGTGATGGGCGGCAGCTACCATGGCTTCAATCTGGTGGCTACCACGGCTGGCATGGGTACTGTCAATGTTGCAGCGGCAACACAGCATCTCATCAGTGCCTATGGTGCCAACGCGGTGATTTTCTCAGGTATTGCGGGCGGGCTTAACCCGGCGCTCCACATCGGCGATGTGGTGATTGGCGAGCACCTGCGCTACATCGACACCGATACAGCACTTATTGCAGAGTCTACTCCTCATCTAGAGGAGTTTGCGTCATCCGACTTTCTGGTCGATGTGGCGGAGGAGACGCTGGTGGCGCACGGCTTTGTGAACGCAGCGCTTGACGAAGAGGCCTCGGAGGCAGGGACCGCGGCGCGTGCTGCGGCAGATGCGTCGTATTTCCGGCGTAACAACCCCGATGCCGAGCCGCAGCGCTATTTGCGCGGCGTGATTGCCACCGGGAATCGTTTTATTACGGGCGAAGAGCTCAAACAGGCAGTGATTGCCGCAACACGTGCCGACTGCGCTGAGATGGAAGGTGCCGCGGTGGCGCATATTGCTGCCAAAAACCAGGTGGACTGCTTAGTGCTGCGCGCCATTTCAGACAATTGCGACGAGGAGTATGACGCTCTGAGCGCCCGCTCGTTCGACCTGGAGGAGTATGCCCACACAGCAAGCGCGCTGACCTTGGCTATTGTGCGCCGCCTGGCAACTCGCCTCGGGCTTTCATACCGCGACTAGCAGGGCGCCCACGCGTCTGTGCTGCCCCGATAGAGCGCAAGGCACGAGGTTCATATCTCGCACCTTTCCCCGCCCCACGACCCAATCTGGAGGATCCATGGCAAACACCATCAACTACCAGCTTGCCCACTTTGTTGCCAGCTACGGCAAGGTGTCGCAGATTCCGCCTTCGACCTGCCCCGAGGTGAGCTTTGTGGGTCGCTCGAACGTGGGCAAGTCGTCCATTATGAACAAGATTTTCCAGCGCAAAGGCCTGGTCAAGGTGTCGAGCACGCCGGGCAAAACGGCAAACATCAACTTCTTCGAGGCCGATGACGTGCACTTTGTTGACCTGCCGGGCTACGGCTTTGCGCGCCGTTCCAAGGCTGAGCGCGACCGCTGGGCCAAGCTCATCGGCGACTTCTTCAACTCTGAGCGCAGCTTCAACCTAGTTGTTTCGCTTGTAGACATTCGGCACGATCCAAGTACGCTCGATCACCAGATGATTGAGTACCTGCAAGAAAACGAGTTCAACTTTGTGGTCTGCCTCACCAAGGCCGATAAACTCAGCCGCTCAAAGCAGGGCCAGCAGGCGGCTGCTATCAAGCGGCAGCTCAACGTGCCTGCCGAGGACGTGATCGTCACGAGCTCCGAGACGGGCTTGGGTATCGATGTGCTCAAGCGGCGCATCGAGGAGGCCTGCCTGGGCGATGAGGACGAGGGTGCCGAGAGCGAGGCGCCCGAGGCGTAA
>DVID01000044.1 GCA_018711625.1 Candidatus Limicola stercorigallinarum | reverse complement strand
GCGGCGGCCGCTCTATCTCAAGCTCGCCACCCTCAACAACTTTGACGGCACCACCTGGCGCTTGGACGACGCCCTCACCACGCAGGGCACGGCCAACATCCCCCTTATCGGCGCCTTGCTTGCCCCAACCAGCACCGATGCGGCCGCGCTTCCGGGCACCCAGGTTGAGGACACGCCGCTTGGGAACAGCGCCACCGCGGAAGCAACGCGGGAAAACTCAGACCTTTCCATCCAAACCGAGGTCACCATCGACAACCTTGTATCGCGCTTTGCCCCCGTACCAAGTGGCACCTGGCAATCCTGGCCGGGCACGCTCGACCAGGGCGCAAGCGGCAGCGGCCTTTCTGCCGATGAGGTCTCGTCGATTGTGCGCGAGAGCGACGCGCTTGGAGACTGGGCCTGGAGCGAGGACAACACCATCTACGGCACCGCATCGACCACCTATGACGGTATGACCTACGTAGCCGAAAGCCTCTATCTCACGCCTGCCACAACGCGCGCGCTATTCACGCAAAACGTTGAGGCTGCTGAAGACGCGCTTGCAGCAAGCGGCAATGCGGAAAAGGCAGGGCAGACCGACTCCATCGCATCGCGCTATCTTGCCGTGCCCGACAACCTGCCTCCCGCCTTTGCCGCAACGCTTAGGGAGCTCATTGGCAGCACGTCATGGCAGGCTACGACCTTGAGCGATGAGATTGCCGCGGTCTCCACACTCATCTGGCATTTTGTCGAAAGCCCTGACGCGACCTACACCTATTCGCTCGATGTGAACCCGGGCGATGGCACCAACCTCGAGGCGCTGGGAACCTTCCTCACTGAGCGACGCGGCTACTGCGCTCAGTACGCCGCCTCGTTCACGCTGCTTGCACGCATGATGGGAGTCCCCGCACGCATGGTGGTGGGCTACCGCGCAGACACCTCTAACGAGGAGGCCAGCGGAACGGCAACCAAAACATATGCCGTCACCAACCACGACTTGCATGCATGGTCTGAGGTGTACCTGGCAGGCATTGGCTGGATGCCCGTCGATGTAACGCCGTCTTCTGCCGGCAGCGCCAATACCGCCACGGCGCCAGCAGACGATACAACGGAGGCGCCCGATACGCCCGATGCGGCAGAAACCCCCGAGACGCCTGCGCCTTCTGAGCCAGCAGGCGAAAACACGCCCGAGCAGGATACGGATGCCAGCCCGAGCGCGAGCAACACTGCCTTTGATGCCCTGCGCTCAGCACTCGAAGCGACTGGCGCAGCGGTGGCACGCGCGCTCCCCTATGTTGCGAGCGGCGCGGCTATCATCGCTCTGCTCGCCGCCCCGAAGCTTCTGCGCCGCCATCGCCGGACGCGCCGGCTGCGCGTCATACACGCCGCGCTGGAAGGTGGCGCTGCAGACAAGCAGGCCAGCGCCGCACCGCAAACCTCTTCGCAGCGAGACGCAGACACGGGTGCTCAACGGTCACAGACGCTCAACGACACCCCTGCCACTTCATGGCGCGCCGCTGCCCATGCCGCCTGGGACGAGATTATCGACCAATCGCTCGATGCAGGAGCCACCTTTGCTCGCACGGCAACCGAAGAAGATGTGACACGCCAGCTTGCGAGCCTTATGGCGGCAAACCCCACACAAGCGCGGGCGCTCAATGCACTTGAGCAGGCCATCTGCTCCGCGCGGTATGCAGAAGCCTCTGCAACAGGCGATGCCAAGGCTATTGCGCTCGCCTTTCACGAAGTTGACGGAGCCTTCAACAGCCCCAGCCCGACCACTGCCCATCCGGACGGGCCGCAAGGCTCCCAGGCAAAGCCCCGATCGCGCCACTTCGCGCAGGGTCAAGCCACGCAGCACGCGCAGTCGCGCCGGCTCACGCACCTCATGCGCCGCCTCTTCCCCCGTTCGGTTATGCGCCGCTTGCCTCAGACGAAGCTTCCCCTCCGCCATGCGCGGACAGGCCGGCATGCGTCGAAGCCCCGGGCAAGGCGGCGGCAACAATAAGCTCAATAAGGCGCCCAATAGGCATGCGATCGTCCCCCGCCATCCATGCGTTCATAGCGCCCAGAATGCCCGAAAGGTAATACTCTCGCAGCACATTCTGCTCACGTGGCTCAAGCCGCTCGTCTGAGAGGATAAAGCGATCGAGCAGCGGGGCAATGATCGCTTTAAGGCGCACGCCAAATGTGGGATCGGTTGCAATGAGATGCGGCATAAAGCCCTCGAAGCGCTGGGCAAGCTCGATGATAAAACCCATGTGCTCGGAAAAATCGAGCGTCTCGGCACGCAGTAAGCGGTTTTCCACGAGCGCCCGCACCTGCCCCAACACCTCTTCTTCCAGCTGCTCAAGCAAGTCGTACACATCGCGGAAGTAGAGGTAGAAGGTCGCACGATTGTAGCCCGCACGGTCAGTGATCTCGCGAATGGTGATCTTCTCGATAGGCTTCACGAGGTAAAGGCCCCAGAACGCCGCCGTAAGGTTGGCGCGCGTTTGTTCGGTCACCTGTGGCTGCTTGTGTGCCATATGCTGCCCTTCCCCTCATGCTCGCAGCAAGCGGGCTGCAACACCGGCCTGCCATCCTGTCACAGATAAGCAGGCGGTCGTGCTGCCGCGCTTGAGCGACGCCAATAGCCTGGCGACGGCCCATCGCTCGACAATCAAACGGACAGTGTCGAGTACCCCTCGAAAGGTCTTCTCGCCTTCACTATACTGCAATTAGACAACACGATGTCGAGTGATATTTTCAATACTCACGACCCCTATCGAGGTGCGCAGATGGCCTATATCGAATTTTCAAACGTCGTTAAAACCTATGGCACGGGCGACACCCTTATCCATGCACTCGACAAAGCCAGCTTTGAAGTGGAGAAGGGTGAGCTTGCGGTGATTCTGGGCGCCTCGGGTGCTGGAAAAACCACCGCCCTGAACATCTTGGGCGGCATGGACGCGCTCACCTCGGGCACCGTTACGGTCGACGGCCGCGATATCACCCTTGCGAGCGAAAGCGAGCTGGTAGAGTACCGCCGCACCGACGTGGGCTTTGTCTTTCAGTTCTACAACCTCGTTCCCAACCTCACGGCGCTCGAGAACGTTGAACTCGCAAGCCAGATTTGTCCCGGCGCACTCGATGCCGCCGAAACACTCGCCAAGGTGGGCCTTGCCGAGCGTATGGCCAATTTCCCTGCGCAGCTTTCGGGCGGCGAGCAACAACGCGTGTCCATCGCCCGCGCGGTGGCCAAAAACCCCAAGCTCCTGCTCTGCGATGAGCCTACGGGCGCCCTCGACTACGAAACCGGCAAGCAGATCTTGCAGCTCCTACAGGATACCTGCCGTCGTGATGGCATCACCGTCATCATTATCACCCACAACTCGGCGCTTGCCCCCATGGCAGACCGCCTCATCCGCTTTAAGAGTGGCAAGGTGACCGAGATGAGCCTGAACGCGCATCCCACGCCTATCGCGCGCATCGAGTGGTAACAGGTGGGCACCCATGAATGCGTTCAACAAAGACATACTCCGTACCATCAGCCATTCCAAAAAGCGCTTTTTGTCGCTGGTTGCCATCACGGCGCTTGGCGCCACCATGCTCACCGGCCTCTCCATGGCCTGCATCGACCTGCGCGCTGCGGCCGACGAGCTCTATACCCAGCAACACCTCTTCGACATTTCGGTGCAATCAACGTATGGTCTCACGCAGGATGACGTGGACGAACTTGCCGCAGTCGAGGGCGTTGAAGTGGCAGAGGGCGGTTTTGAGCAAGACGCTGCCACGCGCGTAGACGGCGGGCGCGCCACGGTAACCGTAAAAGCGCTGCTCGACTCTGGCTTGAACGAGCCGTATGTAGTAGAAGGCGAGCTTCCGAGCACCCCCCATGAGGTGGCAGTAACCGAGAACTACCTGCACGAGGCGGGGAAAAAGATTGGTGACGCGATCACCTTTGAAAGCACCCCGCAGGAAGACCCCACCGGGCTTTCGGATATTGGTGAAGACGTGGACGATGGAGGCGAAACGTCGGAAACCAGCGCATCCGACGACGCATCGGACGACACAGCCAGCGAGAACGACCCCATCATCCCCAGCGGCACCTACACCATCGTAGGCGCCATCATCGACCCCACCAACATCACCCAGCCTGAGGGACCGATAGCCTTCCGTGCGGCAAGCTCCTCGGACTACACCTTTTTTGTAAGCCGTGATGCCGTAACCCCGGACGCCACCTTCACCGTTGCCTACCTGGGCGTTGCTGGCACCGAAGGCCTCTCGGCCTACTCCGAGGCATATGAGGCAACTGTGGACACCGTGCAAGAGCGCGTGGAGGATCTGGCCCCACAACGTGAGCGCGCACGGACTGATGAGCTTAAAGCAGAAGCGCTCACCACTATTGACGAGAACGAGCAGACAGCAGAGCCCGAGCTGGCAGATGCCGAGGCAGAGCTCGACGATGCAGAGGCCACGCTGGCAGACAGCCTGCAGGAAGCACTTGACGGACAAGATGAGCTCGATCGCCAGGCGGCTGAGGCAGAGGCGCAGCTCAACGCTGCGCAAGCAACCATCGACGCCAACCGGGTAAGCTTGGCAGATGGTCTGCAACAGCTTGAAGCGGGCCGCGCCGAGCTCGCAGAGGGCATTGCTGCCTACAACGAGGCGCTGCCGGGCGCCGAGCAGCAACTCAACGACGGTCAAGCCCAGCTCGATGCCGCTCGCGACGAGTTTTACGCCACCACCATCGCCGACCTGAAAGCGCAGCAAAGCGAGCTGCAGGGCCTGGTTGACGAGCTAGATGAGCAGATTGCCACCATGGATTCTGGCATGGAGGAGCTGGCAGCAGGTATTAGCCAGCTTGCTGATGGACTGGCTCAGCTTGCCAGCGCCGAAGGCTCACAAGGTGCCGGTTCGGGCAGCAGCCAGGCAGCATCAACCCCAGCACCCAGCGCAAGCGATGGAAGCACCCTCGCGGCGCTCCGCACCGTCGCAGAAGAGCTCTCTGCCGCCGCGGTACATCTCACCAACGCATGGGATGCACTCAAAACCGTGGATGCTTCAGACACCGCCGCCATCAACGCTGCCGTACAGAACGTGGTGCAGGCTGTGTCCGACACCAATGCCCTCTTGCAAGAGGTGGAACCAGGCGTTACCGCAGCTCTTGAAAACATGATTGAGCAGCGTCAAGGCGAGCGCGACACCGCGCAGGCCACATGCGAGCAAATTGATGCCACCCTTGCCGCTCTGGACCCCGACGATCCCGCCCGCACCGAGCTCGAAGCTCAACGCGAACAGCTCGTGCAGGTCATAGACCAGCTTGACGAAGCACTCGATGCGCTCTCCAGCATCCGGGATGGCCTTGGTAGCATCACCGCACAGGTGGCTCAGCTCAACGACCTCACCAATGCGCAAAACGCCACCGCACTTGCCACGGGCCGCGTGCAAGCCGTCGCTGGGCGCGCAGAGGCGCAAGCGGGCGTGGATCAAATCGCTGCCGGTATCGACCAAGCCATTGCTACCGCAGAAGAGCAGTTTGCTGCGCAGCAGGCCACCATCGACGCAGGTTGGCAGCAGCTCTGGGATTCCTACAACCAGCTCATGGAGGCCCAGGCGCTCCTTGACGCCAACGCCGAGACCCTTGCCCAAGGCCAGATTGAGCTTGAAGAGGGTCAAGCTGAACTCAACGAACGCCGCGCCGAGGCCGCTGCGCAAATCGCCGATGCTCGCCGCGAGCTTGAGGACGGCCTAGCACAGATTGCCGACGGCGAGGCTGAGCTTGCCGAGGGACGTGCCACCCTTGAAGAAGAGCGCGCCAATGCCTACGAGCGCATCGCCGACGCCCGCCGCGAGGTGGCAGAACTCGAAAACGCCACCTGGTATGTGCAGGATCGCTCGGGTCTGGGCAGCTTCTCGAGCGTCGACTCCGATGCCTCCTCGATCGAAGCTATCGCCCGCATCATCCCCGTTATTTTCTTCGTTGTCGCCATCTTGGTAAGCCTTACCACCGCAACGCGCATGGTTGACGAAGAGCGTGAACTCATTGGTCTCTACAAGGCGCTCGGCTATTCCAAGACGCGCATCCTGGCAAAATACCTTGTCTACACCGTCTCTGCCGCGCTTATTGGTGGCATCATCGGCGATATCGCCGGCTTTGTGCTTATTCCCTACATCCTCCTCTACATCTTCCAAGCCATGTACCTGCTGCCGCTCTTTAGCCTCCAGGTAAACGCCGGCTATGCGCTCCTGGGCATTGCAGCCTTCGTAGTGGGCATTGGCGGCTCGACTTTCCTCAGCTGCCGGGCGGATCTGCGCGAAACACCTGCCACCCTCATGCGTCCCAAGGCGCCGCGTGCAGGTTCGCGCATTTTCCTCGAGCATATTCGCCCGCTGTGGCGGCGTATGAGCTTCCTCAACAAGGTCACCGCGCGCAACCTCTTCCGCTACAAGAAGCGCCTTGCGATGACAGTCTTTGGCATCATGGGCTGCACGGCGCTCCTCATCTGCGGCTTTGCCATCAAAAACACCGTTGAGTCGCTGGCCCCGCGTCAGTACGAGCAAATCTATCGCTACGACATGCTCGCGGTAACCATGCCCGATGATTACGACGCCTGCCTCGACGAGCTTGAAAATGCCTCCGAGGTAACGAGCATCGCGCCTCTTGGCGTGGACACCGTGAGCGTAGAGTTTAACGGCGCCAAAGAGAACATGCAGCTCTATGTGATTCCTGACGGCACGCCCCTTGCAGACTACGTCTCGCTCGAGACGCTCGACGGCGACGAGCTCTCGCTTTCGGACACCGGCGTCATCATCACCAACAACGCAGCCACGGTCCTGGGTCTTGGCGACGGCTCATCGGCCACCCTCACCACAACCGCCCTCGACGAGGCAGAGGTGACCATCGAAGCTATAACACGCAACTACCTCGGCAACGCCGTCTACATGACACAAGACCTCTATGAGGAGCTCTTGGGCCCGCTTGAACTCAACGGCTTCTTCGCCCATCTCAAAGGCAGCAACGACGAGCAGGCTGCTTTTGCCAACACCCTTGAAGAAAACGATGACTGGCTCTCGGTGACCAGCGTGGCCAAGATGCACGAGCAGTTTGAGAAGAGCTTCGCCCTCATCAACGTTGTGGTGTACGTGGTCATCGCGCTAGCAGCGGGTCTTGCCTTTGTGGTGCTTTTCACCCTCTCTACAGTGAACATCGGCGAACGCGAGCGCGAGATTGCCACCATCAAGGTGCTCGGTTTCCGCCGGCGCGAGGTGCGCACCTACATTAACAAAGAGACGTTTGCCCTCACACTCATGGGCATCCTGGTGGGTCTGCCGGCCGGTTGGGCGCTATCGATGAGCTTCACGTACATTCTCAAGATGCCCTCGATTTATTTTGACGTGGTAGTGGATTCCTGGTGCTACGCGCTTGCGGCTGCATTTTCGATTGTGTTTGCGCTCGCGGTAAGCTCCATCACCAACCGCATGCTCGACCGGATCATCATGGTGGAAGCGCTCAAGAGCCCAGAATAGGGACGTACCTGAGAGCCCCGACCTATCATCCCGTGCTCAAACAGCCTCGACGGCCTCGCGAAAGCGAGGCCGTCTGCGGAACTGCGCGCGGGATGATAGGCTGGGCCCTCGAGGTGCTTCTGGGTTCTTGAGACGCGAGGAGATCACCGTGCCACTACCGGGCATCCGGGGCGCGCTCGATCCCGCTCCCGGCAGGCCCAATCAAAATCTTTTCGATTTGTTGCAGTTTGAGGCCCGCCCCTTAAATACACTGGGAAAGCCCAACGCCGTGACCTGCGGGTTTGTTCCGCGAAAAGGCGAGTCTACTTGGAGGGTGCCTTCCAAACTGCAACAAATCGAAAAGTTTTTTGTCAGACGGGTGAGGACAAGCTCATTTCACCCGGCAGGAGGTGACTTCCAAACAGAGAGAGCACCGAACGCACTCCGGGCGCCTGCGCGCATGCACGGGCGCCCCACCACGAAACTGTTTGAGCACGGGATGTTAGCTCCCCTCCCCCCATGCAAAGACCTAAGCCAGCAGCACGGTGATGAGAATGGGAACAAAGGTTGAGCAGATGATGCCGTTTACCAGGGAGAACACTACACAACGTTCGTCGGTGTAGCGAATCATCATGGGGAGGGTGGTGTCTTCGCTGGTGGCGCCGGCGGCGGCGATGCAGGCGTAATAGTTGAGATGGCGGGCAATGAGCGGAATCAAGAAGAACGAGAAGAGTTCGCGCATAAGGCTCGACAAAAAGGCGACGGTGCCCAGCTGAGCACCGGCCATACCCTCGATGGTTACGCCCGCGAGGCTATACCATCCCAAACCACTTGCAACCGCCATGCCCGAGCGCACGGTAAACCCGCAGATAAGCGATGCCACAGCACCCCCTACAAGCGAGCCTGCCATAACGCCGAGCGGAATCACGAGGGTCTTTACATGGTCGCGTCGAATGCTTGCCAAAAGGCCTCGATGTGCACCAACACTCATACCCACCAGCGCCATAAGCAGATAGAGAATAGCATCGCTCGCTGCAACCAGCGCGTCAAATGCAGCAACGCCCCGGCACCAGATACCTGCAGCAACGCCCATCGCCAACGCTACAAAAGCAACAATCACCAGAGGCTCGGCAAAAGCCGCTACAAGGAGCTTCAAAGGCGATGCGGACCCTTTGCCCGCTGATGCATTGCTGCGAGCGTCGGCTTCTCCATCTGCTTCCCGTGCCAAAGTATGCCTCTCGGCACGCGCGCCTGCGTCAGACTCCGTCCGGGCACCAGGCATGAGCCGCTCGGTAAGCACGTACACGCAGGCGATAGAGCACCCCGTGGGCAGCAAGCAAAACAGAAGCCCCTGGATGCCGAGCGTTCCCACACTCGCCAGCAAGCTGTCGTCATGTCCCAGTGAGATGCCCATGGTTAAGATAAGCAAGCCCGTACAGACCGTCTGCGCAAGCTCAAGAGCACGTTTGAACCTGCTTGGAACGATAAACCGCCCCAGAAGAACACCTATGCCCATGGCAACTAAGATATCCAAACCTGCTCACCCCCCATACATAAGCACCAAGTTGACAGCCATGAATAACCAGCCAACAGCCTTCCAGCTAACAACCAGAAACCAACCTATCCTACCGCATGCTCCAAAGCCACATCTCGCTCAGCAAAAAGCATGCCACAACTGACATGCGAGCACCCAAAAGATGGGGCATCTGTCAGTTGTGACATGCTTTAGGGAAACAGGATTGTTGAAAACCCTTGGAGCCTGGTGTCCCGCGAAAGCACCTTGACGGATGAGACGGGGTCGTTTCATCTGCTCTTTGAGCTAAGCGCCTCGCGGAAACATCCCTGCGACCGCACTTACGCTATGAGCGCCTGGGCAATTTGGACCGCGTTGGTAGCCGCGCCCTTGCGAACTTGGTCGCCGCAGCACCAGAAGGTGATACCGCGCGCCACCTGCGGGTTGGAGATGTCGCGGCGCAGACGCCCCACCCAAATAAGATCTTGATCGGAGGTGTCGATAGGCATGGGGTAGCGGTCGTGCGCGCTCTCGGCGCTACGGTCATCCACCAACTTCACGCCCGGTGCCGCCGTCAGCGCTTCACGTGCCTCGTCAAGGGTGATATCGCGCTCAAACTCCAAGGTCACGCTCTCGGAATGCGAGCGCAGCACCGGAACGCGCACACACGTGCAGCACACCGCGAGCTCCGGCAAGTGCATAATCTTGCGGCCTTCGTTTTGAAGCTTCATTTCCTCGGACGTATAGCCCTCGTTGTCAAAGCCACCAATCTGCGGAATCAAGTTGCTCACCAGCTGCGCTGCAAACGCCTTGGGCTCGGGGATTGCCTCGCCGCGGCCCATCGCCGCAATCTGCGCTTCAAGCTCGGCCATACCAGGAGCACCCGCACCCGAAGCCGCCTGGTAGGTCGACACAACCATGCGCTTCACGCCCGCCAGCTGATGCAGCGGCCACGTAGGCACGAGCGCAATGATCGTTGCACAGTTGGGATTGGCGATGATGCCCTTATGCTGTGCGATATCGGCGCCGTTAATCTCGGGGATAACGAGCGGCACATCCGGGTCCATGCGGAAAGCGTGGCTGTTGTCCACCACAGTAGCCCCCGCCTCAACGGCTGCCGGAAGCAGTGCCTTGGCAATGGAATCGTCCGCCGCACCCAGCACGATGTCGCAACCAGCAAACGCCTCCGGCGTGGCCTCCTCAATCACCACGTCTTCGCCCTTAAACTGCATCACCTTGCCTGCGCTGCGCGCGCTCGCCAGCAGCTTAATGGTGCCCACGGGGAAATTGCGCTCCTCCAGGCATGTGAGCATCTGCGTTCCCACAGCACCGGTTGCACCCAAAATGGCGACGGTGTACTCCTTCATATGCGCAACCTCCCGCATCGTATGATTAATCAGTTGGTCGAGTGTATCGTGTCCATGTTTCCAGATTGAAAACGGGCGCCCGCAACCGAGCGCCCGCTTACCAACCTATGCCGTGCCTACCTCGGCCACAGAGTAGGGCCAAGCACCTTGCTCTTAGCCCTGGAACGACAGAGCGCCCGGGTGCGACATCTCCTCCGCACGCTTAAGGTCCTTGAGTTCCAGCAGGTGATCGCCATCAGAAAACGCACTGTAGATGGCACGGATGGCACGCTCAAAGTCGTCGTCGCGCACGCCTACGATGATGTTGATCTCGTCCGAGCCCTGCGCGATCATGCGGATGGAAATGCCCTCGTGGCCCAGAGCAGCAAAGAGGCTGCCCGAAACACCCGGCCGGCCGATCATGTTGCGGCCAACGGTGGAGATGAGCGCCAGGTCTTCAACCACCTTGATATTGTCAGGCTTAATCTCGGTCTTGATGTCGGCCACGATCGACCAGAGCGAGTCTTTCACATCGTCACCCTGCACCACCACGGCAAACGAGTCAATGCCCGAAGGAATGTGCTCGATGGATACGTGATAGCGCTCAAAGATGCTAAGCACGCGGCGCACCAGGCCCACCTCGTTGGACATGTGGTCTTTGATGATGTGCACCGCCACAAAGCCGCGCTTGCCCGTAACGCCCGTGATGATGGGCTCGTCGGAGATATAGCCCTCGCGATCGGAGATGATGGTGCCCGGATCCTGCGGGCGGTTGGTGTTTTTCACCGCGATGGGGATGCCCGCCTCCATCACCGGGAACACCGCTTCCTCATGCAGCACCGAGGCGCCCATGTAGGAAAGCTCGCGCATCTCGGAGTAGGTGATGCGCGAAATGGGCTGCGGATGCTCCACAATGCGCGGGTCGGCAGACAAGAAGCCCGACACGTCTGTCCAGTTCTCGTACAGATCGGCGCCCAAGCACTTGGCCAAGATTGAGCCGGAGATGTCGCCGCCGCCACGGTCGAGCAGCATGATGCGGCCCTCGCGCGTGGCGCCATAAAAGCCCGGCATCACAAAGCCGCCGGGGATGCCGCGCTCCTGGATAAGCTCGTGCGTACGCGTCATGGAAAGCGTACCGTCGTGGTGGAATGCCACCACATCGGCCGCGTCCAAGAACGGAAGCTCAAGGTACTCCGCCATGAGGCGCGCGGTGAAATACTCGCCGCGGCTTACGAGCTCCTCGGTGGAGAGAGCGCCCGCCTTGGCCTTCTCGGCAAAAGCGGCAAACTCGTCGCGGATGGGATAGGTCAGGTTGAGCTCGTCGGCAATGTCGAAGTAGCGCCGGCCAATATCCTCAAGCAGGTCGTCGCACGACACGTGATAGCGCACGTGCGCACTCACCAAGTACAGCAGGTCGGTAACCTTGGCATCGGTTTTGAAGCGGCGACCGCACGCCGACACCACCACAAACCGACGGCCGGGATCGGCCTGAATGATTGCCTTGATCTGACGAAAATGCTGAGCGTCCGCGACAGAGGAGCCGCCGAACTTTGCGACCTTTATCATGACGAAACGATTACCTTTCTTGCGGCCGCCCGTGGGCGGCAAGATGCTCTGTTACCATGGGCGCACACGAACGCCCTGTTTAAGGAGCCATTGACATGAATCTGTATCATAGTACACGTTCCCACGCTTTAGCATGCTCAAGTAAAGAAGCCGTGCGCCGCGGCATCGCCCAAGACGGCGGCTTGTTCGTGTCGGATAGCCTGGGAGAACAAAAAATCGACGTAAGCGCCCTTGCAACCATGAATTACGCCGCCATTGCACGCACGGTGCTTGCAATGTTACTTCCTGATTACACAGAAGATGAGATTGCCGCCTGTGTGGACGAGGCCTACACCGGCACCTTTGCAAGCCCCGAGGTCACCCCCGTGGTGCCTCTCACCGAAAAGGGCGATGCCACCCCCAGCACCGTGCCCAGCTCGGTGCTCGAGCTCTTCTGGGGTCCCACGAGCGCCTTTAAGGATGTGGCTCTCCAGATGCTCCCCCGCCTTATGGCACGCGCAACGGGCACCGCGAGCACTGGTGCCGCTGAGGCAGAGAGCACGGATAACGCCTCGGCGCCTGAAAAGATTATGATTGTAACCGCCACCTCGGGCGATACAGGCAAGGCCGCGCTTGCGGGCTTTGCCGACGCGCCGGGGTGCGGCATCACCGTGTTCTACCCCGAAGGCAAGGTGAGCCACGTTCAGAAGCTCCAGATGTCTACCCAGGAAGGCACCAACGTTGCCGTGTGCGGCGTGCGCGGCAACTTCGACGACGCTCAAAGTGCCGTGAAGCGCATCTTTGCCGATAGCGCACTGGCCGAGCGCCTGGCCGAGCGCGGCGTTGCCCTCTCAAGCGCCAATTCCATCAACATTGGCCGTCTGGTGCCGCAGGTGGTGTATTACTTCGCCGCCTATGCCCAGCTCATGCGCGCAGGCACCATCCAGGCGGGCGACGAGGTGGAGTTCTGTGTTCCTACCGGCAACTTTGGCGACGTGCTGGCCGGTTATTACGCCAAGCTGCTCGGCCTGCCGGTAGCCAAGCTCATTGTGGCAAGCGACGCCAACAACGTGCTCTTTGACTTCCTCACGACGGGCGTCTACGACCGCAACCGCCCGTTCTTCACCACCATCTCGCCGAGCATGGACATTCTCATCTCGTCCAACCTTGAGCGCATGCTCTACCACCTCTCGGGCGGGGACAGCAAGCTTGTGGCATCGCTTATGGAGCAGCTGGCGAAGAATGGCCGCTACGAGGTAACGCCTGAGCTGCTGACGCGTATCCAAGACGTTTTTGCCTGTGGCTGGGCACGCGAAGACGAGGTCTCGGCCGCCATCGCCGCCTGCTGGCGCGACCACGGCTATCTCATTGATCCGCACACCGCTTGTGGTTACCACGTGATGGAGCAGCTTGCGCCGGCGAGCGGTGCTCGTGCGCGCGTGCTTCTTTCCACCGCAAGCCCCTACAAGTTCCCCCGCGCCGTGGCAGAGGCGCTCGGGCTCGATGTGCCGGCAGACGACTTCGCGTGCATGGAGGTACTTGCTGAGGCCACAGGCACCGTGCCGCCCGCACAACTTGCCGAGCTGCGCCACAAGCCCGAACTCCATCACGACGTGGTGGACGTTGAGGGCATGAGCACCTTCGTGGAGGCAGCCGCCGGGAGGCTCGCATGATCAAGGTAACCGTACCCGCTACAAGCGCAAACCTGGGCATTGGCTACGACACACTCGGCATGGCCGTGTCGCTCTACGCGCACATCTCGTTCGACCGCGCCGAGGCGCTCACCATCACCGGTTGCCCCGAGGAGTTTCGGAATGCCGATAATATGGTTTACCAGGCATTTCTCTACGCACTTAAAACCTGGGGCGAGGAACCATTCCCCATTGCCATCCATATTGAGACCGAGGTGCCGGTAGCTCGCGGCTTGGGCTCAAGCTCCACGCTCGTGGTGGCAGGCATCATGGGCGCGGCGGCGCTCACCAACCACACGGTCACCCGCGAGGAGCTGGTGGCGCTCGCCACCTCGCTCGAAGGACACCCCGATAACGTGGCGCCTGCCATCCTGGGAGCTGCGGTGTGCTCGTTTACGCCTGAGGGTGAGCTGCCGCGCTGCCTGCGCTACAACGTGAGCGACCGCCTACGGTTTATCACCATCATCCCACCCTACGAGGTGCACACAGCGGATGCCCGCAAGGTGGTACCGCAGGAGGTGCCGCTCAGCACCGCCGTGTGGCAGATGGGACGCATCGCCGGCCTCACGCGCGGTTTGGAAACGGGCGATACGGCGCTTATTGCCGCCGCAAATGACGACCGCCTGCAAGAGCCCTACCGTCGCCCCCTCATCCCCGACTACGATGCCATCCGCGCCACCTGCCTTGCTGGCGGGGCCAAAACGCTCTGGATTTCAGGCTCGGGCTCCACGCTCATGGCGGTAACGGACGACACCATCGTGGCCAAGTTTTTGCAGGTGCGCCTGCGCGAGCAGTTCCCCACCTGCGAGACGCACATCCTCACCTGCGACACCGAGGGTGCACAGATCGAGTATCTGTGACCTGCATGCGCCACAGCCCTCTGTTAGGATGTGGGCAACACATCCAGACAGGAGCAGCATGTCGCCACAAACGCCGAACCGCCAGAATACATCACACAAAAACGGAGTACGTCGCAAACGGGAACACGGCCAGAACAAGCTCCCGCGCGATACGCAGGCACCGCGTAACCGCCAAAAAGCCTCCCGCGAGGCCACGCGCCTCAAACTCGACCCCTGCGGCCCCACGGCGCTCGGCTTTACCCGTGCCGACTTCCCGCCTACCACGCGTGCCGACATGGAAGCTCGCGGCTGGGATGCCTGCGACTTTGTATATGTCTCGGGCGATGCCTATGTAGACCACCCAAGCTTTGGCACCGCCATCATCGTGCGGCTCCTTGAAGCGCACGGCTACCGTGTAGGCGTGATCGCCCAGCCCAACTGGCGCGATCCGACAAGTGTGACCGCGCTCGGCGAGCCACGCCTTGCCTTCCTCGTCTCAGGCGGCAACATGGATTCCATGGTCAACCACTACAGCGTAAGCAAGCATCGCCGCCGCACCGACGCCTACACGCCCGGCGGCCGCATGGGAGCCCGACCCGACCACGCGGTTGTGGTTTATGGCAACCTCATCCGCCGCACGTTCAAAGACACGCCCATTGTGCTCGGCGGCATTGAGGCAAGCCTGCGCCGCCTCGCACACTACGACTACTGGCAAGACCGCCTCAAGCGCTCCATCTTGCTCGACGCTGGCGCCGACCTCATCTCCTACGGCATGGGCGAGCACTCCATCGTAGAAATTGCCGATGCGCTCAACGCCGGCCTGCCTATAGAGCAGATCACCTATATCGACGGCACGGTGTACCGTACGCGTTCGCTCGATGAGGTTTACGATGCCATAACCCTTCCCAACTGGGGGGCGCTTGAGGCTGACCAACTCACCTATGCCAAAAGCTTCAACACGCAGTACGAAAACATGGATCCCTTCTCGGGCAAACGCCTGGTAGAACCCTATCCACACGATGTCTACGTGGTGCAAAACCCGCCGTCGAAGCCCCTTACCCAAGCCGAGTTTGATGCTGCCTACGACCTCCCCTACACACGCACCTACCACCCTGACTATGAGCCGGAAGGCGGTGTGCCCGCGCTCAGCGAGGTCAAGATGTCGCTCATCTCAAACCGCGGGTGCTTCGGTGAATGCAGCTTTTGCGCACTCACCTTCCATCAAGGGCGCATCGTGCAAACACGCAGTCATCGCTCGCTTTTAGCGGAGGCTGAGAAAATCACCCATGAGCCTGATTTCAAGGGCTACATCAACGATGTAGGCGGCCCCACGGCAAACTTCCGCCAGCCGGCCTGCAAAAAGCAGCTCACCCGAGGCGCTTGCGTGCACAAGCGCTGCCTGTGGCCCCAGGTATGCCGCCAGATGGATGTGGACCACACCGACTACGTGGCGCTCTTGCGCGAGCTGCGTGCGCTCCCTGGCGTGAAGAAGGTCTTTGTGCGCAGCGGCATCCGCTTTGATTACCTGCTTGCCGATCCCGACCCTAACCAAACCTTCCTGCGCGAGCTCTGTGACCACCATGTGTCTGGCCAGCTCAAGGTGGCGCCAGAGCATGTAAGCGACGCGGTCCTTTCGGTCATGGGCAAGCCGAGTCGCGCCGTATACGACCGCTTTGTTGCCGCCTATCGCGCCATGAATAATAAGCTCGGCCGCGACCAGTACCTCGTGCCCTACCTCATGTCGAGCCATCCCGGGTCGACACTCAAAGAGGCTATCGAGCTTGCGGAGTACGTGCGAGACATGGGCTACATGCCCGAGCAGGTGCAGGACTTCTATCCCACGCCCTCGACCATGAGCACATGCATGTATTACACCGGCGTGGACCCACGCACGATGCAGCCCATCTACGTGCCCAAAACACCGCACGAAAAGGCGCTGCAACGTGCGCTCATTCAGTACCGCAAGCCGGAGAACTACGACCTTGTGCACGAGGCGCTCACCAAGGCGGGGCGCAGCGACCTCATTGGCTACGGCCCCAAATGCCTCATCCGGCCGATACGCCCTCATGGGACCAAAACAGGCAGGCACGGCGGCGGCAAAGGTAGCGCGGCGCGCTCAAACGGAACGCCGTCTAGCCGTGGCTCCGCGGGCAATAGCCGCGCGCCACGAGGTACCAGCGGTGCTAAACGAGGAAGCAACGCCCACGGCCGCAACCGCGCCGGCCAGGGGCGCGAAGCCAACCGCGGAGGACATCGAGGCTAAAGCGAGCGGCCCTGTGCCTCCCTTGAGACCACGCAAGCCGCATGCATCTCTTTAGAGTTCAGCAAAGGGAGCGTACGGCCTTACGCCTCGGGCGCCTCGCTCTCGGCACCCTCGTCCTCATCGCCCAGGCAGGCCTCCTCGATGCGCCGCTTGAGCACATCGATACCCAAGCCCGTCTCGGAGCTCGTGACGATCACGTCCTCGGCAGGCA
>DVID01000043.1 GCA_018711625.1 Candidatus Limicola stercorigallinarum | reverse complement strand
AGGGCGTGCTGGACGACTTCAGCCTGGCGAACCCTGCGCGCTCCAACCGCGTGCTTGAGCGCTTCAGCCGCGTGGTGGAGGTGCCGCAGACGCGGTTCTTCTCGGCCATCGCGCTGAATTCCGGCGAGGGGGACCAGTTCGGGTACTCGCGCGCCGAGGGCTCCTACCAGCTCACGGAGAACACCTCCGTGGTCACCGGCAAGACCTTCTACACAAAGAGAAGCGAGCAATACACGACCGTCTCGAGCCCGGCCTCGGGCAGCCTCTTGAGCTACTACAAGCTAGTGCCATGCGAGGGACTGCCGCTCATCACCTCCGGCGCCTGCGAGGACAAGGAACTCCGCGCTTTTCTCGCTTGCACCAGGGCGCTCGACGTGACCGTTGAGAGCCTGCTGCTTATGTCTTTCTCCCGTGACGGCGCGCTCTCGCATGACGACCTCGCCTTTATCTTGCGAGCCGCAGAGGGCCATCTCTTCCGTTGTGCGGCGTTCGACGTCACCACGAACAGCCGAGCTAGTTCTTCTCGTCTACGATTGCGCGACTTGCGACGGTGCGGGAGGACGGCGGGGACATCCGCGAGGCCTTCGAGGCAATCCCCCTAGGAGAGGAAGGGTCCGCCCGGAGCATGCCGAGTTCGAGCGAACGCCCAGAACGCGTGACTGCTACGTCGAGAAACGCGCTTAGCGGCCAGGAATGGCGCGAGATGCTCGGCCCCAACTGCAATCGCGTCCACGAGGGGGCTTGTGAACGCGCTCGGCAGCCTCACGCTCACCACCGATAACCCGGGACTCACTAACGTGTCCTTCATCGAGAGAAAGGATCACCTTGAGAAGGCGATTGCGAGAAGGATCCCCTGGCATCCTTTTCAAAATGCTTTGATGTCTCTTCAGGGGTGGCGGTGGCTTGGCAGGCGCGATGCTCTTAAGCTGGTGGCGTCGTTAGCTGGAAGGCATGCGAGGTTGTCTGAGAGCGCGGAGAGCCGACGGCACTGAGACTATTTCGTCGCCGATTACCCTGCGTTGACCACCAGTGGTCCAGACAACATTCGCTTCGATTCTGCCGAAGCGGACCTTTACGCTAGCATGCTGTGAAATGAGCGGCATAGTCTCGGCAGAAGATCCGGATAGTCCACTGTTCCGTGACGCTTCCAACTTGTGATATTGGAATGAGTGTGACGAGTTGACGCGCAACGAATAAAGGAGTTAGCCATGATTAATCAAGCTCGTCTTAAGAGTGTACTTGTAGAGTACAAGAGAGATTTTGTTGCCCAGCAGTGGGCCGAGGAGAAGTACAAGTGGGGGCCGTGAGGCACTTCCAGAACAATTGGGACGTGAACGCGTCCGACTTCGCTGCGATGCTCGAGCGATCGCTTGCTAAGACAGGCAACCTGCTTGCCTCTTTGAACAACTATCCGGCGAGGATGATCGTGCATTTTGCCAAGGTTGCACCGGAGGAGGTTCGTGCGCTGTTTATCGCACTATTTGACGAAAGCGACGACTACTACAGCCGAATCGAGGCATTCAAACAGGGCTCCACGGTATTGCTTGAGAAGTACGGAAATGGAGCAGGGCAACACTATCAGTACGAGAACGCCATCACTACATATCTCTGGCTGCGCTATCCGGACAGGTACTATATCTATAAATATGGCGAGGTAAAAAAAGCGGCGGCTGAGCTTGAGGCGAGCTATCAGTTTAAGAAGGGAGCTTATGCCGGCAACGTTCGCAATCACCTTGCGTTCTATGACGAGGTGTGTGCCGAGCTTAAGAAGGATGACGAGCTCGTGCGGTTGCTCCGTTCTCGGATAACGCCCGAATGCCATCCCGATCCCGAGTTACGTACGCTCACTATTGATGTGTGCTTCTATATCAGCCGATACATCTCCGACAAGGAAGTGGTTGCTGCTGATAGTTGGTTTCCCGCAAAGGATGAGTACGACCCAGGTCTTTCTGTCGATGACTGGGTGTCGTTGTTGGGAGACGAGACCGTTTTCACCGACAGCAGCCTGGAGATAGTGAAGCGCCTCAAGGATTACGGTGGCGCCGCAACCTGCACCCAGCTTGCGGTGAAATATGGCAAGACAATGAACTTCTATAATGCGGGTTCCTCGGCGCTTGCAAAGCGGGTTGCCGCGAAGACCGGCTGTCCAGTAATGGAGAGAGATGGACAGAGTCCGATGTGGTGGCCGATTCTGTATGTCGGTAGACAAGCGGGCAAGGATGAGGATGGCAGCTACACGTGGAGGCTGCGCAAGGAGCTATCAGATGCGATTGACCTCATCAATACGTCGCGCGTGCCTCTCCATGCGTCGGACTCTGAGGACGAGGGCTCCCTTTCCCATTGGTGGCTCAATGCCAATCCAAAGATATGGAGCTTCTCCGATGTTGCCGTCGGAGAGGTGCAGTCCTACACCCTCTACAACGAGAACGGGAACAAGCGGCGCATCTTCCAGAACTTCCTTGATGCAAGAGCCGGAGACATGGTCATTGGCTATGAGTCTTACCCCGTGAAGCAGGTTGTCGCCATTGCCAGGATAGCTTCGGAGCAAGAAGGCGATCGACTCTGCTTCGAGAAGGTCGAGGGGCTTTCCACGCCCATTGACTACCAGACGCTTCGTGAGTGCCCCGAACTAGAGAAAATGGAGTACTTCACCAATCCGCAGGGCAGCCTTTTCAAGCTGACTCCTGGAGAGTACGACTTCATTCTCGATCTCATCCGGGAGGAGAATCCCCTTTCTGGGAAGAGGCCAGTCGAGACCTATTCAAGAGACGATTTTCTCAATGACGTCTATATGACTAAGGAGCGATACGACCGCCTTGCCTCCGTGCTCCGCAACAAGAAGAACGTCATCCTTCAGGGAGCTCCAGGTGTTGGAAAGACCTTTGCCGCCAAGCGACTTGCCTGGTCGTTTATGGGCGAGAAGGACGACGATCGTATCGAGTTCGTCCAGTTCCACCAGAACTACTCGTACGAGGACTTCATGATGGGCTATAAGCCTCAGGGAGACACCTTCGAGTTGAGGTATGGCGTGTTCTACCGATTCTGTCAGAAGGCAGCCAACCGGCCCGACAAGGAGTTCTTCTTCATTATCGACGAAATCAACCGCGGCAACATGTCCAAGATATTCGGCGAGCTCCTGATGCTCATCGAGCGAGACTATCGTGACCACAAGGTGACGCTCGCATACAACGGGCTGCCTTTCAGCGTGCCCTCCAACCTCTATATCATCGGAATGATGAATACGGCTGATCGCTCGCTGGCGATGATTGACTACGCCCTTCGTCGTAGGTTCAGCTTTTTCGAGATGGGACCGGGATTCGATTCTGAGGGCTTCGTGGCGCATCAGAAGTCTCTCGAGAGTGATACGCTCGACGAGCTGGTGAAGCGGATCAAGGAGCTCAATGCCGAGATTATCAGCGACAAATCGCTCGGGCGAGGCTTCTGTATCGGGCATAGTTACTTCTGCGGGCACGACTCCTGTTCTGATGCGTGGCTGCGCGAGGTCGTTGACTATGACATCCTGCCGATGCTGTCCGAGTATTGGTTCGATGATGAGGACAAAGTAACGCGCTGGGAAAGCATGCTCCACGAGGTGTTCCAGCAATGATCAAGGACAAGAGCATATTCATAAAGAACATCTACTACATGCTCTCCTATGCCTTCCAGGACCTGCGCCCCGACCATGAGGACGACATTGCGGGCGAGGACTTTGAACGTGTTCACGACCTGTTTGCCTCGATATTGGCGAAGGGAATCGCTCACCAGCTCAAGCAAGGTCTACATCGTGAGTATCTACGGCGAGCCGAAGACCTTACGGTGCTGCGGGGAAAGCTCGACTTTGCTGGAACAATCAAGAGCCGCCTGGCTCGGAGACAGGTTGTCTCGTGTGAGTATGACGATCTTTCCGAGAACAACCTGATGAACTGCATCCTCAAGACCACGGCGATGATTCTGCTACGCCATGGCGATGTGAGTGCCGAGCATCGTGCGGAGCTCAGGAGGGTCATGCCATTTCTTACCGATATCGGGGAAATTGATCCCAGTCACGTTCGCTGGTCATACATTCGCTATACGAGAAACACGCGGAGCTATCGCATGCTGATATCGGTGTGCCAGCTAGTGCTGCAGGGGATGCTGCTCACGAATGAGCGCGGAGAGATGCGGCTTATGACCTACATCAAGCCTGAGTACATGGCTCGGCTCTACGAGAGGTTTATTCTCAGGTACTATGCTGTTGAGTGTGATGTTGCGAAGACTGGCTCTCCGCAAATCAAGTGGGCACTGGATGACGGTTTTGGGGCAATGCTCCCAATAATGCAGAGTGACATCGTGCTCAGCCGAGATGGCCGTGTTCTCATAATCGACGCAAAGTACTACACGCATTTGACGAATGAGAACCGGGGAATCCATAGTATCCACTCTGGGAACTTGTATCAGATTTTCACCTATGTGAAAAACAAGGAGGCTGAACTTTCTAGGGCGGGTGTGCCGCACAAGGTTTCCGGGATGCTCCTCTACGCCAAGACCGACGAGGACATTCAGCCCGACGGCGCCTATCAGATGAGCGGAAATCAGATTAGCGTGAAGACGCTTGACCTCAATCAGTCGTTCGATGTCATTCGTTCTCAGCTTGATGCCATTGCTGAAGAGCATTTCGCCTAGGAGGCTCCAATCCATGGATAAGTCACGGGAGCTGACCAACATAATTAACGAGCTGTACGAGCTTACGGGAAGACTCGAGGAGATGTACCCCGGCAGGCACTTCACGCCGGACGGCCATCTCGTCGGGAGCATCGGCGAGGTGTTTGCTGCCGAGCGTTATGGCATCAGCCTGTTTACAGCGAGCTGCGAGACGCACGACGGCATTGCTCCAGACGGGCGGCTCGTGCAGATTAAGGCGACCCAGCGGCGTGCAGTCGCAATCAGCAGTGAGCCCGACTACCTCCTGGTGCTCAGCATCGATTGCAGAGGCCAACTGGCAGAGGTCTACAACGGCCCCGGGAGGCCGGTGTGGCAGTTCGTCTCCGGCCGGAAGAGACCAAAGACGGGGCAGTACCAGGTCTCGCTCGCGAGGCTGAGGCGGCTCAACGAGGACGTGTTACCGGAGGAGAGGATGCAGGCTCTCTCATAGGGCGCGTTTAGCCGGGCGTGCGCGTATTCTCATGTGAGGTTGTGGCTTGCAGGAATAAATAAGTCTAGTGAGACTAATCTATATTTTTGATTAGAACCTACAACCAAAAGCATCTTAGTTTTTCAAAGCAAGTGCAACACCGTTGAGTGGTAGACCTCATAGGGCGTCCTCCAGCCGAGGCGCTCGCGCGGCCTGCGGTTCAGCTCATCGTACACCCTCCGGACCTCCGCGTCGTCCACGGAGTCCAGGTCGCAGCTCTTCGGGAAGTACTGGCGCAGCAGCCCGTTGGTGTTCTCGTTGGTTCCTCGCTGCCAGGGGTGGTGCGGCAGGCAGAAGTAGCACTCGGCGCCGACCGCCTTCGTGAAAAGGGCGTGCTCGGCGAACTCCTTGCCCCGGTCGAGGGTGACCGTCTCGCAGGGCCGGCCCTCCATGGAGGCCTCCATCACCCTCCTGACCGGGCCCTTCCTCTTGGACGGCGGCTTCCCGCCGGCGATGAGCCCGCTCATGCGGTCGACCATGGTGACGAGGCAGGCGCCGCCGCAGCGGTCGGCGACGGTGTCGCCCTCCCAGTCGCCGATCCGCGAGCGGCCCTCCGCCTTGGCCGGCCGCTCGGAGAGCTCGTGCGACACCTTGATCTTGCCCCGCAGCTCGGAGCCGTCGCGGCGCTTGCGGCGCCGGCCCGCGCGCCTGAGCCTCGCCGACGCCTTGCGGCCCCCTATGCAGCGGTCGAGCCTGCCTGAGCGTATCTCCCGGTAGATGGTGGTGTCGCTGACTGCGAGGTCGGGGCGCTCGAGCGCGATCCTGCCCTCGATCTGCTCGGGCGACCATCGCCCCTCGAGCACCTTGGCCCTGACGAGCTCAGCCTTTGCGGGTCGTCGAGCAGGCGCGCCCTGCGGCACCGCGCCCGGCGCCGCTCGTAGCGGCGCTGGGCGGTCGACGCCCGGTAGTGCTCGCAGCGCGAGCCGCGACCGCACGAGTTGCGGCCGAGCTCCCTCGACACCGTCGACCTGTCCCTGCCGATCTCGCGCGCTATGGCGCTCGCCCCCATGCCCTGCCGGCGCAAGAACATGATCTCCTCGCGCTCCCGGATGCTAAGATGCTCGTAACGGCCCACGGTAGCCCCCTGATGATGTTGTCGTCGCAAGCACCATCGTATCAGGGGCGCCGTGGGCCGGCCTCGTTCAGGGCCGTTGCGCTTGGAATGAAAAACTAGGCCAGAATCAAACAATTATTGGTAGCGAGGTATGCTGGTCACCACGTTCTCGAAAAGCCGGTCGCTGATATCACCTATTGTCCGTCCGCTCGCTACGCTTCTCTATGTCGAGAGAGGGGAACCAACGTGTACGAGCCGTCACGCCAGCTGATGTCGTTCAGCGGCCTGCAAAGCGTTATCTGGCCCAACGACTCGTTTGGTTTTGGGCGGACTGTCGGTAACATGAGGCTCAGCATCGACAAAGGAAGCTTCGATCAACTTCTTTAGAGCCGCCTCGGGGTGGGTCGACCACTTCGGGCAAGTACACAAGGAGGTGCCCATGTCGCTCGTTCGTCTGTCAGAGCGCATATCCTATCTCCCGCACGTTGAGGAGCTTGACCGTCCCGTGCTGGCGCTCGTGCGCGGGGACCGCCTCTCCCTCGCCGTCGACGCGGGCTACTCGCCGCGTCACGTTGAGGACTTCTACCGCGAGCTCGTCTCGGCGGGCCTCCCGCTGCCCGACCTCACCGCGCTCACGCACTGGCACTGGGACCACAGCTTTGGCATGGGCGCCGTGGCCGGTCTCACGGTCGCCCGGAAAGAGACGAACGAGCATCTGCTCGAGGCGCGTGAGATTCTCTTGGACCCGGCCGACCCGCGTCGTGCGGACATCCGCTCGGCCCAGGGCTTTGCCGAGGAGTTTCCGCCCGGGGAGGACCCCGTCGTCGTGACCGCCGACCTCGAGTTCGAGGGCGAGCTCGAGGTCGACCTCGGCGGCGTGACGGCCCGCCTGATTGCCACGGACGCGCCCCACACCAACGACTCGACGCTCGTCTACGTCCCCGAGGAGCGCACCCTCTTCGTGGGCGACTGCTTCTGCGAGGACTACGACTCCGGCGACGACCCGTCCGTCTGCCGCCTCGACCCCGCGCGGCTGCGCGCGCTTCTCGCCACGATGGAGGGCCTAGACCCGGCACCGGAGACCTTCGTCATCGGCCACTGCCCGCCAGAGAGACCGGACGAGTTCCTCGGGTACCTGCACGAGCTGCTGCAGCCGGCCCCGGGGGAGGGAGGAACGCATGCCAACGCTTCGTGACGCGATCTATGGCCTTGCCGTGGGCGACGCGCTCGGCGTGCCGTATGAGTTCCGCCCGCGGGGGACCTTCACCTGCACGGGGATGGTCGGCCACGGCACGCACGACCAGCCGGCGGGCACCTGGTCGGACGACACGAGCATGACGCTCGCCACCTGCGACAGCATCCGGGCGTGCGGGCGCGTGGACACAGGCGACATGCGCTTCCGGTTCCGTTCGTGGATCGACGGCGGCGCCTACGCCATCGATGGCGTGGTCTTTGATTACGGCAGTACCACGGCCCGCGCGCTCGCTGCGGGCACGGGTTGTGCGGGCGAGCGCGACAACGGCAACGGCTCACTCATGCGCATCGTGCCGCTCGCCTTCACGGATGCCACGGACGATGAGGTCCGCGCGGTCTCGGCAATCACGCACGCGCACCCCGTCTCAACCGGGGCCTGCGTGGACATGGTGCATGTGATGCGTGCGCTCGCAGTTGGCGCCTCGCCGGCGGAGGCGGCCCCGGACCTCGACGTCCTTTTCGCCGCCAGCGAGAAGGACCTCCGCTCCGGAGGCTTCGTGCGGGACACGTACTGCGCCGCGCTCTGGTGCCTTGCGGTCTCGGGGTCATACGAGGAGTGCGTGCTGCGTGCGGTCAACCTCGGGGACGACACCGACACCACGGCGGCCGTTGCCGGCGCGCTCGCAGGCATCGCCTACGGCGTCGAGGGGATCCCGATCGGGTGGCTCTCCGGGCTTCGCGGAAAAGACATCATCGAGCGCTGCCTGTTCTAGGGGGCGCCGCGCCACGCCGTCATTAGCTCCCAGCTAATGAAACCCACCGCCATCTTTCCCATAATGGGCAGCAATGGGTGCCCGACAGTCGGGGTCGGGCCGCCTAGCCCTCAAAGGAAGGAAGCACCATGGCCGGTTTCAAACAGCCTCAAAATCAATCCGCGTCCACCCCATCTGTGCCACAACCTGCACAAACGCCGCAAAAGCCTCAGTCGGCGGCCGCCATTGTGGGTCTTGTACTCGGCATCTTGGCCATCGTTATTTCCTGGGTGCCCATCGTCAACAACTTCGCCTTCATCGTGGGGCTCATCGGCCTCATCTTCGCCATCGTGGGGCTAACGGGCACGCTCCGGGGCAAAAAGCGCGGCCGCGGCATCGCCATCGCGGCGCTCGTGGTGAATATCCTCTCGGTCGCTTTGGTGCTGGGCACGCAGTCCCTCTATGGGGCCGCGGTGGACAGCGCCCTGAACGGCCCCGCGGCATCCTCCACAACGGCCGCAACCGATGACACTGCAGACGGCACCTCCGATGACGCGCAGAAGTCCCAGGACAACGCAGGCGAGAACACCGACGAGGGATCCTTCACCAACCTCGCCGTTGGTACCACGGTTGAGCTCGAAAACGGCCTTGCGCTCACGGTCAACTCGGTGCAGACGGGGCTCACCAACTTCGATGGCACCACGATGACCGGCGTCAACGTGACGTACGTGAACAACAGCGACTCCGAGGTGGACTACAACTCCTTCAACTGGAAGGGCGAGGACGCCCAGGGCAACCGCACCACCTCAACCTACTACAGCGAGGCCACCTCAGACCTGGGCTACGGATCGCTTGCTGCTGGCGGAACGGTAACGGGCGACATCTACTTTGAGGGAGAGGTCACCGCAGCCGTGTATTACGCGTCGGCGTTCGCCGATTCTGAGACGGCGAGTTGGAAGCTTGCCTAAGCGGAGGGTATCGGTGTCGCGTCGTCGACCTCCCAAACTTCATCCGCGCACCGAAGACCGCGGGCACGACCGGGCACGCACCTCGCGTGTCCGGTCGCGTGTGTGCAAGCGGGCGCGGGCGGCTATGATGGAGGGACAGGGGAAAGGTGGTGCATGGATGATGGCTCGGGAACACGAGGGAAAGGCCAGCGGCACAGCGGAGCCGCTCACTGAGGAGCTGTTGCGCGAGCTGCGCACGGCACCCGACCCCATGCAGTTCATCGATGCTCATAGCATCACCCATCGCACGCTCCCTGCCTATCTCAACGAGCTGTTAGAGGCAAAAGGCTTGCGCCGCTCAGATGTGGTGCGCGCAGCGGGGCTGAACGACACCTTTGGCTACCAGATATTCAAGGGCCAACGCAATCCCTCGCGCGACAAGGTGCTGCAGCTTGCTCTTGCCTTGGGGTGTGATTTGGTGGAAACGCGCCGCCTGTTGCAGGCGGCGGGCGCAAACGAGCTCTACTGCAAAGATCGGCGCGATGCCATTTTGATCTTCTGCATAGATCATGCATTGAGCCTTCAGCAAACAAATGAGGAGCTCTACCGCTTTGGTGAGCCCACGCTGGGGCCAGGTTCGGAGTAGGCGTGGCCGCATTGCCGGGTACTTCGCATGCGTAACCGGCGCGTGTCCGGATGCTTTGTTACCATCAGCCTATGGATAGGACGCATCACATAACTACACCGCACAGCGCGGGGTCGCCTCTGGCTTCTGATGGCATGCAAGGCCAGGTGCCGCCTGGCCTTCACGATGAGCTTGACGCCTACCTTGAGGCCGTGAAGCGCGACGATGCCTACCAGGTGATTGAGACGCTTGGCTTGTCCGTGGACAGTGGGTGCAGCGCAACGGAACTTGTACGCTTCGTGGGGCCAGCGGGCGCCGCGCTCGGGCCCTTCGTGCGTAAGCGTATCGACTTGGCCGCGCACCTGGGCAGTGCGTACGAAGTGCTCGCGCGCCTTGCACGTGAAGGAGTGCGCCTTCAGCACCTGCCGCGCGTAATCGACTGCTACAAAACGCAGACGCAGCTTGTGGTGGTGCTCGAATATGTGCCGGGTACCACGCTGGCGCAGATGGTAGGGGAGCGCGGCGCCTCGCTTGAGCTTGCGCGCACGGTGTTTCCGCAGATTTGTGACGCAGTGGACGAGCTGCATCGGGCGGTGACGCCGCCCATCATTCATCGCGACCTCACGCCGCGCAACGTGATCGTGGCTCCACGTGGCATTTTTCTCATCGACCTGGGTATTGCGCGGCAGTATCGAGACGGCGCCGCTGCCGATACGCAGCGCTTTGGAACGCGTCCGTACGCCCCGCCCGAGCAGTACGGCTTTGGTCAGACCGACGTGCGAAGCGACGTCTACGCCCTGGGTGTGCTTCTGTGGTTTTGCCTTGTGGGCACAGATCCCGTGGGACATTTGGACGAGAGTGTACTGGCGCGTGCGGGGATTCCCGCGCCCCTGGCTGCGGTTATTGCGCGAGCAACGGCGATTGACCCTGCTGCGCGCTATGCCTCGGCGTGGGATGTACGTGATTCGTTTGAGCGAGCCTGCGCAGCGGTGAGCGCAGAGCGCGAAAGAAATGGGTCGCACGACGCGGCTTCGTCGGGCGAAGAGGACGGGTTCCGCCGCACAACCCCACCGCGCGGGGACCAGGCTTCTGCACGGGCAGCGGCATCGTCCGCCCATGCGAGTCACAAGCATGGGAACAGCAAGGCGAAGGAGCCGAACCTGTGGAAGATGCGCGTCAAGAACCTCCTTCTCGCCGTTCTTGCAATAGCCGTGTTCCCGGCTGCTGCGCGCGGCATCCAGAACCCAACGGGCACCAACGCGGGAAAGCCCCTGTGGTACCTCATCGCCCTCTACGCGTTGCTCATCATCCCGTTCTTTCTGGGGCCCATCTATTTTGCGCTCGACAAAACAGATCTCTACCGGCGCTTCCCGCGTATCGCCACGCGCACCTTGCGCGATGACCTGCGGCTGTGGGGGATAATCCTGCTTGTGGGCTTCTGCGTGATGGTGATCATAAATCTCACGACGAACGTGTAAAGCTTGTTTGGCCGGTAAGGCCCACCAAGCCCAGAAGACCGGCAGGGCATGGAGGGACGACCGCGTTTTCGAGAGACGGCCCTACAGCTTGCCCAACCCGCACCGCGCGTGTGCTGCCCAGGAGGTCCCGCCACCCCCGCCTCCATCGCACGTGCAATTTCCGACCCGCCATGTGTCAATTCCGTTCCCCACGAGCCTCTTGCTCGATGCTGGCGCGCGGCGGGTGCACAATAAGCGAATTGTCAAAAGGAGGGAAATCATGGCTTTGGAATTGCACCGGCGCGCCGAGCTCGCCGGTATCCGGCGCGTTGGCATTCCACGTGCGCTCATGTATTACCGCTACGGCATTGCTTGGCGGACGTTTTTCCAGGAGCTTGGTTGCGAGGTTGTGCTCGATGCGCCCTCCGACCGCGGCACGCTTGAAGTGGGCGACCATCTATCGGTGGACGAGTGCTGCCTGGCCTCGAAGCTCTTCTTGGGCCATGTCGCTGCGCTTGTCGAGCAGGATGTCGACGCCGTGTTCGTGCCCAGCCTGATGGGTTACGGCCGCTTCGATACGTTCTGCACCAAGTTCCAGGCGCTGCCTGACCTGGTGGAGAACGCCTTTGCGGTTGCCAATAAACGCGTGCGTGTTATCTCGCTGCGCATCGACGAGCTTAAAGGCGAGACCGAGCAGGACGCCTACCTGGGGCTCGCGGCGCGGCTCGGCGCGTCGCGGAAAGATGCGAAGCGCGCCTACAGGGCTGCCTCAGCCGATCAGCGCGACTACGACGCCTCTATGGCGCGCGAGCAGGAGCGCCTTATCAAGAGCCTGGCTAAGTTGCCCGAGCAGGAGCGTCCACTTACCATTTTGGTTGCCGCGCATCCGTACGTGTCCCACGATCCCTTTGTGGGCGGTGTTGTTGAAGACGCGCTGCGCGAGCTGGGTGCGTGCGTGCTTTTTGCCGATGAAACGGATAAGCCCCGCGCGCTCAAAAAGAGCTACGAGTTCTCGCATTCCATCCCTTGGATGGTAAACCGCGAGCTTATTGGCTCCATTCTCATGCTTCACAACCAGGTGGACGGCATAGTGCTCATGAGTGCTTATCCCTGTGGCCCCGACTCCATGTGTGACGACGCCATCGAGCGCTGTATCAAGGGCAAGCCCATCCTTACCCTCACGGTGGATGCGCAGGCGGGCACGGCGGGCGTGGAGACGCGTGTCGAGAGCTTCGTGGACATCCTTTCCTACCAGAAGAAGGGCGGGTATCTCAATGCGTAGTTTCCAGTCGCAGCCCGAGCAGGGCGTCGGCGAGCCCCGCGTCAAGCGTCCCGCCGAGGAGCGCGGCCGCATCGTAATGCGCGAGGGCACGCCTCGTCCGCTGTTTTTCAAGGGCAAGCGCCCCAAGCGCGACCGTCATTCGCGTCACAAGGTGGCGTTCTTCCATTTCCGCAACTATGAACCGGCGTTTAAGTACTTCACCGAGCAAGTGCTCGATGCCGATTTTGTGCCCACGCCCACCCCGACGCGCGCCACGATTAAGCGTGGCGAGGCAATGAGCGCAGACTACGTGTGCACACCGTTCAAGCACATCATCGGTGATTATGCGGCGGCGCTCGACCAGGGTGCGGATACTCTCGTGCAGGTCACGGGCTTCTGCCGTCTCAACTATTACGGCGAGCTGCAAGAGATGATCCTGCGCGATGCGGGCTACACCGACTTCCAGATGCTCAACTTCTCCTATGTGGCCTCGGGCAAGATGCGAGATTACATCGCGTACTGCAAAAAGGTGGTGAACCCCAACCTGTCGGTCACCCATGGGGTGAAAAACCTGCTGGGCGTCTATCGCATGGTGGAGCATATCGACGCCTTCCGTGACCGTTACCTGGCAAACGCCGGATTTGCCGTGGAGCCGGGTTCGTTTGAGCGCGTTCGCAAGGAGTTCCTCTCTGCCATGAACAGTGCACGCACAAACTTCGAGATCGAGGACGGGTTCCGCAGGGCGATGGACGCGCTCGACAGCCTGCCTGTCAACAAGCCGGTTGATCCGGTGCGCGTGGCGATTGTGGGGGAGTACTACACCGCGCAGGACCCCAACTCCAACCTCAACCTGGAGCAGAAGCTCTTGGATATGGGGGTCGAGCTCAAGAATTACATGTCCATCTCCAACTTCAACCTGCACTACAACGCACAGGCCATGCAGGCGAGCATCGCGGAGTACAGCACCTACGACATGGGCCCCACCTCGACCTTCAACATCGCGTGCGCCAAGCGCGCGGCAGAGCAAGACTTTGACGGCATCGTGCATATCAAATCCGCTGGTTGCACGCCCGAGATCGACGTCATGCCGCCGCTTCAGCGCATCAGCCGCGACTACCACATCCCGGTGCTCTTCTTAACGTTTGACACGCAGACCAGCGACGCCGGCCTGGATACCCGGCTCGAGGCGTTCTTTGACATGATTGCAATGAGGAAGGTTCGCTCATGAAGGCATATCTTGGAATCGATACAGGATCTATCTCCACGAAGGGTGTGGTGATAGACGACTCCAAAAAGATCATTGCGCGCTCGTATCTGTGGACGGAGGGAGACCCGTCGGATGCGGTGCGCCGCGTGGTGGACGATCTTGCCAGCCAGATTGACCTTAATGAGGTTGAGGTGATGTCCATTGGCACCACGGGCAGCGCGCGCAGGCTCGTGGGCGCTATGCTTGAGGCACAGGTGGTGAAAAACGAGATTACCGCGCATGCTGTGGGCACCACGTTTTTGCACCCCGACGTGCGCACCATCCTGGAGATTGGCGGGCAAGACTCTAAGATTATCTGCATCGAAAACGGCATTGCCGTGGACTACGCCATGAACACGCTCTGTGCCGCGGGCACAGGCTCGTTCCTCTCTAGCCAGGCGCATCGTTTGGGCGTGGAGGTAGAGGAGTTTGGCGAGATCGCCCTCACCTCCGAGAAGCCGGCAAATATTGCCGCGCGCTGCACGGTGTTTGCCGAGAGCGACCTGGTGCACAAGCTGCAGGTGGGCTATGAGAAGAAAGACGTTATCGCCGGCCTCTGCCGCGCGGTGGCAACCAACTACCTCAACAACGTGGGCAAGGGCAAAAAGATCGAGAGCCCCGTGGTTTTCCAGGGCGGCGTGTCGAAAAATGTGGGCGTGGTGCGCGCCTTTGAAGATGCCCTGGGCAAGAAGGTGCTTGTAGACCCCGATGGTCACTTGATGGGTGCTTTTGGTGCGGCACTGCTTGCTGCCGATGCGCCCGTTATGCGCGAAACGCCGTTCAAGTTTGACGTGGACGACTTTGAGTTCCGTACGCGCGAAGTTGTGTGTGGGCATTGCGCCAACCACTGCGAGATTGTGTGCGTGTACCGTGATCAGGACCTCATTGACTCGTGGGGCAACCGATGTGACCGTGGCGCCATCCGTCCCAAGACGGCTGCAGCCGCCCAATAGTAGCTTTCAGTCCGCCCGATTCGCGCACAAGCGGGTCGGGCGGACCTATTTGACGGGCCGTGAGAAAAATGGATTCGGTTATCCGACGTTTTATCCCGACCTGCCAAATATACGTCAAAAGGCCAACGCTGCTACCTGCGCTTTTGTTATGCGAGTAGGTCGGTCTACTCGGCATGTGCAGCCAAAACGTCGGATAACTGAATTGATTTTTTCTGAGCGGGCTTTTGATGAGGCCTTTGGTGCTGAAGATAAGCCTTGAGGCGCTGCGAGGTGCTGCGGATGAAGTCCCCGGATGACGCCCCGCAAGCGTGATGGTCGCTTCTTATACAAGTAAGGCCCCGTTTCCGGGGCCTTACATCACGATAGTGCTTTGGCTGTGGTGGTGTTGCACTAGATAAGATTCATCTGGCCGGCAACCTTGTTGTACCAGTCCTGCCAGGTGGGCGGGCAATACTTCTGGGCTGCGGCAGGGGTAAGCGAAGGACCGTAGACATTCCGCAGGTACTTCACGTGTGCCGTGATGGCCTCGCTCCAGCTGCCAAACGAACGCCAACCGCCGCCGGAGGCGCTCCAGCCCCATGCGTTGTAGGAGTTAGCGCAGAACTTGCCCTTGGTGCTTTCGATGCACGCGATGGCCGGAGACCAACGCGGATCCACGCCGTAGTCCCAAGCGGCAGCGGCAAACGTGGCGCCCTGGCCCTCAAGCGGGAAGCCAGCGAGATACGCATCGATGCGCGGGGCCCACTCGGCAATAAACTCCTCACGCGTAACATTCCAGTTCACGCCGCCTGCGGTAACGGTCGTGTTAACCGTCTGGCCCGTGGAGGTGGCGGTGTTGTTGGGGTTCTGGGAGCTTTCGCCCGTGCCCTCGGCGGGGGCGGTGTCGTTGGCAAGAGCGGCAAGCTCGGCTGCAGCCTCAGCCTCGGCCTGTGCCTGGGCCTGCGAACGCAGGCTCTGGGCCTTGGCAAGCGCGTCAGCGGCGTTTTGCTTCTCGGTCTCAAGCTGAGCCTTGGCCTGCTCAAGCTCAACCTTCTTCTGCTCAAGCTCCTGCTGCATGGAGTTGAGGTCCTCAATAGCTTCGTTGCTCGAGGCCTGAATCTGATCCATATACACGCAGGTGGTGATAAAGTCGCTCAGGCTTTCAGCGTTCAAAACCAGGCCGGCGATGGGGTTGGAGCCCTTCTGGAACTTATAGAGCTCGCGCATGGCGTCGCTGGCGCGATCCTGGGCCACGGGAAGCTTCGCCTCGATCTCGGCGATGCTGGCGGCATTGTCGTCGATCTTCTGCTGAAGCTCGTTCAAGCGCGTGACGGCCTCATCGTATGCCTTGGCGCTGTCCTCAACCTGCTTGGTGGCAGAGGAGAGCTGCTCCTGGGTCTCCGCAGACACGGCGTAGGCCTGAATGGGGTAGAGCACAGGAGTGGCTGCAAACGCAACAGCGAGCGCGGCGCAGGTGAGTGCGCGGGCCGGCTTGGCGGCAATCACTTGTACTATTGAACGCTTTGAATCACGCATCTATGTCCTCGACATTCTGCTTGTCTGAAACGCTGATGCGATTATAGTATGGTCTTTAAAACAACTAACCCCCTATACAATCCTTAAGGGTCAAGTTGAAGGTTTAACACTATGCTCTAGCTGGGCGTTTAATGAGTTGTTAAGAAAAGATGCAGATTCAAGTTCACGTTTAAGGTTAGAGAAGTCTCAGGTTCAACGTGAGGGTGCGGCATGCTCGCGCAGGGGATACCGGACTCCACTTCAGCGCCTGCGAAGTCCAGCGCGGTGCGGCATGCTCGCGCAGGGGATGCCGGCAAACTGCTACCACTATTCAGCATAATAGCGCTAAGTGCAGAAGTTCTCTGTGCTAGCATGGGTTGTGCATATACATTGGCCTGGATGATGGTGCGGAGACGCACGGGCGCTGAGCGCCCAGGGGAATGGGGTGCAACTCCCCAGCTATACCAGTAACCGTGAATCGCTTCGTCGCGTGTGGTGCCCGCAGATCGGACGGGCTGGCGGCGGGTGTGCGAGCAGCCGGATCGCCTCTCATCCTCAGTTCCCGTAGGGGGAATGGGCCCTGGATGAAGGGGAATCACCATGACAAACAAGCATGAGGTTCTTGTCTCCTGGCAGGGGGAGGGGTCTCGGTGCCGCGTACCGCGTGCGCGCCTGCCGCGCCGAGCAATTACGGCTGCCTTGGTGGCCTCGCTTGCGATGGGCCAGGCGCCGAGCATCGCGTGGGCGCAGACGGTGGCGTCCGTCGAGGCCGATCAGTCGCAAGCGTCAGGCGAGGTAGAGCCAAACGCGGCGGCGACGGAGCCCAACACCTCGGCGGCAGCGTCTGCTGGCGGCGCCACCGCACCTGCGGGAACGAGCGCCTCGGCTGCGGCGGATGGCGCAGCGTCGCCGTCTGGCGGCCCAGAGGATGCGGCTGCGCCTGCGAACTCGGTGCCGTCAGCGAGCGCTTCGGGAGATGCTTCCGCCGGTGATGGCGCCGCCGGCGAGAGCGGCAAGGCAGCGGCCGCAGCGGCGCCGGGAGACCTGGCAGAAGCCTCAAGCGGTTCCCTTGCTGCAACCGATGCCGAGACGTTCACCGTCTCCGTTAGGGTGACCGGCGTGGCCGAGCACGACGAGGGCGAGACCTCTGTGGCCGAGACCTGGCTCCCGCTCACTGAGGTTGAGGTAGCGGCAGATGGCGAGACAACCGCCTGGGATGTGTTTGCCCAGGCGCTCGACGCAGCAGGATATTCCTATGTGGTTGAGGGCTGGTACTGCCCCTATTCCATCACCGACCCTCGTGGCCACACGCTGGCAAGCACGAGCAGCGAGCCGTACTGCTATTGGAGCTTTATGCTCAATGGCGACTACGCCAGTGAGGGCGCGTCCGATTATGTGCTTGCGGCGGGCGATCGCATCGAGCTGGTGTATGTAGACGGCGCTGGCACAACCACTCCCGTGGGCGATGTGGAAACCAACCCCGATGCCGAGCACCCCGAGATGCCGAGCGACTGGAACGGCTTTGGCAACGGCGGTGGCGGAGCGGTGGTCGAGGGCGTAAACACACCTACCGAGAATGCCGATACTGCATGGAAAGACTCGCTTCTCACCGACGATGAGCGCGCCAGCATGGCTTCGCTCGCCGCCTCCGACCCGCTCATTATCAACGGCAAGATCTACGTTGTTTCGTCCTCGGCGGTATATGAGACGGAGCCGCCGTATGCCGCTATCAAGAGCCTTGCCCGGCTGACGGTCATCAATGCCGCCACTGGCGCGCGCGAGCGTGAAGTGGCGCTTGCCCGCACGCTTGATTCGGTGTGCCGCCCCGTGTATGCGGACGGCATCCTGGTGATTCCGCTGGCTGGGGGATATCTGCAGGCGGTTTCGGCCTCAACGCTCGAGACGCTTTGGGTGGTTGACGGCACCGAGGGCGCTCAGTCCATCTCGTCGCTCACGGTGTCCGATGGGTACGTGTACATCGCCACGGCCGACGCTTTGGGCGAAAACTACCTGGCAACGGCGGGCACCATTCGTCGTGTGAACCTGTACACCGGTGCACTCGCGGGTACCACCGTCAACGAGACCGCTGGATATTACTGGGCCGGCGGCATTATGTACAACGGGTTCTACCTGGTGGGCGATGACGCGGGCATGGTGCACGTGTTTGCTGGCGACCTGTCGAACGAGGCGGCGAGCGTTGCACTGGGAGCTTCGGTGCGCTCCACCTTGGTGGCGCACGAGGGCTTTGTGTACGCCGTCACCACCGATGGCGTGCTGCACAAGCTTTCCGTTTCCACCGGTGGCGCCGCCTCCGAGGTGGCACGTGTGAACTTCGCCGCATCGAGCACCTCAACGCCTACCATGGCGGGCGGCAAGGCATTTGTGGGCGGCTCCACCACCTCCTACACGGGCGTGCTTGCCGTGGTCGACCTCGCCTCCATGTCGCTTGAGACCGCGGTCGGCGCCTACACCGATGCGACGGGTGCTGAGGTGGCGCTTCCGGGCGATGTGAAGAGCGTGCCGCTTGTATCGGTGCAGGAGTCGGGTACGTATGCCTACTTTACCTGCAACAATCTGCCTGGTGGCCTCTATTGCTACAAGTTGGGCGCTGAGGGCGCATCCATGCTCTACACGCCGGATGCGGCAGATCAAAACTACTCCATGACCTCGGCCTTTGCTGGACCGGATGGCACGCTGTACTACATCAACGACTCGGGCAATCTCTTCGCGCTCACTGCTCACGCGGGTGAGAATACGCCTGATACACCGGGAAGCGGGACTGAGCCGGGCGGCGCGGAGGATACGCCCGGGAAGCCTGGCGCGGGCTCATCGGGAGGCTCGCTTAACAACCACGCGGGCGGCACTGGTTCGCGCGTGCCGGCTGCGCATGCGCCCCTTCAGACGGTGCTTTCAGCTACGAACGCGCCCGCTTCGGATGCGAAGAACAACGGCGCTGCGGATGACGAGGACGCGGCGGACACGCATGAGTCCGAAAAAGCCGCCGATAGCGAGGCTTCTGCCGCGGCTGAGGATAACGAGGCCGCTGAGACCGAGAACGAGCAGGCTGCCAATCCTGCGGCGCTTGCCGGTGTGGCTGCAGGCGTGGTGGGCCTTGCTGCCGTTGTTGCCTGCGCCCTGTGGCTGAGCCGCCGGGGAGGTGCCGCGCGATGAGCGAGCAGGATAAACGCGAACGCGCAGGTGAGTGGGCCAAGGGCGACGCCGAAGCGACGCGCTTCATTTCGCTCGACGATGCCGCGAAGCCTTCGGGCGACACGCCTGCCCCTACGGCTACTGCTCCCAAGCGGCGGCTTGCTGCGCTCGCGGCCGTAGCTGCTTGCTGCGCAGTTGTTCTTGTGGCCTCGCTTGGCTTTGTGTATCCGGCGGAGGACGGCTCGTGGTCGCTTTCCTGGCTGTTTGCCACTACGCAAGAGGTGCAGGACAGCGACAGCACGGCTGCATCTGACGGCTCCCATGCCAGCGATGAAGGCGCAGAGGGTGCCTCCTCTGCACCAGATGCCAACGCAGATGGCGATACCGCCGACCCCTCAGCCGATGCGGAGGGCACTGATAATAATGGTCAAGCGCAGTCCGGCACGGCAGCCGACGGTTCAGCCGGGGCAGGTTCGGGCGCATCGTCACCAAGCGGTGCGGACAGCGCGGGCTCTTCTGCTACGACAGGTGGTCAAAACCCTGGCGCGTCTTCTGGCAATACCTCCAACTCCGGCACGTCGAGCGCGCCGGCAGATCCGCGTACCATCACCATTTCGGTGTCGGTGAGCTCAAGCGCGGTGGGTGGATCGGTAGCATCGAGCGGTACCTTCACCTTTGCGGAGGGGGCAACGGCCTATGACGCGCTTTGCGCCCTGGGCCTTTCGGTGAATGCGCAGAACTCCGCATACGGTGTGTACGTATCCGCTATTGGCGGCCTTGCCCAGTTTGACCATGGCTCCAATAGTGGCTGGGTGTTCTCTGTGAACGGTGTCTCGCCTAATAAGAGCGCGAGCGCCTATGTGCTTTCCGATGGCGACGTCGTATCGTGGTACTACGTGGTGTAGCGCCTGCGGAAGCATTCGCGCGGCAGCTCGCTGCTGAACGTCGCCGCGCTGATAACCGGCGTTGATGGTCATCGTCAAGCCCGCCCGTGTTGCCCGAGAGGCGATGCGGGCGGGCTTGTTGCTATCCGCCGCAATGCGAATGCTCTCCTTGGGCACGTGGCGCAAGGGGAGCATGGTATGCGTAGTCTCTTGTGGTGAGGAGGTGGGGTAGAGCGTGCGCCCCTGCCCAAGCTACTCGCTGCTGGCGAGGAACTTCCGGCGGGAGAAGAAGTTGAACCACGTTACGCAAAACGTGGCGATGATCTTCATGGCCTGATAGCCAATGTTAAGCAGGCTAACGCCCACAAACATGTAGAGGTCGTTCAGCCCCAGACCAATGCAGGAGAGAATGGCGAAGATGGTGAACTCGCGCTTGCGGCTCATGTCGTTGCGGTGGTCAAACACATAGCGCATGGAAAGCGCATAGTTTACGGCAACGGACGTGAGGAACGAGACCGTGGTGCCCACAAGGAAGTCCATGTGGGCAAATTCAACGAGCACTACCAGCAGTGCCCAGTCAACCGCGAAGGACAGAATGCCCACCGCGGCGAACTTGATAAACTGTTGCGTTGTCGGACGGCTGAGAGCAGCGCGCACAAAATCACGATCCTCAGTGCTGATGTAGTAACGGTTGCTCGACGCGCGAGCGCATAAGCAACTATTCGTTGATAGCGCCCTGCGTTTCGAGCACATGAACTATACGGTAATTGTCAACGAGATGTAAGGTCTGCGCTGCGTTTTATACTAAGAATGCAAAGTGGCGACACAAAAAAGAGCAGAGCGCGCTCGCCCCGTTGAGGGTGACCGAAGTGGTACCGCGTGCACGCTCGAAGGCGGGGAGGACCCACATGGATGATGCAACCATAGCACGTGAAGCTCCCGTGCTCGCCATTGTGGTGTCGTGCTTTAACGAGGCCGAGGCGCTGCCCCTTACCCTGCCGCTTCTTATGGCAGAGCTGGACGAACTAGTGGCGAGTGCACAAATTGCCCCAGCGAGCAAGCTGGTGCTGGTGGATGATGGCAGCACCGATGCCACCTGGCGCGTGATCACAGAGGCGGCTGCGAACGATGCGCACATTGTCGGCGTGCAACTGGCGCGCAACAGCGGCTTTCAGGCGGCGCTTATGGCAGGCCTTATGGAGGCGCGACGGTTCTGCGATGCGTGCGTGAGCATCGACGCCGACGGTCAGGATGACGAGCGCGCCATGGGCGCAATGGTGGACGCCTATCGCTCGGGTGTTGACGTGGTCTACGGGGTGCGTTCCAACCGCGATGCGGATAGCGTGCTCAAGCGGCTGACGGCCCAGGGATTCTATCGGTTTATGGCGGCAATGGGCGCGAAAACGGTGTACAACCATGCCGATTACCGTCTGCTTTCCCGTCGTGTCCTCGATGAGCTGGCGCACTTTCCCGAGGCCAATCTCTATCTGCGCGGTTTGATTCCCTTGGTGGGCTTCACTTCTGCCGAGGTGTACTATGCGCGTCGTCCTCGTGTGGCGGGGGAGAGCCATTACAGCTGGTCGTCTATGGCGGCGCTTGCGCTCGACGGCATCACGAGCCTCACGGCAAAGCCCATCCACCTCATCGCGATAGCGGGCGCGGTGATCTCTCTTGCCAGTGTGGCGGTGATCATTTGGGCCCTCGTGAGTTTGCTCGTGGGTAGCACCGTTCCCGGCTGGACAAGCCTCATATGCGCCATCTGCTTCATCGGTGGGCTGCAGCTCTTTGCGCTCGGCCTTATAGGGGAGTACGTGGCACGTATCTATATGGAGACAAAGGGCCGCCCCCGCTACATCGTGGCACGCCGGGTGGGCTCCATTCCCTCCCAGCGGGAGAGACATGAGGAGCAAGAAGGGCGGGAGGGGAGCGCGCCCGACACCCTCTCCTCATAAGAAAAACCGTGCCGCGGTGCTTGCGAACATGAGATAATGCATATGACTATGCGAAGTGTGTTCTGCGCTACGCTGCGCGTGCGGCGCAGAGGGAGAATCGAGGATACATGAGCTCCTACCAGCTGTGTTGTGAGTCCACGGCAGATATGCCGCGTTCCTTTTTTGACGAGCGCGATGTGGCCTACGTGTGCTTCCACTACGAGATCAACGGTCAGACCTACACGGATGACCTCTACGAATCCACGAGCCCCGAGGCGTTTTTTGGTCGTCTGAAAGGGGGCGACCAGGCCAAGACTTCCCAGGTGGGAACCGGCGAGTACGCCGATTTTTGGGAGCCGTTTTTGAAGGAGGGCAAGGATATCCTCCACGTGACCCTCTCAAGCGGCATTTCGGGCACCTACAACTCGGCGTGCTTGGCTGCCGAGTCGCTGGCGGAGCGCTATCCCGAGCGCACCATCAAGGTCGTCGACTCGCTGGCGGCCTCGGCGGGCTACGGCCTGCTCATGGAGTACCTGGCCGATCAGCGTGACGCCGGTATGACCTTTGATGAGCTGGTGCAGTGGACCGAGGATCACAAGCTCGATGTCAATCACTGGTTCTTTGTGTCCGACCTTGACTGCCTGAAGCGCGGCGGCCGCGTTTCGGCCACGAGCGCCCTCATCGCTACGGCGCTCAAGATCTGCCCCGTGATGAACGTTGACTACCAGGGCAAACTCATTCCGCGCGAGAAGATTCGCACCAAGAAAAAGGCCATCGATCACCTGGTGAAGAAGTGCCTGGAGCATATTCAGGACGGTACGGCTTATACGGGGAAGTGCTGCATCTCGCAGTCGGATTGTCGCGAGGATGCTGAGGAGGTCGCCCGCCTCATCGGCGAGCAGGTGCCTGCACTCAAGGGCAAGATCGGCATCTACAACATCGGCACCGTTATTGGTGCCCATACCGGCCCGGGCACGGTTGCCCTCTTCTTTATGGGCGACAAGCGCGTAGACTAGCATGTCGCTGCATGGGGTGGCGCGTTCCACAAGAACCCTGCCGCCGGTGTAGCGAGGTGCTGCGTGAAAAAAACGTGGGGGGCAGAAAAGTCTGCCCCCTATTCTTTTTGCCAATTTCCGGCATCATGGTGGGAATCTGCTAAGCTTGGAGTCAGTCCCGGCAGTCGATGTGAGATAGGTGGTGTGCCATGGACGTGATGGATGTTGTAGGGCCCATCGCCCTCTTCATCGGTGTTATCGTTGCCGCAGCGGCGATATATGCTTTGGGCGCCGCTATCAAGGCACGCTTTGGCCGCTCGGACGACGAGCGTCGTGGTTCGCATATGCGCTAAAGCCGTTAGCGCTCCTTCTTAATCTTTGCCATAAAGAATCCCTCAAAGAGGCGCGTGGGACAGACGGTCACCACACCGGTGAGCGATGAGTGAAGCGTGGGGATATCGCCAGCTTCCACTGCCTCAAGCACGCGTTGCATGCTTGCGGGCATCGCGGGCACCTCCGCCTCATCAAGATCTTCCCCGGCAGAGGTGAGCGTAAGCGGCACCAGCGTGCAATCACGGTGCTTTTTCAGGGCGGTGGCGATCTGCTCCTCATTTTCCTGCGGAAGCACCGAGCAGGTGGAATACACAAGCTCGCCGCCCGGTTTGAGCACGGTGAGCGCACGGTCGAGGAGCGCGCGCTGCGAGCGCATTACCTTTTCCAAGAGCTTCTCAGTCATCCGTTCGGCGCTTTTTCCCAGAGGCGGCTGGAGTGTTCCCGTGCCTGTGCAGGGGGCGTCGAGCAGAATCTGATCGAATGAGAAGAACGTATCGAGCCGGCGCGCGTCGCAGACCATGAGGTTCAAGCCGCGCACGCCAAGCTTCTCCATGTTGTAGCGGAGTTTTTCGGCACGTGGCGCCTTCATCTCGCAGGCGGTGATGTGGGCGGCACCCTCGGCCAGCGCTGCAAGCTCAGACGTCTTGCCGCCGGGGGCGGCGCACATATCGAGTATGTCGGCACCGGGGCGCGGGGCAAGCACGAGCGGAGGCAGCAGGGAAGAAAGGCTTTGCAGGTAGATCTTGCCCTCCTGGTAGAGGGACAGGTCCCACACGGCACGCTCGCGAACCTCATCGAGCACGAACGCGTCGGTATACCAAGGAACGCGGGTGGCGCGTATGCCCGCATCGGCAAGCGCGGCCTCAACCTCATCTGCCGAGGTGAGGAGGGTGTTGGCGCGCAGCGTCACGGGGCGCTCCTCGGCGTCAGCTATGCCTGCCCGCACACGCTTCGCATCTTCTGGGCACAAGGTTTGCGCGAGAGCAGCTTCGAGAATAGCGGGAAGCGTGATCGTGTCGTCCATGGGCGTACCTTCCAGGCGTGCGGTCTAGTCCGCCCACCATTGTAGCGGGACGGACCGGTGGCAGGTTGCAGACGTTCGAGGCACGTGCTGCGCAGAGGGGGGCTGAACGCCATAGCCCGGTCACGGTCGGGCCATCGGCCCTGAGCGTTCCAGGCGCCCTGTTAGAGCGCCACACCCGCAGCGATAATCGCCACACACAACACAAATGCTGCGATATCGATGCCGCGCATGGGGTAGCGCTTGAACGAGCTCTCGCGCGTGCGCAGGTAGAATCCCCGCTGCTCGGCGGCGAGCGCCGTAGCGTCGGTTTTGCTCACGGAAGAAACCAAAAGCGGAATGCAGAGCGGTAGCATGAGCTGAATCTTCTTGAGCGGGTTTTTGGTGTCGTAGGCAACGCCGCGTGCTGTCTGCGCCTCGATGATGGCATTCATCTCTTGATTAAATACCGGTACAAAACGCAGGGCCGTAGTGAAGGCGAACGCGTACTTATAGGGCAGATGCAGCTTTTCCACGCAGGCGTTGGCAAGGTCGGTGAGTTTGGTCACCATGAGCACGAGCACGAGCGGCAACGCTACGCCCAAGAGGCGCAGACACGCCTTTCCGCCGGTGATGAGGCCCTCGTCGGTCACAAACCCTACGAGCACCGTTCCCGAGCGCACAAAAATCACTTGCAGCACGAGCATGATGCAGGCGATGGGCACGAGCAGCTTAAGCAAGCGTGCGAGCCGGCCAAAAACGCCGGCGTAGGCAGCGAGCAGGAGTGTGAACGTAAGCAGCCCCACAAGCCCCAGGTAGGAGTTTGCCAAGAAGGTCGCGATGATGATGGCCGCGGCAAGCGCCAGCTTGGTGACCGGGTTCAGCCGATGCAGCAGCGTGTTGCCGGGGATGTAGTCAATAACGTTAAGCACGGCCCATCAGCTCCTTTACCGTTGCAACAACGTCGCTTACCTCGGTGATGTGTGCAAACGCGGGCGAAACGGTACGCGCCAAGCGCTCCGCCAGGTCAATCACCTGGGGCGGCGTTACGCTGGCCTCACGCATGAGCTGCGCATCGGCAAAGATCTGACCGGTGGGGCCTTGGCCAACAATGCGCCCCTGTGTCATAACCACCACGCGCTCAGCGAAGTCACTCACCACCTCCATGTCGTGGCACACCATCACGACGGCGCAGCCTTGCCGCGCCATCTCGCTCACGGTTTCCATCACGGTCATGCATTCGCGATAATCAAGGCCGCTCGTAGGTTCGTCAAGAATCACCACCTCGGGCTCCATCACCACAACGCCGGCGAGTGCCACCATCTGCCGCTGCCCGCGCGAAAGCGAGAACGGCGCCTCATGAGCGGGCAAGCCAAAGCGATCGATCACCGCTTGCGCGCGCGCACGCGCCTCGGCGGCAGGGACACCCTGCAAATCCAGGCCAAAGGCCACCTCGTCAAGCACGGTGGTTTTGCAAATCTGTCGGTCGGGGTTTTGGAACAGTGTCGCCACGTGGCGCGCGATGGACGAAACGGGGGCAGTGCGCGTGCTGAGCCCCGCCACCTCAACCTCTCCCACCGATGGGGTGAGAAGACCGTTGAGGAGTTTTGTAAGGGTGGTTTTACCTGCGCCGTTTTGACCCACAATGCCCACAAGCTCGCCGGGATAAACGGTGAGGTCAAGGTCGGACACGCTGGCGGTGCCGCCGGGATAGGTGAACCCCACGCCGCGGAAGCTCACAACAGGCTTGGCATCAGCGGCCTTCGGGTGCGCGGGAGCGTGAGGAGAGGGACGTTCTGCGCGCTGAACGGACGCGTTGGTTGTTCCTGTGCTGCCTTCGGCGGGTGCTCCCAGCGTGCGTGCGATGAGGTTGTACGCCTCATCTACCGTGAGGCATGGCTCCACCGCCTCGCCAAGCCCTGCCGCGGCGATGCTGTTTGAGATGCGCACCGTGCGCGGGCTGTCTACGCCAATGGTGCGTAGGGTATGGCTGTGGCAAAAAACCTCATGCGGCGTGCCTTCGAGGGCGATGCGGCCATGGTCCATCACAATCACGCGGTTGCAATGGCTTGAGAGCAAGGCCACCTTCTGCTCAATGACAATAACCGTGATGCCGAGGCGTTGGTTGATGTCGCTCAGCGTCTCAAACACCATGGAGGAGCTTACGGGATCAAGCGCCGCGGTGGGTTCGTCAAGCACGAGCACGCGTGGTTCCAGGGCAAGGATGGCTGCGATGGCAACCTTCTGCTTTTGACCGCCGGAGAGCGTGGCAATCTCGCGGTCACGCAGGTCGGCTATGCCTACACAGGTGAGCGCGCGTTCCAGGCGCTCCTCAATTTCATCGTGCGGCACCCCAAAGTTCTCAAGGCCAAAGAGCACCTCGTCCTCAACCACCGAAGCAACCATCTGCGCGTCGATATCCTGGGCTACCGAGCCCACCGTATGAGAGATATCGGTGAGCGTGACCGTGCAGGTGTCGTTGCCTGCCACCACGGTGCTGCCGTAGAGCGCACCGGTGAAGTGGTGGGGGATAGCGCCCGAAAGGCAGGCAGCCAGGGTGGACTTGCCGGCGCCTGAGGGGCCGATAACGCCGAGGAAATCTCCCGCTTCAACGGAGAGCGAGATATGGTCGAGCGCCGCCTGGGCGTCTGAGCCATAGGAAAACGAGACGTCCTCCATCTCGATAATTGCTGCCATGGTGGCCTTTCTTACGTGGGTGTGCCAATACGCAAAAAAGCGGGCGGCCACGCGATGGGCCGCCCGGTCACAGAATAGGTTAGTCGCCAAGCTTGAGGGCCTTCTTCACGGGCACGTAGAGCGCGCCCACGAGGATGGCGTTAAAGACTGCGGTGAGGGCAACAACGGGGAGCATGGCGGCGGCGATGGCCATATCAAACTGCATAAGGGCCATACGGATGAGCATGAAGATGAAGCCCGAGATAAAGGTGCATACAAACGTGCCCACGATGGGGATGATGCCCTTGGCCGGGGTCTTCATGCCGGCGTTGACGATGAGGGCCATGAGTACGGCTGCTACGCCTTCGGCCACAAAGTCAGCGCCCGGAAGGGTGGTGGTGAGCTGGATGACGGCAGCGGAGATGAGGCCGATGATGAGCGCCTGGAGGGCGTTGGGGCGCACCACGAGGATGGTGAGGCAGAACGCGGAGATGATGAACTCCGGCGAGATCATGCCGCCCGACATGGCGCCGATGGCCTTGCCTACAAACATGTTGAGGATGAATCCGGCCGCGAGGAGCACGGCGAGGAGTACGAGGGCCTTGATGTCGAGCTTGCCGCGGTCAACGGTGGTGACGGTACGGGCCTGAGTGCTGGTAGTGGTGGTGTTCTGTGCCATGGTGATCAACCTTTCATGCAGGAGAGATTATTCGATCGTTAGAAGATATGCGCTGATGCTGGGTGTTGGTGGTTCAAAGCGGAGGCGCGTGATGCGAATGGTCGGTGCGCCGAGGCGGGATGCGGGAAACAAAATAGGCCCCCGGTCTCCCGGGGGCCCTCGATACGCTTGTTATAAGGATGCGCGTGAGGCACTCACCGTCGACCGACCGTATTCACATCACGCCACCACCAGTTGTTGAGAGAGATGGAAATCATGCTCGACATGTGATGGCTCCTTTCTGGTCGTAAGCGCGAGGCTCGTGAATGCTTGAGGGCACTATAGCATAGCGAAGTGCGTGCAGGCCTTCACATGCTCAAGATTGCCGTTTTGTTACGCGAGGTTCGAAAATTCGTCGATGATGATATCGAGGCAGCTTGGCAGCACACGGGCGCCAAACACGCCGGAGTTGTTTGAGATAAGCTCGCCGTCAAACTGCATGCCAAGCGACGGCGTGCAGGTGATTTTGGCCTCACGGGCCTGGAACATCTTGAACTGCGGGCGGCCGAGCCCCTTTCCTGCCGGGTCAAACACGCCGGCGATGGCTGTGGGCAGCAGCTGCACGAGCGTCGAGGCCTCAATAACCACGATGTCGAGCATGCCGTCGTCCATGCGGCAGCCGGGGAAGAGGTTGATGTCATTTTGAATGACGGCGGTGTTGCCCAGCATGCACGAGATGCCGTCAAGCTCGTCCACCACGCCGTCGTGCTCAATGGTGAAGTGCGCAACCTGCGGCGCGAGTGTGGAAAGTCCCGCCAGTGCGTAGGCCACCTCGCCAATCTCGTTTTTGGTGGTGCCGGCCTTCTCCATGATGGTGGCGTCAAAGCCCGAGCCAGCAATGATGAGAAAGCCATGGCGTTGGATGTTGCCCGCCTCGTCTTTCCAGTAGAGCTCGCCCATGTCCACCTTGGCGGTGCGGCCCGCGCGGCATGCCTTGGCAAGCGCGGCCGCTTCGGGGGCGTTACCAATATTGTTGAAGAAGAGGTTCGCCGTGCCCGAGGGGAAGATGAGCGCAGGCACGCCCGTGCCGCGAAGTTTGTCCAGCACGCTCGACACTGTGCCGTCGCCTCCCGACACCACTACGCGGTCAAAGGTACGGACGTCGGCCGTGGCTTCTTCGGGTTCCATGCCGTCGCCAATGAAGCGCATCACAATCTCGTCGCCCGCGGCGGAGAGCATGTGGGCAAACGTGAAGATTTCGTCTGAGTGGGGGCCAGAAGCGAGGTTGTGAATGATGAGGCAGCGCATATGCCTGTATTTCCGTTCTAGGTGTGGTCTACTATAGGTATGTAAGCGCTATCCTACCCGCATGTTGGCGGTGAAACAAAGGCTTTAGATCGAGCATGTATATCTCCACAGTTGAAGAGCTGCAATCGTTTTGTGCGCGCGCCCGGGCGTTTGATGCCGTGGCCGTTGATACCGAGTTTTTGCGCGAGCGCACCTACCACCCACGGCTGTGCTTGGTGCAGGTTGCCACGCCAGAGGAATCGGTGGCCATCGATCCTTTGGTGATCGAGGACCTTGCGCCCCTGACCGAGCTTTTGTGCGACCCCAAGGTGATGAAGGTTTTTCATGCCTGCTCGCAGGACATGGAGGTGTTGCTGTTTACCTTGGGCGCACTGCCTACACCGGTGTTTGACACCCAGGTGGCGGCGGCGTTCATAGGCGAGCGGCTTCAGACCTCGTACAACGGGCTCGTGCACGCGTTTTGCGGGGTCAACCTGCCCAAGTCTGAGAGCCTCACCGATTGGTCGCGCCGCCCGCTCACGCCCAAGCAGATTGAGTATGCCCTGGACGACGTGCGCTACCTTATCCAGGCCTATCATGCAATGGTTGAGGAGCTTAATCGCCAGGGCAGGATGGCATGGGTGCTCGATGAGCTGCGGCCGCTCACGGTGCGCGCCCACTATGAGGTTGACGTGCGCGACGCGTATCGCCGGGTGAAGCGCGTAACCTCGTGCACGCGCCGCCAGCTCGCGATTGCCCGTGAGCTTGCGGCCTGGCGCGAGACCAGGGCGCAGGAGAGCAATCTCCCACGCAAATGGATCATGTCTGATGAGGTGCTGTTGGCACTCGTGAAGCGTGCGCCCCATGAGGCGGCTGACGTGCGGAGTATTCGCGGTACGGAGCAGCTGTCTGAGGGCGATGTAGCCGCGGTGCTGCGGGCGGTTACCCGTGGCCAGAGCTGCCCACCGGCGCACCTGCCGCAGCCCAACCACGCCCGCAAGGCGCCGTCGAGCGATCTGGAGAGCGTGGCCGACCTCATGTATGCCCTCATCCGCCTGGTGTCCGAGCGCTCGGGTGTTGCCGCCCAGCTCATTGCCTCGCGCGATGACCTTGTAGATTACGTGGACCATCCTGAGCGGAGTCCTCTGCGCGAGGGTTGGCGCTTTGAGCTTGTGGGGTCGCAGCTTGATGACCTCTTGGCGGGCAACATGGGCCTTACGGTAAAAGACGGGCACATCGAGCTGCTGTAAGTGCTTGGGCCAAAGCACGGCTTGACCTGCATGTCTGCTGTGGACCTGTTCGCAGGCGCTTCAGGGCGCTTCTTTGGGGTATAAGCCAGAGCATCTGTGGAGATGCAAACACGTTTGCATGCGGCATAAAGGAGCTCAGAATGCCCTTCTATTACGGTTATGGCATGGGGTACGGGTATGGAATCGACCCGTTGTACCTCGTGGTGGTTGTGATTTCGCTGGTGCTGGGCCTGGCTACGCAGGCGTATATCAACAGCACCTATAAAACGTGGTCGCGGGTGCCTTCGGGTGGCGAGAGCGCAGCACGGGTGGCGCGGCGCATGCTCGACGCTAATGGCTGCGAGCAGGTGGGCATCAAAATGGTGGCCGGGCATCTCACCGACCATTACGACCCGCGGGATAACAACCTCTATCTCTCGCACGAAAACCTCTCGGGCGGTTCGGTGGCAAGCGTCGCTGTCGCCTGCCATGAGGCGGGTCACGCGGCCCAGCGCGCACAAGGCTATGGGTTCATGAAGCTGCGTCAGACGCTTGTGCCGGTGGTCAATTTCACCCAGAGCATCTGGATGCTGGTGTTTTTGGCAGGCGTGATGATGAACCTTGCCAACCTCACGACGCTCGCCATCGCACTCTTTGCGTTCTCGGTGGTCTTTCAGCTGGTGACGCTGCCCGTTGAGCTTGATGCAAGCCTTCGTGCCGTGGTGTATATCGAGGAGTCGGGCATGGGGGAGACCAACGTGCTCGGTGCCCGCAAGGTGCTCACGGCGGCAGCCCTCACCTATGTTGCCGCGGCGCTTACCTCGATTGTCCAGCTGCTCTATCTCATGAGCCGCACGCGTCAGTCTGACGAATAAGGAGCGAGCGGACGCTTTTGGGGCCTGGGTAGTGGGTGCTCGCAAGCAGCGCAGCCAATGGGGGCGCCCCGATTGCGTGTCCGCATGACGCGCTAGACTTTGCTGTGTTCGGATACTTCAAGGAGGGATGCCATGGGTGCATGGGAGCTTACGGGCGCGTCGCGCACGCTGCCCTGGGAAAACGCCCCAAAGGAGCGAGGCGGCCGTTCACAAACGGCGGATGACGCCCTCAGTGTTTCCCAGGCGGTTGAGCTTGCTGCGTCGGCGCTTGACGCCCTGCCGCTCCTCACCGTGATCGGCGAGGTTACCGGGTTTCGTGGTCCCAACGCGCGCAGCGGTCACTGCTACTTTCAAATCAAAGACGACGCGGCGGCGGTGGACTGCATCATCTGGCGCGGTGTATACGGCAAGCGCTCGTTTGATTTGCGCGATGGCATGCAGGTGCAGTTCACGGGCAACTTCAACCTCTATAAGCCCACGGGGCGCATGAGCTTTGTGGCGAAGTCGTTCTCGCTTGCGGGCGAGGGTTTGCTGCGCCAACGGGTGGCGGCGCTTGCCGAGAAGCTCCGTCGCGAAGGGCTGATGGACGAGGGGCGAAAGCGTCCCATACCTGCGTTTTGCACGCGCGTGGCAGTAGTCACCTCGCTTTCGGGTGCGGTGATCGACGACGTGAAGCGCACGCTGCGCCGCCGCAA
>DVID01000042.1 GCA_018711625.1 Candidatus Limicola stercorigallinarum | reverse complement strand
GCCCACGAGCGAGTCGATGGCGAGCTGCGCCAGCGGCGCGAGCTCAAACAGCGCCACGACCACAAAGAAGGGAACGATGGGCAGGTACTTCGTCCATGAACGACGTTTCGCCACCTTCGCCTTCGTCGCCGCCCGCTCAGAGGCGGCCTCTTGTTGCAATACGTTTTCCATATACGGCAGGGCGGGCGCACGCGCCCGCCCCATCACTCCTTTCGCGCGTTAGCCGAGGGCAGGGATAACGTTCTCCTGATACCAGGTGATGAGGTCCTGGCACACGCCGCTCCACACGCTCTCGTCAACGGTCTGGACCTGGTCGCCGTACTGCTCGTCGGGCAGGCGCAGGGCGGCAACGTCCTCAGGCAGCTCCACGTCGCGGATGGGCGTCGCGTAGCCGCGGGCCAGGTTGATCTGGCCCTCGTCGGAAAGGATGAACTCACGGGCAAGGCAGGCCGCGGCAGGATGCGGCGCGTTCTTGTTGATGACCGTGCAGTAGCCTGACTGGACCGAGGCGTCCTGCGGGATGCTCACCGTGAACGACGCATTGGGATTGTTCTCAACGATCTGGTCGCGGTAGTTGAGCGAGTTGTAGTCCCAGTTGATGCAGACATCGATCTCGCCGGACTCGAGACGCGCCAGCGAGGCGTCAGAAACGTCGAGACGGCCGTCGTCAGCAAGCTGCTTAAGGAAGTCATAGGCAGGCTGCATGTCATCGATGCTGCCACCCAGCGCATAGGCCGCGGCGAGCGAGGCATACTGAGCAACCGCGGCGGCGGTCACATCGCCCACGCATACGGTGTAGTCGCCATCGAGCAGATCCTGGAAGCTCGTGGGCGGATTGGAGACAGTGTCATCGTTGGACATGAAGGAGATGGTGCCGTAGTAGCCCACCACCCAATCGCCGTCGTCATCCTTGGCCCAATCGGGGATCTCGTCCCAGTAGCTCGTCTTGTACTTGAGCGTGAGCTCCTGCTCCTCAGCTGTGGGGCCCCAGGACTGACCCACGTCACCGATATCCTTGGTGCCGTCGGTACCCTCCTCACGGAACATAGCAAGCTCCTCGGAGCTAGACATATCCTGGTCGGCGTGGCTGATGCCATACTCCGCCTCGATATCCTCCCAGGTCTCGACCCAGTTGGCCCAGGTGTCGGGCATGCCCACGGACTGAATCTCGCCCTCCTCCTTGGCCTGGGCAATCAGGTCATCGAGCGACATCTCGTTGTAGTCAACAGCCGGCTCGGCGCTGCCACCATCGTCACAACCGGTGAGACCCGTGCTTGCCACAACGGCCATGCCGGCCGCGCCCGCAAGCATCGCAAAGAACTGCCTGCGCGAGACGCCGCGCTCCAAAGCGGCGCGAACAATCGTGTTCTTGTCCATTGCCATCCATTCTCCTCTGTGTGTTGGTTTCACTGCGCGGGCGCTCGACGCGCGGCGCGACGCAACGACTATAGAGGGTGCTCAAAATCGAACCGGGCGCAGCGGCGAGTTCTTTCAGAAGGTTGACCGAAGCTTACAAAGCCCTGACGCATGTGCGCCCCCTGGCCTTATGAAGGGGGCGCACGCCTTTACCGTCCTTTGATGACGTAAGGGGATTATCGCTTTGTTCACCTTATGCGGACGCTGATTAATGCATTGATGAGGATGAGCGGGATGAAACGACCCCGTTCCCATCCATCCCCGCCCGAAAACCAAAAGATTGCGATTTATTGCAGTTCCTGGTCGATCCGCAAAATACACGGCTGAGGCCCGATGCCGTGACCTGCGCCTTCGTTCCGCGCGAAAGCCGGTCTATTCGGAGGTTGCGCTCCGAACTGCAATAAATCGCAATCTTTTGGTTTGGCGGGCGAAGTCAGGGGCTCCGCCGCCCCATCTGGGGGGACGATGATATATAGGGCCACGCCAGCGATGGAATCCCAGGATGCCCTCTCCCCGCGCCGCGACGGCGAGGGCTGCCTGCGTCCGGTCCCACGGCCCGGACGGGACATCCCGACCCGGCCGGGCCCTGCCGATGCCGTAATTATTCGTGATCATGGTCAAAAAGGTCGTCGAGTGTGTACTTCCGCCGCCCGCCTGGGCCCTTCTGGGCGCAGACGGGAGCGTTATAGACGAGGGCGTTGGAAGCGCAGGACAACTAGTATTTCTTTAGAAGCAAAAGGGCCCGGTTGCCCAGGCCCTTTGAAGCGCTATCACGCAGCTGGTATGAGGTTACTCCTCGACGAGCTCAAACTGGTCGGGACCAACGCCGCAAACGGGGCAGACATAATCCTCGGGAAGCTCGGGGGTGTCAACCTCAACCTCGTAGCCGCAAACGACACATACGAACTTGTATTTCTTCTCCTCGGCCATGATGACCTTCCTTTCGTAGGCGATGAACGTATGGCCTAGTATATCCGGCCTCTGGGCAATCTATACCGCGATTCGGCGGATCGTGCATTTTCGCAAATAGGACACAATCCTAGTGGCAATTTGCGAAGCGTCCGCGGCAGAACGCTCCATCCACTAGCCCTGGTAGCTCGAAGCTTTGGGCGGGGTCTTGCCCTTGAGCGTGGAGTGATAGTAGCTGTAGGTAAGCGGCTCTTCGTCCGAGAGCTTCTGGGCGTCCACCACGTCACCGATGAAGAGGTAATGCGTGCCCACGTCCACCGTGTCAATGAGCTTGCAGGCATACACGGCACACACGTGCTCCGGCGAATAGGGGCTCCCCACCGCAGAGGTCTCGCAGCCGTACTTCTCGAACTTGTCGAAGTTCGCGCTTGTGCGGAACCCAAAGTTGCCGATGTAGGGCATGTCGGCCGTCATGTCGATAGCGGTTACCGTAAAGGCGCCCGCGCTCTTGATCACGCCCGTGGTCACGTTGTCCTTGTGCACGGCAACCATCATGCGTGGCGGCTCGGCGGTAACCTGCGTGGCCGTGTTGATAACGCAACCCGCCTTCTGACCATCTGCCTCGGCGGAAACCACGTAGAGCCCGTAGCTCATTTTGAACAGCGCTGTAAGATCCATGGGAGTGCTCCTCTCTGCACATAACGCCGAGGGTGTCGACGCATTTTGAATAATGCTACCCTCGATGATGCATTTGCATTCCGTTGCGGCGCATTTTTCCAGCGAACGGTCTGCAAGCCCCCGCACGTCCATGCGTATCTCGCCCAACAACCAGCAACGCAGGGGCTGCCAGGTAGCATGGCCCCCTACCACCTCAGCGCGCGCTCATCAGCGAGAACGCGTCTTGAGGGCGCGATCAATCTCGCGCTGCATATCGCGCTTGGCCATGTCTTCGCGCTTGTCGTAGAGCTTCTTGCCGCGGCCGAGACCTAGCATGAGCTTCACACGCCCGTCAGCGTTGAAATAGAGCTCCAGCGGCACGAGCGCGTAGCCACGCGTACGCAGCTTCTGGTCGAGGTGGTTAATCTCCTTGCGGTGAAGCAGGAGCCGGCGACGGCGATCGGGGTCGCGGTTGAAAATGGAACCGTGGCTATAGGGGTGGATGTGTACACCCACAAGCCAGCACTCGCCTCCGCGAATGAGCGCGAAGGTGTCGGTAATTTGGCACGCACGCTCGCGCAGGCTCTTCACTTCGGTGCCGGAGAGCTCCACGCCGCATTCGTACGTTTCCTCGATGGTGTACTCATGGTGGGCAGAGCGATTCTTGGCGATTGTTTTGCGCTCGCGACGGCTAGGCATGAGGGGCCTCCTCAGAAGGAGCAGCAGAGGCCGAATCGTCGGCAGGCGCAACGTCCCCCGCATCCGCAGTAGTCTCGGAGGCAGCCGCACGCTCCGCCGCCAGCTCGGCATCAGACTCGTGAATGAGCTGGATGAGCGCCTTTGCCGCCTGCTCGCCAATGAGGTCACGGGCTCGCACGATAAGGCGCGTCGCCTCGTCACGGTCGCCCGCCTTCGCAGCGTCGGAAGCGCACATGAGCAAGCAAATAGCCACCTCGGCATTGGGCGATGTGGGAACACCCTGATCGGCCAAAGCGCCCGTCGCACGATCCTCGGCCAGCTCCTCCCACGCGGGATCCTCCTCTGCCAGGCGATCCACCAAGCGCGTAGTGCGCTGATCGCCCGCCGCCAGGGCAGAAGCCAGACGCACGCAAGCCACGGCAGCATCGGTGTTGTCTTCATCCAAGAAAAACTGGCCCAGATTTGCATAGGCGCGCCCCGCGGACACCGGATCTGCCGCGCGCTCAAGCACCGAGACCGAAAGCGCCGCCCATTCCTGCTTGTTGCCCAGCGCGCGGAAAAGCTCCGCCAGGTCCAGGCGATAGTTGCAGTTCATGGGATTCCAGCGCACGGCTCGCATCAGCGCGTCGCGCGCCATCGTGTATTCCTGCTGGCGAATATAGGCAAACGCAAGGTCGGAATACAGGTGGTCAAAGGGAAACTCCACCTGCACCAGCGAGCGGGGATCGCGCTCAACACGTCGATAGCATAGGCGCTCAAAGGCGTCGGCAAAGCTGAAATACTGGGTGTCGTCCGTGGTTTGACACGACGCCTCGATGTATTCCTCTGCCGCATCGCGCATCGAAAGCAGCATGGGCAGCGCAGTCTCCAGGTCGCCCTGGGCCAAAAAGTTCTCCGCGCGTTGCAGGTCATGCAGGCTAACGGTCAAATCCATGGATCCTCCTCGGTTCGTTTCGAACACTCAGTGTAGCGCAGGTGCTGAGCTGCGCCCACCTGCTGAGGCGATAAGCTTGAAATCGAGATGGCCCCGCACCGGATTAGCGTGAGCAATCTCCACCACCACACGCTCCCCCACCCGAATGCGCCTGCCCGTAGAGGCGCCCGTGAGCGTGAGCTCGCGCTCGTTGAGGTCGAACCATTCGTCACCCACGTCTTGCATGCGCACAAGTCCCTCGGCATGGGTCTCGTCCAGGCGCACAAATACGCCCATCTGGTCGATCCAGGTAATCACGCCCCGCGCTCGCTCACCCACGCGCGAACGATAGTACAGGGCAACCTCGACCTTTTGCGACGCACGGGCCGCAGCGTCGGCAATGCGCTCGCGCTCACTCGCTGTTTGGCACAAAGCCGGCAGAATGTTCTCCATAGCCTCACGCCCCATACCCACGAGCTCGGGCGCTCGCGAGCGCGCAGCCTGGGCTCCCAGGCGCTCGCGAGCGAGCACCATCTTGAGCGCGCGGTGCACCAGCAGGTCGGGATAGCGACGAATGGGGCTTGTGAAGTGGCAATATGCCGTGGCCCCCAACGCGTAATGTCCTTGATTGCGCGGACGATACACAGCTCGCTGCATAGCCCGCAAAAGAAGCGCGTTTGCCAGCTCCTCTGCCGGGGTACCCGCGGCACGCGTCAAGGCTTGCTGCATGGACCCCTGGCTTCCCAGCGCAATGCCCTCGGCAAGTACGCGGTCCACAACACCCAGTGTGAGCAGGGTATCCGCCGCAGTGTGCAGATGGTCTGCCGTAGGCGCGTCGTGCACACGATAGGCCGCCGGCACGTCGGTGGCAGCAAGCTTGCGCGCCACGCATTCGTTTGCCACCAACATCGCTTCTTCGATGAGACTGGTGGCCGCGGTGCGACGCCGGCAGGTGAGCGCCGTCGGGAAACCGTCCTCGCCCACAATTGCATGTACCTCTACAGTGTCAAAGTCCACCGCACCGCGACGTGCGCGCATAGCCCGACGAAGCTCGGCAAGCTCATGCGCCGCCTGGAGAAACGCCACCAAGTCAACGCCGGCGCTCGCCGCATGGGCCACGTGCTTGGCAAGAGTAGAGACAGCGGGAGCTGAGGCATCACCCTCGCCCGCAAGCAGCGCATCCGCCTCGTCGTACGAGAGACGCACCCGTGAGCGAATTACACTCGGATACATACGGCAAACCTTCACCATACCGCGTGCGTCGAATTCCATGTCCACGGTAAAAGCCAAGCGGTCTTCCTCGGGCCTCAGCGAGCAGATGTCGCACGAAAGATGCTCAGGTAGCATGGGTAATACACGATCGGCCAAATACACCGAAGTGCCCCGCGCACGCGCCGCCAGATCAAGCGAAGAGCCCCAACGCACATACTGCGATACGTCGGCAATGTGCACCGCCAGGCGATATCCGCCCTCGTCAAGCGGCTCAACAGAGATGGCGTCATCAAAGTCGCGGGCGTCCGCCGGGTCAATCGTAAGCGTGAAACGGTCGCGGATGTCGCGTCGCAGCGGATCTTCAAGCGCCTGCGTAATATCGAGCTCAAGGGCATCAGCCTCGGCAAGCGCTGGCGCGGGATAGTCATCCGTAAGGTCGTAGCGCGCCATCACGCAGCGAATACCCACATCGGGTGCCGACGCGTCTCCCAGCCGGCTCTCAATGGTCACGATGCCCGACTCCATGCGCGTGGGGTAGCTCACAATACGGGCGAGCACTACGTCGCCCACGGCAACACCCCGATCACGCGGCGAATGGTCCTCGGGCAACACGAAGAAATCAGCTTTAAGGCGCGTGTCAAGCGGGCGAACCACGCCAAGTGGCCCGGCCACCTCAAACATACCTACCACCGTGGTGGCAGCACGCCCCATGACGCTTTCCACCGTCGCCACGTTTTTGCCGTAGGGCCCGCGGTGTATGCTCACGCTCACCTCGTCACCATTCATAACCTCACGCATGCTGCGCGGCGTGACCCTAAACGACCCTTCAGCCGTCTCGACCATGCCACCCGCATCTGTAAGCCGAATGGTCCCCATCAAGCTTGGCCGCCGCTGCGTGCGCGTAGGCTTCCTATGCCCACTACCCCGCTGCTTCCGCCCCATATATCCTCCCCATACAAAATGCCCCGGGTGCCAAGCACCCAGGGCGCGCACACATTCTCTCTACTGCACGGCTAACGAAGGCGTAACTAGGGCGCTCGCCCAGCAGGCTCATCAGTCCTCGCCCCAACCATGAGGCCGTTCTGCGCAGCCAGCACGGGACGCAAGCCACCCAACAACCTCCGTCGCTATCGAAGGCGTCGTCAGGGCGCTCGCTTCCCATTCAAGCACTCCGCAGCCCCGCAAAGCGTGGCGAGGACCGCAAAGAATGGGGAGCGAGCCCCCGCAGGGACTACACCTTCAGATACCGCCTCATCGCAATCGCCGAGCCAAATAGGCCAATCACAATACCCACGACAACAAGCGCGGCGTAGGTAACCAGATACATCTCCATCGGAATGGAAAGTGAAAGCCACGGAATCGCATCCTGAACCTTCGGAATGAGCAGGTTTCGTCCAAGCTCAAGTACACCAATGGCAAGCAGCGAACCCAGGATGGCCTGCAGCACACCCTCCGTCACAAACGGCCCACGAATAAAGCTGTTCGACGCACCCACCAGACGCATGATCGCAATCTCGCGACGGCGTGCGGTAATGGAGAGGCGAATGGTGTTGTTGATGAAGATGAACGCGATGAAGGTCAGCAGCGCAACGAGCACGATGGCCGCCAAGCGGATATAGGTGGTCACCTGGAAGAGACGGCCCACCTCCTCCTGGCCGTAGAGCACGCTCTCTTCTACATTGCCGCCGTCCACAATCTCCTGGAAGTCGGCATTGTCCTTAATCTGCTGCGCCATGTCAGCAACCTGCGAGGGGTCTTCCATCTCAATCACGTAGGAGCGCGGCAGCGGGTTCTCGCCGTCAAGCGCGGAGAACGTGGCGTCGGCGTTATTGGACATGCTGCGGTAATCCTCAGCAGCGTCGTCCTTGTCCTTAAACTCAACGCTCTTTACGTTGTCCCAGCTCCTCAGCTCCTCCATGAAGGCCTCGACGTCCTCGTCGGAGGCGTCGTCGGAGATGAACGCGTTGATGGTAACCGTCTGCTCGATGGTGCCGATGGCCGAGGTGACCATGGACGAGCCCACAATGAACAGGCCGATGATGAAGAGCGAAAGGAAGATGGTGATAACGGCGCCAAGCGACGTCGTCCAATTGCGCACGAAGTGGCTGCCCGCCTCGCGCATGGAGTATCCAAAATTACTAGGCGCCATAATTGCCGTAGCCTCCCCTCTCCTGGTCGCGAACAACATGGCCCGCCTCGAGGGCGATAACACGGCGATGCATGGAGTCCACCATCTCGCGGTCGTGCGTAGCCACAATCACGGTGGTACCGGTACGGTTAATGCGCTCCAAAAGCTTCATAATGCCGAGCGAAATAGCAGGGTCGAGGTTGCCCGTAGGCTCGTCGCAGATGAGGAGCGGCGGACGGTTAACCATGGCGCGGGCCACGGCCACACGCTGCTGCTCGCCACCAGAGAGCTGATCGGGCAGAGAATCCATCTGGTCGGCGAGGCCCACCAAGCGGAGCACCTCAGGAACCTGGCTGCGGATAACACCCTTGGGCTTGCCGATGCACTGAAGCGCGAAGGCAACGTTCTCGTAGGCCGTCTTGCCCGGCAGGAGCTTGTAGTCCTGGAACACCGTACCAATCTGGCGACGGAAGAACGGAACCTTGCGGTTCTTGATGCGCATGAGGTCCTGGCCCGCGATGAGAATGCGGCCCGAGGTGGGCTTGACGTCGCGCGTCATAGTGCGCAGAAGCGTTGTTTTGCCCGAACCGGAGTGACCGACCAAGAACACAAACTCGCCCGGATACACCTCGAGGTTCACGTCGTCGAGCGCCGGCTTGTTGGGCTGCGCAGGATAGACCTTGGTCACATGCTCCAGGAGAATGACGGGCTCCACGCCCGCCTCGCGCGCCTGCTGGCGACGCGACTCGGCCTGGGGGGCGAAGACCGTGGTGAAATCGGGGCTGGAAAGGGCCGCGTCCAAATCGGCAACCTCCTCAGCCTGGTCCGCCGTGACCTCGGGCGCCATGCGCACATCGGGCACCTGGGGTGCAGCCGGCGCCAGCGGATCGGGGATGGCGGCGAGGTCGGGCACCTGCGGGATAGCAGGCGCATCCTGCGCCGGCGTGGCATCGCCTGCGGCCGCAGAATCGGCGTCGATGGCGGGGATGCCCGCTGCAAGCGGATTCACCGCCGGCGCAGACGGCGCCGGAACATCAACATCAAGGTCGGGATTATAGGCAAAGGGATCGGGCTGACTCGCTGCGGCCACCGGCTGTACCGGCTCCTGCGTAGGCGCTGCGTCCGCAGCGGTGTCCGAGGTAGCAAAATGCGCGGCGGCTACATCCGGCGTATACTCGGGGGCCACCCCCTGCGCATCCTCGGGTTTACGGAAGTGGTTACCCACTGGAGCTCCTTCGCGTCGTACGTTTGATCTACATAAACGCATTTATTTTAGCAGCAGACGTAATGCCACACAGAAGCGACACGGCCCCAGAGCTCTGGGCTGCTGGCCTGTCCATCTGGTTGAATCCGTTGTACGCCGTCGCAAGCCGCTCTCCACGTCGATGCACCACTTTTCGGTCAAATAATTGACCGTTCCCTGACCGAAAAGTAGCACATCGGTGAAACGGATGAGGCGGCGAGCAGCCGCCTACTTCTTGACAACGGTGCCAGCAGCACGCATGGTTTCGGCGGTGGGCTCGCCAAAGAGGAAGGGCGTATGCGTGTAGTCGCCCGAGAACTCAAAGACGATGGCGCCATCAAGCCCCAGGTAGCCCTCGATATGAGCCGTGTTCTCGCCGCCCGTGCTCGAACCATCGCCCGAGAACGCATAGGCATAGCCATCTGCTTGACGATAGCCCCGCGCTGCGTCGGATGCGTCCACAATCGAAATGGTGCAGTTGATCACACCTGTGATGGATTCGCTGCCAAAGCCAGACGGCGTGGCCTGATACTCCACCACAAAAGTTCCAGCCGACGCGTCCACATTGGTGATGCGGAACGCGTCCATGCGCCCGGCATCGCCCGACTGGGCCTGGTACTCGCCCTGCAGGGCATCCGCGCTATAGTTAAGCGTCTGTTGCGGATCGCCTGCGGCGCGTGTCCAGGCGGTACCGTCGAACGTGTAGGTATAGGTAATCGCCGTCGAGCGCGTGGCGAACCACAAATCGGTCGTGGCGGTGGTGGTGTACGAGCAGGTCTGCGACGCCTCATCAAAGCTCGGCTCGAATGCCGACCCAAACTCAGCATCAACAGTAACCCCCGCGATGGCGCGCGTGGTGGCTGATTTATCGAGCACCACGCCTACCCAGTCGGAGGGGTCGTAGCTGGAAGTATCCACCTCAGAGAATTGGCTGTAGGTACCCGCGTTGCTTGCACGCACGAAGAACAGCGTGGCCGCGCAGTCACTCTCGAAGCTATCGTTGGTAAGCCGGGCGGTGGCCTGAACAGTAACCGAGCCATCCTCGCCCTCGCCCGAGCTATCGATAGCAACATCGGAGAGCGTGTAGGCAGAAGGTGTCACGTAGTCGTTTGACGCAAATCCCGCCATGAAGTCCTCGTCCTGCTCGAGCGTATGCTCAACATCCGCAAGCTCCACCTCTTGGAACCACGAGGGAATATCGAGCGCGAAGTAGGCTACGGCAAGCGCAGAACCCGCAAGAACGAGCGCAATCGCAAGGCCAATGAGCACACGGCGCAGCACGCGCCCGCGGCGCGGATGCTCGTCCTCCTGGTAGGAGCGGTCGTCCGCCTGAATGCGCGCCTTCTTGGCATCGGCATCATCGAGCGCCTGACGAAGCGTGCTAGGGAACTCCTGCGTGCCGGAAACAGCACGCGACCCATTGGGCAAAACAAAGGTTTCGGACGCCTGTCCCGCAAGCGAGTTCAATGCAAGGTCGGTATCGCGCAGTGCGCGCTCGGCTGCTGCCGCGCGCTCGCATGCATTAGCGAAAAAGACAGTTGCCGTGGGCGCCGGCTCAAGCGCGGGCTCCGATGCAGATTCTGCGACCGGCTCAGCGAAATCCGGCGCAGCAGCCGCAGCGGCTTCGCGGGCAGCCTGTAAAGCAGCGGGCAGACGGTCCCAGACAACCGTCGCATCGTTAAGCGCGTCAGAAGGCTCATCGGCAGGCACCACATCAGATTCTGCAGCAGACGATGCAGCGGAAGAAGCCACAGACGCTCCAACGGGAGTGCCAGCAGGCGCCAGCCCTTCATCAGACGAGGCCTCCCCCATCTGAGCACCGGCAGCGTGCGCCGGAACAAAGCGTGCCGTGGGCGGCACAATGCGCGTAGACAGGCCCGCCTCGCCCGACGCGCCGGCTGCACGCATGTGAGCCCCACGCGCCATAGGCTGTGCCGTGGGCGAATTGGTATGCTGCTCGCTTTTTGCGTGTGCCCCCAGGGCTTCGCGCTCGTCTTCGATCATAGGTCGCTCCTGCTCGTACGTGCTGGCGCTATTGTACCAACCTTAGTCGTGCTCATACACGGCAGGAGCATGTGTAACGAACGCATATCGGCGCCAACGAGCGGATAGGTGGGGGGTGGATGGAAGGCACCGCGCGCAACATCCACGCAGATGCGTCGGCCGCCCCGACGAGCCCCGCAAAACATTGCGATTAATTGCAGCTTGGTCGGACGAGTTGAGCTTGTCTCGCCCGCCCGACCAAAAACTTTTCGATAAGTTGCAGTTTGACGGGATGGACAGCCCCGCCTCCATCCGCCTCCAGAAAAAAGTACGCCATTTCAGAACGTACTTCAAATTATTGCTGGAAGACGTGACTTGGAGGGGCCCGCCAACTGGGGTTTTGCCGAGCGCAGGCGGCGGTGTACCCGGCAAAACGCGAATCACGTACTGAAATGGCGCACTTTTTTCCAGCGGGCGGCCCCCGCGCAGAACGGGAGGGCGGGTCGGTGCGCTTCGCCCCCTCTGCGTGTTTTGCGGGCCGGCCTCAAACTGCAATAAATCGCAATGTTTTTGTTTGGCGGGCCGGAAAAGGCCGATCCCGTCCCGTCAAACGGCGATCTCTCAGCATCGGGGCCGTCGAAAGAAGCCTCCGCGTCGTCGCCGGCGCTAGGCGCGGCTCGCCGCCCCCCAGGGTCGTACGTGGGCCGTGTTGGGCGTGGACCCAGCGGAACCAATGAATCACGTCTCCTACGCGTCCAGGCCCTTGAACCCCTCACCAAAGGCTTCGTTCACATCGGTGATGATGAGAATCGCATTGCGATCGTGCTCGGCCACGATAGCTTTCAAAATAGGCACCTCGCGCTTGCCCAAAATCACAAAGAGCATGGGGCGCTCCTCACCGCTCCACATGCCGTGTGCATCGATGAGCGTGGCACCGCGGTGCATGCCGCGCATAACGTCGCTCGCGATGGCATCGTAGTTTGCAGACACAATGAACGCCGCGCGCTTACGGTTGCCGCCGTCCACCACCATATCCACCACATATCCCATAAGCACCATGGAAAGCGCGGCGTAGAGAGCGTTTTCTACCGAGAACACCGGGGCAGAGGCTGCACACACCGCCACATCGATGGCCATAACGGTGGAGCCCACCGGAAGCGACGTCTTGCGCGAGATAATCTGTGCCACGGTGTCCGAGCCGCCCGTGTTGGCACCACTGCGGAACACCAGGCCATAGCCCAAGCCCGAGATAATGGCACCCCAGAGGGCAGAAAGCATGAGGTCGTCAGGCACAAACGAAGCTACAAGCGGAGCAAAGGCATCGGTGAACACACCCAGAAGAATGAAGCCCACCACGGTACGCAGGGCATAGCGCGCCCCACCGGCACGGAAGGCCAAGAGCAAAAGCAGCGCATTGAGCACGATGGTCTGCACGCCTACGGGCAAGAGTACACCCGCCCGTGCACCCAGCTCGGCGATGATGGTGGCAACGCCGGTCACACCACCCGCAGCAAGACCGTTGGGCACCATGAAGGCATCAATACCAAGGGCGGCGATGGCGCACCCTGCCACAACAAGCGGCAGGTCGCGCATAAACTGCGATGTGATAATCCGCTTTACGTCCAGCCGGACGCCCTTGCCACGCGCCATGGCAACCCTTCCCCTCATACTATGGCGCCCGAACCTGACCTCCGTGGCGGCAACACCAGCCGCGGATCAATCATGTTCGGGCATCTCTGTGCTCGTTTATAATTCTGCGCCCTCACTCACGGGCGCGCCGTCGGCATTTCCCGTAGCCCAACGGTGGTATCCCACCACAAAGGCATCGAGGTCGCCGTCTTCCAGAACCGCGTCCACGTTGCTCGTCTCCACACCCGTACGCAGGTCTTTCACCATCTGGTAGGGATAGAGCACGTAGCTGCGAATCTGGTTGCCAAAACCAATGTCTGTCTTGGGACCACGAATCTCGTCCAGGGCCTCTTCGCGCTTTTGCAGCTCAAGCTCGTAGAGGCGCGCCTTCAAGATCTGCATGCACGCAGCTTTGTTTTGAATCTGGCTGCGCTCGTTTTGGCAGGTGACCACAATGCCCGTGGGCAGGTGCGTCACGCGCACTGCGGAGTCGGTGGTGTTGACGCCCTGGCCGCCGGGGCCGCTCGCGTGGTACACGTCTACGCGGATGTCGTCCGGCGCAATCTCGATGTCGATGTCATCCGGCAGCACGGGAATAACCTCAACACCTGCAAACGTCGTTTGCCGGCGCTTTTTGGCATCGGTGGGGCTGATGCGGACCAGGCGATGCACGCCCGCCTCGGCACGCAGCATGCCAAAGGCATCCTTGCCCTCAACGGTAAAGGTGGCGCGGTCAATACCGATACCCTCGGCAGCCGGGCAGTCGTTTACCGTGACTTTCCAGCCGCGGCGGGCGCAGTACTTCATGTACATCTTGAAGAGCATGAAGGTCCAGTCTTGGGCCTCCAGACCGCCCTGACCCGGCTTGATGGTTACGATGGCGTCGCCATGGTCAAACTCGCCGGTAAACCAGCTTGCAAGCTCCATCTCGTCTACCGAGTGCGCAAGCGCGTCTGCAGCCTGCTCGGCCTCTTGCAAAATCTCGGCAGTCTCGTCGTCCTCCCCCATCTCGCCTGCCAGCTCAAGGGCAGCGCGAGCATCGGAGAGCTGAGCGCGAGCGGTTTCCACCGTCTTCACTTCTGCACGAGCGCCCGAGAGCTCTTCCATAAGCTCACGGGCACGTGCAGCGTCATCCCAAAACCCGGGCGCGGCGCTCGATTGCTCCAAATCGGCAATACGAGCGCGCTTTTCGTCCAAATGAAGGTACGCCTCAACCTCAGCGAGGCGTACCTCCAGGGCATCCAGGCGCTCGGCAACCGAAGATGCAACCTCGGCCATTAGCGGTCCCTGCCGTGGCAGTTCTTGAACTTCTTACCGCTACCGCAGGGGCACAGATCGTTGCGGCCCACGTTGGCATACGGGTCGCCCGACTCGCTCTTCACGTAGGTCTTCACGCTACCCTGAGCAGGCGCGGGAGCGGCACCGGCGGCGTTGGCAGCCTGCGCGGCTGCCTGACGCTGCAGCGTCGAGGCGCCGGCGTCAGAATCCGAGGGGCCCGAGTACTTGGCGTTCTGCAGCTCGGAAGGCTGCTGGGCACGCGTGGCCACCGGAGCCTGACGCACCTCGATGCGCAGCACGGTACGCAGGTAATCCTCGTACATGGTGTCCACCAGAATACGGAACGCCGCAAAGGCCTCGCTCTTGTACTCCACGAGCGGGTCGCGCTGGCCAAAGCCGCGCAGACCAATGCCCTGCTTGAGGTAGTCCATCTCCTGGAGGTAGTTCATCCAGCGGGTGTCGATCACACGCAGCATCACCTGGGTGTTGAGCTCGCGCATGAGGTTCTCACCCAAGGTCTGAGCCTTCTCGTCGTAGCACTTCTGCACGTAGGCCAAGACCTCGGCCTTGAGCTCCTCAAAGCCCTCGTCCTCAAACGTAGGCGCATCAATGTGGCCGGTAAGCTCCACAAGCCACTTGTGCAGGCCCTCAAGGTCGCGCTCGCCCGTGTGGCTGTCGGCCGGGCAGAACTCGCCCACGCAGCGCGCCACGGTATCGTCGATGACCTCGGTGATGTGGCTGGCGAGGTCTTTGCCGTCAAGAATCTTGTTGCGCTCGGCGTAGATAACCTGGCGCTGCTTGTTCATAACATCGTCGTATTCCAGAACGTTCTTACGCATAGAGAAGTTGATGTTCTCCACCTTGCGCTGAGCACCCTCGACCGACTTGGAGATGAGCTTGTGCTGAATGGGCACATCGTCCATGTCGGCACTGGCCATCATGTTCGAGATCTTCTCCATGCGGTCGCCGCCGAAGAGGCGCATGAGGTCGTCCTCAAGTGAGAGGTAGAACTGCGTCTCGCCGGGGTCGCCCTGACGGCCGGAACGGCCACGGAGCTGGTTGTCGATACGGCGCGACTCGTGGCGCTCGGTACCAATAACAGTAAGGCCGCCCGCAGCGAGCACCTTCTCACGCTCCTCGGAGCAAATCTCGCGAGCATGCTCGTATGCGGCGCGATACGCCTCGGCCACAGCCTCAAGCTGCTCGGGCTCAAGCTCAATGCCCTGGCGCGACAGGCTCTCGACGGTCTGACGCTCCACGTGGCCCATCGACAAAACGCGCTCGAGCACGTCGGGCTCAACGCCCAGATCGAGCTCCATAACCTGTTCGGTGGCCATCTCGTCGGGGTTGCCACCCAGCAAGATGTCGGTACCACGGCCGGCCATGTTGGTGGCGATGGTCACGGCGCCCAAACGGCCTGCCTGGGCCACGATGTGCGCCTCGCGCTCGTGGAACTTGGCGTTCAGCACCTGGTGCTTAATGCCGCGCTTATCCAGAAGGCGCGAAAGCTTCTCGGAGCTCTCGATGGAAACCGTACCCACCAGCACCGGCTGGCCCGTGGCGTGGCGCTGCTCAACGTCGTCGGCAACGGCCTTGTACTTAGCCTCGATGGTGCGGTACACCAGGTCGTCGTGGTCAATGCGCTGCACGGGGCGGTTGGGCGGAATCACCTGCACGGGCAGGTTGTAGATCTCGCGGAACTCGGCGTCCTCGGTGATGGCGGTGCCCGTCATGCCCGAGAGCTTGTCGTACAGGCGGAAGTAGTTTTGCAGGGTGATGGTGGCGAGTGTCTGGTTTTCCTCACGCACGAGCACGCCCTCTTTGGCCTCGATGGCCTGGTGCAGGCCCTCGGAGTAGCGGCGGCCCTCCATGATGCGGCCCGTGAACTCGTCGACGATCTTGACCTCGCCGTTGGTGACCACGTACTGCTTGTCGCGGTGGAACATGTACTGCGCCTTCAGGGCCTGCTGGAGGTGGTTCACCAGCTGGCCGGAAAGGTCGGCGTAGATGTCGTCAATGCCCAGACGGTTCTCGATCTTCTTCAGACCCTGCTCGGTGGCCGCAATGGTGTGCTTGGCCTCGTCCATAACAAAGTCGCCATCGGGTTCCGGCGCCGGTTCGGGATCGAGCGGGTCGTGAATAACCTCGGGCGCACGCTTGAGACCGCGCACGGCACGTGCGAAGTCCTTGTAGGTGCTGGCCGACTTGGTGCCGGCGCCCGAGATGATAAGCGGGGTACGAGCCTCATCGATAAGGATGGAGTCAACCTCGTCAACGATGGCGAAAGCGTGACCGCGCTGCACGCGGCGATCAGCGCGCGTGACCATGTTGTCGCGCAGGTAGTCAAAGCCAAACTCGGAGTTGGTGCCGTAGGTGATGTCGGCAGCGTAGGCCGGGCGCTTGAGCTCAAGCGGCATGCCGTTTTGCAGCAAGCCCACCGTCATGCCCAGGAAGCGGTAGATGGAACCCATCCACTCAGAGTCACGCTTGGCCAGGTAGTCGTTGACGGTAACCACATGCACACCCTTGCCGGCGATGGCATTGAGGTAGCCGGCGCAGGTGGAGACGAGCGTCTTACCTTCGCCCGTCTTCATCTCGGCGATCTGCCCCTCATGGAGCGTCATAGCACCAATAAGCTGAACATCGAAGTGACGCATGCCAACGGTGCGCTTAGCGGCCTCACGGACCACGGCGAACGCCTCAGGCAGCATGCTGTCGAGCGACTCACCGTTTGCATAGCGCTCACGGAAGAGCACCGTCTGGTGCGCGAGCTCGGCGTCATCCATCTTCTCGTAGGTGGGCTCCAACTCATTGATCTGCGCCACGATCTTCCAGTAGCGCTTGAGCTCTTTGTCAGAGCCGAATGAGAGAAGCTTCGAAACGAATCCCATGCCTGTTCCTTTTCGAACGAGCGTCGGGTGGCAACACAGCAGCTCGAGCGCGGGTGCGCCCGAGAACGAAACGGCCTTCCATCTCGCTTTTTACTGCTCGTCCCCATCCGACGGAAACACTCAGATGGCCGCTATTCTATCCCTTTGCACAAAGGCGTTTGCGAATGTTCAGTGTGCCCACGGATAAACCATGCTGGGGACACTATCGCCCGCAGACTGCGGCTGTCCTGCGGCACAAAAAAGGCCCCGCGAAGTTCGCAGGGCCTTTTCGGCACGTGATATGTGCGGCGAGCTTAAAGCTACTCGGCAGCAGCCTCGGTCTCGGCAGCGGCCTCCTCGGCGGGAGCCTCAACAGGGGCCTCGGCAGCCTTCTTGGCAGCCTCAGCAGCGTACTTCTCAGCACGCTTAGCCTTCTCGGCAGCCTTGGCCTCGCGAGCAGCAGCCTTCTTGGCCTGCTCCTCCTCGGAAGCCTTGGCACGAGCGGCCTTCTTGGCGGCCTCGCGCTCGAGGGCGGCCTGAGCGGCGCCACCGAACTTGTCGGCGAAGCGCTGGACGCGTCCACCGGTGTCAACAAACTTCTGCTGGCCGGTGTAGAACGGGTGGCACTCGTTGCAAAGCTCGACACGGATCTCGGGGACCGTGGCGTGGGTCACGAAGGTGTTGCCGCAGGAGCAGCGCACCGTGCACTCCATGTACTCGGGATGAATTCCAGGTTTCATAGCAGGGACTCCTTGTACTCGTGTCCTGGTTGCCGACCAGGACAAAAGGCGCCTTGGTTTCCGACCAAGGCAAAAACAACCGGATTAGAATACCACAGGCTCCAAGCTGCACGCCAGCATCACAAAATCAGCAACGATGACAAGACAGCGAAACAGGCTCGGGCGGTAGGGCGCAACGATAGCCTGCCAGCGCGATTCCATGTTTTCCGGCAGCCACAGCTCCGCGGGCTCACGCACCCGGGCTTGCCCTTGTGTAACAGTCTCGTGAGCACAGGGCACGGCGGTGTGCATCACGATAAAATGGGTAGACTGCACAAATGCCGGCCGCACGCTACGGCCCGGCATCGTTGAAAGGAACCCAATGGCAGAAGCAACTTCGAGCCGCATCGTCATCACCGTTCTCGGCAAGAACCGTCCTGGCATCGTCGCCGCCATCACGCGCGTGCTCGGAGAGGCCAACGTCGACATCCGCGACATCACCCAGAGCATTATCGACGACATCTTCACCATGACCATGCTCGCCGATATGGCCGCTGCGTCCCTTGATTTCACGGAGCTGCAGGAGCGCCTTGCCCACACCGGTGACGAGATTGGTGTTGAGGTGCAGGTGCAGCGCGAGGATGTTTTCAACTTTATGTATCGCCTGTAGCAAACGGCAAACTAGGGGCGCCAAAGCGCGCCCCGCTGCATGCGTTGCTCTGGCACAGGTGACGACTCATTCCGCCACGACGAAGAGGCGCCGCCTCCAGCCGTCGCATACGTAAGGAGGCAGCATGATCGACCAGTATTACAACCACAGCATCGCATCGCAGCGACGTACGCAGGACTTTGCAAAGTCGCGCCGCATCTCCCCCGCCTCCAAACGTCTCTATACCGGCGCCTCGATGGAGGAGTACGACGAGGAGCTTTACCGCGAGCACGACGTAAAGCGTGGCCTGCGCAACGCCGACGGCTCGGGCGTGGTTGCCGGTCTCACGCGCATCTCCGACGTGCACGGCTACCGCAAGGAAGACGGCGTCTTCATCCCTGATGAGGGCAAGCTCACCATCCGCGGCTACGACATTGCCGACCTCATCGACAACGCGCATACCGAGGACCGCTTTGGCTACGAGGAACTGGCTTATCTGCTCCTCACCGGCGCCCTCCCCCGCTACGACGAGCTGGAGAGCATTGGCGCACGCATTGGCAGCCTGCGCCTGCTTGAAGACGAGTACATCTCGGAATTCCCCATCACCACCAAATCAAAGAGCATCATGAACGTGCTGCAGCGCGCGGTGCTTCTGCTGTACGCGTTTGACGAAACGCCCGATGACACGAGCGCCCCGCACGAGGTGGACGTGGCGCTCTCGCTACTCGCCCGCTTGCCGCGCATTGCCGCCATCGCCCACATCACGCACGCCGCCTCGGAAAGCGGCATCCGCGTTCAGGTGCCCGCTCCCAACGCCTCATCCTCGATGGCCGAGGCCATCCTCGAGGTGCTCCGCGGTGGCCCCGACGACTTTACGCACGAAGAGGCCATGCTGCTCGACGTTATGCTCATGCTCCATGCCGAGCATGGCGGCGGTAACAACTCCACGTTTGCCTGTCGCGTGCTCTCGTCCTCGGCGACCGACGCCTACTCGGCCTACGCCGCGGCCATCGGCTCGCTCAAGGGCCCGCGCCATGGTGGCGCCAACGCCAAGGTCACCCAGATGCATGCCGATATTCGCGAGCACGTGGAGCACTGGGACGACGATGACGAGGTGGCAGCCTACCTGGAAAAAATCTTGCGCCACGAGGCCTTTGACCAATCGGGGCTTATCTATGGCATGGGCCACGCCATCTACACCCTCTCCGACCCGCGCGCCCAGATCTGCAAGCGCTATGCACGTCACCTTGCCAACGTGAAAGGGCTGGGCGACGAGTTTGCACTCATCGAGCGCATCGAGCGCATCGCCCCCGGCGTCATGCGCGAGGTGCGCGGCACCAAGAAACCCATCTGCGCCAACATCGACCTCTACACCGGCTTTATCTACAACATGCTCGGCGTGCCCGAGACCCTGTTCACGCCGCTCTTCGCCGTGTCACGCATGGCGGGCTGGGCCGCACACCGCATGGAAGAGCTCTACGGCGCGCATCGCATCATCCGCCCCGCATACAACTCGGTGATGGATGACGTGACGTACGTGCCTATTGCGGAGCGCCGCTCATGAGTGAGACGACGCTTTCGATGGAGGCGACCCCATCCGCGCCGGCCATCTTTTTCTCCGACATGGATGGCACCTTCCTGGATGACCAGAAACGCATAGGGCCCCTGAGCTGGAAGATGCTTGATGCTGTTGCCGCCGCCGGGGCGCTCTTTGTGCCCTGCACGGGGCGCGCACTCACAGGTATTCCGCATGAGCTGGTAGAACATCCCGCGGTGCGCTATGTGGTGGCGTCAAACGGTGCCGCTGTTTACGATGCCGCCTCGGGCGAGGCGCTTATGCGCACGCCGCTTTCCCGGGAGCGCTTGGTGGAACTATTTGCCCTCACGCGCGGACGCGATGTGGTATTTGACATCTTTGCGCATGGGACGTGCTTTTGCTGGCGCCCCAATTACGACCGCCTCGGCGCCTTCACGCGCGACGAGGCCGAAACGCGCTTTATGCAATCGCTCCGCACCCCTTACGACGAGAGCCCTGCGGAGTTTATCGAGACCATTGAGGATGCCGACCGCGTGACCTTCCTGTGGCGCGACTCTGCCGATCGCGACGCACTTGCCCGCGGGCTTGCGGCAGACCCCTCCCTCTCGGTGGTGCGGTCGCTCCCCTTCAACTTTGAGGTGTCTGATGCACAGGCAACCAAAGGCACGGCGCTCATGTGGCTCTGCGCGCACCTGGGCATTGCCCGCGAGCGCTCGTACGCCTTTGGCGACAGCATCAATGACCTCTCGATGCTCAGGCGCGCAGGCACAGGCGTTGCTATGGCAAATGCCGAGGCAGAGACCAAAGCCGCTGCGGATGTAACGTGTGCCAGCAACAACGATGAGGGCGTGGCGCGTTTTATTCTCGAGGAGCTTGAACGGCTTAGCTAAAGTGTGAGCAGGCCAAGCAGGGATTTATAGAACCATATATGGAGTGGACCGTTGCGTACGCGACGATTTCCATCCCTCGCGCTCCAGGTGGCGCCCAGCATCTCGGTCGAGCGCCTCAAGCTTCTCGATGCGGAGCGCCATAATAACAAGGTCGGCACCCTGCCCTGCAAAGCCACGCGCCATCTGAATCTTGTTCGGCAAGATGCTGGATTTGGAGAGCAGGCGCTTCAATAGAGGAACTGAAATGGTGGGTGGAAATCTGAGTTGATCGGTGTAAGTAAATGTAGGCGCATCGTGGCACATCGTGCGAACAGTCACCGCGGCACTCGCGTATGATGAAATACAAAGATACTCTACGCGAACGCTTTGGGCCGCAGACGTAACAGGTGCAGCCATCGCCGCGCGTCGCTCACGCCACGCGAGCTTCGGGAAGCAAACACCGCTTTCACGCGTACCGCGGAGCGCGCGCTGCCCTCGACGGAGGAGATATCTATGTTCCACGCAACAGCACACCACCTAGCAGCATCACAACCGCTGAGCAGGCGTGCCTTCACTACGAGCTGCGCACTCGGCATGCTGGCGGGCATGGGCCTTGTGGGCTGCGGCAACACGGGCACAACGTCGGGCAGCACACCGGCGGGCAGCACCTCGGGAAGCGGCACGGGCAGCGCGGCCACAATCGTTACCACCATGCGCGTGGGCGCGCTTAAAGGCCCCACCGGCATGGGCCTGGTGGGCCTCATGGATCATGTGGGCGCCGTCGAGAAGCCTGAGGATGCCGGGGATGACTCCGTGGTGGGCACGAACCCCGCGGGCATCGGCAGCCTCAAGAACACCTACGAGTTCACGCTCGCGGGATCGGCCGATGAGCTCACACCCCAGCTCATCCAGGGCGACCTCGACGTGCTCTGCGTGCCGGCCAATCTTGCCGCCACGCTCTACCAAAAAACGGACGGCGCTGTGCAGGTGCTCTGCGTGAACACCCTGGGCGTTCTCGACATCGTAGAGATGGGTGAAACCATAACAACCATGGCGGACCTCCGCGGGCGCACCCTGTACTCCGCCGGCAAAGGCTCCACACCGCAGTACGCGCTTGAGTTTTTACTGCGCACAGCAGGCGTGGACCCCGCTACCGACGTAACAATCCAGTGGTGCAGCGAGCACGCAGAATGCCTGGCTGCGCTGCAAAACGACCCCACCGCGGTTGCTATGCTGCCCCAGCCCTTTGCCACGAGCGCCCTCGCTAAGCTCGAAGGCGCCCGCATCGCGCTTGACCTCACCGACGTATGGAACGAGGCGGTGGCAGACACAGGCCAGCCCTCCCAGCTCATTACCGGCGTCGCCGTGGCGCGGACGGAGTTTGTAGAGAACTTCCCTGGCACCATTGAAGAGTTCCTGGACGCCTACGCCACCTCGGTGGACTTTGTAAACAGCGAGCCCGCCAAGGCCGCCCAGCTCATCGAGGCCGCGGGCATCATCGCCGCCACAGTCGCTGAGCAGGCAATTCCCTATTGCAACATCGTCTGCGAAACGGGTGAGGCCATGCAGGCCGACCTCGCCGGCTACCTTCAGACGCTCTTTGAGGCCGACCCTGCCAGCGTAGGCGGTGCGCTTCCCGGCGACGCCTTCTATTACCTCGGCTAGCCATGGCAAAGAGCAAACGCCATACCTCAGCATCTCCCGCACCTGCCAGGCGCGTGCGTCGGCCGCGCTTGGCGCTCTGGGCGGTTCTTGCCTGGCTGGTTATCTGGCAGGTAGCAGCAATGGCCCTCGACAGCGAACTGTTGCTGCCGGCGCCGCTTACCGTTATTGCCCGCACGGCCGAGCTCGCCCTCACTGCCGCGTTCTGGCAGCGCGTGGCGTTTTCCCTGGCTCGCATCTTCGTTGGCTTTGCACTTGGCTCCGCATTGGGCATCGCTGCGGCAGCGCTCGCGGTGCGGTTTCGCCGCGCCGAGGAGTTCTTTGCCCCCGCCATCGCCGTTATGAAAAGCGTGCCCGTGGCTTCAATCACCGTGCTTACACTCGTGTGGCTGCGGGCGGCAAACCTCGCCGTGTTTGTGGTGATGCTCGTGGCGACGCCTGTGATGTACGAGAACGTGGCGGCAGGGCTGCGTGCACAAGACACCCGCCTGGTGGAAATGGCGACGCTCTTTCACATTCCCGCACTCCGGCGGGTACGCCTCATCGCCCTCCCCGCCCTCATGCCGCACCTGCGGTCTGGGCTTGCCCTCTCGCTTTCAATGGCCTGGAAAGCGGGGGTGGCAGCCGAGGTCATCGGTATCCCCACCGGCTCGTTTGGTGAGGCCATCTATGCCGCCAAGGTGGCGTTTGATACGCCTGCCCTCTTTGCGTGGACGCTTGCCGTGGTGGCGCTCAGCGTGGCAAGCGAACGGGCGCTGCTGTTCGCAATCGATGCACTCAAGCCATGGCTCATCGCGGCGGCAGGCAGCACGTCGGAGCAGCGGGCTGTGCAGGCTGGGGCCATGCCCCAAGAAGGACACGCTTCCGCAACGGCAAATGACGCCCCGCTCTCAAGCGATCAAACCCTGCGACTGAGCCAGATTACCTGGGGCGCTAAGGATGCGGTGCCCACGGACGGGGCGACGGATACGCCCCCTGAGCCAGCCGGGCGCACTGCACTCATCGACCATTTCTCGCTTTCGCTGCACCAGGAAGAGGTCGCGTGCATCATGGCCCCCTCGGGTGCCGGTAAAACCACCCTGCTGCGCATTACAGCCGGTCTGGAGCACGCCAGCGCCGGGTGCGTTGACGTTCCCGCCCCCGCCGCCATGCTCTTCCAAGAAGACCGCCTCGCCGAGCAGGCGAGCCTTCTTACCAATGTGCGTGCACCGCTTGCCGCGGGAAGTGCCGCCTGGGCCGAGGCGCCCCACATGCTTGCCGCACTCGGCCTGGCGGATCGCATGTTTGCACCCGCCCATACCTGCTCCGGCGGCGAGCGCAGACGCTGCGCCCTTGCCCGCGCGCTCCTTGCACCGCATGCCACTTTGCTACTCGATGAGCCGTTCACGGGCCTCGACGAGGCAACCCATGTGTTAGCGGCGCGTCTCGTGGCCGAGCACGAGCAGGGCCGCATCGTACTGGTTGCCACGCACGACCCTGCCGACCTACATCTGCTGGGCGCCCGCGCCATCAGCCTTCAGCACTGAGCAGCGGCGCACCGTCATCAAACGTAGGTGTAGCTCACCGTATCAAACATGCCCTCTGGGCGAATGCGCAGCGACGGAATAACCGGAAGTGGCAGGAAGATCATGCCCATGATGGGGTCGAGCGGCGCCTCGATACCCTGTGCCCGCGCCGCCACCACAAAGGCGTCGTGCTCGCGTGCCACCTCGTCAGCGGGCTTGTCGCTCATGAGGCCGCCAAGAGGCAGATCAAGGCGTGCCGACACCGCACCATTGTGCACCAGCACAAATCCGCCCTGGCCGACCGCTTCAACGGCCACGCGCATGTCTCCGGGGTTATCGCCCACCACACACACGTTGTGCGAATCGTGACCCACTGTGGAGGCGATAGCGCCATCCGTGATGGTGAAGCCGCGCACCCAGCCGCAGCCCACATGCTTGCCCACAAGGCCCACGCCTGCCGGGCCATCACCGTCAATTCCTGCAGCCTGTGCCTCCACGGCACGACCATGGCGCTCAATAAGCATGATGCGACGCAGACCCTCGGCAGATTCGGGCCGCACAACTCCGGTCACCGCGTTGCCTGGCACCACGTCGATCACCGGCTCACCCGGATGGAAGTCATAGACAAGCACCTCGGGCGCCAGCTGGGGCAGATGCACCGTGTTGCGCAGCAGCGCCTCAAGCTGCGCCACCTTCTCCCCTGCCGGGGCGATGGCGCCCACGAAACGCCCCCGCTCCGCCACCAGGGTACCAGCCGTGTATACCTGCGCCGGAGGCTCTTGGAAGCTCAGGTCGTCAAGCACCAGCAGATCGGCCCGCTTACCCGGAGCGATTGCACCCCGGTGCTCGTGCGCACCACCGTGGCCATGCTCCAAGCAAAAGCACTCCGCTGTAGAGAGCGTTGCCATAGTGATGGCGTCCACCGGGTCAATACCTGCCGCGATGGCCATGCGGCACGCGTTATCAATCATGCCCGTCGCCTGGGCGTCCGAAGGCGCGCGATCGTCGGTGGCAAAGCAGCAGCGCCGCATGCGCGCCGGGTCCTCGGCAACAAGTGGCACCAGCGCCGCCAAATCGTGGCTGCACGTGCCTTCGCGCAGCATGATGTACATACCGCGCGAGAGCTTGTCGAGCGCTTCCTCGGGGCGCGTGCATTCATGGTCGGCAATGATGCCGCAGGTGGTATACGCGTCGAGTTCTGCACCAGCCACCAGAGGTGCATGGCCATCAACCAGGCCCGACGTGGTAAGGCTCGCCGCATCAATCCGTGCGAGCGTCTCATCATCGGCGCCGATAACGCCCGGCGTGTTCATCATCTCACCAAGGCCAAACACCGCGCCCGCGTGCTCGCCCATAAACGCACGCATGTCCTCCGCGGTAATGGTGGCGCCCGCCTGCTCGTCAGGCAGCGCCGGCACGCAGGAGGGCATCATGAACTTGATATCGAGCGGAGCGCGCTGAGCATCCTCGATCATAAAGTGCAGGCCGTCGAGACCACAGACGTTGGCAATCTCATGGCTATCGGCAATAGCCGTGGTCGTACCCCGGGCGAGCGCCATCTGCGCATACTCCGCAGGCCGCACGTTGGACGACTCAATATGCAAATGGCCGTCAATAAAGCCTGGCGCAAGGTACCGGCCGTCGCAATCGATGGTGCGCTCCGCCTGAGGTAGCGGTGCGTCATCGCGGCCATCAAAGCGCACGCCCACGATAATGCCGTCTTTCACCGCCACCGCACCTGGCACGACCCGGTGCCCGTATACATCGACCACCTGCGCATTAACAAAGAGCGTATCCACCGGGATACGCCCCATCGCAGCATCTACCAGCACATGCAGATCTTCAACGGATGCAACAGACATGGGCAGCCTCCCCTGACGACGGCAACTTGCATTGATGGTACCCGTTGTGAGGCAGGCAAATCATTGCGCCGCACGAGCGCTCCACGTCACCTGCCCGGCCGCTGCGGCGCGCGCAACACAAAGCGAAGGGGGCTGAACGGCATCGTCACCGTCCAGCCCCCCCTGAAGCTCGGGGATAACCCTCGTATTTGCAGCCGAGCTACTTCAAGCGCGCGAACTTACGCTTGCCCACCTGCAGCACCACGCCCGCATGCAACAGCGCCGGGTCCACGTTGTAGCTCTTGGGCTCCACGGGCACCTGGTCAATCTTTACGCCGCCGCCGTCAATAAGGCGACGCGCCTCGCCGGCAGAAGGTGCCAGGCCCGCGTCCTTCAGCACGGCCGCCAGGTACACCTTGCCCTCGTCGTTGGGGGTAAGGTCAACTTCAACCTCGGCGATATCCTCGGGCAGCTGCGACTCCTTGAACACGCGGTCAAACGCCGCCTTGGCCTCCTCGCCAGCGCCGGCGCCGTGGTAGGCATCCACAATGTTGACGGCCAGAGCGCGCTTGAGCTCGTACGGATCGGCAGAGCCATCGGCAAGCGCCGCGTCGATGCGATCAACCTCGTCCACCGTAAGCGTCGAAGCGAGGCGGTAGTACTTGCCAATCATGTTGTCGGGGATCGACATGATCTTGCCAAAGGCATCCGCCGGCTCGTCGGTGAGGCCCACGTAGTTGCCGTAGCTCTTGGACATCTTGCGCACGCCGTCGGTGCCCTCCAGAAGCGGCATGGTGAGCGCCACCTGCGGCTCCATACCCATCTTCTCCATGAGCTCGCGGCCAGCAAGCAGGTTGAAGAGCTGGTCGGTGCCACCCATCTCCACGTCGGCTTTGATCTGCACGGAGTCGAACGCCTGCATCACCGGGTAGAGGAACTCGTGCAGGGCAATCGGCGTCTGGGACTGGTACCGTTTGGTGAAGTCGTCGCGCTCCAGAATGCGCGCCACGGTGAACTTGCTGCAGAGCTCGAGCATGCCCTTGAGGTCGAGCGACAAGATCCAGTCGCCGTTGTGCACGATGGTGGTCTTCTCGGGGTCGAGGATCTTCATCGCCTGAGCAACGTAGGTTGCAGCGTTGGCCTCAACCTGCTCCTGCGAAAGCTGCGGGCGCGTGGTGTTTTTGCCCGACGGGTCACCGATCATGGCGGTGCCGTTACCAATGATGAGGGTCACCTTGTGGCCCAAATCCTGGAACTGGCGCATCTTGCGCAGCGGAACCGCATGGCCCAAATGGAGGTCGGGCGAGGTGGGGTCAACACCCAGCTTGATGTTGAGCGGCACACCGCGCTCAAGCTTCTTCCTCAGATCAGCCTCGGGAACGATCTGCGCAGCGCCCGAGGTGATGATGCGCATCTGCTCATCTACTGACAACACGATTCTGTCCTCCTGCTATCTAGCACCCTCGCCCTGCGGCCGGCAAGGCGGCCATCCAAGCAACTAGGGCGGTGCTGGCAATCATATAACCTGTCTAGTGTAGCCGAGAATGTGCGGGCTGTGGCTACTTATTCTGAGGCTCCTTGGGACGCCCTTGGAGATGCGATGGGTCAAAACGAACCCGTCCCCATCCAACCCATTAGCCGAGCAGGCCGTGGTAGCCCAGGATGGCTTCTTTGCCGTACCACTGCGAGAGCCTGAAGTTGATATAGGTGTCCATGTTGTCGCGAATGTCACCCATAAAGAGCACCTTGGGCGCCGTGGTGATAAACGGCACCTCCACCGTATCTGCATCTGTGCTCTCAATGCGCTCAATACGGTCCCATATTTGATGGTCGTACTCCTCCGCCTCGCCCGAGAGCAGCGACGCGGTGGCCGAGATAGAGGTGAGGTCGTCCACATGGCGCTCATCAATCGCAAGCGCCACCACGCTCACCACCAGCACGCAAGCAAGCATGATGTAGCCCCAGCGAAGGAAGCGCGGCAGGTGGGCGGGGGCATCTTCTGGGGAGCCCGGGCGTTCGGGTAGTCCCTCGTCCGACGAGCTGCGAGCATGCGCACCTGGCGCACCAGATGCGTGGGCGCCGAGCGGGGGCACCGCGGGCTCTTCTCCCACTTCCGCGCCCAGGGCCTCCAGGAGACCACGCCCTGCATCGGCACCATCGCGCCCCATGCGAGCATCAATCTGGCGCACACACCAACCACACGTCCAAGCAGTGCAGGCAAACACCAGCACCACAAACAGGTCGTAGCGAATATTCTGCACGCGGCCCGGACCAACCGTTCCCATAGAGAAAAAGGTGGGCGTGAAGCTTGCCATAAAAAGCGCCAGTGCGGCGAGTGCGGCCACACCCGGCAGACGGAATGACCACGGAGAGCGGCGGGCAAGGTACACAAACACGGGCACGAGGGCCGCCAGCGCCACCACCAAATACCCGTTGGTCCAGAGCACCAGGTACTCAAAGCCCGCGAAGAAGCTACGCGCCAGCGTGGCGATCACACCAATATTGTCGCCCGCAAACTGCGACATTTGGCGCTCGGCGTTCCCCGGCGCCGCCATAGAGAACGCAAAGCCCACCACAAGCACCACCAAGGCGGGAAACACAATCCATACGCGGCGGCGCCAGCGTATAAGGCCAGCTACGAACACCGCAAGAAGCACGAGCACCGCCACAAGGCCGGTGACAAAGTTGCCGCCTGCCACCACAAATGCAAGTAGCACGAGCACGAACGCACGCACCGCCGTCCCCGCGGCGCCGTAGGCGCGCCGCGCCGTCTTGCCGCGCACCACGCGCACGGCAAGCGCCACCATCACCAACATGAGCGCATGGTAGAACGTGTAGTAGATGGCCGAGTTGTACCACCAGATGCCCTCAACCGGGCTGGGAAGAAGCTGTGTTTGGAGCAAGAGCACCACGCACGCAATCGCGCTCGCACAGGCACCGTCGCCATGAAGCAGATCGCGTACAAACACGTAGCTGGCGTAGAAGGTTGCCGCCACAAGCGAGAGCATGATGAACACCGCACCCCAGCCATAGAGCGCCTCGGAGAACACGCCGGGCTGCAAAGCCATAAGAAAGATGGCCGAGTACGTCCCCTGCCAGGAGAAATAGGTGCTGGCGGCCTTGGCCAGGGCTGCGCGCAGCGCCTCAACCACGCCGCCGCCCGCCTGAAGCGCCAGGTGCACGTCAACACCATAGTGCCAGTCGTCGGCGTAGCTATGATCAAAGATCGAGATGACGAGCATGGGAATAAGGGCCACCGCAAGGAGGATGGCGCAGGTGAGCGCCAGTGTGCGCCATGGGCTATGAGCCGCATGCGAGCCGCGCAGGTGCCGCGCGGGTGCCGTCTGCTGGTCTGCCATTAGCGCTCCCCTCTTGTTCCGCCGGCTGCGGTGTTGTCTCGCAGTGCCGTGTCGGCATCCTCCACTGGTGCATCGGACGTGCTCGCATCAAAAATACGCGTACGGCCAAGCGCGTCCACCACCACGGGCAAACGGGTCCCATCGGAGCATACAAGCAGGTGCTCTGCCTGGCGCCGCGTGCACGTGGCGCACGAGCCCGAGCACGGCCCTTCGGCCGTGAGCAAGCAATGCTCGCACACCATGAGCTCGGGCGACGGCGTGCGCAAAACGGCAAACGGCGCATCCCCCGCCGCGCACATGAGCGCGCGGCGCCCAGGCTGGGCAAGCTCGTCGGGCATAACCACGCGCTCCGCCCCAAGTGCCCTGAGCGCATGGATCGCATCCACGTTTGCCGCGTAGAGCGGCGGTGCCACATCGAAGGGCACGCCCGCTGCGCGCGCCAGCTCAAGCTCGCCCAGGTTGCGGCAAACCACACGACGCGCCTGCGTACACAGCGCACGGCAACGCTCAACGTCATCCGCGCGGAGCACTTCGTCGAGCACCACCGTCATGCTCCCCAGCAGATCATCCCAGGCGGCACGATCCTCCAGCATGCGCCAGGCGAACACACCCACCTCGCGAGGGCCGGCGGGCGCCGCGTCCGCATCGCAGTACTGGCGCCACGCCTCATCAGGCGTTGCCACCATGATGATTTCTGCGGGGGCATGAACCAAAGGCGCATCGTGCTGGGCCGCGCTCTCCGGGAACGCCACGCGCGGAACCTCGGCGACATCTGGTGTGCCCGTCTCAGACGCAGGCGCCTCCAGCCCGTCGTCCGTCCCAACAGCTTTGGCATTCAGCACCGCGGGCATCTCCGCCGCATCCGCTGCGTCCGCCACCTCTGCCGCCGCGCCTTCGAGCGCCGCATCAAGCTGTGCGCGCACCTCGTCCAACACCGCTACCGAGCGCACCAGGTGCACCACACTCCCCACTTCCACACGGCGTTTGCAGCGCACCCACAGGCGCTCGCCCGCCTCAGCATTCTCGGGGCAGGGCACCATCGGCCAGCGTTTGGGCACATCAGCAGGGGCATCCGGCCCGGGTGTCGAGCGAATCTCGAGCATATCGCCCGCTGCCACGGGCGCCTCAAAGGCAACCTCCACCGCCTCGTGGCGGCGCGCCACCAGCACGCCCACGCGCACGCCCTGGTTGCACGAGCGCTCAAAGCTCATGAGCTCCGCGCCCGAGGAGCCGCGAAGATACGCATCGGTAAATCCGCGGTTGAATGAGCGCCCCAGCGCACGCTCGGCCCGCTCGGCATCAAACGGCAGCCCCGCAGCATACGCATCGAGCGCCGCGCGGTAGATGCGCGTCACGTTGTACACGTAGTCCGGGTTCTTCATGCGGCCCTCGATCTTGAGCGAGGCCACCCCCGCACGGGCGAGCTCGCTCACATGGCCTACGCCCAGGTAATCGCGCGGGCACAGCAGCATCGCACCATCCGGCGTGGCAACAGAGTGCCCATGAGCATCCTCAAGGCCATAGGACTGTCGGCAAGGCTGTGTGCAATCGCCCCGCATGGCCGAGCGTCCCCGCCGCAACGCCGAGAACGCGCACGCACCCGAATACGCAATACAGATGGCACCGTGGCAAAAGACCTCTATCGGCACACCAGTAGCTGCCACCGCTTCAATCTCGTCAAGCGTAAGCTCGCGCGCCACCGTCACCCGGGCACACCCCAGCTCCTGCGCCGCCACGCGCACCGTCTGCGCCGACTGGGCGCCCGCCTGGGTGGAAAGGTGCAGCTCCACCTCAGGCATCTCGGCGCGGAGTCGGCGCAGAAGGCCCAGGTCGGCCACGATGAGCGCGTCTGCGCCCAAAGCGAGCACGTCACGCGCAAGCTTGAGCGCCTCGGCCATCTCGTGCTCATAGACCATGATGTTCAGAGCGGCATATACGCGCACCCCATGCGCGTGGGCAAACCGGCACGACCACGCAAGCGTAGGCGCGTCAAAACCCTCGGCGCTCACCCGCGCGTTGAAGCGCCCGGCACCCACATATACCGCGTCTGCCCCCGCCACAACGGCGGCAATCAGGGCATCCCTGCCACCGGCAGGGGCCAACAACTCCGGAATGTTATGGGTCGTATGCGGCACGGCACTCCTCCTCGACCCCGTATCCCGCAGGCCACGAGGTGTGCATACGCTCTGGAATTTGCCTGGGACAAGGATACACGAGAGCCTGCTGGCGCGTGTTGCGCTAATGTGTATCCACGTATGTATCTTGTTTGTGAGAGGGCACGCTGGCTCTCTGGATAGCATGCAGGAGGTCTTTATGGGTCCTCGCGAACGCAATCGACATAGCGTCGAGAAATCGCACACCCTCCCCATCGTGCTCGTTTCGTTCTTTGGATTCCTGCTCATCTGCGGAATCGCATTTGGCGTGGGCATGCTGGGCAACGTCAACCGCTGGCTCGAAGATCTGCCCGACTACCGCAACGCCGAGCTGTATCTTACGAGCGAGCCCTCAACGGTGCTTGATGCCCAGGGCAACACGATTGCGCGTTTCTACACCCAAAACCGCACCAATATCTCGTGGGACGAGTGCTCCAAATACGTGAAGGACGGCACCGTCGCCACCGAGGACGAGCGCTTCTACGAGCACAACGGCGTGGACCTCATTGGTATCGCGCGCGCCGTGGTGGTGCAGCTCACCGGCGGCCACGAGGGAGCCTCCACCATCACGCAGCAGCTCGTGCGCAACACGATTCTCTCCGACGAGCAGTTTGACATCACCCTTGAGCGCAAGGTGCGCGAGGCCTACCTTGCCATCAAGATGGAGGAGATCTACTCAAAAGAAGAGATCCTCATGATGTACCTCAACAACATCTACTACGGCCACGGCGCCTATGGCATTGAGGCAGCCGCGCAAACCTACTATTCAAAGAGCGCGAGCGACCTCACCCTCGCCGAGGCGGCCATGCTGGTTGGTCTGCCCAACGCGCCCTCGCAGTACGACCCCACCAAGAATGTTGAGTTTGCCACGCAACGCCGCAACACGGTGCTCGACCGCATGCTTCGCAACGGCTATATCTCGCAGGAGGAGCACGATGCCGCCCAGGCGGAGCCCATCACACTTAACCTCACCGAGACCTCCGGCACCGGCGTAGATGTGTACGCTTTCCCCTACTTTGTGGACTACATTCTCGACCAGCTGCAGGAGAACCTCTCCTACACCGCTATCTTCTCGGGCGGCCTCACCATCCAGACCTCCATCGACCCCACCGTTCAGCAGGCGGCTGAGCAGGCAACCGTCGACCAGCTCAACAAACTGGGCCTCGATGGCCTTGAGGTGGGCATGACCATCCTCGACAACAAGACGGGCACCATCAAAGCCATGGTGGGCGGCAAGGACTATTACGCCGACGAGAGCCACGTGAATCACGCGCTCTCCAAGCGCCAGGTAGGCTCCTCGTTCAAGGGCCTCACGCTTGCCACGGCCATCAACGAGGGCATGAACCCCAACATCCCCATCAACTGCAACTCGCCGATGTACTTCGACAACCATCGCAACAAGATCCAAAACTACGCCAACCAGAGCTATGGCACCATCTCGCTCACGCGTGCCACGGCGCTTTCGTCCAACACGGGCTACGTGCAGGTGGCGAAAGCTGTGGGCAACGACAAGATCATCGAGATGTGCCGCAAGCTCGGCATTGAGTCTGACATCGAGGACGTCACCAGCACGACGCTCGGCGTGTCGAGCTTCTCCACGCTCGAGATGGCTGAGGCTTACTCCACCTTCGCCACCGGTGGCATTCGCCGCGACGCCACGGGCATTGTGAAGATCACCAACCGCAATGGCGATGCCATCTACGAGCTCGACACCGCGGGCGAGCAGGTGCTCGACACAAGCGTCACGAGCGCCGTCACCGACGTGCTCAAGACGGTCGTCTCGGGTGGTGGCACGGGTGCGGCTGCGCGCCCCTCGGTGAACCAGCCCTTCGCGGGCAAGACTGGAACCACGACCGATGTCGCCGACCTCTATTTCGCCGGCTACACCCCGCAGTACACCCTGGCCATCTGGTCGGGCTACACCGAGGGCGCCATCCCCATCAAGATTGGCTGGCGCGACGCCCTGGGTGACGACGTGACGCTACCCATCGTGCGCAACACGCTCAACGCCATCCTGGCGGGTGTGGAGCGCGAGGAGTTCCCCGACGCCCCGGCGCCCACCTACAAGAGCAACAGCGTGTGGAAGGTTGAGGGCGAGCCGCTCGTTGGCAGGGCCTCCGAGGCAGACACCGAGGCCGAGACCGATGAGGAAAACGAGGAGCCCGAGACCGAGAATCCCGATAGCCCGAGCTCGCCCGATAGCCCGAGCTCGCCCGATAGCCCGAGCTCGCCTTCTAGCCCGGATTCGCCGACCTCGCCCGACGTACCCACACCGCCTGAAACGCCGAGCACGCCCGATACGCCTACGCCTCCGCCTCCGCCTCCGCCGCATACACCCTCTGGTGGCGGCGGCGAAGCGCCCGTTTCGTAACAAGAATGGGGAGCAGCAGAAAAGCTGCTCCCCATTTTCTTTTCTCACTACGAGCTTCTGGAATACCTTTTAGCGGGCTTGCAAACCCAAGCGCACCCTTAGTGTTGGCGCGTGTGGATGAAGTAGTACACAAGCAAAGCAACCAGTGCAATAGGCAACAACAGCACCAGCGCCATCAACGTAATGTGAATGAAGGCAATCATTACATACTCCTGTAGCAGTTCGGTTCATCATCGGCGGAAAGCATACCACAGGCGCCTTCGCCTGCCGAATCGTTATGTGCGACCTGAATCGCTATCCGCGGCGGGGGCTGCACAGCTTGCTGATCAGCGCCTCCAGGCGCTCGCCATCCTCTGCTGTTTGCGCCACAACCAAAATGGTGTCATTGCCCGCAAGCGATCCCAAAACATCAGGGAGCTCGGCAGCATCAACCGCCGCCGCAATACCCGAAGCCGTGCCAGGCTGCGCCTTAATGAGCACAAGGTTCTCGGTGCGCAGAACATCTACCACCAGCTCAGACACCATACGCTGCAGGTGCAGGTCTTCAGCAAGCACATACACGCCTTCAGGCAGCTTGCGCAGACCCATGTCGGCAATATCGCGCGAAACGGTTGCCTGGGTGCAGTCGAACCCGCATTCTTTGAGCTCGTCAACAAGCATCCGCTGCGTGCGAATGTTCTTGCCGCGCACAATCTCGCGAATCGCATCCTGTCGCCCGTTGCGCCGTTTTGCCATGATTGCACCTGTTCACCGATAGTTCCATACTTGCTCTTGCATAGTTTACTCATAATTTGAGTAAAAGGTGCATACCTTTTCGAAAATATCGCGATTGTTACGAATCATTGAAGCGCCGGTGAGCAGCGTATGAAGGATGTGCCATGCGCAGCTGGGCGCGTCATGGTGCGCATATGCGTGGAGTTATCTGGAACCCAGAAGGTGCAGCAGCCACCCCTAAGCAGCAGAACCCGAAGCAACAACTCCCGGAATAGGCAGGTGTGAGCTGCGTACGAGCTGCATCAGCTTGGCGCTCAGGCAGCACGTGACAACATTCTTGCGCGCTATCGGCCCGTAGAGCAACCCAAAATCACGATGGCTCCCATGCAGCACCTCTATGGTGGCACGCGTGCTCTCGGCCTCCACGATGTCGCGCACGCGCTCGTTGCGTTCAATAGAGGAAAGCGACCGGGCAGAGCAGGTGGCCTCAACGCAGGCGATAATCGCGCTCATATGGCTGCAGTGCACCGCATGCACCAGTTCGGCGTCCTTGTCCATCCCCCACTGGGCAATCAAGCTCAGCAGGCGCTTGTGCTCGCGCTCGCAACGTGCATACTGCGCAGCGCTCGAGGGACCGTCGTCAAGCAACTCCGTCTGCGGCGCATGGTACACAGCCGCCTCCACGGAGCCCACGCGGTCGATGTCCTCAACGTATCGAATGAAAAACGCCTGCTCGTCTTCGATGAGCGAAAACCTCAGCCCCAGCTCGTCAATGCGATCGCGCTCCATAAGCGTGCCGGTGAGTTTGCCAAAAAGCCCGCTGTCGATAAGGATGTGGGCATCCCGCCTAAACGCAGCACGCTCGAAGCAGCGCTCGCTTGAAAGCGCCGTCACGCGCGACGAACGCTCGCCCGTACTGTAATAGGTATCCCAGGAATATGAGGGAATTGCCAGTTGAAGGCTATCTTCCTCCGCCGCTTCAACCAGGCGGTCGAGCGCCTGCAGGCCAAGCCATCCATCCTGCCCCATGACCATCAGATAGGTGCCACGCGCGGCGTCGAGGGCCTCATCGAGAGCATGCCAGGTATTGGTGGTGTCAAGCGTGAGCACATCGAGACGCATGTCGCGCTCTGCCGCGCGGCGCAACATCTCGGGCGTACGGTCGGTTGATGCGCAATCGGCGACTACAAGCTGAACCCTGGAGAACTCTTGCCCCAGAACGCTTTCAACAGTTCGCGCAACATGCGTGGCAGCGTTATGCACCGCCATGATGACGGTAATCTGCGGACGGGTTGTTGCGCGACGAGCCACCTGCCACGCCTCCAGAATCTAGCGGATGCAAGCCAAAAATATGGTATCACCGCAGGTGCATTGCCCAAGCAACCGCATGGCGATGCACGTCATGCACAGATGTTCACCACGTGAGCAACACAATGCGCAGGCGTTACGGCGCAGGAGTCAATGCGCCCTCGGGATAGCTTACGGCTGCAAAGGTAAGGCCGCATGCGGGTGCCGTGGGACCCGCCGCGCGCCTATCACAGGCAGCAAGCGCCTCGGCCACCCATGCCGGCTCGCGGCGATGGCGTCCCACTTCCACCAACGTGCCCACAATGGTGCGGACCATCGAGTGGAGGAAGGCGTTGCCCTGAATCCAAAATTCAAGCACGTCCTCACCAAGTTCGGTGGTGCGGCACATGTCTACCCACATGACATTCCGGCAGGTAGGCTTATCGATTGCCGAGGCCACCTTGCAGAAGCTCTTGAAGTCATGCTCTCCCAGCAGATGGCGCGCCCCCTCAAGCATGGCCGCCTCATCGAGCGGCAGGCGCTGCCACCACACGTGGTTGCGCGTAAGCACGGGACGCTCGGAGCGATCCGCCATACGGTAAACGTAGGTGCGATCCTGCGCGTCAAAGCGTGCCGAGAACCCCGGCGCGGAATGGTAGACCTCGCTCACCGCAATGTCTTGCGGCAGGAGTGCATCCAGGGCACGCAGCCAACGCTGGCGCGGAATAGCGAGCTCATCGGCATTTGCCGGCACGCTGATGTATTGCGACACCGCATGGACGCCAGCATCGGTGCGGCCAGCACAGGTGATCTCAACCTCGCGGCGCAAAAACGTCTCGATAGCCCGTCGCAACTCGCCCGCCACAGTGTGTATGCCTGGCTGCGTCTGCTCGGCAAAACCGCTGTACGCGCCACCGTCATATCCCAGGCGGAACACCAACGTACCCGCGTAATCCATGTGCCCGCACGCTGCCTCGCCGCAAGCTGCGGCATCTTTCGCGACACCAAGCGCCTTCTCGGCCACAGCAACACCCTCCAGGGATCCTGTCATAGCAAGCTCCTCGCCATCAAAGGGCACCCTCGCGCCCGGATTGTTCTGCACCCATCATAGTCGATACATGGCCGATGCTCGGAAGGGTGCCCGTGCCGAGCATGCAGGGCTCCTATGGCGCACACGCTCTCGCACCTGCCGAGCGCTCCCGCGCCCATCTGACCCAACAACCTGACCATCCTCTCAAAACGAGAGACGCAGGAGAAGACAAGGCGCACGCATGCTTGCGGAGACCGCGTGCACCCATCATCACCTCATGAGGAAAACGACTGCCACCATGAGGGCCACACCTCCCGCAAGCAGGGCCTTGTCGCGCAAAGCAAGCGGATGAGGAGGCAGCTCGCCGGCGGATCCCGCCTCGTAGCAGCGCGCGTCCATGGATTCCGCCACGCGGTCGGCACGACGGAAGAGCGACACCACGGCGGGCACCAGCACGGCGGCCCAGAGGCGCACGCGCTGCACCACGCCGCCCTCGTCAAACCGCACACCGCGGGCGCGCTGCGCCATCGATATACGCATGACCTCCTCCATAGCCATGGGAATGAACCGCAACGCGAGCGAGAGCACGAGGCCTAGGGCGCCCACGGGTGCGCCAAGGCGGCCCAACGGCTTAAGCAGGCGCACGCAAGCGTCGGCAAGCTGAGTGGGCGTGGACGTCTCTGATACCGCGAGCGCAGCACCCACCAAGACCAGAATGCGCGACATGGCCCATGCAGCCCGTGCGGCACCGGCGAAACTCAAGCCCAACGGAGCCGCCAGCATAAGATCGGCCGTGCCATCAAGCGACACAAGGTTCACGACCACCACAATGGCAAACAAGATGGCAAGCGGTCGCAAGGAGCGCAACACAAACCGCAGGCGGATCTTCGCCAAACGGAGCACCGCGCACACAAGCACCGCCCACAGCGCAAGCGTCACCGGCTGCGCCGAAGCAAAGAGCGCCACCGTCAGCGCCAACAGGAGGGTCAATTTCACACGTGTATCCACCGCTTGCACGGGGTTCAGCGCCGGCTTGAGGACTTGGCGGGCGTGAGCCGCGCCAGGGTTAGCCGCAGGCACGTCGGTATCGGGATCGCCCGTGCGCGCACCGCTGCCCGCGTGCTCTTCCTCCTTCTGAGCGAGCAGGTCGCGCAGCGTCCAGGCCTCAGGAGGACATAGCCCCGCGCGAGCAAAGGCATCGGGCTGCTGCGCAAGCGCGGACACGGCGCCCTGCCACACAACTCTGCCCGCGTCCAAGAGCGCCACATGCGAAGCGATCTGCAACCATTCCTCAAGGTCGTGGCTGACCACCACGATGGGCATCCCGTCAGCCGCAAGACTGCGCACCAACGCATGCAAATCACGCCGCCCCCGTGCATCGAGACCACTTGTGGGTTCATCAAGTACAAGCGCCCGGGCATCAAGCGCAAGCACGCTTGCAATAGCCACACGCCGTGCCTGCCCGCCCGATAGCGCAAAGGGATCGCGTGCCATAAGATCACGCGACACGCCACAGCGCACGCGTGCGGCCTCGGCACGGCGCGCCGCCTCCTCCTCCCTGCAGCCCAGATTGCGCGGACCAAACGTGAGCTCCGACGCCACCGTTTCCAAAAAGAGCTGACGCTCAGGGTTCTGGAACGCCACCGCAACGTCTCCCGGGCAGGGCGCGACCCCGCCCACGGTAACGATGCCCTCCCGCGGCTCCTCAAGGCCCGCCACGAGCGAAAGCAGCGTTGACTTACCCGATCCCGTACGGCCTGCGACCAGGGTGATGGAGCCCGGCGCAACAGAGAGGTCCACCGCATGCAGCACCTCGCGAGCCGGCGTGCGCCCACGGGGATCCTCATAGGCAAACGAGACCCGATGCGCCTCGATGCCCTCCGTCTGGGCGTGCTCCCGCATCTCACACGAAGACGCGAGCGCTCCCGCGCCGCCCGCCTCTTCAAGGATATGCGCCACAGCTGCACGCACCGAAGCGCGCGTCGGATCCCAGGAGCACTCCTTGTCAGCGCCCTCAGGGCCCGCATACAGCCACGCAACAAGGTCTCCGGGCTCTACACCCAGACTCATGTCATAACCCCGTTCCACGGCCGTACAAAGGGCCGAGGCATAGGTGCTCGGTGGCAGCGTGGCATCCCAGAGCTGCCGACGCTCACGCACCAAGCGCGAAGGCGAACCTTCCCATACCAGCCTCCCGCCCTCCATCACGAGCACACGGTCGCTCATGAGCACTTCGAGGGGGTCGTGCGTCACCTGCACCACGCCATGCCCCTGCTCGTGAGCAAGCGAGCGAAAGAGGGAGCGAAACGCCGGGCGCGTCGCGCTATCCAGCTGCGAGGTCACCTCATCGAGCACGACATAGGCGGGTGCGCAGGAAAGAACGCTCGCAAGGGCCAAGCGCTGCTGCTCTCCGCCCGAAAGCGCGGCAACCTCGCGGTCTTCGAAGCCCGCAAGCCCCACAATTGAAAGCGCGCTTATCACCGCATGCTCGACAGCGGCTTCATCCCAGCCCATGTTGCGCGGCCCAAACGCCACTTCATCAAAGACCGCGGTGGAGACAATCTGGTCCTCCGGCTGCTGAAACACATGACCCACCGTACGTCGAACCTGCATGCGCGCGTCATCGCTTGCGGCAGGGTCGATACCATCTACCGCGACCATGCCGGGCTGAGCCACGAGCGAGCCGCATATAAGGTTGGCAAGCGTGGACTTGCCGGCGCCGTTTTCGCCCACCAGGGCAACAAGCTCGCCGGGCGAAACAGAAAGGGTGACGTCGGAGAGCACGGGGCGCGCAGCTTCAGCCGCATACGCGTGCGCATCAGTGCCGTCAGCCGACGAACGGCGATCAGAGACGGCGCCGCGGCCAGAAGCGGCATCCGCCTCGAACGCACCATCCGCCTCATGCGGCGCGCTGGCGAGCGCATCCCGCGCGACCGTAGCTCCACGCACCTCAATCATGTGCACCCTCCCCTCGCGTGCCCGCTCTACCAAGGCTCTTGCCCGCGTCGTTTTGCCAGGAATGCGAGCACGATGGACCCGGCCCGCACGCATCCCCTACCAAACAACTGGCTAGCTCGCCTTATCCCTAAAAAAGAAGGGGCGAAATCGCCCCTTCTTTATGCTCTATGAGTATGCCGCGCGCCCTAAACCGTAGGCCCAGAGTTAGCGGCACAAGCCGAAAGCGCTAATCCAGCGCCTACTCGGCAGCCTGCTCCTCAGCAGCCTCCTCGGCGGCCGGCTCCTCGGCAGGCTCCTCAACGGCCTCAACCTTCTTGGGGGCAGCGGCCTTCACGGGAGCAGCCTTCTTCGGGGCCTTCTTCACCACGGGCTCGGAAACGATCTCGATGATAACCATCGGAGCGTTGTCGCCCTTGCGGGTGCCGAGCTTCATGATGCGGGTGTAGCCACCGTTGCGGTCGGCCCACATGCCCTGAGCAGCCTTGTCAAAAACCTCGGCCACGAGGTTCTTGTCGCCGAGCTTAGCTATGGCAAGACGACGAGAGTGCAGGTCGCCCTTCTTGGCCCAGGTGATGATGGGCTCAACATAGCCACGGAGAGCCTTGGCGCGGGTCTCGGTGGTCTTGATGCGGTCGTTCTCCAGAAGGGCCTTGGCCAGGCTCTTCTTCATCGCACGGGTGTGAGCGGCGTCGGTGCCAAGCTTCAGACCCTTCTTCTTGTTATGACGCATTGGTCGTTCTCCTCTATATGCGAAGCATTAAGCCTTCAGGCTCAGGCCCATGGACTCAAGCTTGTCTTTGACTTCCTCGATCGACTTAACGCCGAAGTTGCGGATGTTCAGCAGGTCGTTCTCAGAGAACTCGACGAGCTGGCGCACCGAATGGATGCTCGCGCGCTTGAGGCAGTTGTAGGAACGCACCGAAAGGTCCAGATCCTCAATCTGCTTATCAAGCTCGGCGTTGTCGCTCGTGACCTCAGGCGCGAAGATGGAGGCCTCCTCCTCGACCTCGGGGGTCTCGGCGAGATTCATGAAGGCCTGCATGTGCTGGTTGATGATGTTCGCAGCCTGAACAACGGCATCGCGCGGAGCGATAGCGCCGTTGGTCTCGACCTCAAGGACAAGGCGGTCGTAGTCGGTGTGCTGACCAACGCGGCACGCCTCGACAAGCTTGGCGCAACGGCGAACGGGCGAGAACAGCGAGTCAACATGAATGATGCCAATGGGATCGTTGTCGCGCTTGTTGCCCTCGTAGGACACATAGCCGCGGCCGTACCCAATGCGCATGCTCATGGTGAGGTGACCGCCCTCATTGAGCGTCGCAATGTGCTGATCGGGGTTGACCAACTCAAAGTCGGACGGAATGAAGAAGTCCGCGCCAGTAACCTCGCAGGGACCGTCGATCGAGATCGTGGCGGTCGCCTCATCGGTGGTGCCGAGAGCTCTGAAAACCAGGCCCTTGACGTTCAAGACGATGTCGGTGACATCCTCGACCATGTTAGGGATGGTCGTGAACTCATGCTGGGCACCATCGATCTGGATCGCCTCGACAGCAGCGCCCTCAAGGGACGACAGCAGAACGCGGCGCAGCGAATTGCCCAGCGTGTCACCGTAGCCGCGCTCAAGCGGCTCAACGGAAACGCGCGCAGACGTCTCGTTGATTTCATCGACCTGAACCTGAGGCCTAATGAATTCTTGCATGTATTACCTCCAGCCTCAGCAGCCCAACAGGACTACTTGGAGTAGAGCTCGACGATGAGCTGCTCTTGGATATCGGTGCTGATCTGCTCGCGGGTCGGGAGCGACAAAACGTTGCCCGACAGATTCTCGATATCAACCTCGAGCCAGCCAGGAACCTCGAAACGCTCGGACTGGATGAGGGCCTCCTTGATGGGGAGAAGGTCACGGTACTTCTCGCCCACAGCCACAACGTCGCCAGCCTTCACGAGGTAAGACGGGATGTCGACGCGACGACCATTGACGGTGAAGTGACCGTGGCGCACCGTCTGACGGGCCTCCTTGCGGGTGCGAGCGAAGCCCAGACGGAACACGACGTTGTCGAGACGGCACTCGAGCAGCGTCATGAGGTTGCCACCGGTGACACCGGGCATGCGCAGAGCGCGCTCGTAGTAACGGCGGAACTGCTTCTCGAGCACGCCGTAGATGAACTTAGCCTTCTGCTTCTCGCGCAGCTGCATGCCGTACTCAGATTCCTTGCGACGGCGCTTGGGCTGGCGGATAGATTCCTTCTTGCTGCTGTAGCCAAGCTCGACCGGGTCGATCCCCAGCTGACGGCAGCGCTTGAGAACAGGCGTCCTATCGATTGCCATGTTGGTACGATCCTTTCAGTTACACGCGGCGACGCTTCTTGGGGCGGCAGCCGTTGTGCGGAATGGGGGTCTTGTCCTGGATGCTCGTGACTTCGAGACCAGCGGCCTGAAGCGAGCGGATAGCGGTCTCACGACCGGAACCCGGGCCCTTCACGAACACGGCGACCTTGTGCATGCCGTGCTCCATGGCGGCCTTCGCGCAGGCCTCAGCGGCCATCTGAGCAGCAAACGGGGTGCTCTTGCGCGAACCCTTGAAGCCGACCTGGCCAGCGGAGCGCCAAGCGATGACGTTGCCCTGGGGATCGGTGATGGAGACGATCGTGTTGTTGAACGTGGAGCGAATATGGGCCTGCCCCACGGAGATGTTCTTGCGGTCCGCGCGCTTGATGCGGGTAACGGCGCCGCGCTTATTCTTTGCAGTAGCCATCTAGCGCTCCTTATTTCTTCTTCTTGGCACCGATCTGACGCTTCGGACCCTTGCGGGTACGAGCGTTGGTGTGGGTGCGCTGGCCGCGGACCGGGAGGCCCTTGCGGTGACGCAGACCACGGTTGCAGCCGATGTCCATAAGGCGCTTGACGTTCTGGTTGCGCTCACGACGGAGGTCGCCCTCAACCATGAGATGGGCCTCGTCGATGTATTTACGGATAGCGTCAACCTCTTCATCAGTGAGGTCCTTGACGCGGGTGTCCGGATTGATGTTCGTCGCGGCGAGAATCTTCGTCGCGGTGGTGCGGCCGATGCCGTAAATGTAGGTCAGACCGATCTCGACGCGCTTTTCACGCGGAAGGTCGACACCATTGATACGGGCCAACTTCAATCTCCTCTCTTAACCCTGACGCTGCTTGTGGCGCGGATTCTCGCAGATGACGAGAACCTTGCCATGGCGCCTGATGATCTTGCACTTGTCGCACATCTTCTTGACCGAAGGACGTACCTTCATCGTTCTTCCTTTCGGTAGTGCTCAGACTTTCCCTACTATCTACTCGCCCAGCCGCAGGCGTGAATCACGATGGCTGGCCTTGACATGCAAAGACGACTGCAGGTTGAGCAATCCGTGCAGCCGATAATGCATGCGTGTGTGCTGGCGTTACTTGTAGCGATAGGTGATGCGACCGCGGGTAAGATCGTAGGGAGAGAGCTCCACGACAACCTTGTCACCGGGAAGAATACGGATGTAGTTCATACGGATCTTGCCCGAGATGGAGCAAAGCACCTTATGACCGTTCTCCAGCTCAACGCGAAACATGGCGTTGGGCAGGGGCTCGGTAACCGTACCCTCGAGTTCGATTGCGTCTTCCTTCTTCACAAGCACATCTTTCTCTCGAAACGACAGCAACAGCGAATGATACAACACAACGTGCTGAATCGTGTATTTTTCTTATCGACTTCACAATTTCGACTTTGAAGTCTTTTGTCCCCCGCGTCGGCGGGACATACCCTCCCGTGCTCAGACAGCGCTGACGCGAACTGCGCGCGGGAGGGTATAGTCCGCCCGCAAAAGCGCGCAAAACATGCCGGATACATGATGGATGCACAATGAGACCATTGAATCCTGCAAGAACGTAGCCGAACGCTCGAGGTCGACCTGTTTCGTCCCGCGCGCAGTTCGCGCAGCGCTGTTTGAGCACGGGATGAAACAGGTCGACCTCAATGGGGTAAGTTGGCTACATTTCGCCGCCCTGCATACTGCACCAGGGGCCCTGGGCGTCGGAGGTGAGAATCACGGGGCCATCGGCTGTGATGGCGATGGTGTTCTCGTAGTGAGCGGCGGGCAGGTGGTCGTCGGTGGTGACGATCCATCCGTCGGCGCCCGTGCTCACATGGTGCGTACCCAAGGTGATCATGGGCTCGATGGCGATAACCATGCCCTCCTGCAGGCGCACGCCTCTCCCCTTCTTGCCAAAGTTAGGCACGTTGGGGTCCTCATGCATGTTACGGCCCACACCATGGCCCACATACTCGCGCAGCACGCCATAGCCGTGAGCCTCGGCGAGGCTCTGAACAGCGTGACCGATGTCGCCAATGTGGTTGCCGGGGACAGCCTGCTCGATACCCGCCTTCAAGCAATCGCGGGTAACCTCGCAGAGTGCCTGAACCTCGGGGGCAACCGTGCCCACATAGAACGTCCAGGCGTTATCGCCCACCCAACCGTCAACAATCGCTCCGGTGTCGATGGAGATGATGTCACCATCGCGGAGGATGATATCGGGGTTGGGGATACCATGCACCACGGCGTCGTTCAGCGAGGCGCAAATGGAGCCGGGAAATCCACCGTAGCCTTTGAAGGCCGGGATGCCACCATGCATACGAATGATTTGCTCGGCCAGCTGGTCGAGCTCAAAGGTCGAGACACCAGGGTGCACCATGGCACCAACATGCCGGAGCACCATCTTAGACAGTGCCCCGGCCTTCTTCATAGCCTCGATCTCTAATGGAGACTTGATTTTGATCATAGAGCGAGCGCTTCTTTCACCGCTGCATACACATCGTCGATGGCATGAGCGCCGTCGACAGCCTTCAAGAGACCCTGGCCGCGATAGTACTCCACAAGCGGGCTCGTGGACTTCTCGTACACATCGAGACGGTTCTTGATGGTCTCGGGCTTGTCGTCGTCACGCTGGTACATCTCGCCACCGCAGGCGGGGCAGGTGGTGTCAGTAGCCGTACCGGTGTAACCGCAAGCGCGGCAGGTACGACGAGACGACAGACGCTCAACAATCACCTCGGGCTTCACGTCGATAAGCAACGCGCAATCAATGGCGCGACCAAGCGACGAAAGCTCCGAGTCAAGCGTGACCGCCTGAACCGTGTTGCGCGGGAAGCCATCGAGCAGGAAGCCCTGCTGGGCATCATCCTCGCCGAGACGCTCCTTCACCAAATCGATCACAAGCTGATCGGGAACAAGCTCGCCGGCATCCATGTACTTCTTAGCCGCACGACCCAAATCGCTACCCGCCTTAACAGCGGCACGCAAAAGATCGCCCGTCGAGATGTGCGCCACACCGTAATCGGCCACAAGGCGCTGAGCCATGGTGCCCTTGCCAGCACCAGGAGCTCCCAACAACACGATGTTCATGTCTCTCCTCTCTCGGCCTACTTAAAGAACCCATCGTAATCGTACATCTTCAACTGGCTCTCAACCTTGGCAATGGTGTCAAGCACCACACCCACCATGATGAGGATGGACGTACCACCAAAGGACTGGATGAGCTGGTTGTTGGTGAACGAGAACACGATGGAGGGGACGATGGCGATAAACGCCAGGAAGACAGCGCTGGGAAGCGTGATCTTGTTGAGCGCGTTCTTGATGTAGGCCGCGGTGGCCTTACCAGGACGCACGCCCGGGATGAAGCCACCCTGCTTCTTAAGGTTGTCGGCCGTATCCTCGGGATTGAACACCATGGAGGTGTAGAAGTACGCGAAGAACACGATAAGCACGACGTTCAGGATCCAGTTGATCCAGCCGGACGACAGAGCGCCCGCAACCGCCTGAACCCAGCCGATGCCCGGGAAGAACACCGCAAGCTGCGCCGGGAAATAGAGCAGCGCGCTCGCGAAGATAATGGGCACCACGCCGGCCGTGTTGACCTTAATGGGCAGGTAGGTGGACTGACCACCCATGATGCGACGACCAACAACGCGCTTGGCGTACTGCACCGGAATGCGGCGCTGACCACGCTCGATGAACACAATGAGCGGGATGACGCAAATGATGACCACGAGGATGACCGCCGTGATGATGACACCGTACGCGTCGGCGCTCACCGAGGAGATGATCGCCTGCGGCAGGCCGGCCATGATGTTCGCAAAGATGATGAGCGACATGCCGTTGCCAATACCGCGCTGGGTGATGAGCTCACCGATCCACATGATGAGCATGGCGCCCGCCGTAAGCGTGCCCACGATCATGATGTCGAAGATGATCTCGGGTGCACCAGCACCGTTGAAGTTGATACCGTAGCTCTTGAAGAGGAACAGGTATCCAATGGAGTTGAGCAGTGCAAGCGCGAGCGTCAAGTAGCGAGAATACTGGGTGATCTTGGTCTGGCCCACCTCGCCCTCACGAGCGAGCTCGTGCAGGCTGGGAATCACGCTCTGGAGCATCTGAAGGATGATCGAGCTCGTGATATAGGGCATGATGCCCAGGGAGAAGACCGAGACATAGCTCAGCGCGCCGCCCGAGAAGAGATTCAACAGCGCCATAGCGCCGGCGGCGACAGAATCGTCGCCGCCGAAGAGGTCCAGCATCGACTGGAAGGGGATGCCGGGCACAGGGACGTGGGCACCTACGCGGTACACCACGAGCATTGCTATGGTGAAGAGAATCTTGCCCCGCAGCTCAGAGATGCGGAACGCATTCTTCAGAGCAGTTAGCACGGAAGTTCGACCGACCCTCCGGCGGCCTCGATCTTGGCCTTAGCAGAAGCCGAGATCTTGTCCACCTTGACCGTCCACTTCTTGGTGGTCTCGCCCACACCAAGAATCTTGACCGGCTCAAATTCCTTCTTGATGATGCCGGCCGCCTTGAGCGCAGCACCGTCGATCACGGCACCGTCCTCAAACTTGCGGTCGAGACGTGCGATGTTCACAGCCGTGAACTCCACACGACGGGGGTTACGGAAGCCGGGGAGCTTAGGCAGGCGCATCGCAAGCGGCGTCTGGCCGCCCTCGAAGCCCGAACCCTTGCCGCCACCGGAGCGGGAGAGCTGGCCCTTCTGGCCGCGACCCGCGGTGGTGCCGTGACCAGAGGAGTTGCCACGGCCGATGCGCTTACGGCTATGCGTGGAGCCGGGCGCGGGAGTGAGATCATGAAGCTGCATTTGCTACTCCTCTACAATCTCGACAAGGTGCTTGACCTTGAAGATCATGCCGCGAACGGACTCGTTGTCGGGGATCTCGCGCACAGCGCCGATCTTCCGGAGTCCGAGGGCACGGACAGTCCTAACCTGGTCCTTCTTGCAGCCATTGGTGCTGCGGACCTGCTTGATCTTGATGGTGTCAGCCATGCTTACTGCTCCTTACCAACGAACATCTCGGCAACGGTGAGACCACGGCGAGCCGCGACCTCCTCCGGGCTCGAGAGCTCCTTAAGGCCCTCGGCAGCGGCCTTGATGATGTTGAGGCCGTTATCGGTGCCGAGCGACTTGGAGAGGACGTTCTTGATGCCAGCAAGCTCGAAGAGGGGACGCACAGCGCCGCCGGCGATAACGCCGGTACCCTCGACAGCGGGCTTGATGATGATGCGGCCAGCACCGAAGTGGCCGATGACCTCGTGCGGGATGGTGCCGGTCTCGGTCACAGGCACGTGGAACATGTTCTTCTTGGCGTCGAGCGAAGCCTTGGAGATGGCCAGAGGCACCTCAGCGGACTTGCCCATGCCAAGACCCACGTTGCCCTTGCCGTCGCCGACGACGACGAGAGCCACGAGCGACATACGACGGCCGCCCTTGACGGTCTTAGAAACACGGTTGATGAAAACGACGCGCTCCTCGAACTCGGAGGCCTCGCGCTGCTGCTTAGGATTACGAGCCATGTGCTACTTACCTCCTAGAATTCGAGTCCGGCGGCACGAGCGCCGTCGGCGAGGGCCTTGACGCGGCCATGGTAGATACGGCCACCACGGTCGAACGTGACCTTGGTGATGCCCGCCTCGAGAGCGCGCTTGGCCACGAGCTCGCCAATCTTCTCGGCGGCTTCCTTGTTCGACGTGTGGGTGCCCTTGAACTCGGGCTCGACGGTCGACGCAGAAACCAGGGTGTGACCCTTGGTGTCGTCAACAATCATGGCGTAGATGTTCGCATTGGTGCGATTCACGCGAAGGCGGGGACGCTCCGGCGTGCCGAAGATCTTGCCGCGCACGCGACGCTGGCGACGCTTAAGGCCCGCGAGCTTCGCTTTGTTCTTGTTCATCGTGAGACTCCTTAAAGATGAGCTGCCAACACCTGACGGGGTGCTGGTCTTACCTGATGACAGCGGTTCCTACTACTTAGCAGCCTTGCCAAGCTTGCGGCGGATGTGCTCGCCAACGTAGTGGATACCCTTGCCCTTGTAGGGCTCGGGCGGACGCTTGCCGCGGATCTCGGCGGCAACCTGGCCCACCTGCTGCTTGTCGATGCCCTTCACGTTGATGTGCGTGTTGTCGGGCACCTCGAAGGTGATGCCCTCGGGGGCCTCATACATCACCGGGTGAGAGTAGCCCAGGGAGAGCTCGAGCGTGGTGCCCTTGAGCTGGACACGGTAACCAACGCCGGCGAGCTCAAGGCTCTTGGTGTAGCCCTCGGAAACGCCCACGACCATGTTGTGGATGAGCGCACGGGTGAGGCCATGGCGGGCGCGGGTCTCGCGCTCGTCGTCGGGACGGACGACGGTCAGGACGCCCTCCTCAACCTCAACGGTGAGCTTGTTGTAGACATCAAGCTCAAGCTGGCCCTTGGGGCCCTTGACGGTAACGTGCGAACCGTCGACTGCCACTTCGACTCCGGCGGGAATCTGGACAGGCTTCTTACCGATACGGGACACGGTGTTCTCCTTTCCTTCTACGCGCCTAGCCGCTTACCACACGAAGGCGACGACCTCGCCGCCAACGCCGAGCTTACGGGCGTCGCGGTCGGTCATAACGCCCTTGCTGGTGGACACGATGGCCGTGCCCAGGCCGCCACGGACGCGGGGAAGGTCCATAACACGGCTGTACTTGCGCAGGCCGGGCTTGGAGATGCGACGAATACCGGAAATGACCTTCTGCTTCTTCGGACCATACTTGAGGGTGATGTGGAGGGTCTTCTGGGGGGTCGTGTCCTCAACGGAGTACGACTCGATGTAGCCCTCCTCGTGCAAAACGCGAGCGATCTCGACGAGCTTCTTGGAGCTCGGCATCGAGACCGTGGCCTTGTTCGCAGCGTTTGCGTTACGGATGCGCGTAAGCATATCTGCGATCGGGTCTGTAAGGTTCATACAGATTCTCCTTCGTTCTTGATGAACTCGCACGTGTGGTTCTCGCTAACCCATAGCTAGCAAGCCAGGCACGCGCGCTCTTCCCTGTGTGCATGCGCACACACTGGTAGTGACTTACCAGCTGGCCTTCTTGATGCCAGGAAGCTCGCCCTTGAGCGCAAGCTCGCGGAAGCAGACACGGCAGATGCCGAACTTGCGGTAGACCGAATGCGGACGGCCGCAACGCTGGCAACGGGTGTAGGCGCGCGTCGAGAACTTCGGCTTGCGCTGCTGCTTGACGATCATCGATGTCTTAGCCACGTATTTCCTCCTCACATGTTGTATATGCATGCTCCAAGCCGGCGAGGACCCTTTTGTCCCCGCCGGCCGTTGTGGAGCAGACCTACCTTATTTCTTGAACGGGAAGCCGAACGCGTCGAGAAGCGCCTTGGCCTCCTCATCGGTGTTAGCGGTGGTAACGATGGTGATGTCCATACCGCGGGTGCGATCCACCGAGTCGTAGGGGATCTCGGGGAAGATGAGCTGGTCGGTCACGCCCATGGAGAAGTTGCCACGGCCGTCGAAGCTCTTGGGCGAGATGCCGCGGAAGTCGCGGATACGGGGGATCGCCACCGAGGTGAGACGGTCGAAGAACTCCCACATGCGGTCGCCGCGGAGGGTGACCTTGGCGCCGATGGGCATACCGGCACGCAGGCGGAACGAAGCGATGGACTTACGAGCGCGGGTGACCATGGGCTGCTGGCCGGTGATGGCGCGGAGGTCGCGCACAGCGCCGTCGATGGCCTTGGAATCGGTAGCGGCCTCGCCGACACCCATGTTCACGACGATCTTCTCCATCTTCGGGATCATCATGACGTTCTTATAGTTGAACTTCTCCTGGAGAGCAGGCTTGACCTCGTTGAGGTACTTGGTCTTCAGGCGCGGGACATACTTCTCTTCAGCCATGTTCACTCCTTTGGGGTTTTAAGCACGGGGCTTGGCCACTCCGGACGGCGTGCCGCCCATCTGCCGGCATCCTTCCACCGGCCTGGGTTGTCCTCGTGCCTCCTGTCGTCGCGGCGCCGCTCTGGCTGAAACGGCACAACGAAACACCGACAGGAGCCGGTCAATACGAGTCGGTATGATACGCGCTTATGGGCGGAATTGCTACAAAAACTCTGCGAGCTGTGGAAATCCATAATTTCTGGGGTTGAGTGGGGCCTAGGAGCAACATGGTGCGCTGCGCGTCACGACAGCTGCACGGATGTCGGTCGTATGGGTCACGCAGCTCATCTATGATTCATAGTTACTTTCGTTACTGCCATCTCTCCTAGGAACTAGAGGGGACCTTTTATGACGTACGACTTCACCACGATTCTTGACCGCCGCGGACATGACGCCACCGCGCTCGATAGCATGGGGCTCGGCGGCGGCGCGCCCGACCTGCCCGCGCCTGGCTTTGACCCCATCCCTATGTGGGTGGCCGACATGAACTTCCCCGTGCTCCCCACCATCACCGAGGCCATCGAACGTCGCCTGCGCGAGCCGCACTTTGGGTACTTTGAGCCACGGCGGGAATACCTGGACGCCATTGTTGCCTGGCAGCGTGACCGTAACGGCGCCGAGGACCTCTCCCCCGAGCATATTGGCTACGAAAACGGCGTGCTGGGTGGCGTTGTCTCTGCTATCGAGGCCTTTACCGCTCCGGGAGATGCCGTCCTTGTGCACAGCCCCACCTATATAGGCTTTACCAAGAGCATCGAAAACTGCGGGCGGCGCATTGTGCTCTCCCCGCTTGTGCAAGACGCTGCCGGCGTGTGGCGCATGGATTATGCCGATATGGAGCGCAAGCTTGTCGAGGAGCATATTCATGCAGCTGTGTTCTGCTCGCCCCACAATCCTGTGGGGCGCGTGTGGGAACGCGCCGAGATCGAAACCGCCATGGAACTCTTCCGTGCCCACGATTGCGTCGTTGTCTCAGACGAAATCTGGTCGGACATCATTATGCCGGGACACCGCCACGTACCCACGCAGTCGGTTTCGGCGGACGCGCGCGAGCGCACCGTGGCGCTCTATGCGCCGAGCAAAACCTTTAACCTTGCCGGCTTGGTGGGTAGCTATCACATTATCTATGGCAGCTACCTGCGCGATCGCGTGCGCACGCAAGCCTCGAAGTGCCACTACAACTCGATGAACATGCTCTCTATGTATGCCCTCATGGGCGCCTACACCCCCGAGGGCCGCGTATGGGTGGACGAACTTAGGACCGTGCTCAACGAAAACATCCAGGACGCCTGCCACATTATTGACGAACGCTTTGACGGCATCACCACGACGCATCCCGAGGGCACCTACATGCTCTTCCTCGATGCCAGCGACTGGTGCGCCAAGCACAGCTGCGACGTGGGCGAGCTTTTGCGTCGCGGCTGGCAGGTGGGCGTAGGCTGGCAGGACGGTCGCCCCTTCCACGGCCCATGCCACATCCGCATGAACCTGGCGTCACCGCATAGCCGCGTGATGGAAGCATTCCGCCGGCTTGAGGAACACCTGTTCTCGGCGTAGGCAGTGCGCCTCACGCTCAAGTGGCACCAACGCAGCAGCCTCTTCCGCCTGAAAAAGGCAGAAGAGGCTGCTTGCTTTTGGGCGCAGATCGACCGCTACGCCCCCGCCCCCTTACGCACAGCTGCGGCACGAGATTGTTCGCGCGCCGTGCGTCTTTTTGGTAGGGCTACTCGCCGCCGTGCTTCTGGACCACAGCACCCACAACGGTAAGCACGAGGGTGGCTACAAAAATGGGCGTGGCATACGCAGCCGAAAAAGGGCCCGCGATGTAGGAGCTCAAAGCGTCAAACGTAGCAAGCATGTCATCCGAAACTGCCAGAGCGCTCAGCGAGGTAAATGCAAAGATTGCAGCCAGCAAGTTGGAGCTCATAAACGTGGCACCCGAATACGCCGTTCCCCAGCGCACAAACAGATCGCACCAATGAAGCGCCCCGAGCGCACACACAATCGCCAGCACAACAATCACAATCATGCTGTAATCGGCCATCTCGGCCGGCAGAAGGATTGAAATCACAAACCCAAGCGCCGCCCCTGCGACGCAACCCATAAGAAACACGCCCACCTTGTAGGCATATTTAGAGAGCAGCGCCGCAATAACGCCCAGCGCAATTGCCAGCACCAGCGCAACGGGAGAGCCGTCGGTAACAGAGAGGCCCATGTTGAACACGCCCAAAAATACCAGGGCGCCCAGCATGAGATAAAAGAGCTTCTTACCAAAGAAGCAGGCAATGGCGCCAACGGCGATATTCACGAGTAAATACAACAAAACAAATTCCATGATGCACCTTTCGGGCGTCCAACACGTCGCACCAAGACCAAAGGGCAACATGGGCGCGGCGCAGCTTCAACCCGCGCGGCGCCACCCTTGGCCAAACGGATTTGGTAATGATAGCCGAAGCGAAGCCGTGCCGGCGATACGTTTGGGGCCATACCGGTCAGCCAAGGAAAAACTTTTCGATTTGTTGCAGTTTAGGACCGATCCCACAAATACACCGCCAATGTCCAACACTGTGACCTGCGGGTTTGTTCTGCATAAAGGCTGGTCTACTCGAAGGGTGCGCTCCAAACTGCAACAAATCGAAAAGTTTTTAGGGCAACGCATAAGACTCGCCTTCGGGAACGGGCTCAGATGGCAAAATGTGCGGGACCACCGGTAAGGCGGCAAGACTCCTCGCCGTAGCCCGTTCTGCCACCCGCGCCCGTCCTTGAAGGCGGGCATCACTTCTATAATGGTGGACACACAAACGAAGGGCGCACCGCGCTGACGGCGCCCAAACATCCCGCTCTTCTGCGGGCATATCAAGGAGATTCATCCATGGGATCATCCCCCACTTCACACGCCAACGCCACGCAACGCCCCGAGTTGCTGGCACCCGCTGGTGGCCCTGAGCCTTTTGCTGCAGCCCTCGCTGCCGGCGCCGATGCTATCTACTGCGGTATGGGATCATTCAACGCGCGCCGCAAGGCCGACAACTTTGACGACGACTCGTTTGAACAGGCGTGCCGTGCAGCGCATCTAGCCGACGCACGCGTGTATGTAACGGTGAACATCGTCATCAAAGATAACGAGATGGTAGAGGCGCTTGAGCTCATCCGTCGCTGTTCCATGCTGGGCGCCGATGCTTTCATCATCCAGGACTGGGGCCTTTTTGCTGAGGTTCGCCGCCTTATGCCGCATCTCGAAACGCACGTGTCCACGCAAGCGAACATCCACGACGCGCGCGGCGTGGCATGGTGCCGTGACGCTGGCGCTGACCGCGTAACGCTCTCGCGTGAGCTTTCGGTAGCTGAGATTGCCCATATTCATAAGTGTGTGGACATCGATCTGGAGGTCTTTGCCCACGGCTCCATCTGCTTCTCGTACTCGGGCGTCTGTCTGCTTTCGAGCTTTGCCTGCGCCGGGCGCTCCGCAAACCGCGGCATGTGCGCCCAGCCCTGTCGCCTTCCCTACGAGCTGGTAGACGAAACCGGCACGGTGCTCTCCCCCGCCGGACGCGGCCGCCCGCTCTGCCCGCGCGACACCAACACCACGAGCCTGCTGCCCGACCTTCTTGCGGCGGGCGCGCACGCTCTTAAGCTCGAAGGCCGAATGAAGGCACCGGACTATGTTTACGCCGTGACCGACGTGTACCGCCGTGAGCTGGACGATATCCTCGCCGGACGCACAACGAGCAGCGAAGAGCACAAGCTACGGGCGCGCCAGCTCAAACGCTGCTTCAACCGCGACTTCACCCATGCGTACCAGGATGGCACCGCGGGCGATGAAATGATGAGCTACGAACGCTCGAACAACCGTGGCCAAGTGGTGGGCGAGGTCGTGGACTTTACACCCCGCAAAGCCCCCACCAAAGCTCAGGCCATGCGCGACGCCGCACGCGGCGCCATGGGCCGCGCTGCTATCAAGCTTACCGAGCCCGTGGGCGCGGGCGATCTCCTTGAGCTTCGTCACGACGACGAGCCTGAGAAGTTTCTTACCGCCATTGCCCGCTCAGACGCTCCTGCCGGCACGGTTATAGAGGTGGAAACGGCGCGGCCCATGCCCGCCGGATGCCGCGTACGCCTCATTCGCAGCCAAGCAGCCCTTGACGTGGCGAGCGCCGCACTGAAAAAGCCTTATGCACGCAAGCGCGCCGTAAAGGTGCACATTCGCGCTCGCCAGGGCATGCCGTTCCAGGTAACGCTTGCCTGTGCTGACGAACCCGAGCTCATGGCCACCGCTGAGGACTTTGTGGTGGAAGCCGCCAGAACCCGTGCTGTCACACAGGACGAGCTTATTGAGCATGTGGGCCGCATGGGGTCGTCGCCCTTCGAGGCTGTTGCGTTCTCGGTGGATATGGACGAGAACGTAGGCATGGGCTTCTCGGCCGTACATAAGGTGCGTGCGGCAGCGTGCGAGGCGCTCGAGGTGGCGATTCTTGCTCCCAGCGTTACGCTTGCGGAGCAGTCGACTGCATGCGGCCCGCTTGCTGAAAAGGCATCGACGGCCGAAACGGTGACACGCATTGCTGAAGACATGACGGAGCGTGGACCTGCCCCCACATTCTGCGAAGAGGCCCCCGTTATCTGCGCGCAGGTCACGACGCTTGCGGCCGCTGAGGCGGCCCGCGCCGCTGGAGCCGAGCGCATTTACCTACCCGTTGACGCCCTGCTCGACGCCGGGCTATCGCCCCGTGATGTGCAGGAAGCACAGCTCATCCCCATCCTTGATGAGGTCTGTCGCGAGCGCGATCACGAGCGCCTTGACCCCTGGATCACCTCTGGTGCACCCGTTGCTATCGGCAACATCTCGGAGCTTGCGCTTGCGGCCGAGCGCGGCGCCCAGGCTGAAATTCGTTCATGCATTCCTGTACACAACGTAGCTTGCATGCAAGCGCTTAACTCCGCTGGCGCGCACGGCTTTTGGCTTTCCCCCGAGCTCACACTTGCCGAGATTGAACGAATTGCACCCCACGCGCCCGCACCGCTTGGCATCGCAGTCTTTGGCAAGCCGCGCGTTATGACCAGCGAGCACTGCATTCTGCAGGTGGCAAATGCCTGCATACACGACTGCGTACGCTGTCACCTTCGCAAACGCAAACTTTTCCTGCACAACATCGACGGCAAGCTTCTACCGGTTACCACCGACGTTCATGGCCGCTCGCACCTTTATGATGCCGTGCCGCTCGACCTTACACCACAGATTCCACAGCTCATGGCTGCAGGCGTTACGCGGTTCTTGGTGGATGGCACCTTGCTGGGCGAGGATGAGGTAACGGCACAGGTCACACGTGCGCGCCGTGCACTCGATGCGGCACGTGCAGGACTTCGTCCTGCCGGGCGCCAGCGTGGAGCCAGTGCTGGTTGTCTCTTTGTGGGAGTGGATTAACGTGACCGTAGCGGGGCAAAAACATCGAGAGGATTACAAACCTACTCAGGTTAGGACTCGCAGCCAAAGCGCTGGAGCGTGCCCCGAGCAACCAACCCGCAAACACGCGTCCCTCCCTACACTCGATGTGCTCTACACAAGCCGCACGCTCATCGCGGTAAACAAGCCTGCAGGCATCCTTGTGCATGGTGACGGCACCGGCACGCCCACACTCACCGATGCCGTGCGAACACTGCTCACACTGCGTGACACTTCGAATGACAGCGGCCCATGCAATGAGAATCCCCGCAACCCTGGCAACGCGCACCGCTCACATGACGCGGCCAGCTCTAGCAACACACCAGCAACTGCCCACAACATTCACCCGGCAGGAGCCCATAGATTTGAAGAAGCCCAAGCGCTGCAAAGGCTTGACCGCGACACCTCGGGTATTGTGCTGCTCTCGCTCTGTAAAGAAACACAACCGGCGTACGACCGCCTAATAGCAGAGCGCCAGATTGATAAGCATTACCTCGCCATCGTAGCTGGCAAATTCCCCGAGGGACGCGCCGTCTTCACCGGCCCCATCGGACGCGACCGTCACGACGCAAGGCGCATGCGCGTGAGCAAAACAGGCAAACCGGCCCACACCGAAGCTCAACTCATCAAGACTTGGCGCAAGGCTGGCAAGCAGTATTCCCTGCTCAAAGTGCATATCCTCACCGGTCGCAAGCACCAGATCCGCGTACACCTAAGCCATGCGGGCTTCCCCATCGTGGGAGATGCCCTCTACGGCCACCCCGATCCACGCGGCCTCATGCTCCATGCCGCACGCCTTGCCTTTACGGACCCCATTACCGGGGAAGCCGTCACCATCGAAGCCCCAATGCCGAAGCGCTTCCAAGCATGCGGGTTGATCAGCAGAGATGCTACCGCATAGGCCCAAACACAGGCATGGGAGACAAGATTGATCAACTCCTACCAGATTCGTGCGCGGCTCCGATGCCTTTACTGCCGTGTCATGACAGCCGGCTGCGCCCAGTACGCCATTTGCAATCCAGAGAAGGCTCCTATTTCCGTTTCCAATGTCGAAAAATCACCGTTTTGTACGACTAAAAATCGTTATGCATCAAAGGCCACTTCAAAGCCAGTTTTATACATGCGTTTCCGCAGGTCAGAGCAAACAGAAGCCCGCAGGCAGGCGGACATCAAAAACAACTCGTACAAAACGGTAATATTTCTACATTGAGAGAGCGCCGTTAAGCCTAAAGCCCTCAACAGCGTCGTGCAAGCATGCATACACCCGATTGTTACAACTGCGGGCATCAACTCAAAACGGAAAACGGTGTAAGAAACGGGATGCCCCCGGATAGTCAGGCCAACACACCATAAGGACGCCCAGGTTGGAAGGTCGGTCGTGGTTGATCTGTCTGGAAATCTAAGACCCTTACACTTTTTTTGGCATGAGTTTGGAATCGCTGGATGAAATAATCCCGTCCCCATCCGCCCGGTCGATGGCCAGTGCACACAACGGGCAACAGAACCACGCAGTTGATGGGACAAGGCATCGAAATCGTCGACGTATCCACCGAGCTGTCGCGCCACACGACCTCTATACACAAAAGACCCCGGAGGGATTCCGAAGCGCATCTCCCGCATCAGGTCGGGTGAACCAACCTGCGAGGAGCGCGCGAAGGAACCTTCCGGGGCCTTCACATGAGTGTCAAAAGCTCAACTTAGAACTTGTGACCGCACTTCTTGCAAACGCGAACCTTGGTGCGCTTGCCATCGAGCTCGCCCGACTCACGGCCGACGCGGGTCGCGGCACCGCACTCGGGGCAAACAAGCATGGCGTTGGAGGCGTCAATCTTGGCCTCCTGAGAAACAATGCCGCCCTGCTGGTTCTGCTGGTTGGGACGGACGGCCTTCTTGACCATCTGGATGCCCTCAACCTTGATCTTGCCCTCAGCGGGATAGGCGCGCAGAACAGTGCCCTGCTTGCCACGATCCTTGCCGGAGAGAATCTTGACGGTATCGCCCTTCTTGATGGACATAGCCATTGCGTATCTCTCCTTTCCTTACAGGGTCTCGGGTGCAAGCGAGACGATCTTCATGTACTTCTTGTCGCGAAGCTCGCGAGCGACGGGCCCGAAGATACGGGTGCCCACCGGCGAACCGTCGTTGTTAATCACAACGGCAGCGTTGTCGTCAAAGCGGATGTAGGAACCGTCCTTGCGGCGGACCTCCTTCACCGTACGCACGACGACGCACTTCACAACGTCCTTCTTCTTGATGTTGGCGCCAGGAGTGGCCTCCTGCACGGCAGCCACGATCACGTCACCGATTCCCGCATAACGGCGCTTGGAACCGCCAAGCACCTTGATGCAGCGAACCTTGCGCGCACCGGAGTTATCGGCGACGTTCAGCATGGTTTGCATTTGAATCATGGTAGTTCCTCCGAACTTAGGCTGGTGAGAGGTGCGTCGTAGAACGTGCGTATACGACGCACATCATCAGCGGAACGTGTCTAAAAGCAGCTTACTTGGCGCGCTCGATGATCTCGACGAGACGCCAACGCTTCATCTTGGACAGAGGACGGGTCTCCATGACGCGAACCTTGTCGCCCACGCCGGCAGTGCACTCCTCATCGTGCGCATGAAGCTTCTTGGTGGTGGTCATCATCTTGCCGTACTTGGGATGACGCTTGCGCTCCGTGGTCTGAACAACGATGGTCTTGTTGCCAGAGATGGAGACGACGACACCCGTACGGACCTTGCGCGAGTTACGCTCAGTCGTTTCAGTCATAGTTCACTCCTGCACATCTACTCTGCCGCAGCGGTCTTCTCCGCTGCAATCTGACGGGCGCGCTGCTCCGTGAGGACACGAGCGATGTCCTTCTTCACGGTCTTGACGCGAGCGGTGTTGTCGAGCTGGCTGGTGGCCATCTGGAAACGAAGGTTGAACAGCTCAGCACGGCATTCCTTCAGCTTCTCGACGAGCTGGTCGTCGGAGAGCTCACGAATCTCTGCGGGCTTCATCTACTTATTCCTCCCCGTCCTGATCTGCGCGGGAAACGATCTTGGTCTTGATGGGCAGCTTGTGCTGGGCCAGACGCAGGGCCTCGCGCGCGATCGGCTCGGCAACGCCGGAGATCTCGAACATGATGCGGCCCGGCTTGACGACGGCCACCCACTCCTCGGGGTTACCCTTACCAGAACCCATGCGGGTCTCAGCCGGCTTCTTGGTGATGGGCTTGTCGGGGAAGATGGTGATGAACACGCGACCACCACGACGCATATAACGGGTCATAGCGACACGAGCAGCCTCGATCTGGCGGTTGGTGATCCAGTGGGCCTCGAGGGCCTTGATGCCATAGTCACCGAAATGCAGCTGGGTGTTGCCCTTGGCCTGGCCCTTCATGGAGCCACGCTGCACCTTGCGGTGAAGAACACGCTTAGGGGCAAGCACTACTGACCCCTCCTCTCGTTATTACGACGGCGAGGACGCGAAGAGCCCTCGAGTGCGGGGTTAGGAACGGGCTGACCCGGGAGCTTCTCGCCCAGGTAGATCCAAACCTTCACGCCGCAAGCGCCCATGGTGGTGCGGGCGACAGCCGTGCCATAGTCAATCTTGGCACGGAGGGTGTGCAGCGGCACGCGACCCTCGCGGTACCACTCGCGGCGGCCCATCTCGGCGCCACCAAGACGACCGGAGCACTGGATACGAATACCCTTGGCGCCAGCCTTGCGAGCGGACTGAACAGCCTTGCGCATAGCGCGACGGAAGGCCACGCGGCCCTCGAGCTGCTCAGCGATGGACTGAGCGGTGAGCTCAGCGTCGAGCTCGGGGCGCTTGATCTCGATGACGTCCACCGAGAGCTGGCCCTTGCTCACGCCGGCAACGCGCTCAAGCTCGGTGCGAAGGTTGTCGATCTCGGCACCCTTCTTACCAATGACAATGCCGGGGCGAGCGGTGAGGATGATGACCTTCACCTTGTCGCCAGCGCGCTCGATCTCAACGCGGGAGACGGCGGCGCGGGCAAGACGCTTCTTGAGATACTTACGGATCTCAAGGTCGTTACCAAGGGTCTTGGCGTAGTTCTTATCGTTGGCGAACCAGCGGGAGCGCCAGTTCTCGGTAATGCCAAGACGGAAACCGGTGGGGTAAACTTTCTGACCCATTGCGCTTATGCCTCCTTTCGAGGAGCGACGACGATGGTGATGTGGCTCGTGCGCTTCAGAATGCGGGAAGCGGAGCCCTTAGCACGAGGACGGATGCGCTTAAGCGTGGGGCCCTCGTCAACATACGCCTGAGAGACAACAAGGTTGTCGGCACGCATGTTGTTGTTGTGCTCGGCGTTGGCCACGGCGGAGCGGAGAACCTTCTCCACGTCGACCGCAACAGCGCGATCGCAGAAATGCAGGATGTCGAAAGCCGCAGGAACGGACTTGCGACGGATGAGATCAACCACGAGGCGAGCCTTGCTGGGGGACACGCGCACGTACTTGGCGACGGCGCGGACCTCGCGGGTCTCGGTATCGGTAGCTTTAGTTGCCATTTACGTGAAACCCCCTACTTGGCCTTGTGGCCACGGAACGTACGAGTCGGCGCAAACTCGCCGAGCTTATGACCAACCATGGACTCGGTGACGTACACGGGAACATGCTTGCGACCGTCGTGCACGGCGATCGTGTGACCGACCATCTCGGGGAAGATGGTGGACGCGCGGGACCAGGTCTTCACAACGTCCTTCTTGCCAGCCTCGTTCATCGCGATGATACGCGAGAGAAGGCGAGCTTCCACGAACGGCCCTTTTTTGAGACTTCTGCTCATAGGTGCTAACTCCTAATACTCGGTATCCAAAAACTACTTGCGGCGACGGCGGATGATGAGGCTGTTCGAAGCCTTCTTCTTCTTGCGCGTGCGGTAGCCCTTGGTCGGCTTGCCCCAAGGCGTGACGGACGGGCGACCAGAGGTGTGGTTCTTGCCCTCGCCACCGCCGTGCGGATGGTCGACCGGGTTCATGACCGTACCACGGACGGTCGGACGGACGTTCAAGTGACGCTTGCGGCCAGCCTTGCCGATCACGATGTTGGAGTGATCAGCGTTGCCCACCTCACCAATGGTGGCGCGGCAGGTGGCAAGCACGCGACGCATCTCGGAGCTGGGCATACGGAGGATGGCGTACTTGCCCTCCTTGCCCATGAGCTGGCAAGCGGTGCCGGCCGAACGGGCGATAGCGGCGCCCTTGCCCGGCTGGAACTCGATCGCGTGGATGAGCGTACCCACGGGGATGTCAGCGAGCGGAAGAGCGTTGCCCGGCTTGATGTCGGCATCGGAACCGGAGACAACGGTGTCGCCCACCTTGAGGCCCTTAGGAGCCAGGATGTAGCGCTTCTCGCCGTCCACATAGTGGAGCAGAGCGATGCGAGCAGAACGGTTGGGGTCGTACTCGATGGTGGCAACCTTGGCGGGCACGCCGTCCTTGTTGCGCTTGAAATCGATGCGACGATAACGACGCTTCACGCCGCCACCCTGGTGGCGAACGGTGATGCGGCCGTTGTTGTTACGACCGGCCTTCTTGGGCAGCGGCTCGAGAAGCGACTTCTCGGGCGTGGTGCAGGTGATCTCGGAGAAGTCAGAGATCGTCTGCCAGCGGCGGCCCGCGCTGGTCGGCTTAAGGTGCTTTACAGCCATTACCTATCCCTTTCATCTTCTATCCGTTGGCCGTCGCAGGCAGGGATGTGAGGAAAACCTCAGGGTGCGACGACACCGGATTACCACGGTACCGGGCGGCTCCATATGAAGCGCCCAGCACGCTTATCTTCCATCCCTTTCAGGATGAACGTACGAGCAGGGCCGAAACCTTAGGCCTGGTTGCCAAAGATCTCGATGGATTCGCCCTCGGCGACCGTAACAACGGCCTTCTTCCACTGACGGGTGTAACCGGCAGCGTAGCGCACGCGCTTCTTCTTGGGCTTGACGTTGATCGTGTTGACACTCACGACATGCACCGAGAAGAGCTCCTCGACGGCGTCCTTGATCTGATACTTGTTAGCATCACGGGCGACCTCGAACGTATACTTGTTCTGCTCCATGAGCGAGAACGAACGCTCGGACACGACCGGGCGGATGATCACGCTGTATGCGTCCATTTATGCAAGCACCTCCCCGAAGTGAGCGGCAACATCGGCGGGCATCAGCAGGGCACCGTTGTTGATGAGGTCGTAGGTGTTGGCCTCAGACGGGGTGATGATGAACGTCTTGGGGATGTTGCGGAACGAGAGATATGCGTTGATGTCGTCCTCACGCACGATGATGGTGAGACGCTTGCCCTCAAGACCGAGCGCCTTAAGCATGGCGACAGCAGCCTTGGTGTTGGGCTTCTCAAAACCATAATCGTCGACGAGCACGAGCTCGTTGTCGCGCAGCTTGGCAGAGAGGGCAGAACGCATAGCGAGCTTGACCTCTTTGTTGTTCATGCGCTTGGTGTAAAGACGGGGCTTGGGGCCATGGATAACGCCACCATGACGCCACTGACCGGCGCGGGTGGAACCCTGGCGAGCGTGAGCGGTGCCCTTCTGACGCCACGGCTTCTTGCCGCCACCAGAAACGTCGCTACGACCCTTGGTGGACTGGGTGCCCTGACGCCAGCAAGCCATCTGGCAGGTGACGATGTGATGCATGACATGCATGTTCGGCTCGATGCCGTACACCGCGCTGGCGAGCTCGGCCTCGGCGACCGTCTTGCCCTCGCTGTTCTTGACTTCAAACTTAGACATTCTGTGTTCTCCTTGGTATGACACTGGGCGTTACGGGACTGGCCCTTAAGCCATACGGATGGCGACCAGAGCGTTCTTTGCGCCAGGGACTGCGCCCTTGACAAGCATGAGGTTCTGCTCGGCATCAATGCGGACAACGGAAAGGTTCTTCACGGTCACGCGCTCGTTACCCATGTGACCGGCCATCTTGACGCCCTTGAGAACACGGGCGGGATAGGCGCACTGGCCAATGGAACCAGGATGACGCTTGAAGTGGGAGCCGTGGGTCATAGGACCGCGGCGCTGACCCCAGCGCTTGATGCGACCCTGGAAGCCCTTACCCTTGGAGGTGCCGATGACATCGACCTTGGCGACATCGGCGAAATCGGCGACGGTTACAACCTCGCCCACCTTGTGATCCTCGCCGTTCTCGACGCGGACCTCGCGGAGGTAACGAACGGGCTCGACGCCAGCCTTAGCGAAGTGACCAGCCATGGGCTTGTTCACGTTCTTGGCCTTGATGCTGCCGAAACCAATCTGGACGGCATCGTAGCCGTCGGTCGCCTTAGTTTTAACCTGCGAGACGGCGCAGGGGCCAGCCTGGATGACCGTGACGGGGACGACGTTGTCGTTCTCGTCCCACACCTGGGTCATACCGATCTTGCGGCCGAGAATCATGCTGATCATTCAATGATCCTAACTCTCGGTGGTCTTGGGACACTGCGTCCACCCCTTGCGGACGCCCCCAGCGGACCACTACCTACTGTGTGCGCCTTGTGTGGCTGTTCCGCCCGCATGGCCGCGCAACCCAATTTAGCAGCCGTTTTGTCGAGACAGAATCCTCCCCATAAGGGCACAGCTGCCTAGTATACACGCCCGCGGGCGTCTCCATGAGTTGATCACAAAGGTTTTTGCTGCTCACGGCGGGGGTCGCCTCTGACTGATGAGGCAATTGCGTTGGGCTTGTTTGCGCCATCGCGCTGAGGGCCGGTGTGGGACAAACATGAGACCTACAAATCTGGATGCGCGAGCCGTGCATGGTCGCCTCATGGGCTGCGGGACGCTCATCGCGCCGCCACTTCCCCGTCCCCGTATAATTATGGCGACCAACACAGCACCGCGCGGCGACAAACCGGGAGAGCAGCATGAACGAACCTCTTATTAGTGTGCTCATAGTTAACTGCAACCACGAGGACACCCTTGGCGCCACCATAGCAAGCGTGCTCGGCCAAACGTGGAAGAACCTTGAGCTTGTGGTCGTGGACGACGGCTCGACGGACGGGTCGTGCGCCGTGGTTGAGTCCTTCATGGACGACCCGCACGTGCACCTGCACCGCCTCCTTGAAAACGAGCACATTTGCCGTGCTACCAACGTGGGACTTTCCCTGGTGCGTGGCGACTGGCTGGCGCGTATCGACAGCGACGACCTCTGGGTCCCTGAGCGCCTTGAGCGCCAGATGGAGGTCATGGCTCAGCATCCCGAGTTCGATATCTGCTTTAGCTGGGCCCGCTGGATTGACGAACACGACCGCGACATCACCGGTGAGCTCGCCGACCTCTCGCGCCTCACCAGCCCCACCTACACCACGCAGCGCGAATGGCTGCGCCGCTTCTTCTACCACGGCAATTGCCTTCTGCATTCCTCGGTGCTCATGCGCATGGAGGTAGTGCGCGAGTTGGGCGGCTTTGAGCCCACCTATCGCCAGCTTCACGATTTTGACTATTGGGTACGCGTGGCCAAACGCCGGAACATCCTCGTTATCCCTGAGCGGCTCATCGCCATGCGGCGTTTTATGGGCGCCGACGACCAGGCCCGCAACTCCAGTGTGGAAAGCGAGGCCAACGACACGCGCACCTTCAACGAGTTTATGGACATCCGCGGGCACCTCTTTGAGGACATGCCCAACGAGGTGTTCATCGATGCCTTTGGCGAGGACTTTCGCAACCCTGCGGCCTCCACACCCGAAGAGCTGGCCTGTGAGAAGGCCTTCCTGCTCTGCACGCCGCAGCGCGAGTGGCAGGTAGACGCGGTGCCCATGGGACTGCGCGCGCTGAAAGAGCTGCTCGATCGCCCGGAGACGGCCGCAGTGCTCAAGGACGTGTACGGCTTTAGGGTGCACGATTTTTACGAGCTGGCCACCAAGCATATGTACAACGACCCCATTCTGCAGGGCATACGTGGTGGCCGCGAATGGAACCTTACAAATGAGGCTGCACGGCTGAGCCGCGAGAACGACGAGCTCAAGGCTGAGGTCGCCCGGCTCACGGCACGCGTGGCAGACCTTGAAGGTTCCACGAGCTGGCGCATCACACGGCCCTTGCGTGCCCTCAGCCGGCGTGTTCACGGCGATGGCACGGGCACTGCTGCCGCCACTTCCTCGCGCATGCAGGTGTTTGTACACGCCTTTTTGGCGGCCAACCTGGGTGACGACCTGTTTGTGCGTCTGCTGTGTGCGCGCTACCCGCAGGTAGACTTTACCGTTGCCGCCACCGACGATTATCGGTCGCGCTTTGCCGACATTCCCAACCTTACAGTGCATCCCACGGGTGACTTTGAGGCACTTGTGCGCAGCTCAGATGCTGTGGTGCACATCGGCGGCTGCTGCTTTGTGCAGCATGAGGATGACTTCTCGGCCTTCTTGAACGTTGACCGCTTCTTGGTGGAAAACGCGCGGCAGCTCTTCTTTGCAGGCGGCAACTTTGGGCCGTATACCAGCCCGTCGTACCTTGAGGCGTACCGGGACCTGTTCCGCCGCTATGCTGGAATCACCTTCCGTGATCGGTATTCGGCTGCGCTCTTTGAAGACTACCCCAATGTTGCTTATGCGCCCGATATGATCTTTGGTTATCCCACAGAGGTGCTACCCAAGCGCAAGCAGGTGCTCTTCTCCCCCATTTTGTTGGTGGGACGCATGGGCAAGCGCCCTCTTGAGCAGTACACCATGGCCTACCAGCGCTTCCATGTGGATGCCATCCGCGCCTTCTTGCAGCGCGGCTACAATGTGGTGCTGGCATCGTTTTGCCAGGGACAGGGTGACGAAAACGAGATTGAACGCCTTACGGATTCCCTCACTGTGTCTGAGCTAGCGCACGTGCGCACGGTCTTTTACCGGGACACGCCCGCTGAAGTGCTGCACGCCTTCGCCGAAAGCGAATGCGTGGTTGCTACACGCTTCCACGCCATGGTGCTGGGTTATGCCCATAGCTGTAAGGTGCTACCCCTGGTGTATGACCAGAAGACCCAGAAAGTCCTTGACGACCTGGGAAATCCGCCAAATCTCACCATGGATGTGCTGGAAGGCGCCGACGCCGCGGCCGTGGTGGATGCGCTCATTGCCTCCGAGCCGCTCGATGCCAGCGAGCTCATCCGCGCCTCACAGGGGCACTTCCAGTTCATAGACCGGGCGCTGTGCAGGCCCGCTGAGTAACGAAACCTTGGACGCACCGGACGTTGCGCCTCGCCGCTGGAACGGGACTCGGCATTCGCCGAAGCGACCAATGCGGGTCGATATGCCCGGCGCTCGCCGATGCGTCCGATGCACGCCGATGCACGACGTTTCGGTCAAGAAAGCCGCCTTTTCTGACCGAAACGTAGTGCATTGATGACAGGCGATAGCCGCTCGCAGCGATTGCATAAAATAGCCATTAAACTGCATACAATTTTCAACAAAGAGCTCGGAAATCGACAGTTTCTCAGAAGTGCCCCGTCTAGGTGGACAAAAATTCGAGAAGTCGGCGATTCATCCCGGGTTTTGGCGGTGTGATTGCTCCACCGGGGAGATCCGAGCAACGAAACCCCAGGATAGATTTATGCATGGCCACCCCGAAGGGCAAAAAATCGCCGACTTCTCGGATTTTTGTCCATCGCAGCTTCAGGCGCTCCAAAAACGTGGAGGAGCCCCGCTCGTGAGCAGGGCTCCTCCGTTGCCGCGGAGAGCTTTCCCCGGTTAGCGCTTGTTGTGGACGGACAGGCTGCTATGCATCCGCCCCGTCCTTAAGGCTAGTCCAGTCCTCGTAGCCGCCGTCCTTCACATAGTTGTGAGCGTTCGTGGCCTCAACGATGTCGCGCCAAGCAAAGTGCTCCTCGGGCACGTCCGCAAACAGCCTGAGCTCGTCCTTATGCTCGGCGATGTAGGCGCCATCGGGGAGCCGGCCCAGCATGCGGTTGGCAATGCAGGTGGCCTCGGCACGTGTGATGGTGTCATCCGGGCCAAAGCGGTGCGAGCCATCCTGGTAGCCGTAAATCCAGCCGTACTTGATGGACCCCACGATCACGTCGTAATACCACGCGCCCTCGGCGACGTCCACGAAGATGTTCTCGCCGGAAAGGTCTCCCTTAGAGAAGCGCATGGCGATGGCGGTGAACTCGGCGCGGGTGATGGGCCGGTCGGGCGCGAACGTTGTGGGCGAGGTGCCGAAGAGGATGCCGCGCGAGGCGAGTACACGGATGGGCTCTGCGTAGAAGGCACCCTCGGGCACGTCCTCAAACGCTACGGAAGCATCGCCCATCGACTTGTCGAGCAACAGGTTGTAGAACATGCACGCCACCTCGCCGCGCGTCATGTTGCCGTTGGGCTTGAAGGTGTTCGAGCCGTCCTGATAACCGTGCAGATAGACATCGTGATCTTTGGTGTTGAGCCAATCGGAAACGCCGGTGTCGTCCGGGTCGGCCGGAGCATTTCCAGGCTTAAACACAACCTGGATGGTATGGTCGCTCGCAACGTCCTCAAAGGTGTAGGAGCCGAGCGCGCCCAGGCTCTCACCGTCCACGATAACGTCTGCCACGCGGTTGCCCTCGTCGGGCGTGAAGGTGAACGTCTTATCAGCGCCTGCCGCAACGCTCACGGAGCCGGACGGGCTGATGGAGCCGCCCTCACCGGCCGAAGCGGTGATGGTGAAATGCTTCGACGGCGGGGTGACAGGCGTGTCGGGCTCGTCGGGCTCCGCCCACGTAAGCACGAACGGGGAGAAACCGCCCTCATCCACGTGGAATACCACGAGGGAGCCATCCCGCTCGACAGTCACCTGCTCGAGAGTCGTGCTTGCAACCTCATCGATGTCGAAGCCGGATCCGCTAGCGTCACGGTGGAGACCCTTGAAGTGCCACACTGCGATCTCTGCATCCTCGGGAACACCCTCGGGCAGCGCCCAGTAAATCGTGACGCCCTTGCTCGAGGCGATCCATGCATTACCATTATTGGGATCGACAAGATCAAGGTACCGTGCCTGGGAGTTTTCCTTAGTGGCGCCGTCAATGCGGGCGAGAAGAGCCTCTGTCCTATTGACGTCATCCTCATCGATGATGGCATCGAATAGCAAGGACGGCTTGAAGCCCTTGTTCTCAATTTCGGAAAGGATGACGTCTGTACCGCCAAGCGTATAAACCGTATCCGCATCCACAACAGCCGCGGCCTTACCCGGATCGATACTCTCAGGCTCAGAAGAAAGCACGCTTGAAACTGGTTTCTCCTCCGCCGTCGCACGCACTGTCAGCTCGCCGAAACCAACAACCGGCGTGTAGGGTTGATTGTTATATGAAACTGAAACGGTACTTGTTTGACCGTCTGTTGCACCAGAGAAAATTGAGATGCGGAACTGTTTGAAAAGCTCCTGCTCCGCCTCAAGACTAAACTCGCCATCCGTCGTGGTGTTTCCATTGGCGTCGGCAAACTGGAACCTGACGTCAGGGGTCGTCTCTGAGGTTCCTGCGAAGCGGTAATACTGCTCGCCGCCCTCAACCACAGCAACAGGCACGAGGTTCCAGCTATTCGTGCTGACCTGCCCACCCGTGGCATCAGTAATGGTATTGGTGAAGATAAAGTCCTCAACATTCGTGTTTGCCGGAGAAGACACAACGCGGAAGACCGGCCGTGGGAGCGTTGAATTGCTCGTCGTTCC
>DVID01000006.1 GCA_018711625.1 Candidatus Limicola stercorigallinarum | reverse complement strand
GGAGCTCAAGGACGAGTATGCCGACGAATATCTCACGAAGGCCATCGCTGCCAACTCCATGTACGAGAACAAGTACCCGCTGCTTTCGGCCTTGTCGCGTCCGCTTTTGGCCTCCAAGCTGGTGGATGTGGCGCACCAGTATGGCGCCAAGTATGTTGCTCATGGCTGCACCGGCAAGGGTAACGACCAGGTGCGTTTTGAGGCCTCGATTTTGACGCTCGACCCCGAGCTTGAGGTGATCGCGCCGGTGCGTGAGTGGGATCTTAAGTGCCGCCCTGACGAGGTGGCCTATGCGCACGAGCATGGCGTGCCCGTGCCCGAGGGCGCCAACGACAACCCGTATTCCATCGACGACAACCTGTGGGGCCGCGCGATTGAGTGCGGCGTGCTCGAGGACCCCTGGAACGAGCCCCCGCATGACGTGTGGGTTATGACGAAGGATCCCGAGGAGACGCCGGACACGCCCACCTATGTTGACATTGAGTTCGTAGGCGGCAAGCCGGTTGCCCTCAACGGCGAGGAGATGCCGCTGGCGGCGCTGGTTGAGAAGCTCAACAAGATTGCGGGCGACAACGGCTACGGGCGCCTCGACCTCATGGAGAACCGCATGGTGGGCCTCAAGTCGCGCGAGTGCTACGAGGTGCCGGCGGCGCTCACCCTCATCAATGCACACAAGGCGCTCGAAGACCTTACGCTTGAGCGCGATGTGCTCCATCAGAAGCTCTACCTCGAGCAGACCTGGGCCACCTGTGTTTACAACGGCCAGTGGTTCAGCCCGCTTAAACGTGCGCTCGACGCCTTTATGGCCGAGACGCAGAAGTTTGTGACCGGTACGGTGCGGTGCAAGTTCTTCAAGGGTCACTGCACGGTCATGGGTCGCAAGAGTCCCTGCTCACTTTATGACTTTGGTCTTGCCACCTACGACCGCGACACCACTTTTGACGAGAAGGCCGCCGAGGGCTTCATCCAAATCGAGACCCTGTCGCTGAAGACCTGGGCCAAGATGCAAGGTCCCACGTCCGAGGCTGCCAAGACGCTCGCGTAACGCGCGACTCTCGAACCGCCACGCCCCCGGAGGCGACTCACCGGGGGCGTTTTCTTACCAATCAAGGAGGAGCTTCTATGTCGATCATCACTGCGCTGGAATCGCTCGCACCTGCGCTCAATTACTCCGAAGTGTACGCTACGCCCACCTCGCTCAAGGAATGGTGCGCGCATCGCGGTCCGCGGGCCAACGTCGCTGCGTTTACGATGTCCCCGGCTGCTCCTGAAGCCACCGCTACAGCGTCGCTCAAATCGGTGCTTCACCAGGGTGGCGCCCGGACCAGCTGCCGGCTGTTCATGGTGGGGATCCAAGGGGAGGCGTGCTAGATGGCACTCTGGTCTGGCAGGTTTGAGGCGGGGGTAGCCGAGGTCACGCAGGAGTTTGGTGCATCGCTTCCCGTGGACAAGGCCCTCTACAAGCAGGATATTGCCGGCTCTAAGGCGCATGCTGCCATGCTTGCTGCCGAGGGTGTTATCTCGCAAGAGGACGAGGAAGCCATTCGCGCGGGCCTTGAGAGTATCGAGGCAGATATTGACGCCGGGAACTTTGTTTTTGATATCAACGACGAAGACATCCACATGGCCATTGAAAGCGAGCTCACGCGGCGCATTGGCGAGGCGGGCGGACGCCTGCACACCGGCCGCTCGCGGAACGATCAGGTTGCTACCGATACGCGGCTTGCAGCAAAGGCGCTGGCAAAACGTTTGATGGAGAACAACCTGGCGCTTCGCCGCGCGCTCCTGGAGGCGGCCGAGCAGGCGGGAACTACCGTGCTGCCAGGCATGACGCATCTGCAGCATGCCCAGCCTGTGCTGTTGGCGCACCATCTGCTGGCCTATGTGTGGATGTTCACGCGCGACTTCGGCCGCCTGCGCAACGCGTTTGATGCGGCCGACGCATCTCCTCTGGGGGCGGCTGCCCTTGCAGGCACCACCTACCCGCTCAATCGCCGCATGACCGCTGAGCTCTTGGGCTTCTCGCAGGTGATCGAGAACTCCATGGACGCTGTCTCAGACCGCGACTTTCTGCTCGACCTTGAGTATGCCTGCGCGGTGATGGCTGTGCACCTGTCGCGACTCTCGGAGGAGATTGTGCTCTGGAGCTCGCAGGAGTTTGGGTTCATCACGCTCTCGGACGCATATTCAACAGGCTCTTCGATTATGCCGCAGAAGAAAAATCCCGATTTCGCCGAGCTCATTCGCGGAAAAACGGGCCGCGTTGTGGGTGATTTGGTGCAGCTGCTCACCACTTTGAAGGGCTTGCCGCTTGCCTATAACAAAGATATGCAGGAAGACAAGGAGGGTGCGCTCGACGCGGCGCATACTCTGGAGCAGTGCCTCTCGGTGATGACGGGGATGGTTTCCACGTGGACGGTCAACGCGGAGCGTATGCGCGCCGTGATGCATCGCGGTCACCTGGCAGCAACCGATGTGGCTGACTACCTGGCCAAACGCGGTATGCCGTTCCGTCAGGCGCATGAGGTGGTGGGCCACCTGGTGCTCGAGGCTGAAAAACAGGGTTGCGATATTGCGGACCTGCCCTTTGAGACCTTCCATCAGGCAAGCGACCTCTTTGGCCGCGACATTACCCGCGCGCTTGACCTGGACGCCGTGGTGGCGGCGCGCACCACCGAGGGTGGCACTGCTCCCTCCGCCGTGAGTGACCAGCTCAAGAAGGCCCAGGCACGGTACTTGGTGGACGAGTCTGCCATGAGCTTGCTTTCGTCGGTGGTCGAGATGGGCGCGGGCGCGTGAGCGTAGTCTACGTATCGTAGGTGGCGCTGGGCGCCTGCTGCCGACATACTGGGAGCCATGGAAGGGATGCGCCTGCGGGTGCGTGTTGAAAGGAGCTTTCGTGGCAACCTATCTTACGGCCGAAACTATCAAGTCCCTGCGTGAGGCGCGCGACCTCACGCAGGGCGCATTGGCGGCAGCTGTAGGGGTGACCGATAAGGCCGTCTCAAAATGGGAGACGGGCCGGGGTTTGCCCGACATTGCGCTGGTGGAGCCGCTTGCGCAAGCGCTTGGCGTATCAGTGGCAGAGCTGCTTACCGGCGATGTGCGGCAAAACGCCAATCGTGCGGGCAATCTCAACCGTGCGAAGTTTTACGTGTGCCCCGTGTGTGGCAACGTGGTGTACGCGCTGGGCGAGGGGTCGTTCTCCTGCTGTGGCGTGAACCTCATGCCGTGCATAGCCGAAGAACCCGACGACGATCATGCCATCACGGTGGAGTGCCTGGACGATGAGTGGTATGTGACGCTCGACCACCCCATGCGCAAAGACCACTATGTGAGCTTTATCGCCTACGTCACAACAGATGGCATCACGTTCAAAAAACTCTATCCCGAGCAGGACGCTGCGGCGCGGTTTCGCAGGGGCATGTCGGGCACCATCTATGCGTATTGCAACCGGCATGGTCTGTTCCGCGTGCGTACGCCGCGTCGCGCGTGAGACGGGCGTGCCAGGCAGGCGTGCCGGGCGGGCGTTTCCGCTCACCGTCTCGCACCCTTCGGCTACTGCTTTGAGCTCACGGACGAGGCGGTCGCGCCTGGCATCGGCCTCAAGGCTTTCGATTACTGCTTCGAGCTCACATAGGACTCGTCGATGGTGATTTTAGGGACTGTGCGCGGATAGTGGTCGCGCACGATGTCCGATACGCGCCGCCGCAGGGCATCTTCTGAAAGCGGCAGATCGGCGGGGCGCACGCAGTCAAAGATGACGTTGGTATGCGTAGGCCCGGGCACGCAGCGCAGGTCGTGAATGGTGATGCGCGGGTCAATGATCTTCACCGCTTGGTCGATCCAGTGGCGCATATCTCCGATTGCTGGGTCGTCGGTCACGATGGGGTCGTAGTGCAGGGTCACGGTAAGGTGGTCTTGCGTTTTGAAATCCTGCTCGATGTTATCAATGAGGTCGTGGCTTTCCATGGGGTCGGCCTCAGCGGCCATCTCCACATGGGCGCTGGCAAATTGGCGGCCCGGACCATAGTCGTGCACCATGAGGTCGTGCGTGCCCAGCACACCGGGGTAGCTCATGATCTTGGAGCGAATGTGCTCCACCAGCTCGGGCGAAGGCGCCTGGCCCAGGAGGGGATTGATGGTGTCGCGCACCAGCCCCACGCCGCTCCACAGAATAAAGGCGCCCACGGCGAGACCTGCCCAGCCGTCGAGGTCAACCCCCGTTACCTGCGAGAGAGCGGCGCAGGCAAGCACCGCGCCGGTGGAGATGCAATCGTTTCGCGAGTCCACCGACGTTGCCGCGAGCGTCTCCGACGCAATGCGCTGGCCCATGGTGCGCATGAAGGCCGCCATCCACAGCTTGACGACGATGGAAAGCACGAGCACCACCACCAGCGCGAGCGAGAATTCAGCAGGCTCGGGGTTGATGATCTTCTCGACTGAGCTTTTTACAAGTTCAAGCCCGATGGCTACCACAAGCACGGCCACAACCAAGCCCGAGAGGTACTCATAGCGCCCATGTCCGTAGGGGTGCTCGGGGTCTGCCGGGCGGCTGGCAAGCTTGAAGCCCAGAAGGCTCACGATATTGCTTGCCGCATCGGAGAGGTTGTTCACGGCATCGGCCACAATGGAGACGGAGCCCGAGATCAGACCGATGATGCCTTTTGCCAGGCAGAGCGCTACGTTGCACACAATGCCTACCATGCCGGCCACCTGTCCGTAGCGTGTACGTACGGCGGGACCGTCGGTATTGTGCGCGTCAGCAACAAAGTGCTGTATAAGCCATTCGGTCATATCGGTCTCCTATAGCGAGCGCTCGCAAAGTTGCGAGCGCGGGTTGTGCGGTTGTGGGTCGCGCCGAGGGTGCGGCGTGCGTTTCTGCGACGCTGATTGTAGCGCGTGCGTCCCGCAAATTTGTGCGGGGTCGCCTTCGTTTGCTTGCCTGTTACGGTGCCGGTCAGGTGAGCTGGATGGCGTCCGTCTATTCGCGCTGGCGCTTGCCATAGGCGTCCGCGGCTCGCAGGGCGTCGATGACCATCGCTGGCGTTACGGCAATGGGCATGTTGCGCATGGTGCCGTCAGGCGTGCAGGCACGTTCTGCCACGGCCGCAAGGTGCTCGGGCGAGGTGTCTGTGATGCCCAGTTCCTCCAGCGTTGCGGGGAGCCCCACCGCTATGCAGAAGCGTGCTACCCGTTCAAGCTCCTCAGCGGGGGCCTGCTCGAGCATGAGCTGTGCAAGCGTGCCGAAGGCCACTTTCTCGCCGTGGAGCGTGCCGGACGTTTCAGGAAGCAGGGTGAGGCCGTTGTGGATGGCGTGCGCCGCGGCAAGCCCGCCGCTTTCAAAGCCCAAGCCCGAGAGCAGGGTGTTTGCCTCGATGATGTCCTCAACCGCCTGGGTATGACGTCCGGCCTCAAGGTCTGCCTTGGCGGCAGCGCCCTTATCCATCAGGATGGTGAATGCAAGGTGCGCCAGAGCAAGCGCTGCCTGGGTGGGCGCACCACCGGCGCTGGTGGTGCCCTCTGCCTGCGCTGTTGCTCGGGCCTCGAAGTACGTGGAAAGCGCGTCTCCCATACCAGCAACCATGAGGCGCACGGGGGCCGCCGCGATGACGGTGGTGTCGAGCACCACCATATCGGGTGCCCGTCGCAGGTGCAGATAGTGGTCAAAGGCACCTTCTGGGGTGTAGATGGCCGAAAGCGTGCTCGTGGGCGCGTCGGATGATGCGGCGGTGGGGCACACCACCACAGGCACGTTCAGCGTGTGGGCGATCGCTTTTGCCGCGTCGAGTGCCTTGCCGCCACCCACGCCTACCACAACATCACTTCCAGCAGCTCGCGCCTCGGCGGCGCAGCGTTCGATGGCTTCGGTGCAGCATTCTCCGTCGAAGATGCAAAAGGTGCACGTTGCCGTGCTGCCCTCAAAGCTGTTTTTGATGGTTTGTTTTACAAGCTGTGCGCCCGAGCTGGTGGTGAGCACAAACGCCGAGGTGCCAAGCGGCTGAACCAGCTGTGCCAGCTGAGCGAGAGCATCTGGCCCTTGGATGTAGCTGGCGGGGCTATTGAATATACGCATGAAGCGTGCTCCTTACGCGATGTGTGCTTCTTACGAGACGACGGGGACGGTGGTGGCCGGGTGCGGGCGCTGCGGAGGGCGATGGCTTTCCGGCTTACGCCCCTCGGCGGCGCATGGGCCGCGTGCCGCCTGCACCCGCATTATTGGGGCAGCGGGGCGTCGGTATCGATAACCTTTTCCTCAACAAACCAGTAGTGACCTGTTTGCCAGAGGTAGGTGGTGATACCGCCCAGCCGCAGGGTGTAGCGAAATCCCTCTTCGCCCGAGACGCTTCCCTTGGTGCGCCGCACGTCAATCACCTCGTCCACCGGGTAGGAGAGCTTGTCGCTCCAATCGACCGCAACGGGCGTCACCTTGCCAGCGGTGCTCACCTTGAGCGTGACGCCCACATACCGCTTTCTCCGCTGCATTCGATCGCCTCCAACCAGAACATGTGTTCTTATCTATGATGCATCTCGTGCGGACATGGGTCAATCGAACGCGGTGTGGAGTTTTGCGGCACGCGGGCGCGGCGGGGGCGGGCATGTGCAGCAAAGGGCGGCAGGAGATGCGACGCCCAAAGCTACTTGGGAAGCCTAGCTTGCGGAGGCCGCGCGAGCCGTGTCAGCCTAGGATGGGATGGAAACGCGGCTCCATATGGTCAAAGGTGCAGATCTCTGTGTATCCAAGCGATGCGAGACGCTTGCGAACAACGTTGATATAGGCACCCAGGTGCTCCGGCTTGTGCGAGTCGCTGCCAATGGTGAGGATGCGACCGCCCAGGTCGTGGTAGAGCTTGAGGATATTGGTGCACGGCTGCAGGTCGGGCAGACCATAGCGGAACGACGACGTGTTGACCTCAATGCCCTTGCCGTCGGCGATGACGCGCTCAAGGATTGCAGCGATGATGTCCTTATTCTTTTCAAAGGGATAGATGCCTGCCGGATCGTAGCGCTTGATGAGGTCGAGATGTCCAAGCACTGCATAGTGCTTAAACCGTTCAACCACGGCGAGCATCTCCTCGTAGTAGGCATCGTTATATTCTTGCTGCGTGCGGCCTTGCTGGAACTCGCCGGTCCAAAACTCAGCGTTGCCCACTTGGTGTATCGATAAGATGGTGAAGTCGAACTCCTGCTCATGTGCCTCAAAGAGCGCATTGAACTGCGGGATAGTGTGTGTTTGCACGCCAAATTCGAGCCCGCACTTCACCGCGAGGTTCTGCGCGTAGCGCTCGCGCGCAGCGGCGACGGTGGGGAAGTAACGGTCGTAGTCAACATTGAGGACGGGCTGGCCGTCTTCGAGGCGGGCGTCTTCCGGATGGTCATGGTCGGGCTTGACGCCGTAGTCTACATGGTCGGTGAAGCAGATCTCGTCGAGGTTGAGACGGATGGCGTCTTCACAGACGCTATTAACGGGGTATACGGAATCGTCGCTGAACTCCGAATGTACATGGTAATCAACAAGCATGGTTCTCCTTTGGTTAAAACGGGGCCTTGCTGCATGTGTTGTCTGCGTTGTCGCGTGCTCTAAGTATACGAGCGGTTACATGCTTGCGCGCGCAAGCGTCGAGATAGGGTTTGCGGGAAGAAGGTGGCGGCAATATCTCGATATGCCAATACTCCGTCGAAAAGTCACCGCGGAACAAGGCGCGGGGTACCGTATTGACCGTGTGAGACGGTAAATTGGCGCCGCAACGGCTTCGCTAGAAAAATCGATGCGGTTATCCGACGTTTTGGCCCGACCTGCCGAGTATGCAGAAAAAGAGCAACGCTGTTACCAGCGGTTTTGTTGCGCAGGAAGGGCGTTCTACTCGGGGTATACGCTCAAAACGTCGGATAACCGCATTCATTTGCATCGGTGCCTGTGGCTGGACCCCGACAAGAGCCGTGATACCATCGCTGCAAAGGGCAACCGGGAGGAGCGGGGCATGAAACAGGCGGTGGTGGGGCTGGTGGCCCATGTTGACGCAGGCAAAACAACACTTGCCGAGGCCATGCTCTACACCGCCGGCGCCATTCGTAAGCTGGGCCGCGTTGACCACCGTGATGCGCACCTTGATACCAATGCTATGGAGCGCGCCCGCGGTATCACCATCTTCTCTAAGCAGACGGCGCTTGACTATGGCGATACGCACCTCATGTTGCTCGACGCCCCGGGCCACGTGGACTTTTCTGCAGAGGCCGAGCGCACACTCCGCGCGCTTGACTACGCCATCCTCGTAGTGGGGGCAAACGATGGGGTGCAAGGTCACACCGAGACCCTGTGGGACTTGCTGCAGCGCTATGAGGTGCCCACGTTTTTGTTTGTGAACAAGATGGACCTTGTGTCCGAGACGGCAAGTGCTGTGCTGCACGAGCTTGCGGAGCGTCTGTCACCTGGCTGTTTGGATGCCCGCGAGCTTCTGGCGGGCGGGCCCTCCATCGAGGACGCTGCCGCCACCGACGAGGCAGCGCTTGAGGAGTTTATCGATACCAATGCACTGTCGCGTGCCACATTGCAGCGCTTGGTGGCCGAGCGCGCTGTGTTCCCGGTGTTCTTTGGGTCTGCACTCAAGGCGGCAGGTATCGCGGAGCTCCTGGATGGGCTCGATGCCCTCATAGCGCCACATACTTGGCCGGATGCCTTTGCAGCGCGTGTGTACAAAGTGAGCCGAAGCGCGCGTGGCGAGCGCTTGGCGTGGCTTAAGGTTGCGGGCGGCGTGCTGCGGGCAAAGACCGTGCTCACCGGGTTTGACCGCGGTGTTGCCTGGGAAGAGAAGGTCGACCAGGTGCGCATCTACGATGCCGACGCGTTTCAAACGGTAGCGGAGGTTCCCGCCGGCTGTATTTGTGCCGTTACGGGCCTCAGCCACGTTGTCCCGGGGAGTGCCTTGGGTGCCGAGGAGCCGGGTCCGCAGCCGGCGCTTGCCCCTGTGCTGTCCTACCAGGTGCTTCCGGGCGAACATGACGTGCACACGGTGGTGCGTGCCCTGCGCGAGCTTGCCGACGAAGATCCACTCCTAGGTGTTACCTGGGTGGAGCACCTGCACGAGATTCATGTGCAGCTTATGGGCGAGGTGCAGCGTGAGGTGGTGCAACAGCTGCTGCGCGACCGCTTTGGTCTTGAGGTGACGTTTGGCGCGAGCGGCATTCTCTACAAGGAGACCATCACAGCGTCCGTGAGGGGCGTGGGCCACTTTGAGCCGCTTCGCCACTATGCCGAGGTACATCTGTTGCTTGAGCCCGCCGAGCGCGGCTCCGGTATGGCGTTTGGCACGCGGTGCTCCGAGGATGATCTGGACCGCAACTGGCAGCGGCTCATTCTCACGCACGCTATGGAACGCGAGCATGTAGGTGTGCTCACGGGCGCACCCATCACCGACGTGCGTATAACCTTGCTCGGCGGACGAGCGCACGCCAAACACACCGAGGGCGGAGATTTTCGGCAGGCAACGTATCGGGCTATCCGCCAGGCGCTTATGCGGGCGCGCGCCGAGGGCGCGGTGGAGCTGCTAGAGCCGTGGTACGCGTTTCGGTTGGTGGTGCCGGCAGACAAGGTGGGCCGTGCACTGGCGGACCTGCAGCGCATGGCGGCAACGTTTGAGGCCCCTCGGGTGATGGGGGATCGTGCCGAGCTGGTGGGCACGGCACCGGCCTCCGAGATGCAAGGCTATGCGCTTGAGGTGAGCGGCTACTCGGGCGGGCGCGGTCATCTTGTGCTGGAGTATGCCGGTTACCAGCCATGTCATGATGCGGAGCGCGTGATTGCCGAGATTGCGTACGACCCACGGGCCGATGTGCCCAATACGCCCGATTCGGTGTTCTGCAGCCATGGGGCAGGGTACAACGTGCCCTGGGACGAGGTGGATGCACATGCCCATGTAACCATCGACGAGGCACGCCTGCGTTCGTGGCGTGCGGCGGACGCATCGTTCTTTTCGGGTGCACGGTAGACTTGGCAGGCTGGGTAGCCGACCATGCGCCAGACCTGCCTGTCTGCCGTGAGCGCAGTAGGCGGAGCAGAAAAGGGCGGCAGAAAGGGGCTTTATGAAGATCACGGTGCTATTGGAGAACGCGACCCCTTCGAGCCGCTTCATCGCCAAGCATGGGCTTTCGCTGCTGCTCGATGCGGCAAC